>NZ_JAAAPM020000042.1 GCF_009909155.2 Flavobacterium undicola
TTTGCAAGCTTCATCATTTGGCAATTCTTTTATAAAGTTTAGTATGCTTTGTCCTTCAAATACTTCCATAACGACTGTTTTTAAAGACATAAAAATACAGAAACTAAATGACTAACTCAATATATTTATTCATTGCTTATTTTATAATTTGATAAATTTTACTGATGATTTTCCAATCGCTGCCGTCCTTAACCACTGTAAACATATCTGCATATTTGTCAGATCCAAACTGAGATTCGATTCTCACTATTGCTACATCACCTTCTACATCTAGACTAGTCAATTTGTAATTTGCTTCCATTGGCTCCGCTGCAGAAAATCCGTCAAATAGTGCTTGTATAGGAACACTTTTTAATACTCCATTTTCAGACCACGACATTGTTGCGGTTGATGCAAATGCTGGTTTTGCAATATTCCCATCCCCTTTTTTTCCTGCTTCTACATATAAATCTATTGCTTTCAGGATTCCTTCTTTTTGTTCTTGATTGTTTTGCATAACTTCTGTTTTATTGTTTTGATTATTTTTATCTTGACAGGAAACTAATAAACCGCCAATTGTTAATGCTGAGATAATGGTTAAGGAAAATATTTTTTTCGTAATTTTTCCGATGCCCTGCCTAAAGCCATCAGCATTAAAACCTGCGGAATTTAGAACTGCGTTTCTTCTTCCTGGAATGTTTTTCATAAATCGTTCTGTTTTAGTTGAATATTATTAATTTTTGAACATAATTTACTGTGTTGCCTGACAGAATTCGTTAAGTTCAATTTCTAAAACAAAGGTACAATGGCTAAAGCGTGACGTTTTTTCTAATTAGTCCAAAGATTTTTACTAATTAGTCCTTTTTTAAAGTGGAAAATTAAATGTGGAAGTTTCTCTATTAATAAGATTTATCATAAAAACTTTTAATGAGAAATTGAGAATAAGATGTAAGATTTAGGACTGTGATTCAAATAATTGAATACTGAAATTTTATCGAAGCTGATTTAGTGCTTCAACAATCACTAACGAGAGATACTTGGTGCCTGTCCGTGGAATTCTTTGTATATTCTTGAAAAGTGAGACACATTTTCAAATCCTAGGGAATAACATATATCTGAAACCGATAAAGCAGTAGTTTCCAGCATATCTTTTGCTTTTTCCAATCTCTTTTCTCTGATCCAGGTTGCAGGAGTAGCATTGTATATATTTTGAAAGTCTCTTTTAAAACTCGACAGACTTCTGCCGGAAAGATAAGCCAGTTCAGAAACAGAAACTGGTGAAGCATAATGCTGTTCCACCACATTACGGATATCAGTTTTTACAGGCTCGTGCAACTGGAGAATTTGTAAAAACATATTTCGGTTACATTCTGCAACATCATAAAGTAATTCCATAATCTTCAGGCGAAGCTGTCCGGGATGAACAACAGAATGATCAAAAAAGTAAGGCTTTAGAGAATGGGCGAATGCAACCAAACATTCATTCATTGGGTAAACTCCTGTCTTAATTTCTCCCTCAGGTTTTGATACCTTAATTTCTGAGGTTGATAAAAATGTTTTTAGAACATCATCTTTGATACTGAACATAAAACTATCGTAAATATTATCATTTTCAGCATTTCCGAATTTATGATACTTTACAGCAGTTGCTTTTTTAAGCAGAATCATATCATTCTTGCCAAGCTTATATTCCTGTTTTCCATAAGTCAGAACAACGGATCCTTCCAGTACAATTAGGAGTAAATGCTGTTCTAAGTACATGATTCCTTTAGCTTCAGTACTGTGTATGCACTGCTCAATTACAGAACAGCCATCTAACATCAGGAAGTTTTGCGGCGCATCGCAGCCAATCAAAGAAGTTGGAACTTTAATCATTTTTTTCATACTACAACTATTAAAGCTATAAAGCAGTTTTAATTTTGTTTTGGAAATTCTTTTGGAGTTAATCCTGAAATATTATAAACTTCAGCTACAAAGATATAAGCATTAAGAAAAATATATCTTCCTTTTTAGTCCAAATATTTTGCTCTTTTAGTCCTAATACAATTCATCCATTTGTAAGTACATATATTAACCTTACAGCTTCTGAAGCCGACAAACAGCTAACTCAAAAAGCAAAAGTAGCCGGAAGACTTCTTGATATCACATTACTGGATTCATTAATTATAGCTACCGAATCCTATTATTCCTTTGTTTATAAATTCAAACTATGATTATCTCTAAAAAGATTTTCAAAAAAGAATATAGAGTTTTCAGTATATATTTTAAGATGCAAGCGCAACAATCATATAATAATCCTCAATAAAGTGGTTAGATATTTGAATGCTTCCCGCTACTAGAAAAGCTTCATAGAAATATGAGGCTTTTTTTCATGCCATAGAACTAAAAGATTAATATCCTCGCAGTCCAAGCATCGATTCCTATAAAAAACAGCCGCAAGATTGATCCTGCGGCTGTTTTTAGTTTTAAAATATAAAATTCAGAAAATTACAAATCGTACCATTCTTTTTCAGAAGATTTTGAATTGCTGCCTAAAATAATTTTCAAAGTATATCTTTCTGCTTCTGATTTCTTTAATTGGTGTGTCCATGGCGCTCTTTCTTTTGGTTTAAAACCTTCACCACTGCATTCGTATTCCGCAAAAAAAGCGGTTTTTTCATTATCAGTATTACCCCAATTGTCCCATGCTTGCGGAGCAATTTGTTTAGGCAATTCACATTTTATAAATACTGATTTTGCCCACGCTCTCCAAGGTCGGCCAAGGTAAAGCTTGTCTACTTCTTCATTCACAATCACTTTGCAATCCAAAAAGACAAAACCAAATTCTTTGTCTTTTGGAGTATTTGGAGCTGTAATATAAGAGTTTGCTTTGCAAAAAAGTGTACAGTTTTTAAAGACCGCCGTTGCAGGTCCAAATAGAAAATCAGTGGTACCTTCGATATAACAGTCTACAAAAAATTGTCTTGAATATTCGCCACCATGATAGATGGTATCTTGATTTCCTAAAAATTTACAATTCTTAAAAACAGCTTTATCAGCATCGACATACAAGGCTACCGCCTGCCCTACCCGCCCGGCAGAATTGGCAAACGTAATATTCTCGGCCTTGAATCGGTTTCCGGATATTTTAGCCGTATAAGAATCAAAAGTTCCCATTTTTCCTCTACCGGAATAATCATTATAGGTTATAATAGTTTTCTCTACACTTTCCCCAATAAAAATAACATCGGTATTATTAGCCGACAATTCTATCTTTTCGTTGTAAACACCATTTTTAATATACAAAGTAATTGGTGCCAAAGGAAACTTTCGCATCGCATCTATCGCATCCTGAATGCATTTATAATCGCCACTGCCATCTTTAGCAACAACAAATTGGTATTTGTATTTTTCGGGATTTGCTGTTTGCGCAAAAAACAATTGGGTAACGAATAGAAAAAACAAAATGTATTTTAGTCTGATTGTATTTTTCATGAAAATAATTGGGTTTAATTTTTAATAGTTGTATTCAGTTCTTTCATTCCTTCAAAAACAAGCCGGGCTACCTCTATTGCTCCTTTAGTTTGAAAATGGGTATTGTCTTTTTGTCCGTCTGGATAGGCTTCATATTTGCCTGCCGGGAAATTCATAAAATAATTTTCAGCCACAAAAGACTCTCCTTTTTTAGTGAAATAATCCATTGATTTTTTATTCAAATCGATACATTTTACGTTCAACTCTTTCGCGACATCTTTCGCTGCCTGATCGTACAATCCGTGAACATTTTGTAATTTTCCATCTTTCCAAGGATAGTTTCTGGCTACTGGTGTTAAGATAATTGGAACAGCTCCTTTTGATCTGGTTTGGCTGACAAACAATCTCAAAAATTCTTTGTATCCTTCAATAGTCACATATCTTTCGGTCATGTTTTCGGCAGCATCATTGTGTCCAAATTGCATCAAAACCAAATCATCTTTTTTAAGATTTTCATACACTGCCCGCCATCTTCCTTCCTGAAAAAATGTTCGTGTACTGCGACCGCCTCGAGCTCGATCATCGACAAAAGCACTGTCTGTTTTAATTAATTTATTCACTTTTTGCAAACTATCTTTAACTAAATATTGCTGAAAAACCTGTCCCCATCCTGTAACCGGATATCTGGTTTTCATATAATCTTTGCCTGGTTCATAATTATTAGCATAATCTGCCATAGTCGAATCGCCAACTAAATAAACCGTTACGTGATTTTTTTTCACACTGAAAGCCATTATAAAACTAGCTGTCACACAAATTACTGGGACTATAAATTTCATTTTCATTTATTTAAAAACTTTAATTAAAAAATTATTGATATAATTCACTGTTGGATCAATCCAGGGATTAAACAACCAAAACGTATGGAGTTGGATATCAAATTTATGAACTTCAGTATATATTCCCCAATCTTTCATCATCCCGACTAACTCATCCTGACCTGCATGAAATCTTGGAAAACCACTATTGACAAACAATATAGGACAAGATTTTTCATTAGCCCAAAAGATAGGAGAAGCATCTTTCCAAATTTCCGGTTTTTCATAAAAAGTGCCTCCTAACCATTGTACATCTGGCGAGTCTGCTTTTCGATTTAAATTAAGAGACAAAGGCGCCATAAAATCGACCACTCCGTCCAAATCTACGATGGCTTGTATGTCACTCGAAAAACCTAAATTTCCCTGATTCCCTTCCTTTGCTTCCACTCCGTTTGTCAATCCGACCAACAAAGCCAATTGTCCACCTGCCGAACAACCTGAAATGGCTATTTTGTTAGGATCAATTCCATATTTATCTGCATTGGCGCGCATCCATCGTACTGCCGATTTTATATTAAAAACCGCTGCCGGATATTTGGCTTCCTGCAACAATTGGTATTCCACACAAACCGTTACAATTCCTTTGGCTGCTAATTTTTGAGCCATTGGCACTTGCAATGCTTTATCTCCTGCTCTCCATCCTCCGCCATGAACCATGATTAAAGCTGGATATTTTCCTTTTTTCTTTGGCGAAAAAACATCAAGATGCAAATCTCGGTCTCCAAAAGAAGTGTTTTTTAATGTGGTATAAACCAAGTTCCGACTTTCATTTACATTTTCCGGTAATACATCTTTGGCAGGTGTTATTTGCGGAAAATTTTTCAGGTATTTCTTGTATTCATTTTTTACCGTAAAAGAGGTGTCTTTTGGAATCTTAATCGCTGTTTGCTGAGCTTTTGCATAAAAAGAAATAAAAAGAACCAGGCAAAATACATTTTGAAAAAACTGCTTCATAGCATTAAATTATTTATTAAAAACTTTAGTCAAAAAATTGTCTATGTATTGAATTGTTGGACTAAACCAAGGCTCATACAAACAAAATGAATGTGGCGCTCCTTCGAATTCTTTAACTTCAGAATAGATTCCGTTTTTATCCAAAACCTTGATGTAATCTTCCCTACCCGCATGCATCCAAGGCACAGCACTATTGATAAAAAGTGTTGGCGGTGTTTGAGCACTTACATAACTCAGCGGCGATGCGGTTTCCCACAATTTTGGATTTTCTACTTTCGAATAACCAAACCAATAGGTTCCTGCCGAAATTCCTTTGCTATCATCTCCTTCACGACCATCTGTATGTACAAAAGATAAGGTTCCATCAATATCCACTACTGCATTGGCATTCGATTTTGCCTCTAAATTACAAGAAGTTCCTTCAAATAACGGCATATTCGCCGTTGTCCCCATAAAAGAAGCCATTTCGCCTCCAGCGGAAAAACCTAAAACAGCAATTTTATTGGCATCAAAATTATAAGCTGTTGCATTTTCCCGAACCCAACGAATCACTGCTTTAATATCATAAATAGCTGCCGGAAAAAGCGCTTCGGTAGAAAGACGATACTCTGGTGTAAAACACACATACCCCAAACTGGCTAACTTTTGCGCCATCGGATAATGCTGTTCCCTGCTTCCGGTACGCCAACCACCACCGTGAATAATGATGATTGCTGTTCGTTTTGAATTTGCCTTTTCAGTATTGTAAAAGACATCCAAATTCAATTTGCGTTTCCCGATTTCGCAATAGCTAATATTTCGTTTTTCTTTAACCGAATTAAAATGAAATTCAGTAACAATCTTGATAGACGGATGCGTTTTTACATCATATTTATAAGCATTTTTAGTAGAATAAGACGAATCTCTAATTCCAGTTACTCCTTTATAAGATTGACCATAAACTTTGCTTAGAAATACTATTGAAACAAACATTAAAACATATTTAAATCTAAACAATACATTGGTAAAAGACTTCATATCCATATTGATTGCACACAAAATTAAATTAAGAAAAAAACCCATGTATTTTAGAAAAATCTAGGAACACATGGGTTTAACCAACTATTTATTAACCAAATTTATTATTTAATTCAAAGGATATCCTGGATTCTGTTCTAGTTTTGGATTTGCAGTTCTCTGTTCCTGTGGAATAGGATATATTCCTCTAAAAGTAGCCGTTTGAGTTGTTTTGAATGCCCATGTTCCGGTAAAATAAGTACCAAAACGAATCATATCTCTTCTGCGATGACCTTCCCAAATCAATTCTCTGGCCCTTTCGTCTTCAATGTTTTTCAAAGTTAAACTTGATAAAAGAGAAGCATTACTTCTACCCCTTACTGTATTCACCAAATTCAATGGAGTATCAGCGATTGTTGTAGTACCTCCTCTAAATAAAGCTTCAGCCTTTATCAATAAAATATCAGCATAACGCATTAAAACCAAATCATTATCAGCATTAAAACCAGACCAGGATGTTCCGATAGGAGTGTATTTTAGCACTTTATAACCTTCATTATCCTCGGCACTGATTAAACTCTGAACTGCAATTATATTTAATTGGGTTCCATTTGGATATTTTAAAGGCGTAACACCATCTAAATAATATTGTGGTCCATACTCAATTAACGACTTACGAACATCCTGATTTTGATATCTGTCAAGAGCTTCCTGATATGTACTGTATCCATTTGCCGGTGTAAAAGGCAGATTGTACTTTAATTTATCTAATCCATTTTGGGTATATAAGATAAACTGATTATTACCTGCATTTTGTGCTGGTGAAATTGAAAAAGAAGAAATTATTTCTTTTGAATTTTGCTCATTTGTTGACTTGAAATTATCAACTACAGCAGCCTCCAAAGAATATTTATTTGTACTGATAATTTTATCACACATGGCAACAGCTTCCGTCCATTTAGGAGTTCCTGTATATACTTCGGCATTCAAATACATTGTTGCCAAAGCTCCATAAATAGCTTCTTTTGTAAACCTTGGATAATAACTTGCTTTGTTTACAGTAGTTATTGAAGGCAGATCTTGTATAGCTGCTAACATTTCTGTTTCAATAAAAGTAAACACATCTTTTCTTGGGGTATTTCCAGGTAAATTATTCGGGTCAATTCTGGCTACAGTAACCAGTGGCACATTGCCCCAAAAATCCATAGCATAAAAATAACCATAAGCACGCAACGCTCTTACCTCGGCTATCAAGCCTTTTAAATTTGCGCTATTTGGCGACGCCTGCAAACTTTCTAAAACCGCATTAGCAGTACCAATTTCCTGAAAAATATTTTTCCAGGCTCTTCCACAAGTAGCATTTGCAGGAGTTACTGTATGCGTTATTATTTCAATTTGATTCTGATCAAACCATCCACCACTCGCTCTTCCAGGCACGATAAACTCATCGGTTCCAAATTCGGCAATACGCCAAGGATCACCAATATGAGCTACTTGCGATAAAGATTGATAAACTCCTACAACAGAAGAAAGTGCTTCTGCTTCATTATTATAATAAGTGTCAGGTGACAAACTTCCGAACGATTCTTCATCCAAATTGGTGCACCCTGGCAAGCAAAGTGAGACAATGAATGAACACAATATTAATTTGATGTTATATATTTTCATGATAGTACTATTTATTAATTGAAATTATGCTTAAAATGACACACTTAATCCAATGCTCACTGTTTTAGCTTTTGGGTAAGCTAAGTAATCCACTCCTATAGGAGCGACTCCAGAACCAGAAACATCTGAATTAACCTCAGGATCTAAACCAGAATATTTTGTAAACAACAACAAATTCTGTCCAGTAATAAATAATCTTGCATTAGAGATTGAAGGAACATTTTTAAGATTTAAATCATAGCCTAAAGTAATGTTGTCTAATCTCACAAAAGAGCCATCTTCAATCCATCTGGAAGAATATTGTTTTGGCTGACTTCTTAAAACACCACTTGTAAGTGCTTCTTTAAACACATTTCGTCCAGGAAGATTACTCAAATACCCTAAGTTATTAGCAGTTAAATTAAACACATCATTCCCAACAGATCCTCTAAAATTAAAGCCTAATGAAAATCTTTTATAGCTCAATGAGTTTGTAATACCAAATGTAAAATCAGGCTGTGCTGAACCAATAACTTTCATTTCCGGATCAATTATCTCAACACCATTCTCAATCCCTTTAAATTCTCTTCCATAAAAAGTCCCCACAGGTAATCCTGGTTTTATAAGCTGAGCATAAATACCAGCCGTCAAACCTTGTCCTTGCAATGGAGCAACCTGAATATTATCTCCTTTGTATAAGCTGTTAGAAAGACTTAATACTTTATTTCTATTTCTAGTATAGTTAATAGAAGTACTCCAAGTAAAATCAGCTTTTTTAATGATATCTGCAGAAATTTCTAACTCAATCCCTTTATTCTGTACACTTCCTACGTTTGCCAATTGTGTACTGACAGCTGTAGGTGAAGGCACCGGAATACGCAATAAAAGATCAGTAGTTTTTTTAACGTAATAATCAACACTTCCGCGAATTCTACCATTCAATAACGAATAATCAATACCCGTATTAAACTGCGCTGTTTGTTCCCATTTTAAATCAGGATTAGCATATTGCAATGGTAAAACAGTAGTGATTCTTTGACCACCAACAATATATCCGGCAGAAGTAGCTCCAAGTCTTGTAATTGAATTTAAATTTCCAATTTCCTGATTTCCTGTCACACCATAACTGGTTCTGATTTTTAAATCAGAGATGGTTTTTGACTTAAAAAATTCCATGTTAGAAACTCTCCAGGCTAAAGATCCAGATGGGAATACTCCCCATTGATTTCCTGAACCAAATCTACTTGAACCATCTTTTCTAATAGTTGCGGTAGCAAGAATTTTATCGTCAAAGTTATAATTCACTCTACCATACATCGAAATTAATTTATTACTTCCTTTAAAAGAAGTTACACCTTGATTAGTACTGGCAGCTTGTAAACTATACCATCTGAATTCATCTGATAAAAACCCTGATACGGCATTACGGATTCCTTCATTTACAAAATATTGGTATGAATAACCCGCAATAGCATCTACACTATGTTTCCCAAATGAGTTATTATATCTCAAAACAGTTTCTAATAACTTACTGAAATCTTCTAATTTTTGAACACTGGCATATCCACCCATTCCTTCACCTAGCGGATTGGATTTTTTAATATATGAATTTCTATTGATGGCTTGGTTTGTATAACCTAAATTCACATTTACACTTAAAGGATTGAAAATCTTGTAAGTGGTTGATAAATTCCCCAGAAAACGATTATTGGTAACTTCGTCTAAAACATCATTAGAAAAAGAAACCGGATTAATTCTATAAGGAGGAACATGATTGTAGTTTCCATTAGCATCATAAATTGGATAAGTAGGGTTAAAAACATAAGACTCATAGTTGATACTCGTTCCTGCTTCACTTCCTACAGTATTGGATACCGGTGAATTATTAGAGAATGTTTGTCCATAATTCACTCTTAAATCAAATGTAAGCCTATCATTAAGTGCTGTGTGGTTAACATTAATTCTTGCATTCGCTCTTTGTAATTTTGAACCAATTAAAACACCTTCTTGATCACCATATCCTAATGAAGCTCTATATGCAGTTTTGTCTGAGCCTCCTGAAAAAGATAAATTGTAATCCTGTGTTTTTGCAGTTCTATAAATTTCGTCTTGCCAATTTGTGTTTCCTCCTAAATCAGAAAAAGTCAAACCTAAATCGGTATTTACTTTTCTATACTCATCTGCAGACAAAACATCTAATTTTTTTGAAACTGTCGAAATCCCACCAGTAACATCAAGGCTCACTTTTAAATTCCCAGATTTTCCTTTTTTAGTTGTAATAACAATTACACCATTTGCTCCTCTTGAACCATAAATAGCTGTTGAAGAAGCATCTTTCAAAACAGTTACTGACTCAATATCATTTGGATTAATTGTCATCAAAGGATTAGTTGGTTCCTGATCAAAAAAGTCAGTTCCATTTCCTCTGATATTTGCTGAACTCACTCCCGCTGTAGTAGAAATTGGAACACCATCAATAACATACAAAGGATCATTTGTTCCTGTTAACGAAGTTCCTCCACGAATGATTACTGTATTAGATCCTCCTGGTTTACCACTATTCTGAGCAATTACAACACCGGCCATTTTTCCTTGAATGGCTTGCTGTGCGCTTAATTGTGGTCCTTTGTTAAAATTTTCTGATTTTACAGAAGAAACAGAACCCGTTAAATCTTTTTGTTTACTTGAACCATAACCTACAACAACAACTTCTTCTAATTTTGCGGTTTCTGGCAGAAGTTGGAAATTGATTACTGACTGATTATTAAGCTTTATTTCTTTGGTTCCATATCCTATAAATGATACAACCAAAACACTCTCATTTGATGGTACTTTTATTAAATACTTCCCATCAAGATCAGTCTGTGTCGCAATTTGAGTCCCCTTAACAAGAATACTGGCTCCCGGAATAGGCTGATTATTCTCATCGGTTACTTTACCCGACACCTTTATTTCCTGGATAGCTTTTTCTTCAATGGGCTTTTCTTTCGCCTCAGTATTCACAGCCTCTTTAATGATAATATTCTTATCAGCTGTTATTTCGAAATTCAAATTACGAGATTTGAAAATCGGAGTTAATAATTTAGAAATTTCAATAGTACCTTTTTTCAATTGCACCTTTGGAGCATCTTTAAAAAAGTCGTTAGGGTAAATAAAACTGTAATTGGTTTGCTTTTGAATTATTTTAAAAACTTCTTTGACCGATACCAATTGATTTTCTTCAATCGATATTTTTGCCTGCGAAAAGGAGGTTTCAGTATTGAAACTGAAAACGGTTGTACAGAATAGAATTAAAAATGTTTTCATCATAATCAATAGAAGCCGTTTTTGAAATTCAAAACGACAATTAATAGAATTAATTTTCATAGTTTTGTGGTTGTTAGTTGAACAATAGTTTAATTAATGTATAGGGAGGGAAGTAGTTAGGCAACCGCAAATTATCTAAACTACTACCCCTCTTTTTTTTTATTTCAGTATCAAAATTTTATTTTTAAATTCATATTTTTTTATAATTCCGGAGTTTTTAATAGATCTTAAAATCTCATCAATATTTCTGTCTTTTATTAAAACCCCGTTAAATTGTTCTTTTTTGATGGATTCGTTTTCAAAAACAACCTGGATATCATACCATCTCGACAGCACTTTCATAATTTCATCCAGTGGTTTATCTTCAAAACTAAAAACGCCATCTTTCCAACATATTTCGCTATAGACATCTACCTTAGCTATTTTCACCTTATTGGTTTTAAGATCAAAATTGGCGCGTTGATTTGGAATTAGGTTTTGCTTCACATTAGCAAACTGCATTTCGACTTTCCCTTCTACTAAAGTGGTAGAGATATTCGAATCGTCTTTGTATGCTTTTATATTAAATTCGGTACCTACAACGTGAATTTCCTGCTTCTGTTGGAATACTGTAAAACCTGCCCCTTTATGAGCTGTACTTGGAGACACATCAAAATAAGCTTCTCCATAAACTAATTCAACTCCTCTGGTTTTTCCTTCTACAAAATTTACCGGAAACTTCAATTTGGTTTCTGAGTTCAGCCAAACTTTTGTACCATCAGAAAGAGTGATAGCAAACTGCCCACCTCGTGGAATAGTCAAATAATTATACGCTACTTTTTTTGATGCTGAATTGGATTTGTTATACAGTAATTCTTTGCCTGTACTATTTACGTTTTTATTATTGTAAGTTTTACCTTTTTCTAAAACAACAGTAGAACCATCCTCTAAAGTTAGCATTGCTTTATCGGTGCCAACTTCAATTTTGTTAGGAACCGCTGCAACAACAGCATTTGGTTTTTGTTGATTAAAAACAGTTGTAAATGTTATGAATAAAACTACTGATGCTGCTACAGCATATTTAAAGAAAGGTTTTTTGTATAGTGGAATTACTTTGCTTGTCTTATTCTTGTCAAAATCCAATTCTAATCGGATTTTTTCATAAATCCTTTCTTGTACATCTTCTTTGGATCCTAAATGAGCAGGCCAATTTTCGATTTCCTGATTATTCGAAAAGAAATTTAATAGTTTATCTAACTCACTTTTAGTTATAGAACCCTCTATAAGTTTAGTAACTAAGTCTGAAAAATATTGTTGGGGATTTAAACTCATCTGTTCGTTTTTTGTATGCTTATATAACTAAGTCTCCAAAAAAACGATTCACACCTGCTCTATTAGTAAAAATTTTTACTTTTTTTTATGCATATCAAATTTTTACTTTAAAAAAAGTGCGATAAACTCAATACTCACCGCCACTCCAAGCGATTCTTTTAAAACTTTCAAAGCTTTAGAAATATGACCTTCAACGGTGCGTTGTGAAATATTTAACTGCTCAGCAATCTCTTTATTAGACAACATATTTTCTCTACTCAGCTTATAAACTTCTCTACATTTATCTGGTAAGGAATCCACAATAGCATCTAAATGATAAATTAATTCCTGATGCATCAATTTGGTTTCAGGATTAGAAGTTTCGATTTTACTCTCAAAATTATCAAACAACTCATCTTTAACCATTTTTTTATTTTTATTAAAATGATCATAAACCTTATAAACTGTACTGGTATACAAATAACTCTTCAAAGAAGCTTTTATCTGCAACTTCGCCCTTCTTTGCCATAATGAAATAAATACTTCCTGAACAATATCTTCACACACTGACTTATCTTTAACAAGGTTATAAGCAGCCATATACATGATTTCCCAATATTCTTTATAAATAATCGTCAAAGCTTCTTCTTCGTTTTCCTGAAGACGCTTAACAAGATCTATGTCATTGTATTTATTTACAAATGCCATTCAAAATATACTTTAAGGGTTAGTGGGTCAAATCTAAAAATAAATAATCAATTTTCGAATATCTTAAAATTTTAACATAATATTTTATTAAACACAGAGAACAATCCCTACAAACATTGAAGATTTTATAGTTTTAAAAATTATTATTCAGTAAAAAAATCCAACTGCTGAAAAACAGGAACTAACTGCCTGCCTTTCTCCGAAAGCTAATATTCAATATGAACTGGTTACTGCCAAATAACTTTCTTTTCTAAAATACCAAATTCTCCCATTTCACGCAAGGCTGTTGTGATTGACTTTATAACTAACCATAGATTTATAAAATATCAGGCAATCAAATCTATGAAAATTCATTTTCTACTACATTAATCACAATATCAGAAAAAAATGACACTTACTTTCTAAATGTTATTATATTTACAACTCATAATTTTCAAAAATCGCGGTGCTATGACTATTTTCTTATTGATATTACTTTTTGGTTTTTTATTCTATATCAAAACAAATATTGACTCAAAATTTGATAGAACAGAATATGAATTTAGAGAATTGAGCAGAAAACTAGATTTATTAAAAGCAGCCGAAAAACTTTCTGAAAAACCAATTGCAACTCCGGAAACAACAAAACCTCCGCTAGCTGTTGCAATCGAAAAACCAATAACCCCTGCTCCTATTGAAAAGGAAACAATTCTTGAAAAAACAGAAAACGTTATTCAGCCAATAGAAACAGTTCCGACTCCAAAATTTGAAGAACCAAAACCATACATTCCTGTAGAACCTGAGAAAACTTTCTGGGAAAGATTTAGAGAAAACAATCCGGATTTAGAGAAATTTATTGGCGAAAACCTAATTAACAAAATTGGAATTTTAATCCTGGTTTTAGGGATTAGTTATTTTGTAAAATATGCTATTGACAAAGATTGGATCAACGAACCCGCTCGTGTGGGAATTGGCATGCTTGCTGGTGCATTAATCCTGGGAGTTGCACATAAATTACGTAAAAAATACGCTGCTTTTAGCTCTGTTTTTGTAGCTGGTGCCATTGCCGTTTTCTATTTTACTATTGCTATTGCTTTCCACAGTTATCATTTGTTTGGTCAAACCGTGGCGTTTATTATTATGGTACTTATTACCGCATTTAGTTCACTCATTTCACTTTCTTATGACAGAAAAGAACTGGCTGTATTATCACTAATTGGCGGATTTTCAGTTCCGTTTATGATTAGCACTGGCGAAGGAAACTATGTAGTATTGTTTAGCTATATCCTCATATTAAATATCGGGATTTTAGCGTTAGCGTATCATAAAAAATGGGGAATCATCAACATCTTGTCTTATGCTTTTACCGTATTGTTGTACGGCGGTTGGTTATTCAATGAACTCGACGAAAAAACACCTCATTATCTTGGTGCGTTAATTTTTGGATTTGCATTTTATATCGTTTTTATACTCATCTCCATCATCAATAACATCAGAACCAAAGGACTTTTTTCTGCAACAGAATTAAGTATTTTAGCCAGCAATAGCTTTTTGTTTTATGCTGCCGGAATGGTGATTTTAGAAAATTTCCATCCTGAACTTAAAGGAATATTTACCACAGCATTAGGATTATTGAATTTTGCTTACGCCTGGTTTTTATATAAAAAAATGGGACTGGACAAAACAGCAGTTTATCTATTGATTGGATTGACACTTACCTTTATAACACTCGCCATTCCAATACAATTTGAAGGCAATTTCATTACTTTATTTTGGGCTGCACAAGCCGTTATTTTATTATGGTTGGCTCAAAAATCAAAAATAAATTATTACCGATTCGCTTCGGTTATTGTTCAAGCTTTAATGACAATTAGTTTGTTGATGGATTGGAAAGCCATCTATCTATCTGATCTTACGTTACCAATTGTTTTCAACAAAATATTTTTAACGGGTATTTTTGCCGTTGTTTCCTTATTTGCTGCCTATTATTTATTAAAAGACGAAGAGAAAAATCAACAGCAATTCGGAATCACTTTCAACCCAAAAGAGTACCGTTATTTTATAAGTATTATTGGAATTGTAATCGGTTATTTGGTTGGATTATTTGAAGTAAATTACCAGGCTAATCTTCATATCACAGGAGTAAATTCGGCTTTTACGCTTCCTGTTACTTATCATTTCATCTTTAGTGTTTTTATTTTTAATCATTTTTGCAAAATCAAAAATACGGTTACTAACCAACTTGCTAATATTATAGCGATTGTCAATATTGTATTGTTTACATTTTTCTTCTCTAACTATTCGTTTTACGAGCACGAACAATACATTGCAACAGGAATTCACCAAAGAATTGGATTCTATTTACACTATATTTTATTAATTATCACCCTGTTTTTTGGTTATAAGTTGTACCAAATCAATACTGAAGATCCAGTTTTCGAAATTTTTCAAAAAAAATTCATTATTTGGATTGCCGCATTTTTCATTGTGTATTTAGCTAGTACCGAATTAATGCTTCACGGTTTGGTGTTTTCAAATTCCCCAGTTACAGTCCAAGATGTTCAATCTAGTCCTTTTTACAAAGATTACACAACAGCCAATTTGCAATATCTAAAAGAACAAATCGCTTTTGACCAAATACAACTAAGCCAAAGCCAAATTATAAAAACAGCATATCCTATTTTATGGGGAATTCTTGCTTTTGTTTTCCTAATTATTGGAATTCGAAAACATATTAAAAACCTACGAATAGCGGCTTTAATCTTATTAGGAATTACCATTTTAAAATTATTTTTTTTCGACATTAGCAATGCTTCCGAAACTGGAAAAATAATTGCCTTTATCTTATTGGGAGTTCTAATTCTAATTATTTCATTTGTGTACCAAAAATTAAAAGTCTTGGTTCAGGATGATAATAAAAACCACGCAAACAATGAAACTGAATAATTTTTTAGCATTTTTAATTTTGGTTACAAACGGAATTTTGGCACAATCCAACACAACTGCAAAAATCAATGCTGTAGCCAAAAATGGTTTGCATAAAATAAGTTTAGCTGCCGAAATTCGTTCTTTTTCGAAAGAAGACCTGAGTGATTTCAGAATTCTTGATGGCAAAGGAATTGAAGTACCTTATTACATCCTGCAAGGAAATAAAGAAAGTACATCCAGCCTTTTTTCGGAATTTAAAATACTTTCCAGAACGGCAATTCCTAAGAAAAAAACCACTATTATTTTTGAAAACGATAAAACATCTATTTCCGAAATCGTACTGTCAATAAGCAATTCGGATGTTAAAAAACCCTACAGCATTAGCGGCAGTAACGACCAAAAAGAATGGTTTGGATTAGTCAACAAAGCAGTTTTAAACGAACTTGAAAACATTGAAGATGTAATTATTTTCAAGACAATTCCGTTACCGCTTTCCTCCTATCGTTATTTAAAAATCGACTTAAACGACAGCATAACACTACCTATAAACATCTTGAAAATCGGCCTTTTTACCCATAAAACCAATGCTGCTGAATTAGTTGAAATCAAAACAAAAAGCATTAAAACAATGCAAATCCATGCGCAGAAAAAAACGCTGATTCATGTTGCTTTTAAGTATCCGCAAATTGTCAATCAAATTAATTTCACGGTATCCGATCCTAATTTGTTTCAACGCAACGCCCGAATCTATATCAATAACAAAACGGTTATAAAACATAAAACCAAAACTTACCAAGAAACACTATCCAATTTCGAATTGAATTCCAACCAAAAGAACAGCTTTACAGTTCAGCAGCTTTTTGAAAAAGATTTTTTTATAGAAATTGAAAATCACGACAATCAACCTTTAACTTTTGCTAAAATCCATTTTTTTCAAAATCCAATAACTATAATTGCTGACTTGAAAGCCAACGAAAACTATAGTATCCAAACGGGAAATCCTAAACTCAATCGCCCAGAATACGATTTAGAAAATTTTAAAAACAACATTAATACTTATTTACCTGAAACTACAATTCATGACATCGATCATCTTACTGCTAAGAAAAATAAAATAAAAAACCAGTCTTTCTGGCAACAAGCCTGGTTTATGTGGCTTTGCATTGGCTTAGGCGGAATTGCAATTGTGTTTTTTACTGCTAATTTGGTAAAGGATATGAAAAAACATTCGTAAACAACAATCTACAAAATTTAACTTACTTCAATTTCGCTATTTCAGAATAAAATTCTATTTTCGTAAACGATTACGGAAAAATGAAAAATAAAATAACCATTAGCGACATTGCCAAAGAATTAGGAATTGCCCCTGCCACAGTTTCCCGTGCGTTGAGTAATCACCCTGAAATAAGTGCCAGTACCAAGAAAAAAGTCAAGGCAGTTGCCGAACGCTTACACTACACACCTAACAAAATGGCTTCTTCACTACGCTCTGGAAAAACAAAACTCATTGGCGTTTTAATCCCAACAGCAGAGCATTTATTCTTTGGTTCAGTAATTCACGGCATTTCAAATTTGGCCAGCCAACATGGTTATGATGTTTTAATTTATCAATCGAATGAATCAGAAGAATTTGAAAAAAAGGGAATTGACACTTTTATTGGAGCCAGAGTCGATGGTATTCTAGTTTCCATTTCTAAAAACACCACTGATTTTTCTCATTTCCAATCGGTTAAAGAGAAAAATATTCCGATTGCTTTTTTTGACCGAACCAATGACGATTTAGAAATTTCTTCGGTTTGTATTGATGATTATTTGGGCGCATTCATGGCGACGGAATCCCTAATAAAATCAGGATATAAAAGGATTGCTCACATTTCCGGACCTCAACACATCAAAGCTTTCACAGAAAGAATTCGTGGTTACAAAGCCGTTTTAGAGCAATACAATATTCTTTTCGACACCAACTTAATTTACAACGGAGATATCAGCATTGAAGCAGGGAGAAAAGGCGTTCAATATTTTTTAAATTTAGAAAACAAACCAGACGCCGTTTTTGCCGTAGAAGATTTTACGGCTCTTGGCGCTTTGAAAGAATTAAAGGAAAGGGAAATCCAAGTCCCGAATGAATTTGGAGTCATTGGTTTTTGTAATGATTTATTCGGGGAACACATCACTCCTTCGCTATCAACTGTTGATCAAAAAACGGTTCAAATGGGCGAAGAAGCCTTCAACCTTATCTATGAATTGATTTCGAAAAAAGGAGAAAAAACAAACTATCAAAAACGAATACTGACTCCAACATTAATAACCAGAGAGTCATCCAAAAGAAACTAAAAAAATTAACAATCACCGTAAACGATTACGTAAAACTAAAAAAAATGACATACCAACCAGCAGCAAACCGATATGAAAATATGGAATACCGCAGATGTGGCAACTCAGGATTGAAATTATCTGCATTTTCATTAGGACTTTGGCACAACTTCGGAGAGACCAGCGACTTTGAAAACAGCAAAAACCTGATAAAAACGGCTTTTGACAATGGAATTACCCATTTTGATTTGGCTAATAATTACGGCCCGCCTCCAGGATCAGCAGAAACATGTTTAGGAAGAATTTTAAAATCAGATTTCAAAAATTACAGAGACGAAATGATTATTTCGTCTAAGGCGGGTTATACCATGTGGGACGGTCCTTATGGCGATTGGGGTTCTAAAAAATATTTGGTTTCCAGTTTAGACCAAAGTTTAAAAAGAATGGACTTGGAATATGTAGATATTTTTTACCATCACAGACCCGATCCGGAAACACCTTTAGAAGAAACCATGGCGGCTTTGAATTTAATCGTTCAACAAGGAAAAGCCTTGTATGTAGGTATTTCAAACTATCGTCCAGTCGAAGCTGAAAAAGCCTTTAAAATATTAAAAGAAATGGGAACACCTTGCCTGATTCACCAGCCTAAATATTCGATGTTTGAACGTTGGGTCGAAGACGGACTTTTGGATTTATTAGGAAAAGAAAAAGTGGGTTGCATTCCGTTTTCTCCATTGGCTCAAGGATTATTGACCGATAAATATTTGAACGGAATTCCAGCCGATTCAAGAGTAGCCACCAGCGGACAATTCCTGAATGCCGATCACATAACTCCTGAAAGACTTGAAAAAATTATAGCACTTAATAACATTGCAAAAGAAAGAGGTCAAAAATTAGCTCAAATGGCTTTGGCCTGGATTTTGAGGGATGAGCGAATCACTTCGGTATTGATTGGTTCCAGCAAACCCGCACAAATTATAGATTCTATTAAAGCCTTAGAAAACTACAATTTCAGTACGGAAGAATTGGAAAAAATTAATTTAATTTTAAAATAACATGACTGTCCGCTAAGCGGACTAAATAAAAAAATAGGTCACAGATGGTACTGATTGAACAGATAAAAACGGATTTTTCATAACTCTTTGTAAATCATAATCTGCGATAATCCGTTAAAATCAGTTTCACCTGCCTGTCGGCAGACAGGTCTGTGTGCCATTCTCAACAATCGGTATAAGAAACGGATAGTCATATAAAATAAATCAACCTAAACCCAACCAAAATGAAGAATTCAAAAAACATAAAAGTCTACAGCCTTTTATTCTTTTTAGCCTTTGCAACGACCGTTTTCGCTCAAGGGAGACAAACCATCAATTTTGATGCGAACTGGCAATTTACAAAAGGAGAAATGGCTGGTGCTGAAAAACCAGAGTTCAACGATAAAAGCTGGAGAAATCTTGACGTTCCACACGACTGGAGCATTGAAGGTCCTTACGACAGAGAAAATCCAACAGCACGTGGCGGAGGTTATTTACCAGCTGGAATTGGCTGGTACCGCAAAACTTTTAAAGTTGATGCTGCCGATGCTACTAAATTATTCACTATCGAATTTGATGGTGTTATGGCCAATAGCGATGTCTGGATTAATGGAAAACATTTAGGTAAACGTCCTTATGGCTACATTAGTTTCAGTTATGATTTAACGCCTTATTTGAACTTTGGAAAAGACAAAACCAATACCATTGCCGTTAGAGCTGACAATACTATTCAACCCGCTTCCCGTTATTATACTGGCGCTGGAATTTACCGTCATGTACGTTTGGTTGCTGTCAATAAAACACATTTCAAACATTGGGGAACACAAATTACAACTCCTAACCCAACTGCTAAAAAAGCAGTGGTAAGTATCAAAACTGAAATTGAAAACAAAGGAGCTGCCGGAACTTATAAATTACAAATTGAAGTGGTAGACAACACTGGAAAAGTGGTAAAAGCCAGCGAAAGCCAGGAAAATATTGCAGCCAATAAAACCAACGAATTATCCAAAGAAATTGAAATTCTAAATCCTAAATTATGGGATATTGAAGAACCGAATTTGTACACTGTAAATACCAAATTGTATTCAGGAACTACACTGGTTGACAATCAATCTATTACTATTGGCATAAAAAATGCCGAATTTAGAGCCGAAACCGGTTTTTGGCTGAACAACAAAAATTACAAAATAAAAGGAGTTTGCTTGCATCATGATGGTGGAGCGGTTGGAGCGGCAGTTCCGCTTGGCGTTTGGAAAGAACGTTTGCAAAAATTAAAAGAAGTGGGTGTAAACGGAATTCGTACTTCACATAATCCTGTAGCGCCAGAATTTCTTGATTTGTGTGACCAAATGGGATTTGTAGTTATGGATGAGACTTTCGATACCTGGACGGCAGCCAAACACAATGGTGAAAAAGGATATAATTTATATTTCAAAGAATGGTGGGAACAAGACACCAAAGACATGATTTTAAGAGATAGAAATCATCCATCGATTGTGATTTATAGTATTGGAAACGAAATTCATGACGATTTAAGCTATCCGGAAGGTTACAAAAAATACAAGATGCAGGAAGATGTGGTAAAAAAATACGACAATACCCGACCGGTAACGATGGCACTTTTTAGACCTGGAAACTCTAAAGTATATCTTAGTGGTTTTGCAGAGCAAATGGACCTTGTAGGTCAGAATTACCGTGAAAACGAACTGATTGCCGCTCATGAAGCACATCCAACCTGGAAAGTAATTGGTACCGAAAATACGCATGTAATTAATCAATGGTTAGCCTTAAGAGACAAGCCGTACATGGCAGGACAATTTTTATGGACGGGTTACGATTATTTAGGTGAAGCCGATTGGCCAGAAACGACGAATAATCAAGGTTTGTTTGACAGAGCCGGAAACTGGAAACAACAATCTTTACAAAGAGACAGCTGGTGGTCAGCAAAACCTGTGGTGCATATTGTTCGAAAATCAGATAATGCGGGTGCTGGTTTTTGGGTTTCTGATTGGACGCCGAGCGACTTTGACACTTATGATAATGCCAAAGTAAATGTGTACAGTAACTGCGAAGAAGTAGAACTTTTCCTGAACGATAAATCATTAGGTTCACTAAAAAAACCAGCAGACGATTCGCCAAGAGAATGGAATGTTACTTTTGAAGAAGGAACTATAAAAGCTATTGGAAAAAACAACGGAAAAGTGGTTACTCAGGAAGAACATACTTCTGCCGGAAAACCTGCTAAAATTATTTTAACTCAAAGCAAAAGCACAGTTGCTAACAACTGGGACGATGTCACTTTTATTACCGCAACTATTGTAGACGAGAAAGGAATTCGTTGTGCCAATGCTGATAATTTGATAAATTTCTCTATTACGGATTCAGGTAAAATTATTGCCGTTGACAATGGAAACATCATCAACCACGATGGTTACCAAGGTCAGAAAACAAGAGCCTATCAAGGAAAAGCCATTGCGATTATTAAAGCCACAAAAGACAGCGGTAGCATTTCAATAAAAGCGGATGTGGATGGTTTGACACAAGGCGCAACAACGCTTAGTATTGTTTCTGAGAAGAAGTAATAACATTTAATTTTTTTATACTCTAAAAGTACAGTGCAAGCTGTACTTTTTTTGTTTTATAGAAGTACGAAAAGTTTTTCAATAAATAAAAAGTCCTTTTGATAATTTGTAAGATTTTTTAATATCTTCGTTATAATTATAAAGTCTATCATTTGTCAGACATAGCCACCCTAATACGGGGATATAATTCTGTTTATGTTAGTAGTATATACAAGTTAGCCGTCAGTATACCCAAGAATTCTGCAAAAAAAGAACTTAAAAAAATGGTTTTTAAATTATTTCAGTAGAAGGCGGAAAACCATAAAGCATTTTAATTTCAAACAAATAAATTTGAAAACTTAACATTAAAAAACAATAATCTAAAGTAAAATTATGGCAGTATTTGCAATTCCCAATCCAAAGAAAACAATTCAAGTAGATTTCCCAATAGAAAAAGTTAAATTAAGTGTTCAAAATATTAGTTTAAGAAACGACAAATATAAATTTTCAAAAGCAAACGAAATTTTCAATCAATATACATATGAGTCTTTAGAATTTTTGAGTTTAGGTGTATACATAGACATAAATCTAAACAAAATAAATGAGGATAAAACTGAAATTACTGTTGAAATCAGACGAAAAATAGGAACATTTAACCAATCTCACGAAATAACAAAAGCGAATCAACATATTGAAAAAACTTTTGAGTGTATAGCTTTCTTAACAACAAAAAGTCCAGAAGAAATTGAACAATATAAAACAACTCAAACTGCTAATAATGTAGCCAACAATTCAAATAAGTATTCCAAAAATAATTTTAAAAGCGGAGAAGAAAAACCTTGGTATGAAAAAACAGGTTTAGTTATTCTTTTATGTGTTCTATTTTTCCCTGTTGGTATTTATGCTCTTTGGAAAAACTCGACCATATCGAAATTTTGGAAAGTTGGAATTACTGCAATAATTGCCATAATAGTTATGGCAAATTTGGGCGATGATAAAAAAAATGATACAGCTACATCTGAAAATGAAAAAATCGCGTCTGAAACGAATAAAAAAACGGAAACAGTTTCAGATTTAGAAACTTTAAAAACTAAACTTAAAAACAATATCAAAAGTTTAGATGAAGATGACTTAACAAGTTCTCCATTAAAATCTGCACAAGATTTCACAATTGCAGTTGCAATATTTAAAGCATATGCAATGACAATTAATGAAGCAAAAACTAATAAAGATAAAGAAGTACAAAGTTTAATATCTGAATTAGAGAAAAAAGTTGTGAAATCGCAAATCAAAAACTTTCCTAAATTAAGAAAAGCATATTATGAATTCATAAAAGGAAAACTTTGGGAAAATGATATAGAAGTTAGTCTTTCAGGTAAGAATAATCAAAAGTTAAGCTTTACAGGAGGTTATTTTGTAACTAATAGAAACATAAAAAGCACACAAGAATCATTAAATGAAATGTTAAATTATTTACATTTTAAACAAACTCAGTATCGTTGGTATTCAAGACAAGATGAATATACTTATTACGATATTGAAAGCGATAATGACAACAAAATTAAAGCGGAATAAACAAAAAAACCGAACGGCTAACAGCTACTACAGCGGATTTGGGTATTTGACTTAATGGGTAGTTAGTTTTGTATTTGGGATGATTTGGAAAATCCGAAAATAGGGCTTAATTTAATCCCAAACCCGCTGTAGTGCAAGAACGTTACAAGCAACCCTAACAAGATAACGGCGATAATGAACCAACAGAATTACATCAACACATCATAAAACAATAGGTTCTTATACTTTAAAACAAACCGTTTTATTACTCAATTAAAAGAAATTTTATCTCTAAAAAAACAAAGAAAAATGAAAAAAATATTATTAGTTACAATTATGTTGGTTGGTGGTTTTGTTATGAATGCACAAGTCCTAAAATATGAGCAAGTTAAAAATGCACAAAAAAAGAGTGATATTAATAAAGAAGATATCACAGAATATATCAGTGAAGACGGCACATCTTTTAAAATAGGTGATGTACTTAAAATTGACAAACCTACAAACGGGCAAATTTTCTCGTCAATGACAATTAGAATGACAACTTTTGAAATGCTTGCACTTAGTCAATACGAACAAAAGAACTTCGATTACAATGTTTATTCTAGAACTATTGCAAAAACTGCATTGAAAATTAAATCTTTTGTAATTGAAGGAGATAAAAAGAAAGGATTTTCTATATCTGCCAATTTAGATGGTGTTGGACATAATATTCAAGTTAGATTAGAATATGGTATTGAAATTGGAGAAATTGGCGAACATAAAATGACTTCGGAAGAAGCTATGGCAAAACTAAAATCTGAAAAAGATAAATTGGAATTAGGTCTTATTACATCCGATGAATATAATTCTAGAAAATCAGAATTAGTTAAATTTATAAAATAACAGCACACAAAAGGCCAGCTTGTAGCGCGAGAACGTCTGGCTGTAAAAAACCTCTTCAAATTGAGAAAGTATTCGGAGGGCTACCAAAGAAAAATCTCAAATATGAGATTCTCAAGAGGTAGATTTTAGTTTTTTCACAGACTGACGTTAGCAGCAATTATAAACACTGCATCGTACCAAAAACATATTATCAAAATGAGGAAATGTATTTTACTATTTATTGTCAGTTTGACTTTCTTAAACATTAGAGGACAAGCAACTTTTGAACACAACTACCTTGGAGAAGAATTTACTTTATATAAGGGTTCATTACTTAAACTTATTGACAATCCAATATCAGGATTTAACTACGCTTTTTATCCGGACTTAAAGTATTGTCAATCTGCATATGATAACAACGTTATCTATCCAGACACAAAATACAATTTTGTTACAGTAAAGGACTCACTAAAGAACAGAATATTTGTAGTTGAAGACATTATTGATAAAACAGGAAAAGAATGGAATGAAGCATCCAAAACAGATTACTTTGCTAAACCTCTATTTGTATTGAAGGATACTTTAAGTGGACAAAAAATATATTATAAGTATGATAAAGAATACGAACATAATTTTCCATTCAATACATCAAAAATAAACTATCCAACGGACTATTTCTGTTCAAAAATTGACAAGCAAATAGACGAATTTACGAATGAAATAAAGTTTAGTTCACCAATTATGAGTGACAGACAATTATCACCTACGATAATTTACAAATACATCAATAAAGGTAAATCAGTATACTATTTAAGTCTTAGAACTTATGGAAGTACCGTGAATGTAAATGAAACAGGAGTGATAATACTATTCCAAGATGGGACAAAATGGTCGAGAGCTTCAAAAATAGATGTTGAAGCAGAAAGTAATAGTTATCAATACTCTGCATTTATTACATTAACACCAGCCGACCTAATTACATTTTCAACCAAAAAAATTAAAAAATTCAGACTTTATATTTACGATGAAGAAGTCAATTCAAGTGATGCAGAAAAATTTAAACTTTACACAAAATGTATAAAGACGGCAAAATAACTGCTGCTAACAGTTAGAGTTTCGTTGCGTGCGCAGCACGAACAATGAAACTCGTGTTGAACGGAACCGATTACACATCCGTCACACTATGGAGTTATCGTAAAATAAATTTGTAGATTTTCAAGAGGATT
>NZ_JAAAPM020000043.1 GCF_009909155.2 Flavobacterium undicola
GCTTTGCAAGCTTCATCATTTGGCAATTCTTTTATAAAGTTTAGTATGCTTTGTCCTTCAAATACTTCCATAACGACTGTTTTTAAAGACATAAAAATACAGAAACTAAATGACTAACTCAATAAAATAAATCAAATAAATGTCAATAAATAACCTAGAAAAGCACCTCCAATAACAATGAAAGCACTGTTTACCTTTTTATAATTAAAAGCAATCAAAATACTCACAAAGGCAATCAAAATAGTATGCCAATCGCTGATGGTGTCTCTTCCCATTTGAATACAAATCGAAATAATTATAGCTACCGAAGCCACATTAACTGCATCCAGAAATACCGAAAAAGATGTTGAATTACGGAGCTTTTTGACTAAAGGATTCAACAAGGCTACAAAAATAAAAGAAGGCAAAAACACCGCCACAGTAGCAACCAGAGCACCCGAAATTCCATTGATTTGATAGCCTACAAAAGTCACCGAAGAAAAAACCGGTCCCGGAGTAAATTGTCCCACAGCAATGGCGTCAATTAATTCGGTGCGGCTAAGCAAACCTTTGGCAACCAATTCAGCATCCAAAAAAGCAAATAATACATAGCCGCTTCCATACAAGATGGCACCGATTTTAAAAAATATTAGAAATAAATTCCAATTACTGGCTGCTGCCAAAGTAGTTTTTGAAACAGGCAAAAGACTAAGCGGAATCCAGTTGCTTTTTAATGAATTTCTGTTTTTTATGGAAAACCAAAATAAGGATAAAAAACCAGCTCCAAAAAGCAAGGCGATTTCGTTATAGTGTAATAATGAAAGTAACAAAACAACGGCTCCAATAATTCCTAATTGAATTGTTTTCCACGATTTTTTTGCCAATGGAAAAATAGCACCCAAAATAATAGCAATAATAGCCGGTTTGATTCCGTATAAAAAAGGTTGAATTTCTGGTAATTGTCCGTATTCTTTATAGAGCCAGGCAAAAAATCCCGTCAAAATTACCGCAGGAAGAATAAAACAAAGCCCAGCTACTATCAACCCCTTCACTCCTGCTCTTTCATGACCAATATGAATCGCCATTTCGGTACTGTTAGGTCCCGGAATTAAATAAGTCGCGCCTAATAAATCCAGAAAATGTTGCTCATCAAGCCATTTTCGTTTTACGACCACTTCGTTTTGCATCATTGCTAAATGTACCGCAGGGCCACCAAATCCGATAATTCCTAATTTTAAAAAAAGTTGGGCAAGTTCTTTTAAACGTTCTTTTTCATTCATTATGACTGCTATTTTCATACTTAATTTAGAAGATAAAATAAACTATTCTTTTAAAAAAGTCATATTAAATTTTGAACACAGATTGAAGAAATCCGTTTTAATTTTTAAAAATTTCTTTAATCTGTGTTCTAAAAAAATAGAAGATTATTTCAGTCTAACAGGAATCCAAACCTCCTCTTCCGAATTAGGATCTCCTTTCTTGTATTTACTGCCTAAAATTTCAAAATGTGGTCTGTCATCCACTACGTAAGCCGAATTAGGAAACCAAGTGCCAAAGATGGATTCAAAAAAGGCCGGAGCATCACTCCCATCACCTTTATAATCAAAAACGGCATACCAACCACTCGGAATCACTAACAAATTCATATTCGCTGGAATACTATCAAAATCAGTTACTTCAACTGCAGCCCATTTTTCAAACGCAGTATTAGGATTAAAATTCCCCCAATAGCCTTCTGGAAATTGCTGTACCGAAAACAAATCAGCACTTACTGTATTTACAATTTCCTTTTTTATAGGCATAAAACTTTGCCATAACAACGCAGGATTGTAAGCCGCATAATTCATATTTTGCTTGCAACCAATTAGTTTTTTCTCTGAAAGTGTGGTGATTCTTGGTTTCATTTTTTATTACGTTTAGTGTTTATTTTCCATTTTCATCTACTTGAAATTAATCTTATAAAATTTATAAAATACCAACTTCAAGTTCATCCAAATAAATAAAATCAGGTGACTTAACTCCTGCTTCTTCTCTAATTCGCACTAGTTTAGGAGACTCAAAAAAGTTCTTAGCATCTTGATGTGAAGTCCATTTAGAAAAATGTACAATTTTATTAGAATCCTTCTCGTAATTTAAAACTTGATAGGACAATTCACCTGCCTCTTTCCTTATTTTTGAAGCAGTATCAAAAACTTTTTTCCAAGCACTATAATCCGCAACTTCATGTATAATTAGTACATATTTCATAATTTATTTCTTGGCGTTTTCTTTTCTCTTTGCTATAAATTGTTCTTTATTCGCAACGAGATGATTTTTCAAACCTATTAATCCATTAATTACCTTTTCATAATTTACAGGACTCTCTTTTATAGAATAAAATTGATAATCACTTTGCTTACTATAATCGATAGTTGCTTCCACAATTTTAATATAGTTTTCTACATTTTCGCCTAATTTATAATTTATTTCTTGCCCTAAAACGTTAGTTAAAGAAGCAAATATTGCTTTATCTCCATCTGGTTTTGTATCCGGATGAGCTAAAATGTAATACCTATATCTTAACTGACCAACATAAAACAATAAAGCCGATTCATTTACATTGCCATTTTTATAATATTTCCCTGCTTCTTCAAAAAAAGATACTGGATGTGTTTTCTCAAGCTTAGCTATTTTAATCATTACTTCCTGATTAAACAACTCAGGATGAAAAGCTTTATTTTTTTGAGCAAACAAAGAATTCGTAATAATAAATACAGCTATAATTACTATTTTTCTCATATTTTTTATTTAAATTTCAATAAGTAAATGTAGGATAATTTTGCAAATACAAAACATAAGAGTTATCAATAATACTAAATTAATTATTAATTCTCTGTTTCGCTATATTCTATTATCACTTTTCTATATTCTCTCTCTAATCTGCCTTCTGTTTTATGAATACTGTACGCCAAGGACTTTTTATCAAAAACCAAAGAAAGAAATTTTATCATAATATTAGCAACTTGGAGTATATAAAAACAGTAATTTGCACAATGAACTAGAGTTTTTCACGTTCAAATAAACTATTCATTCGATTACTATTTACATACATATGGACAAGATAAAAATACTTTGGGTTGACGATGAGATTGATTATCTAAAACCACACATTCTTTTTTTAGAGAAAAAAAATTACGAAGTTACTACCTGCAATAATGGACTTGATGCTATTGAAATATTTGAAAACGAGAACTTTGATATTGTTTTCTTAGACGAAAATATGCCCGGAATGAGCGGCTTGGAAACCCTTTCGGAAATGAAAGAGAAAAAAAGTGCTATTCCGATGATTATGATTACCAAAAGTGAGGAAGAATACATCATGGAGGAAGCCATTGGCGCTAAAATTGCCGATTACCTGATAAAACCAGTGAATCCAAACCAAATTTTACTGAGTTTAAAGAAGAATTTGGATAATTCGAAACTGATTTCTCAAAAGACCACTTTAGATTACCAAAAGGAATTCCGCAAAATTGCGATGGAAATGGGCATGGTAAACAGCTACGAGGATTGGATCGAATTGTATAAAAAACTATTGTTTTGGGAACTCCAACTCGAAGATATCAACGATCAGGGTATGATTGAAATACTGGAATCACAAAAAGTAGAAGCCAACTCGCAGTTTGGAAAATTCATTGAGCGTAATTACGAAGATTGGTTTGAACCTAAAGCCGATAAACCCATTCAGTCGCACACTTTATTCAAGGAATTAGTCGTTCCAGAACTCAAGAAAAAAGAAAGACCGGTATTGTTTGTGGTCATTGATAATTTGCGTTACGACCAATGGAAATCCTTTGAAAGCGTGGTAGCCGATTATTACAAACTGGAAAAAGAAGTACCCTACTACTCTATTTTGCCTACTGCAACTCAATATGCCAGAAATGCTATTTTCTCCGGTTTATTGCCTGTAGAAATGGAAAAAAAACATCCTGAATATTGGAAAAATGATCCTGAAGAAGGTGGGAAAAACTTATTTGAAGCTGAATTCCTTTCGGCGCAATTAAAACGTTTAGGTTTAAACATCAAAGAAGATTATTTCAAGATTACCAATTTAGCTTCGGGTAAAAAACTCGTAGAAAGTTTTAGAGCTTTAAAAGAAAATGATTTGGTTACCATCGTCTACAATTTTGTGGATATGCTTTCGCATGCCAAAACCGAAATGGATGTGGTAAAAGAACTCGCTGCCGATGATAAAGCCTATCGTTCGTTAACATTGAGCTGGTTCAAAAATTCGCCTTTGTTAGAAATCATTCAGCAAGCTCAAAAACTAGGTTTCAAATTGATTTTAACTACCGATCACGGAACAATCAACGTCAAAAATCCATCAAAAGTAGTGGGTGATAAAAACACCAGTTTGAATTTACGCTACAAAACAGGGCGCAGTCTTACGTATGAAAGCAAAGATGTTTATGCGGTAAAAGACCCAAAAAAAATTGGCTTACCTGCTATTAATATGAGTAGTTCTTATATTTTTGCAAAAAATGATTTGTTTTTGGCTTATGTCAACAACTACAATCATTATGTGAGTTATTATAAAAACACCTATCAACATGGCGGAATTTCTCTGGAAGAAATGATTATTCCTTGTTTGATATTTAATCCGAAATAAAAAGTAATTCAGTAATCAGTGTTAAGTTTAATAGTAAACACAAAACACTGATTATTAAATACTGATTACTGAACACTAAAAATTATGGAAATCACCTTTTCATTAAGCGAAATAAACAATGTTGCCGAATTGATTGTAGCGGCTCAACCCAATAAAGTAGTACTTTTTAATGGCGAAATGGGCGCTGGAAAAACTACTTTTATCAAACAATTATGTAAAACTTTGGGCGTGACCGAAGCAACCAGTAGTCCCTCTTTTTCTTTAGTTAACGAATACGAAACTACAGACAATCAAACAGTTTATCATTTTGATTTTTACCGATTGAAAAATGAAGTCGAAGCACTAGACATGGGAGTTGATGATTATTTGTATTCCGGAAATTGGTGTTTTATCGAATGGGCTGAAAACATTACTAGTCTTATTCCCGAAACACATTCGACCATTACAATTGAAGTTTTAGCTGATGGAAAACGTCTTTTAAAATTAAACTAACAGCAAAAAATATTTTATTAAAAACTGATTATCAGTAATTTATAAGTTTTATTAAGAAGTCAAATTCCGAAAACACTTCCAAATTATTTCTATAAAAACTTAAAAAATACAACTTAATGTTAATAATTAAACACATTTGTATTTTATCAAAACAGAAAGCTTATTTTTTTAATCTTTTTACGTAATTTTACTTTTTAATTGTACCAAAAACGATGTCAATATCTATAACTCCATTTACCAAACAACAGTTATTACCTCAAGAAGAGAAGCTGGAAGTAGCTAGAAAAAAAGGCGAACTATTTATTGGTATTCCTAAAGAGACTAGCTATCAAGAACGTCGCATTTGTTTAACACCAGATGCTGTGAGCTCGTTAGTATGTCATGGTCATCGTGTGATGATAGAATCAGGAGCGGGAGAAAGTGCTAGTTATTCGGATAAAGAATATTCTGAAGCTGGTGCCGAAGTAACGAAAGACACTCAAAAAGTTTTTGGTTGTCCAATGATTTTAAAAGTAGAACCGCCTACTGTAGCCGAAATCAAGATGATGAATAATCAAACGATTCTAATTTCGGCAATCCAATTAAAAACCAAGAAAAAAGATTATTTCGAAGCCTTAACTAAGAAAAAAATCACTGCACTCGCTTTTGAATACCTTAAAGATGTTGATGAAACTTACCCTGTTGTAAAATCGTTAAGCGAAATTGCAGGAACCGCTTCCATTTTGATTGCTGCCGAATTAATGATTGCCAATACCCATGGAAAAGGACTTTTATTTGGAAATATTACAGGCGTTCCTCCTACTGAAGTTGTTATTTTAGGCGCAGGAACAGCTGGAGAATTTGCTGCAAAAACGGCTATTGGATTAGGAGCTAATGTCAAAGTTTTCGATAATTCGATTACCAAACTAAGACGACTGCAAAATAGTTTAAGCCAACGCATTTTTACTTCGACCATTCAACCTAAAGCCTTAATGAAGGCACTAAGACGTTGTGATGTAGCCATTGGTGCTATACGAGGCATAGAACGCTGCCCAATTGTAGTTACCGAAACTATGGTGGAACACATGAAAAAAGGAGCTGTAATTGTCGATGTCAGCATTGATACTGGCGGTTGTTTTGAAACTTCTGAAGTAACCACACACGAAAAACCTACGTTTGTAAAAAACAATATTCTGCATTATTGCGTTCCTAATATTCCTTCCCGATATTCTAAGACAGCCTCGCTTTCTATTAGTAATATTATCACTCCTTATTTATTGAAAATTGCCGAAGATGGTGGACTGGAAAGTGCCATTCGTTGTGATAAAGGTTTGAAAAATGGTATTTATACTTACCATGGAATTCTTACCAATAGAGCCATTGGCGACTGGTTTGATTTGCCTAACAACGACATCAATTTAATTGTGTTTTAAGTAAACTTTCAATTACCTTTGCCAAAAAAATAAATCCATGAAGTTTGTACAACGTTTTTCCTACTATTTAGTAGGCTTAGTATTAGGCTGCTTTTTTGTAGCTCTTGTTTTTAGTGGAAAAGATACCCGCTGTAATTATTTTCCAAATGCACGAGTTTTAAACGATATTAGAAACAAACCTTTTGAATATTCTGCAAAAGCAACTCAGGTTTTAGCCGAGAAATGGGTTGATACAGCTGATGTTAGAAAAAGTTTAGAATTTGGTGATGTTGATTTTGATAAAAGCGATACCGACTTTGGAAAAAAAACAAAACTTTATGTAATCGAAGGAAAAACAGCTAAAAATGTAGAAATTATATTAACAGTAAAAAACGAAGAGAATAAAGCAATCCTGGAAAATATTATTAAAAAATAGCTTTTATACAATTTTGCTTTGTATCATATAAGCCATTTAAGTTTCTTTTTGAAATTTAAATGGTTTTCTTTTTTATAACATCCGAACAAAACAATAAAACAAGTAAATAACCTACAAAAACAAATAATTTATTTTATATTTGAGAAGAATAATTCAAAACCTCGTTTTTAGAGTATGAAGTTATTTATTAGTTTCCACCAATATTAATAAATTGATTATGAAAAAAATTACATCATTAGCAATAGGATTTTTTCTACTTGTTCTTACTTCATTCACTACCGAAAAAACAACATCAGCATTTCAAGAAAAATTACTTAAAGCTAAGATGAACTTTGAAATGCCAAAAGACTTTAAGGAAGTGCCAATAATCTCTAACATGCAAATGAATTATGATTTTGCTATCAAACATGTTGAAAAGAATTTTGAAGTGAGATTTGCACTTCGTTCACTAGATGATAGATTAAAAGACTATTATGAAAAAGAAAAAAACAAAAAACCGGGTGAAGTAAATCTAAGTCCAAATAAACTTTATCAAGGTTCTTTCGTCGCAATTGCTTTCAACATTTCAGGAGGTAAAATGCTTAAAGGCTCTTCAACCTTCCCGCCGGAAGCAGTTAAAGCTGAATTTAATGCTGATTGGGGAGCGATCACAATGGTTGAAGCCGGAAAGGAATTTGGACAGGATTACAAATACTGCTTTATGGTAGCAATACATAAAGACGATATTGCAGATGCGTATTATTTTTATTTAGCCAATGATCAACAAACACTAAAAGAACAAATGCAGCCCGTTTTTCACTCTCTAAAATTCAATTAATACCCAATAAAAATACAACATAGTCCAATCGTTGTGGTATAACAATTTTAAACAGGCTTTAAAACTATAAAATCCAATCAATTTCTGATTTATTATTTGCTTTCAAATATTGATTGGTTTGACTAAAATGTTTGTTCCCAAACCATTTTCCTTGATTTGCACTCATAGGCGAAGGATGCCCTGATTCTAAAACCAAATGTTTACTTCTATCAATTTTGCTTCCTTTTTTCTGTGCAAAAGCGCCCCAAAGTAAAAATACCACATTTTCTTTTTCATCTGAAATTTTTTGAATCACCGCATCGGTAAACAAATTCCATTTCAAATGTTTGTGACTATTTGGGCTGTCTTTTCTAACCGTAAGCGCGGCATTCAATAACAAAACACCTTGTTTTGCCCAATGTTCTAAATTTCCGCTTGTTGGAAAAAAAATAGAATCCAAATCATCATTTATTTCCCTAAAAATATTGCGTAATGAAGGCGGAATTTTCACTTCATCATTCACCGAAAAACACAAACCATTCGCCTCTCCTTCTCCATGATAGGGATCCTGACCAATAATTACCACTTTTACCTCTTTGAAACTGCAATAATTAAATGCTGAAAAAATCAAGTCTTTTGGTGGAAAACACACCAACTCCTGATACTCTTTTTCTACTTCTTGTAATAAATCATTAAAATAAGGTTTTTGTAATTCTTCAGACAAAATGGTTTGCCAATCAGGATTTAAGGGAATTTGCATCTTTTCTTTAATTTGTTCCGCAAAGATACACAGAGTAAACTCAATTTTTAATTGAATCTCTGCGAAAGAGTCTTTAGTATTAACTATTTTTGCATAAAAAGAAGCACTCAAAAAGAATGATATCCATCACCGAAAAAACATTACAAGACCTTCAATTTCCAACGATTCTCGAAACCATTTCTGAGATTTGTAATACCGAAATTGGAAAAGAAAAAGCACTAGAAATTACACCTTTTAGAGACAAGGAAAGTTTAATGCAAGCTTTGCTGCAAACTTCGGAGTACGTGTCTTCTTTTCAAAATAATAATGCGATTCCAAATCACGGTTTTGATGCGATAACATACGAAATAAAATTTCTGGCCATCGAAGACAGTTTTCTTGAAGTAGGCAGTTTTAGAAAAATTGCAACTCTGTCTTCAACAGTAAATTTCTTGTTGAATTTCTTGAGAAAATTTGACGATTACTATCCAAATATCAACGCCAGAGCTTCACGCGTTGAACTTACTAAGGAAATTGTAACTCTTATTGATACCGTTGTCGATAAATATGGCGAAATAAAAGACAATGCTTCTCCTGTTTTATTAGACATTCGTAGAAATATGAACTTGGTTCGTGGGAAAGTAAATCAGAGTTTTGGCATTGCTTTAACCCAATACAATGGCTTAGGTTATTTGGACGATATCAAAGAAAGTTTTGTGCAAAATCGTCGTGTTTTAGCGGTATTATCGATGTATCGTCGAAAAGTAAGAGGGACTATTTTAGGAAGTTCTAAAACAGGAAGTATTGCTTACATCGAGCCTGAAATGACACTGAAATATTCCAGGGAATTAAGCAATTTAGAATACGAAGAAAAGGAAGAAATCACGCGTATTTTAAAGCAATTATCGAATGCTATTCGTCCATTTTTGCCAACATTAAAAGAATATCAGGAATTTTTAAGTGATGTTGATGTAATTGCTGCCAAAGCAAAATATGCCGAAAGAATCAATGGGATTTTACCTGCCATTACTGAGGAACGTCGTTTGTATTTTAGAGACGCCTTCCATCCTATTTTGTATTTAACCAACAAACAAAAAAAGGAAGTTACTTATCCGCAAACGATCGAATTGCAACAAGAAAACCGAATTATTGTTATTTCGGGACCTAATGCCGGAGGAAAAACCATTTCGTTAAAAACGGTGGGATTACTCCAATTGATGTTGCAATCGGGAATGTTGATTCCGGTTCATGAACGATCCGAAACTTTTTTATTCGACAGAATATTAACCGATATTGGAGACAACCAATCTATTGAAAATCATTTAAGTACCTACAGTTACCGATTAAAGAACATGAACTACTTCTTGAAGAAGTGTAACAGTAAAACGATGTTTTTGATTGACGAATTTGGTACTGGTTCTGATCCTGAATTAGGAGGAGCCTTGGCAGAAATTTTCTTAGAGGAATTCTATCACCGGGAAGCTTTTGGAATCATCACAACCCATTATTCGAATTTAAAAATTTTGGCTAACGAATTGCCTTTTGCTATCAATGCCAACATGATGTTTGACGAAAAATCATTGGAACCCATGTACAAATTGGCTTTAGGACAAGCGGGAAGCTCGTTTACTTTTGAAGTAGCACAGAAAAACGGAATTCCGTTTGGCTTAATCAATCGTGCCAAAAAGAAAATTGAAGTGGGTAAAGTCCGTTTTGATAAAACCATTGCCACCTTACAAAAAGAGCGTTCTAAACTCGAGAAAACTTCTCAAAACCTGAAAGAAGAAGAAACCAGAGCGCGTGAAGAAGGTAAAAAGATGGAAAACATCAATGTAAAAATCAAACAAAAACTGGAAAGCTATCAGGAATTATACGACAGCAATCAGAAAACGATTTACATTGGCCAAAAAATAGAAGATATTGCTGAGAAATATTTCAATAATAAAAACAAAAAGGAATTGATTGGCGAGTTTTTGAAAATAGTTGAAATCGAAAATTCGAAACGTAAAAAAGCGACTCCAAAAGAAAGCAAAGCTATAATTGAGAAGAAAAAAGAAGTTATTGCTGAAGTTACAGTCCAAGTAGAAGAAATTCGAAAAGAGAAAAAAGAAAAGAAATTAAAACCTGTTATCGAAAAACCGAAACCTATTTTAAAAGTGGGTGATCGCGTGCGAATGTTGGATGGAAAAGCGGTAGGAAGTATTGATTCTATTGAAAAAAACAAAGCAACAGTCAATTATGGTATTTTTACTTCTAAGGTAAATTTGGATGAATTGGACTTGGTGGAAGCAGTGAAGAAGTAATCAGTTTCCAGTGAACAGTGTTCTGAGTCATTGCGAGGAACGAAGCAATCACACAATTTTGTCATTCCGAGGAACGAGGAATCTCCATTAGATATTCCGCAAACTGAATAAAAAAGATATTTGAATTTGATCATGGAGTTACTTGCGGAGATTCCTCGTTCCTCGGAATGACAAACTACATCAAAATTAAAGATATAATGACTGAATAATACATACTGAAATGGAAACACCTAATGAGATTGCTTCCGCCACGACGGACAAGTCGTTCCTCGCAAAATTACCCAAAAACAAAAAAATAATTCTCTTTGACGGTGTTTGCAATTTATGCGATTCGGCAGTGCAGTTTATTATAAAGCACGATAAAAAAGATGTGTTTCGTTTCGTGGCATTGCAATCTGGTTTTGGTCAGGAAATTTGTGATTATATTGGTGTAAACCAAAAAGCAACTGATAGCATCATCTTGTACGAACCCGGAATTGCGTATTACTACAAATCGGAAGCTGCTTTGAAAATAGCTTCTCAATTGGGCGGATTTTATGGTTTTCTGGCTGGTTTTAACTTTTTTCCAAAAAGAATCAACGACTCCATTTACGATTATATCGCTAAAAACCGCTATAAATGGTATGGCAAAAAAGAACAGTGTATGATTCCAACAGCTGAATTAAAAGCAAAATTTTTAGAGTAGCTAAGCACGTTTTCTTCGCTGACGTTCTTTTATAATCATTTCTAATTCGCGACTCGTTTGTCCAGCAACAGCAGTATTTTCCTGAGCACGACGAATTAAATAAGGAACTACTTCTTTAACTGGTCCAAAAGGAAGGTATTTAGCAACATTATATCCATTGGCTGCCAAATTAAAACTCATAGTATCGCTCATACCATACAATTGTCCAAACCAAATTCGAACATCATTAGTGGCAATGTTTTTTTCTTGCATTAATTCCATCAAATAATACGCACTTGCTTCATTATGTGTCCCTGCAAAAAGAGAAAAAACATCTAAATTATTGATAATATACTGCAAAGCGGCATCATAATTTTGATCGGTTTCTGGTTTGCTGGAAAAAATAGGTGATGGATAATTATCTTCTTCGGCGCGATCGTTTTCCTTTTCCATATAAGCGCCTCGAACCAGTTTAATTCCGATAAAAAAACCTTCTGCTTGAGCTGTTTGGTATAAAATTTTCAAATAATCCATTCGATCCTGACGATACATTTGCAAAGTACTATAAACAATGACTTTTTCTTTATTGTATTTACGCATCATTTCGAGAATCAATTTGTCAGCGGCAGTTTGCATCCAACTTTCTTCGGCATCAATTAAAATAGGAACACTTTTTTGAAAAGCTGCATTACAAATCCAATCAAAACGAGCTTCTACACTACTCCATTCTTCTTGTTCTATATAATTTAAAACTTCCTTATTCCCTATTTTTTCATATAAATCAATGCGTCCAAAACTTGTAGGTTTGAAAACTGCGAAAGGAATTGCCTGACGTTCTTTGGCAAATTCGATTATTTTGAGCATTTTTTGGAGCGCATTATCAAATTCGCTTTCACTTGCCTTCCCTTCCACCGCATAATCTAAAACAGACGAAACGCCTTTCGTATCAAGAATATCGACTACTTTAAGACAATCTTCTTCGTTAATTCCTCCGCAAAATTGATTAAAGATGCTTTTTCGAATTAAATTTTCGACTGGTAAATTCAATTGCAAAGCCAGGCTGATAATTTTCGTTCCTATTTTGACCAATGGTTTCAGAGCCATTATTTTAAAAAGAAAATAAGATGCATTCAATTGGCTATTACTTTTTAAAGCAAAAGCGATTTGGGTATTATCGAATATCTTTTTCATTTTTTTCGCTATTTAAAACAAATATAGCCAGAGTTATGAACATTAATTACTAGAAATTACCTTATTTTGCATTTCAAATTAATTAATGACGATGCAAACAATTCAAGCCAATAACTACCCAATCTATTTTAACGAAAAAGGATATGAAGCTTTAAATCTTCATCTAACTGAGAATAAATATTCTAACATTTTTATAATTGTAGACAGTAATACTAATGAGTTTTGTTTATCAAAATTATTGCCTTACATCGAAACCGATTTAAATGTTGAAATTATCGAATTTGAAGCAGGTGAAGAGAATAAAAATATTGAAACCTGTGTTGAAATTTGGAAAGTACTTACTGAACTTGGAGGCGATAGAAAAAGTCTGGTATTGAACCTTGGAGGTGGTGTTGTTACTGATCTTGGTGGTTTTGTAGCTTCTACTTTCAAACGTGGCGTTGATTTTATTCACATTCCTACTACTTTGCTTTCGATGGTAGATGCTTCGGTAGGTGGGAAAAACGGAGTGGATTTAGGGAATTTAAAAAACCAAATAGGTGTTATAAATGTGCCAAATATGGTTCTTATTGACACTCAATATTTAGAAACGGTTCCTCAAAACGAAATGCGTTCAGGACTTGCCGAAATGTTAAAACACGGTTTAATCTACGATAAAAAATACTGGGAAGAATTTCTGGATATTTCAACTATTGATTTCAACACACTTGACCAATTGATTTACAGATCAGTAGAAATTAAAAATGAAATTGTAAAACAAGATCCAACCGAAAAAAACATTCGAAAAGCTTTGAATTTTGGACATACTTTAGGTCACGCCATTGAAGGTTATTTTCTGGAAAGCGAAACAAAAACTACCCTACTCCATGGAGAAGCAATTGCTGTGGGAATGATTCTTGAAAGTTACATCTCTTTAAACAAAGGATTAATTTCTAAGGAAGAATATGTTCAAATCAAAAATGTATTAAAGTCAATTTACGAAGAAATCATTTTTGAAGAAGAAGACATTGAACCTATCATGGATTTGTTAATACACGACAAAAAAAATGAATACGGAAGCATTCAGTTTGCATTAATTGAAGGTATTGGAAAGATAAAAATCAATCAAGCTGTTGAGAATGAATTAATTCTTGAAGCCTTTGAAGATTACAAATCTTAACTGTTTTTTTTATACAAAAGGATTGCATCACTTATATTTTATTTTTTACATTTGCCGCAATGAAAAAAGATCAAAAACAAAGAAATTATAACTCAAATCAGAACGTTAACAATGATTCTTTCTTAGGAATATTGAAGCGTTTTAATTTAGTGATTAGTCCATTTAATTTTGATATTTTTCAATACCTAAAAGTAGAAAACGAAAAATTGCAAATTATATATGCAAATATTAGAGTTTGAATTATAGCTTAATAACTATATCGTTAATCTATAAAAAAACTAAAACTCTAAAAATCTAATGAATACAAAATATTCTGACTTAATAAATCAAACATACTATTTCCCTCAGGAAGAATTCAAACTGAACAAAGACAATCTTCATTTTCACAATATCGATTTGATGAAATTGGTTGAAAAGTATGGTACTCCTTTAAAATTTACTTATTTACCTCAGATTTCTAACAACATCAGCAAAGCCAAAAGCTGGTTTCGTAAAGCGATGGAAAAAAACAAATATGAGGGAAAATACTATTATTGTTATTGCACAAAAAGTTCTCATTTTGAGTTTGTTATGAATGAAGCTTTTAAAAACAATATCCATGTTGAAACTTCATCTGCATTTGACATTAATATTGTTGAGAACCTTTTAGAAAATGGCAAAATCAACAAAAGCACTTATATTTTATGTAACGGTTTCAAAAGAGATCAATACATCGAAAACATTGCCCGTTTAATCAATAACGGACATAAAAATACTATTCCAATTATTGACAACTATGAAGAATTAGATTTACTTCAATCGGAAATTAAAGGAAAATTCAAAATCGGTATCCGTATCGCTGCCGAAGAAGAACCTAAATTTGAGTTCTATACTTCAAGACTAGGAATTGGTTACAAAAACATTGTTTCTTTTTATAAAAAACAAATTCAGGAAAACGATAAATTAGAGTTGAAAATGCTTCACTTCTTTATCAATACCGGAATCAACGATACAGCTTATTATTGGAACGAATTGGTAAAGTGTATCAAAGTGTACATTGCTCTTAAAAAAGAATGTCCTACCCTGGATGGTTTGAATATCGGAGGAGGTTTTCCAATAAAAAACTCTTTAGCATTCGAATACGATTACCAATACATGATTGACGAAATCATCAATCAAATCAAAATTGCCTGTGACGAAGCCGAAGTAGATGTTCCTCATATTTTTACTGAATTTGGATCATTTACTGTAGGTGAAAGCGGCGGAGCGATTTATCAGGTTCTTTATCAAAAACAACAAAACGACAGAGAAAAATGGAATATGATTGATTCTTCATTCATTACCACTTTGCCAGATACCTGGGCTATAAACAAGCGTTTTATCATGTTAGCCGTAAACCGTTGGAATGACACTTACGAAAGAGTATTATTAGGAGGTCTTACTTGTGATAGTGATGACTACTACAACTCGGAGCAAAACATGAATGCCATTTATTTACCAAAATATAACAAAGAAAAACCACTATATATTGGTTTTTTCAATACTGGTGCTTACCAGGAAACCATTGGAGGATACGGTGGACTACACCACTGTTTAATACCACAACCCAAACATATCTTAATAGATAGAGACGAAAATGGTATTTTAGCTACAGAAGTATTTTCGGAACAACAAACCTCTGAAGACGTATTAAAAATTTTAGGTTACAACAAAAAATAATTAACAAAACACACAATTAGTAGATTTATAATTTCATTATATTTGAACGCATTTAGATTCAAATACACATAAATTTACAAAATATTTAAACCCCTTAAAATGAGTAAAGGACCGATCAGTCAGTTTATTGAAAAGCATTATTTACATTTCAATTCTGCATCTTTAGTCGATGCCGCAAAAGCTTACGAGCAACAATTAGCCAATGGTGCTAAAATGATGGTAAGTATGGCTGGTGCTATGAGTACAGCAGAAATTGGAAAAATCTTCGCCGAAATTATTCGTCAGGACAAAGTTCAAATTATCTCTTGTACAGGAGCAAACCTTGAAGAAGATATCATGAACTTAGTAGCACACTCTCATTACGAAAGAGTGTCTAACTACCGTGATCTAACCCCGGAAGACGAATGGGCTTTACTTGAAAGAGGATTAAATCGTGTAACAGATACTTGTATTCCTGAGCATGAGGCTTTCCGTAGATTACAAAAACACATCTACAAAATATGGAAAGATGCTGATGATAAAGGAGAGCGTTATTTCCCTCATGAATTCATGTATAAAATGCTTCTTTCTGGAGTATTGGAAGAATATTACGAAATTGACTTAAAAGATAGCTGGATGTATGCTGCAGCTGAGAAAAATTTACCTATTATTGTTCCTGGATGGGAAGACAGTACTATGGGGAATATTTTTGCTTCTTATGTTATCAAAGGAGAATTGAAAGCATCAACTATGAAGTCCGGTATCGAATACATGACTTTCTTAGCTGATTGGTATCCAAAAAACAGTAGTAATGGTATTGGATTTTTCCAAATTGGTGGTGGTATCGCAGGAGACTTCCCTATTTGTGTTGTTCCAATGTTATACCAGGATATGGAAATGCACGACATTCCGTTTTGGAGTTATTTCTGCCAAATTTCAGATTCTACAACCAGTTATGGTTCGTATTCTGGAGCTGTTCCAAACGAAAAAATCACTTGGGGAAAATTAGACATAAAAACACCTAAGTTTATCATTGAATCAGATGCTACTATTGTAGCACCATTAATTTTTGCTTATTTATTAGATTTATAATACCATTTTTATGAGAAGAGTTATTGTTGAGTACGCTAAGCTGACAAATGAAATTTTAAACTTATTAGTTGAAAAATTTCCTGATGGATATGATGACGAAGATGTTATCCGTTTTAGAAATGCTAAAAACGAATTAATAGAAGCTGTCGAAGTTCGTACTGAAGATACTATTTATTTAGTAAAAATTAGTACTAAGCTTGCTGATAGAATTGAGAATTATGACGAAGATGACGAAATTGATGATGAAATCGAACCAATTCTTCCTATAAAAGGTTTGGATCTGGATGACGATATTAGTGATGACGATGATGAAGATGATAATATTGATAAGCCAGAGCTAGATGAAGATGATGAAGATGGAGATGGTAATGACAAAGACATTGCAGACGACGAAGACGAAGATGATGAAGATTAATTCATAACAACATAAAAAAGGAACTCACAAAAGAGTTCCTTTTTTTATTACTCTAATACAACAACAAAATTCCTAATTAGCATTCTCAAAATGATTACTTCCTCAATATTACATACTACACTTAAAGAAAATTTTGGATTTGAAAAATTCAGAAGCAATCAGGAAGAAATTATAAATACCATATTAAACGGCAATGATACTTTAGCCATCATGCCTACAGGTGGAGGAAAATCAATTTGTTTTCAATTACCAGCATTATTGTTTCCCGGAATTACTATTGTGATTTCGCCGCTTATTGCGTTAATGAAAGATCAGGTAGATAGTTTAAAAGCTAACGGAATTGCGGCTTGTTTTATCAACAGTACACAAACAGAAGCCGAACAGCAACAACATATTGAAAACCTAAAAAACAACAAAGTAAAATTAGTTTACATTGCACCCGAAAGTTTATCCTATCTCGACAATGCTTTTAGCGTCCTTACGATAAGCTTAATTGCTATTGACGAAGCCCATTGTATTTCATCTTGGGGACATGACTTTAGACCTGCTTATACTAATTTAGGTTATCTAAAAAATCGCTTCCCTACTACTCCAATTCTTGCTTTAACTGCTACTGCCGATAAAGCTACACGTCAAGATATTAGCAATCAATTAAACTTACGAAAACCAGCAATTTTCATTTCTTCTTTTGATCGAAAAAATCTAAGCTTAGAAGTACGTCCTGCCTTAGACAGAGTCAAACAAATTATTGATTTTATCGAATCAAAGCCAAGCGATTCCGGTATTATTTATTGTCTTAGTCGAAAAACAACCGAAGAGCTTGCGGAAAAGCTCAGTAAAACCGGAATCAATGCCAAAGCTTACCATGCTGGTTTAGATAGCGAACTTCGTTCTAAAACGCAAGACGAATTTATTAACGACCAATGTCAGGTGGTTTGCGCTACCATTGCTTTTGGAATGGGAATTGACAAATCGAATGTTCGCTGGGTGATTCATTACAACCTACCTAAGAATATTGAAGGCTATTACCAGGAAATTGGTCGTGCTGGTCGCGATGGATTGAATTCGGAAACCATTTTATTCGAAAGTTATGGCGATTTGATTCAGTTGCAAAAATTTGCTTCGCAAGGGCAAAATTCTGAAATCCAATTGGCAAAGCTCGAAAGAATGAAGCAATATACCGATGCACTGAGTTGTCGCAGAAAAATATTGCTTTCTTATTTTGGCGAAATTGTAACCGAAAATTGTGGCAACTGTGATATTTGCAAAAATCCACCTGCCTTTTTTGATGGAACCATCATTGCCCAAAAAGCACTTTCGGCTATTATTAGACTTCAGGAATCAGAACCATTAGCCGTAATTGTTGATTTTTTACGAGGCTCTAAAAACGCCTACATTTACGAAAAAGAATATCAAAACTTAAAAACATACGGCGTAGGCAGTGAAACCTCTTGGCACGACTGGAATCAATACCTGATTCAATTAATTAATTTGGGGTATTGCGAAATTGCTTTTCACCAGCAAAATAAAATCAAACTTACGCCTTTAGCCAAGAAAGTACTATTTGAAAACGAAAAAGTACAACTCAACACCGTACAAAAAGCAAATACCAACAAAACTGAAGCCAAGGAAACTAAAACAAAAGTAGTAGCCAATTCATTGTTTGAAAGCTTACGCAAATTGCGTTATGAACTAGCGAAAGAAGAAGATGTTCCCGCTTATGTAATTTTTAGCGATGCTGCTTTACGCCAAATGGAAATTAATCGTCCAATGAGTGAAGAAGAATTGATTGCCATTGACGGTGTAGGAAAAGCCAAATTAGAAAAATATGGTGATACGTTTATCAAAACCATAATTGCTTTTCAAAAAGACAAAAAAGTAAAATCTAAAAAAGAATCCAGCACCTACAAAGAAACTTTAGCTTTGTATCAGGAAGGATTTTCTACCGAAGAAATTGCGGTAAAACGAAAATTAGGCTTAGGAACTATTATGTCACATTTGGCAAAGCTATATTTAGACGGAGCTTCAATTGATTTGCACCAATTTGTTTCAGAAGAAGAAGTCAATTTAATAGCTGCAGCTCGAATAAAACTAGAGAAACCCGCTGCTTTAAAACCTTATTTTGATTATTTCGAAGAAAAAGTAGCTTATGAAAAAATAAGACTAGCTTTAGCAATTCTTGAGAAAGAAGAAAATACTATCTAGAAACTATGATTTATTCCTTTGCTCCTTTTGTCAACTCCGAAACCGAAATTATAATTCTAGGAACCATGCCCGGAATTGCGTCATTAGAAAAACAAGAATATTATGCGCATCCACACAATCATTTCTGGAAAATAATTTACGCTATACTTGATAAACCGCCAGTTGCTACTGTTTTCGAAGAAAAAATAAAACTATTACAAACGAATAAAATTGGAATTTGGGATGTTATAGAAAATTGTGAACGCAAAGGAAGTTTAGACATCCACATCAAAAATCATAAGCCAAATGATTTTGAAAACCTATTCAAACAATATCCAAATATTAAAAAAATCATCTTTAACGGAAAAGAAAGTCACCGCTATTTTATTAAAAATTTCGGGCAAATAAAAGGCATTACTTATTATGTAATGCCTTCTACAAGTCCCGCTAATACGATGTCTTTTGATAACAAGTTAAAAATTTGGTCTACTTGTTTTTATTAGTTTAGAGGTATCTTTCCTGAAAAACTTTTTGATGATGCTTTTGATGTCCAATGATTATGAAACCTATCGCTCGCACTGAAATTTCATGATTAGAAGCAGTTCCAATTCTTCTTAATTGTTCTTCTGAAAAACTCTTAAAAAGCGCCAAGGTACTTTGACGAACAATTGACAATTCAGTTAATAATCCTTGTAAATGTCTACTATTAGCATCCGTATTTAAAGCAAAAGCATTTTCATCAAATCCCGGCAATGGCGTTTTGTCATTTCTTGAAATTCGCAAAGCACGATAAGCAAAAACACGTTCGGTATCAATGATATGCTGAATAATTTCTTTGATTGTCCATTTGCCTTCGGCATAACGATAATCAAATTTATCCATTGGAATATCCTGAACAAAACGAATAAAATCATGAAGACTTATTTCTAAATCTTCATATAAATCTCCATCTCCTGCTGCTTTTATATAAGTAGCATTAAACACGGAATACTCGTTTTCCGGGACAACTGTAGCCTTCATAATCGAATATTAAGCTGAATTTCTACTTGCATTAGTGTTTCCAAATAAAGAACGCATTACGATTTTCTCGTACACTTTGATCAATTTATCATCTGGAACACTCTCTTTATTTAATTCGTTGATTCGCAACAAAGCATATTGTTGAATAGTCAACAAAGGCAATACAATACGCTCTCTAATTTGAATTGAAGCCATTCCGTCAGGATAATTTTCCATCAATTGTTGATGACCAGCAATTTTCAACAATAATCTTTTGGTTTCCAAAAATTCATCGTAGATATTTTGCCAAAACTCTCCAAATTCAGGATCGTTTTTCATGTAAGCTGTTAATGGGAAGAATGATTTTGCCAATGACATCATACTGTTCTCTAACAAAGTTTTAAAGAACATTGAACTATCATATAAATCCTGAACCTTATCCCACTGGTTTGAATCCTCAAAATATTTCAAAGCTGTACCTACACCATAAAATCCAGGAACGTTTTGTTTCAATTGACTCCAGGAACCTACAAACGGAATTGCTCTTAAATCTTTAAAATCTAGTTTTTCAGATTTACTTCTTTTAGAAGGACGGCTTCCAATATTAGTTTTTGCATAATATTTCAACGTACTCATTTTCTCTAAATACGGAATGAATTTATCATGATTCTTAAAACTTAAATATTTTTTATATCCTAAATCAGATAATTGGTTCATCACCGCTTTATCATCATCAGATAATTTATTCAATTCTTTATTAAACACATGATTTGTAACACCAGCACTTAATAAATTCTCTAAGTTATGACGACAAGAATCTAAAGTTCCGAAATTAGAACTAATGGTTTGTCCTTGAACAGTTACCTGAATTTCTTTATTTTCAATGTTTGGCCCTAAAGAAGCATAGAATTTATGTGTTTTTCCTCCTCCACGAGCAGGTGGTCCACCACGTCCATCAAAAAAGATAACTTTTACGCCATATTTTCTGGAAATAGCCGTAAGCGCTTCTTTTGCCTGATAAATACTCCAGTTAGCCATTAAATAACCACCATCTTTTGTACCATCAGAAAACCCAAGCATAATAGTTTGCTTCATTCCTCTATCAGCCAAATGTGCTGCATAAACAGGGTTTGTGTACAATTGCTCCATTACATTATGCGCATTTTGCAAATCGTCAACCGATTCGAATAAAGGCACAATATCAACAGAAGGATGTTCCCAATCGCTCAAACGAATCAAAGCAAATGTCTCTAAAACATTCACTGCATTTTCGTTATTACTAATAATATAACGATTTGCTCCTAATTCACCATTGCTTTCCTGAATTTGTTTAATGGCTTGAATAGACTCAATTGTCGATTTAGTCATTTCGTTTTTAAAATCAGAAGGAATCAAATTTCCTTTAGCATTGGTTAAAACCTCACATTTTTCAGCTTCTGATAATTCATAGTAGTTTTTAGGGAAAACATCTTTTCCATTTTCTAAATAATAATCGAAAACATCTTTAAATACAGCATCGTGAATCTTACTGTTTTGACGAATATCTAAAGTAGCAAAGTGGAATCCAAACAAATTCAATTTGATAAACAAGGCTTCTAATTCATCAAGATACAAAGACTGATGTTGCTCAACAATTATCGTTTTTATTTTGTTTAACTGTGATTTAAATTCATCTAAAGTGATGTAAATTTCGCCTCTTGAATAAAAAACAGAACGGTATAATTTGTTTTCAAGTTCAGCAACTAAAACATCTACTCCCGGGAAAGTTAATTTTCTTTTTAAGTTTCTCATTTCGAAATAGTAACATTTCAAAATAGAAGTTCTTAAACGATCAGCCACTTTTAAAGTAATATCTGTAGTTACAAATGGATTACCATCTCTATCTCCTCCTGGCCAAAATCCAAGTTGGATAATAGGATTTTTAATCCCCTCAGGTGAAATATTAGTTTCCAGATAATGCATCATATCACCAGCGGTGTCATAAAATACATTTTCTAAATACCAAATTAAACTTACTGCCTCGTCAAAAGGATTTGGCTTTTCGTTTTTTATAAATGGTGTTTTTCCTAATTGTGCTAAAAGCTGTTTGATTTGTAACAGGTTATTATCACGAATAGCCTGAGTCAAATCGTTAATAATCCCTAAAACAGCGCCTGGATAAAATTGTGTAGGATGCGCTGTTAAAACCGTTCTAACATTAAAATTTTCTAAAAATTCAACTAAATCTTCGTTTTTCCCTCTAGCATCCGCTTTTTCTTTGATATCTCTCAAAGAACCACGCCCCTCCATGTTATTTACAATAGGAAATGCAGCATCTTCTATAGCATCAAACAATACAATTTGACGTTCGATATACTGAATAAAACGAAACATCAAATCGATGTTATCAGCTTCTACATCAGTATGTAAATATTTTTTAGAGAAAAATTCAAATATCTCCTTTGGTGTTTCCATTTTTTTAAAACCTGTTTCACAAACATCTGTGAACAAAGGAAGTAAAGCACCTGTGTTGTCTATAGAATCAAAGGGTAAAGTAATGAAAACGCTGTTGTAAATATTATATTTAGAAAGTACATTTTGCTTAAAACGTTCTATTTTAGGGAGCGTATACATAAATTATGTTGAATTATTTAGTTAATTTTATTGTATTGTTGTGTTTGAAAAAAAATAACCCCAAGAGTCAACTTGAGGTAATATTTTAAACATAGCATTCAAGTTAATTACATGTTTTTGAAAATAGTATGCATCAAACGCTTTTTATCGTTTATGCTTTCCTCAAGAGAAATCATTGTTTCAGTTCTGTAAACACCATCGATATCGTCAATCATGAAGATAACATCCTTAGCATGTTTAGTATCTTTAGCTCTGATTTTACAGAAAATATTAAATTTCCCTGTAGTTACAGAAGCAACAGTAACAAATGGAATCTCATTAATGCGTTGTAAAACAAATTTAGTTTGAGAAGTGTTATTCAAGAAAACACCAACATAAGCAATAAAAGAATAGCCTAATTTATCATAATCAAGAACCAGTGAAGATCCCATTATGATTCCGGCATCTTCCATCTTCTTTACTCTAACATGCACTGTTCCAGCAGAAATCAATAATTTTTTTGCAATATCCGTAAACGGAACTCTCGTATTGTCAATCAACATGTCTAATATCTGATGATCTACTTCATCTAAACGGAACTTACTCATATTTCTCTAATTATATTATTAATTGTCATTTTAAAGCATAAAAATATACATAAAAATGATAAAGTCGTACAAAAAATTACTTTTTTATCAATCCATTAACAAATTTAAGTTTTTTATCTAAACAAAAATTTGCTTTTTGATCCAGTTTTGGAACATTTCCTTCCTCATCTTCATAAGCAGCTCCCTGGGCATCATATACTTCATGACCGAAAAAACCCTCTAATTCATCAAGCTTTGCAATATAAGCGTTAAAATGGATTGCACCATCAACTAACTCTTCCTTATACTGTGCAGCAAAATTCGTTATTTTTTCAATACCGTCATAATTTATTTTAATCTTTTTGTATATAAAATCATAAAAAACGACTTTATTTTGAGGAATATTCAAATAATCCTCCGTTCTATTAACTTCTATAACGTTTTCGCTAAGTATTGTAAAACTCGAAACCAAAGCCATGAAAACATATTTTCGAGTAATCTCTCTTTGGTAATCCCCTGAAAAATGCCCAGCCTCAAACAAAATTGTTGGTACACCTAAATACTGAAAGGTATCTCCAATACAATTAATATTAAAAGAATCATCAAATCGTCCAATTTGACCAGGAATAAATTCTTGTAAAACCGCATTCATGCCCGCAATCAAGTTAATTGCTTTTTGTCTCGAATCATTTATTTCTCTTTCTTCATTATAAGAAGGAGCTAAAAACGATACAGTTGCCGGTTTTCCAGTGTCAGCAACACCAAAAATAGTACGCTGATCATGAAGATTATAACAAAAATCAGGTTTAAAATCTTCAAAAACCGCTCGCAAAACCTTGCTTTCTGGTTGAGTAAGATCTTGTGAATCTCTATTTAAATCAATTTCATTTGCATTTGCTCGAGTATACAAAGTCGCACCGTCAGGATTCAACATTGGTAAACAGCAAAATGTAAAATTGGCCAATAAATCTTTAGCCAAATCAGAACCATTATGCAACACGTTCAAAAAGTCAAATAATGCTTTTGTAGTGGTACTTTCGTTACCATGCATTTGTGACCAAAGATAAATTTTAGTTTTCCCGGTACCAATAACATACTTATAAATAGGTCTTCCTTGAACTGATTTCCCAATAACCGAAAGTTGATTATCTGTATTAATTCTTTTCAAAATAGGCTCAATAGACTCTAATGTCAAATACCTGCCTTCAATCGTTTTTTCCTTGTTGTCAAGAAACAACTGCTCTAAATTCATAATCTAATATATTTGATTTACAAAAGTAAACATCTTTATTTTTACATTTGTAAACTGAGTTTTATTGAATTGTTTTAATATTGTAAACAGTTTTTCTAGTCTTTTAGGATAATCTTAATTCTGGATAGTTAACAAATGTCATTCATTTTTAAAACAATACCTAAATATCATTATCTCAAGAGTTTAAACAACAATAACTAAACCTTAATATTAACAATTAAAGATGTTTAACATCGATTTACAACTGTAAATTTGTGATTCTGATTGGTTTTGGTTACATTTGTAAATACAGTATTTTAAACTCCAATTTACAATGGTAAACACTGACGATTTTATAAAAAGACTCGAAATTATACTGGATTATTACGGTATAAACGCCTCGGCATTTGCCGATAAAATTGGCGTGCAACGCTCTAGTTTGTCTCACCTCCTTTCCGGAAGAAACAAACCAAGTTTGGATTTTATCCTTAAAATTCTTGACGTGTATCCTGAAGTCGATTTGTATTGGATTTTAAATGGTAAAGGCAGCTTTCCTAAAAATAGCTCAAAACCAACTGAATTAGAAACAACAACCAACTTTAACCCTATTCCTGCCACTACAACGGCTAAACTTGAAGTAAATGAAGATTTATTTTCGAAAAGTAGCATCGAAGAAACAACAACAACTTCATCGAAACACTCAAATGAAATAGTAAAAAATCTATTTGAAGAAGATATTGAAAAAATAGTTTTTTTCTATAAAGACGGTACTTTCAAAACCTTTAGTCCGAATGCAAAAAAATAGATAAACCCAATTTTTATTTTTTGAGTTATACACTTAATATCTGTTTTATGTTTTTTTGATAAATCGGTTTTGCATTCACCATTCTTTCTATGGATTTATGAAAAATACTTGTTTTAAATTGAGAACGGTTTATCCTAAAAC
>NZ_JAAAPM020000044.1 GCF_009909155.2 Flavobacterium undicola
CTTTGCAAGCTTCATCATTTGGCAATTCTTTTATAAAGTTTAGTATGCTTTGTCCTTCAAATACTTCCATAACGACTGTTTTTAAAGACATAAAAATACAGAAACTAAATGACTAACTCAATTAATTTTATTTTTTTATGACTAAATTTAAAATTAACTGTATTATAATTATTAATAATTGAATCATAATCAACTGGATATTTATCTTTAAAATGTTTACCAAACAAATTTTCAAAGTCGAGATCTTTTGTGAATTCATACTTTTCAATTGTTTGCATTATCGAAATAAAATGATGGTATTTAGTTGGCAAATGATGAAATAAATCAAACCCGTTTCCTGTAATTAAAATTTTACTCATAAATAAAAATCCTTTTCTCAAATATACTATTTTTAATACAATTATAGCTTTAAAAAATCCCCAGAACTTATATGACTTATATGTTTAAAAAACTATTTTTGCCTTATAAACCAAAGGCAAATTGAAATCCATACTCTTTAAAAAAACCAACATTTCCTATACTGATTCCGGCAAAGGAACGGCTATCGTTTTATTACATGGCTTTTTAGAAAACCTATCGATGTGGAATGCTTTTGTTCCTGAATTTTCTAAAAAACACCGCATCATCACCATTGATTTATTAGGTCATGGTAATACCGAATGTATGGGTTACGTGCATTCGATGGAAGACAATGCCGATGTGGTTCACGCCGTTTTAGCTGAACTACGTATTAGAAAAGCCATTTTTGTTGGGCATTCTATGGGCGGTTATGTGGCTTTGGCTTTCGCCGAAATGTATCCGGATTATATCAAAGGATTGGTTTTATTGAATTCGACTTCCAGAGCCGACAGCGACGAAAGAAAAGCGAATCGAAATCGTGCCATTAAAGCAGTGAAACAATCTTTCACAAATTTCATCTCGCTTTCCATTGCCAATTTATTCAGCGAAGAAAACCGGGAACGATTAAAAGACAATATTGAATTAGTAAAAAAAGAAGCTTTAAAAACCCCTCTTCAAGGTATTGTTGCTTCATTAGAAGGCATGAAAATCAGAATGGATAGAGAAGTTTTATTACACTTGACTCCCTATCCCAAAATGCTGATTCTGGGAGAAAAAGATCCTGTTTTACCGTATACAGAAACCAAAGAACAAATAGACGAAACAGCCGTTCAATTAGTCACTTTCCCCGATGGACACATGAGCTATATTGAAAACAAAACCGAATTGACTACCGTTTTATTAGATTTTTTTAAGAAGATTTAAATCATTCCTGATTTCAAATAACCTCTTGTTACCAATTCACTTTTATCTTTTAAGTGATGCATTTTACCTTCTTTCATCAATGCCAATCTATTGGAAACCTCTATCACATTTTCATAATTGTGATCAGTAATAATAATTCCCCTTGTTTTTGAATTTTCAATTATTAGCGCATTAACCTTTTCAATCATAATTGGAGACAATCCATTGTATGGTTCATCAAGCAAAACAAATTTTGTTTCTTTATTCAGAATTAATTTAATCTCTAAATACCGTAATTGTCCACTCGACAAATGCTTAATTTTCTTGTTTTGGATAGTTTGAATCATTTCATCTTCATAAAATCCCTTTAATTTATCTTTTGTTATTGATAATCGAATTGCTTTTTCTACAGAAAACAAATTAGGAATAAAATTGTCCTGAGGCAAATAGCTAATTTCATTTAATAAATCTGCTGTTTTTGATTTGGACGAACCATCAATTCGAACAAATTTAAAATCAGCAGCTACACTACCAAAAAGTATTTTTAGAAAGGTAGATTTCCCAGAACCATTCCTTCCTAAAATTCCAATGATATCAGTTGTTTCACATTTTAAATACAAATCTGAAATTATATTTTTCCCTTGATATTGTTTTTGGATACTATCAACTTCTAATACACTTTTAGTCATACAAATGTCTTATTTGATTAATAATCCAAATAAACAACACTGAAAAGATAACATTGATAAAAAAACTAATAATCAATAATTTGTGTTTTGAAATTCCATTGTTATAGTAAAACAAATATTCTTTTTTAGAATTGACTTCTTTCATCAAAATACTTATCCAGAATCCAAAAACAACGAGTATGATTTTAAAAATTTCGAAACCTCCCAAAGCCAATCCCAAAAGACTTATTGATAACGTTATTATCAAAGTACTTTTGTAAAATTCAAAAATGCTTGCTAGTTTTCTAAAAAAATAATCCATTATATTTTCTCTTCAAATGACTTATCTGTATCTAGAATCTCTTTCAACAACAACACAATTTGTTCCAGATAATTAGTCATTATTTCTTCATTAATAATTTGCTGAACGTCTTTGTCCTCTTTAAATTGGAACGGTAAAAATCCTGATTTTAGATTTTTGAATGAAATAATTCCCGCTTCTATTGATTTTCCGTTGGCTTCGGGTTCATACATGAATGCATAAGCCAGAACCTGAATGATTTTGTCATTTTTAAGCTCCTGAGTCAATCCGCTCCATGTTTTCAAGCTAACACTTGCTTTTTCAACTTTACCGGTCTTATAATCTATAATGCGGATGATTCCGTTGCGCTCTTCAATTCGATCGACATTTCCTTTAATCAATACTGGAAAAGGTAAATCGGGATGATTTAAAGTTCTTCCAAAAGTCTGTTCCAAAGCGATAATTTTAATCGCATCTCCAGCCTTAATACACTCCAATTCTACTTTCAGGAAATTAAATACATTTCTTTTAGCCACTTCAAAAGCAAGTAGATTGCGGCCTTTTTTGATTTCGCCTTCTTTATAAACAATTTTAAACTGTTTTAAAACCTCATCGTCAATGAGTTTAAAACAATTATCAATATCCGATTCTGAGATGAATTTCCCAATAAACGGCTCGTATAAGGCTTTTAAAGTTTCGTGAATTATCGTTCCCAAAGTATTCAACGCGATGTTCTCTTCAACTTCTTCTACTTCTCGGATTCGCAATATTTTTTGAAAATAAAACTGAATTGGATTTCGAATATAACTCGTTAAAGCCGAAGGAGAAAATCCCTCTTCAGCAATTTTTTTCAAACGTCCCATTACCGCTGGCGATTTTTCTATCACCATTGGCGTATAGGCTGTTTCAGGTAAAACAGCATTGTAAATTTCGTGCGAAAGATTATGATTGCGTTGTTTTTCGACTTCTAATTGCGTGATAAAACGGCTTTTTTCACCGGCATCCAATCCTTCACTTTCGGTATTATACAACAAATAAATATTCTTAGCCCGTTGCAACAAATGATAGAAATGATAGGTATAAATAGCGTCTTTTTCTTTAAAAGTGGGCAAACCCAATTCTCGTTTCACATCATAAGGAATAAAGGAATTTTGAGATTTCCCCGCTGGAAATTTTCCTTCGTTCATCGAAGTGACAATTACCGTATCAAAATCCAAAACGCGGCTTTCCAATACTCCCATAATTTGCAAACCATTCAGAGGTTCGCCTTCAAAGGAAACCTCAGCTAAATCGATTACTTGTTTATAAATAGCATGTAAGGTTTCGATTTTATCAATATGTTGGTGTTGTGAATAATAGTTGATCAATTTATTAATCACTTTGAAAATAGCAAAAACAAAGGCTTTCGTAATCTTTTCCTCTTCATTATCATTGCTTAAATTTCCTTTTATAGCCAATAATAATTTTGAAACCGCTTGCAAAACAGCTATCGAACCATTTTCCCATTTTTGAAATAACAACAAAAATAAATCAGTCGGATAAACATTCAATTCCATCAATTTATAATGGCTAATAAAAGTATAATTGTTCTTATTGATAATATCAACCAAAGCGGTGGCTTCAGCATAAGGTTCCACTAAAGGATGAGTCAAAATATCCAAAACATCTTTATAATAAAACACATAACTTTTTGCATTTCTAGACAAAGCGTTGGTGTGCATTTTGAACAATTTGGCAATCAAAATTTGGGCAGGATTATTTTTACTCGAATAGCCCATAGTAATATTCAAAGCTCCAACGGTGGATGGTAAAGAATATAAAAGCGGTACTAAAAGATTTTCTTCTCCAAGTACAATAGCAACTTTATCCAATGATGCTGTTGGATTTTCTTCTATGATTTTCTCAATAATACTTCCTGAAATTTTGGACTGACCAATGCTTTTTGGCGTCCCAATAATCTGAATATTTTTAGACTGCGAAAAATCATCCACAATCCATTCAAAAGAATTGGATTTGTAGTGTTTCCAATTTTCTTTAAATCTCCTTACAAACAATCCTGCATCATGATAGGGATCATTTAAAAAAGTTTGATCGGCATCCCAATAAATTTTGGCCTGATCATTCGAAATCAAATGTTGAATAATTTTTTCTTCGGAAGCATTCAACGCATTAAATCCTGCAAAAACAAATTGCTTATTGGTAATTGAATTCGAAAAATGATTTAGATTCTCTACGGCTTCACGATAAATTAATCCTTGATACCCGATTCCTTTTTGAAGTAAATGTGCGTATAACGATTGATAATAAAGAGGGAGTAATTTCCAAAAATCGATATATTTTTCAAGTAATTGGGTTTTATTTTCTACTTCAATTCCCCATTTTTTTATGTCTTCAATGTCTTTTAAGTAAGACAAAACATGTGTTGGATCTAATAAATAACGGTCAATTTCATTGAAGTCTTGCAGCAATGTTTTTGCCCAATTAGCAAACAACTCAAAAGATTGCTGATTGGCTTTATCAGTTATAGATAAATAAACTTCATAGAATTCAAACAATAATTCTATTGGATCAACAGTACGAATTCCCGCAATATCCTGAATAAAATCTTCTATACTAATAATCTCAGGAGCAAGAATATTATTCGAAACTTGTTTTTTAAGCGCTTCAATTAAAAAAATCTTGGCTCTTTTATTAGGCAAAACTACTATTGTATTAGCTAATTTAGCTGAATATTTTTCAATTAAAACTTGGGCAATCTTATCTAAAAAAGTACTATTTATCATTTCATAAAAATAAAAAAACGCCCCGATAAATCGAGGCGTTCCTTATATTTATTTAGAAAGAAATTATTTGATTAATTTCACTTCAGTTCTTCTGTTTAATGCTTTACCAGCAGCAGTTTTATTAGTAGCAACTGGCATAGTTTCACCATACCCTACTGATTTTAATTTGCTTGAAGAAATTCCTCTTTCAAGTAATGCGTTTTTAACTGCATCAGCTCTGTTTTCAGAAAGTTTTTGGTTGAATGCATCAGAACCATCGCTATCTGTATGACCTTCGATCAAGAATTCAGAGTTAGCGTAGTTTTTAAGAAGTGCAGCCATTGCATCTAATCTCTTAGGAACGTCACTATCTTTGAATGTAGCTTTTCCAGAGTTAAAGTAGATAAATCTAGCTTGAGATTTTAACTCATCCATTGCCTCAGGAGTTACTTCTGGACAACCTTTGTTACTAGCTGGACCAGCAACTTCTGGACAAGCATCATCTTTATCAGCTACACCATCTTTATCTGTATCTGGCCAAGGACAACCTGCGTTTTCTTTTGGACCTGCAACATTAGGACATTTATCATCTTTATCAGCTATTCCATCTTTATCAGCATCTGGACAACCTTTTAAAGAAGCTAAACCAGCAACATCTGGACAAGCATCATCTTTATCAGCTACTCCATCTCCGTCAGTATCAGGACAACCATTGAATGCAGCTAAACCAGCAACTTCTGGACAAGCGTCATTTGAGTCAATAATTCCGTCTCCATCAGTATCAGGACAACCATTGAATTGTTTTAAACCTGCTACTTCTGGACAAGCATCATCCTTGTCATAGATTCCGTCACCATCAGTATCTTTTCCTCCAAATTTGAAAACAATACCTGCTGTGTGTTGAAAGTGAGAACGAACTAAAGGATCATTATCGCTTTCAAATGCTTTTTTATACGAAGTACCAAGTGCTAAACCAACATTTTCAGTAAACCAAAAAGTTAAACCAGCACCAGCATTTACAGTTCCAAAGCTACTATCTCCTAAGAAAGTATAACCTCCACCTAAATGTAAGCTTGGATCAATTACTTTAGATTTAATTAATTCCATGAAGCTGTATTTTACCTTTGCATCAATTCCATAATACATTAAATCACCTGGATTAGTTACAATGTACCCGCGAGAATCATGTCCTGGAGCTGTTGGTTTAAAAGAAACTAATTTGTCAATTTTATTAACCGAACCTTGAAGTCCAACCGTAAAACCACTTCCAACATAACGAGATACACTTAAATAAGATACTGAAGGAAGAATATTCCAGTTATTTTTCACATCAAATGGTTGAGAAAAATGACGATCTACCCAGTTCTTACCACCACCTGCGCTAGTTCTAGTGTCAACTGCATTTACTCCAAATTCAATTGCCAATGGATTGTTACTGTCTTGTGCGTGAGAACTTATACCCATCACCATCATTACAGCAACAAAAAGTTTGTTAAGATGTTTCATACTTAATTTTTTTGATTACAATTTAGTTAATTATTAACAAAAATAGCGCGTAATTTTTTAACTACAAAATAGAATGTTAAAAAAAAAGCCGCATTTCAATATTGCTAAACAAATAAAAACGAACCATTAACATTAAAAAAAAGCTACGAACTCAACACTGCAAAAGGCTACCAACATCAAGCAATACTTTTATTGAAATTTGACAAACTTAAATAATTATCAATTTTGACAATAAAAACGATATAAAAAAACTACAAAAACCTTAACTATCAACAACTATTATGACAAATCAAAGATTAATAACCTCCATTTTCTGCCCAATATACACCAATGATTTCCTCTCCACATCAAAGCCCATTAGTTCAATTGCAACCTGATAATTCTCTAATTGTTTCTGGTATTTTGCATTATGAACTCCAGTTTTATAATCCAATAAAAACACTTTATTCTCTTTTGTAACTACCATTCTATCGGGTTTTATTAAGCTTCCTTCTTTCTGAATAATAGTTTGCTCATTTAACACTTCATTCCCTTCTGCAAAAAACAATTCTAATGCTGCATGATTCACTATTTCTTGAATCGTTTTATAAACCAATTCTTTTTGAATAAAATTAATCAAGCCGTTTTCAATTGCCTTGTCTACCGCCAAATCCACATCATTTTTTGTTTTCACAAAAGATAAAATCTCATGTACCACATTACCATACTCTATCGATTCCTGCTGATGTGTCCCCCACATTAAGGCTTCTCTTTGAGCAATTTTAATATTTTTAGGATTTAGTGTTTCAGCAACATTTTCAATTGGTTTCGAAGTATCAACGTGTTTTGTTTCTGAAGAAATTTTTACTGCATTCCCGAATTCATATTCCAATATATTTTCATCAAAAACTCCTTTATTCAGCAAATAATTAATAAAAAAGGTACACATGTTATTTTTAGGCACCTCCCCATTTCTGGACAAATTCATATTAGAGATAACATACAATTGTTCTTCTGCACGTGTCAAAGCCACATAAAGCACATTTACATTATCCAACAACTCTTCTTGCTTTTTTTGATCATATACTAATTTAGCTTCCTCTCCAAAACCTTCCACAGCACTACTATTATCAATCAAAACCTTAGGCAAACCTAAATCCATTTCTTCAGCATCTAGCCACAACTTATCTTTGGGTTTTCTATTATAATCTTCTTCAGCAAAAGGCATAATTACAACTGGAAATTCCAAGCCTTTCGATTTATGAATCGTCATAATTCGAACTGCATTATTCCCTTCTGGTGACGGAATACTGAATTTCTCCCCGTTTTTATCCCAGAAAATCAAAAAATCAGCTATTCCTGCCTGATTACGTACATCACGTTCGAGAACAATATCTAAGAAATATTGAACATATGCATTGCCATCTCCTTTGCTTCGCCAGTTCGCTAAAGCTCGTGTGGAGAAGGTTGGGGAGAGGAATTTCGAAACAATAATCTCAACAGCTTCATAAAGAGACTTTTTTCGAATATTTTGAAATGAAAGCGAAATATCAAAACTCATCAACCATTTTTCAAAATCAGCTTCTTGTTTTTGTTCCATTCCTTTGGCTATGAAATCATGGACAGGCATTTGATCTTGAATATTTTTTGCGATATAATGCAAGAAATAAGCTTTCGATTCTAAGTCGGCATTATTTTTAAGGTATTTTAAAAGATGAATTATCAAACGAACTTCGGTTGCATTTTGAATCATCAAAGTTTCTGATGACAGCAACGGAATATTTTGCTCCGTTAAATAATTAGCAATCGCAATTCCCTGATCGCGTTTACGGGTCAAAATCACAATATCCTTATATTCAAAACCTTCTTTTAGTACTTTCTGAATCGTATTTAAAGTCGCCAAAACAAATAATTCAGTCTTATCAAATGCTTCTTCATCTTCTTCTGTCGCTTCTATTTTTGGAATAAAAGAAATATTGACGTAACCTCCTGTTTTATCATTGCTTTTTTGATGACTGTGATTTTCGTATAAATCTTTATAATCAGGTTGTTCAAATTCAGAGGACAATAACTTAAAAAATTCATTATTAAATTCGATAATTTGAGAATACGAACGGTAATTTTTATCTAAATGCTCTAATTTTTTATCTGGATTATTAAACGGATTATTGTCTTTACTCAGTTCAATAAATTGCTCCGCTTTTCCACCACGCCAACGATAAATAGACTGTTTAGGATCGCCCACAATCATCAAGGTTCCCTTTTCTCCATAATCATCCTGACCCGAAAGTGCATTATCGATAAGCGGAATCAAATTTTGCCATTGCATCTCAGAAGTATCCTGAAATTCATCAATAAAAAAGTGACGGTATCGCTCGCCTAATCGCTCATATATAAAAGGAGCAGGCTGATTTTGAATTTCGCGATGAATAATAGCATTAAATTCGGATATCGAAAGTACATTTTGTTCTTCCTGAATTTTAGCCAATTCATTACTCACCGTATTCAATAATGAAAGTGGCGTTATGTTTTTTAGGAATGCTTTGTAAAAATCACGTTTTTCGAAATTCTTATAAATCAGCGCTAAAATTTGTAATAATTCCGGAATTAAATTCTCAATCAAAGCTCGGTCTTTGGCCGTTTTATTAATTGCAATATCATCAAACTTATGAAAGGTTTTATTTTTAGGATTGTATTTTCCGTCTCGAATGCTGGTCAGATGATTAGGAAAAGTGCCTCGGGAAAATGATTTCAAATCAATTCCGTTATCCTCAATTAAAAGCAAAGCAGCTTCGGCAAAGGCTACATTTTCTTTATCTAAATCTTTACACGATACAACAAGTTTCTTTTTAATTTCGACAAATTCGGCAATGGATTTATCATGAAATTGAGTAATTTCATTTCGATTGTTTTCATTCAAAACCAACTTACCCGTTTCCATTATTTCTCTGGAAATATCCCAGGATTTATCATCATCGGTTTTTTCCATTGTAAAATCGATGAGCAACTTAGTTAAGGTTTCATCTTCGCCGGCTTGAGCAATGATAGCATCTATGGCTTCTGTCAACAAATTCTCAGTATCCAAAGTAACTTCAAAAGTCATCGGTAAATTCAAATCGTGTGCAAAAGCACGAATCACTTTATGCGTGAATTTATCGATTGTCGAAATATCAAAAGCGGCATAATTATGAATAATATGCTTGATAATTTGCTTTGATTTGGTTTTAATTTGAATCAGCGAGAGTTGCGTATCGACAGCTAAATCCCGCATTAAATCCTGTGCCTTTTTTGAAGGCTCGTCTTTAGCAAATTCAGACAAACTACCTACAATTCGGCTTTTCATTTCGTGTACCGCTTTATTAGTAAAAGTGATAGCCAAAATATTGCGATAAGCATCATTTTTTGGAGCAACCAGAATAATTTTCAGGTATTCTTTTACAAGCGCATAAGTTTTACCGGAACCTGCTGAAGCGTCATATATAGAAAAGGAATGTCTTTGCATTTGGATTTTTGATTGCTGATTAATGATTTTTGATTTTAGAACTAAACTACTTGCTTTGCATTTATTCTAGCCCTGATGGAAACGACATCCTTTTATTCCAGGGTTTGGAATAAAAGATAAAGTGTACAGCAGGAAATAGCTCTTAAAAAATCAGAAACTATAAAATTGCATATTTAATGCTTAAAAGTAGTATTTTTGCAGTATGGAAACAAACAGACAGAAAAAAATAGGCGGAGTTATCCAAAAAGATTTGGTGGATATTTTGCAAGGTGAAGTGAGAAAAAATGGAGTTAGTAATTTGGTTATTTCGGTATCCAAAGTATCTGTAACTTCTGATTTATCTGTGGCTACAGTATATTTAAGTGTTTTTCCTCAAGAAAAAGCACAAGAAACATTGGACGGAATTAAATCGAATACGTCTTTGATCAAGCATGATTTAGCCCAAAGAGTGAGCAAACAATTACGAAGAGTTCCTAATTTAGTTTTCTTTATTGACGACTCTTTAGATTATATTGAGAAAATTGACAACGCTTTGAAAAACCAAGAAAATCCAATTGAAAACAGAGATTTATTAGAGAAACGCAAATTTCAATAAAGCTTGAATTTTCCGCTATACATAGCCAAACGTTACATTCGTAGCAATAGTAAAAACAATGCCATCAACATTATTAATCGCATCGCGAGCATGGGAATCATTGTTGGCGCGATGGCTTTGTTTGTGGTATTATCGGTTTTTAGTGGACTAAAAGTTTTTAGCCTTTCGTTTAGCAATGATATTGATCCTGATTTAAAAATAACGAGCACCTTAGGTAAATCCTTTTTTATAACTCCAGAACAAGAGGAACAAATCAAAAAAATTGATGGCGTATTTTCTTATTCTAAAATTATCGAAGAACGTGTTTTATTTACTTTTGACAACAAACAAGAAGTAACTTACCTCAAAGGTGTTGATTCCAACTACAGCAAAGTCAATAATGTCAATAAAATTATTTACACTGGACAATGGATTGAAGACAACACCTATCAAGTAGTTGTTGGCTTTGGATTTGTTCAAAAACTTTCATTAGGATTACTCGATTTCAACAAACACTTAGAAGTTTTAGTCCCAAAAGCAGGCAAAGGAAACATAGAAAATGCCGAAGAGGCTTTTAATAAAAGAGAGATTTTTCCAATAGGTATTTACGCCATCAACGAAGATTTAGATTCTAAATATGTTTTTGCGAATTTAGATTTAGCTCAGGAATTACTGGAATACAAGAGCAATCAAATTTCCGGTATTGAGCTTAAAGAAAAGCCTAATGTTGATGAAAACATCATCATAGAAAAGTTAAACAATATTTTTAAAGGAAAAGTCAACATAAAAAACAGAGCGCAACTCAACGAATCCTTGTACAAAATGTTGAATACCGAAAATATTGCCGTGTATTTGATTTTTACTCTCGTAATTATTGTAGCCCTTTTTAACTTGATTGGTGCATTGATTATGATGATTCTTGACAAAAAAGGAAATCTAAAAACACTTTACAATTTAGGAACTGAAATCAAAAATTTGCGTAAAATATTTTTATTGCAAGGTACTTTATTGAGCTTTTTTGGAGGACTTATTGGACTCGTACTAGGAATCATAATCGTACTTTTACAACAACATTTTGAGTGGATTATGATTACTCCAACTCTAGCTTACCCAGTTGTTTTCTCTATTGAAAATGCTTTAATCGTAATGACTACTATTGTTTCTCTTGGATTTATTGCTTCGTTGATAGCGAGTAGTCGTGTGAGTAAAAAATTGTTGGAATAGATTTATAAAATCTTAGGTAGCTTATTAGGAATATCTTCTTTAGAATGCCAAAATGCTAAAATAAACACTTCGCCATTTTCCCAAATATAATATAAACCATAAGGGAATTTATTCAGCCAAAATATTCTAATTTCAGAATAACGACACTGGAAACTTTCAGGATTTTCAGCAATAGTCTTAAAAGCTAATCGTATTTCTTTTTCTATTCGTTTTGCTAGAATACTATTTTTCGAAGCATAAAAAGAAATCACATCTTCAATTTCAACTGCTGCATTAGTTTTTAAAATGAGTTTATTACAACTCATATTTAGATTTTAAAGAATCTAGAAACTCAAATGCATCTACTCCAGATTTTGGTTTTTCTTGATGTTCTGTTATCCTTTTATCCAGTTCTTTTTTTTGATTTTCCGTTAAGGATACAGGTTCAATTTCGCGCAAAACAAAATTCTTCACTTTCTGAATAATAGAAGCGTCATTGATATTTTGAAGTAAATCAATTAAAAGAGATTTTTCTGTTTGAACACTCATAATGAATACTATTTATAACAAATATAACGAAAATTTAGAAAACACTAATTTGGATTCTATAATTCTTACACCACCTCATAACCCGAATAAGCATCTTCAATCTCATTCAAGACTGCAAATAATTCTTCAGGACGGTCTAGAGTGACCAATTTTTGTTTATAGGTCTTAAAAGAATGAATCCCTTTAAAGTAATTGGTATAATGTGGTCTGGTTTCAACAATACCAAGACGTTCTCCTTTCCAATCCATAGCCCAAGTTAGATGATTGCGAACAGCTTCTACTCTATCAGCTACGGTAGGTTTAGCCAAATGCTCTCCTGTTTTAAAGAAATGTTTGATTTCGTCAAAAATCCAAGGATAACCAATGGCGGCACGACCAATCATGATACCGTCAATACCGTATTCATTTTTATAATGCAATGCTTTTTCTGGCGAATCGATGTCCCCGTTTCCAAAAATAGGCATCGTAATTCTAGGATTATTTTTTACTCTTGCAATGTGTGACCAATCCGAATGGCCTTTATACATCTGAGCACGGGTTCGCGCGTGAATACTCAAAGCTTGCACGCCAATATCCTGTAAACGTTCGGCAACTTCATCAATATTAATCGAATTGTCATCCCAACCCAAACGGGTTTTTACCGTTACAGGAAGATTAGTACTATCAATTACGGCTTTTGTCAAACGCACCATCAAATCAACATCTTTCAATACTCCAGCGCCAGCGCCTTTGCAAACCACCTTTTTAACAGGACAACCAAAGTTAATATCAATTAAATCTGGATTTACCGTAGTTACAATTTTAGACGAAAGTGCCATAGCCTCTTCATCACCTCCAAAAATCTGAATTCCAACAGGACGTTCGTAATCAAAAATATCGAGTTTCATTCGGCTTTTGATAGCATCACGAATCAAACCTTCGGAAGAAATAAATTCAGAGTACATCATATCGGCTCCATGCTGTTTGCACAATCTACGAAATGGTGGATCGCTCACGTCCTCCATAGGTGCAAGTAATAATGGGAAATCCGGTAATTCTATGTTGCCAATCTTGATCATCTTCTGAATTTTGCTGCAAAATTACACTTTTTAGATGAAACGATAAAACGAAGAATTAGGAAACACTTCGTTTTAAAGCTTTTAGTTTATAAATTATAAGCTTTGAAGCTATTGAATTTAGCGTATATTTGCAGATTAATTGCCTTGTTTTTTGAGGTTGCGTTAGGCTTCTGCTTCAAAAACACCCATACTTGGCATGACATAAAATATTGATATAAACTGAAGATGAAACAGATAAGAAATTTTTGCATTATTGCTCATATTGACCACGGAAAAAGTACCTTGGCTGACCGATTGCTAGGAGCTACTCAAACCGTTACGGCTCGTGAGGAGAAAGCACAACTGTTAGACAACATGGACTTGGAGCGCGAACGTGGGATTACCATTAAGAGTCATGCGATACAAATGGAATACACCTACAAGGGCGAGGAATATATCCTGAACTTGATTGACACTCCCGGACACGTAGATTTTTCTTATGAAGTTTCTCGCTCAATTGCAGCTTGTGAAGGCGCTTTATTGATTGTAGATGCAGCACAAAGTATCCAGGCGCAAACTATTTCAAACTTATATTTGGCTTTGGAAAATGACTTGGAAATCATCCCAGTTTTAAACAAAGTAGATTTACCATCTGCCAATCCTGAGGAGGTAAGCGATGATATTATTGATTTATTGGGATGTAAACTAGAAGATATTATTCATGCTTCTGGGAAAACAGGTTTTGGTGTCGAAAATATTTTGGCAGCTATTATTGAAAGAATTCCTCCTCCAAAAGGAAATAAAGACGAACCGTTACAAGCTTTAATTTTTGACTCTCATTACAATCCGTTTCGTGGAATTGAGGTTATTTTCCGTGTAAAAAACGGAGAAATCAAGAAAGGTCAGAAAATTAAATTTATGGCTACCGGAAACGAATATTTTGCGGACGAAATTGGTACTTTAAAACTGAACCAAGTTCCAAAACAAGTGATTTCTGCTGGTGATGTTGGTTATTTGATTTCGGGAATTAAAGAGGCGAAAGAAGTAAAAGTGGGCGACACGCTTACGGATGCTAAAACGCCAACCACTAATATAATTACAGGTTTTGAAGATGTGAAACCAATGGTTTTCGCTGGGATTTATCCTGTAGATACCGAAGATTATGAAGAGTTAAGAAACTCGATGGAAAAACTACAGTTGAACGATGCTTCGTTAGTGTTTTTACCAGAAAGTTCTGCAGCATTAGGTTTTGGATTCCGTTGTGGATTCTTAGGAATGTTGCACATGGAAATTATCCAGGAACGTCTGGAACGTGAGTTCAACATGACAGTAATTACTACGGTTCCTAACGTATCTTACCATGCATTTACCAAAAAGGAGCCTGACACAATTTTAATTGTAAACAATCCGTCGGATTTGCCAGAACCTTCTCGTTTGGACCATGTTGAAGAGCCTTTTATTAAAGCCACAATTATTACCAAGTCTGATTACGTAGGAAACGTAATGAGTTTATGCATCGAAAAACGTGGACAAATAACCAATCAAACCTATTTGACTACGGAACGTGTAGAGTTGAATTTTGATATGCCATTGGCCGAAATTGTATTTGATTTTTACGACCGATTGAAAACGGTTTCTAAAGGATATGCTTCGTTTGATTATACGCCAATAGGAATGCGAACTTCCAACTTGGTAAAAGTAGATATTTTATTGAATGCCACTATTGTGGATGCTTTGTCGTCATTGATGCACGTTGATAACGCCTATTCTATTGGTAAAAAGATGTGTGAGAAGCTGAAAGAATTGATTCCACGTCAGCAATTTGATATTCCTGTTCAAGCGGCTATTGGTGTGAAAGTGATTTCGCGTGAAACGATAAAAGCTTTACGTAAAGATGTAACTGCCAAATGTTATGGTGGAGATATTTCCCGTAAACGTAAATTATTGGAAAAACAGAAAAAAGGTAAAAAACGTATGCGATTGGTAGGAAATGTTGAAATTCCACAAGAGGCGTTTATGGCGGTTCTTAAACTCAACGACTAGTTTTTTTTTAGAAAAAAGAATATAGAGAATAGAATATAGAGAAAACCTGATGATGAAAATTGTCAGGTTTTTTTGTTTTAATTTAATTTCCAAAAACAGCAAAACTGTATCTTTGAAGTAAAAAATCATACTCATGTTTGATGAATCTCCAAAACGATTTGACCGCATTGTTGCCATTCTTATTCAATTGCAATCCAAAAAAATTGTAAAAGCACAGGAATTGGCGAATCGTTTTGAGGTGAGTTTGCGAACTATTTATCGTGACATTCGTACGCTGGAAGCTTCAGGAGTTCCTATTTATAGTGAGGCTGGCGTTGGTTATGCTTTAATGGATGGCTACCGATTACCGCCTGTAATGTTTACCCGAGAAGAAGCCAGCAGTTTTATTGCTGCAGAAAAATTAATGCAGAAATTTACAGATGCAACTCTTGGAAATCACTATGCTTCGGCAATGTATAAGCTAAAAGCCGTACTTCGAAGCGACGATAAAGACTGGGTTTCCAGCATTGAATCGAATGTTTTAATGCAATCTTCTGAGAAACTTTTTAATGATAAATCGCCGAATACTTTGGCAATTCTTTTTGAAAGTATAGCCGAAAAAACACAAGTTATTCTTTCGTATGAAGCAATTCAATCGGACGGAATTACGGTGCGAAATATTGAAGCTGTTGGAGTTTTTCACGACAATAACAATTGGTATATGCTGGGGTATTGTCATTTGCGTAAAGATTATCGGCAATTCAGAACCGATCGGGTTCACGGAATCAAAAAAACAGAAATTCCATTCTCAATAGAACACGATGCTTTAGAAACCTATTTGGATAAAAGCAAAAACGTTTCTACTACTAAAGTTCGAATTTTGGTAGATAAAAAAATTGCTAAATACCTGGCATACGAACGAAAATACCACGGCTTTGTTTCTGAAAAAATAATAGAAGACAAAATCGAAATGACTTTTATGTCTCGTGATACGTTGGAAGGATTTTCGCGATGGTATTTGATGTTTGGAGACTATGCGACTATATTGGAACCAGAAAATTTGAAAACCAGAATTCTGGAATTACTTGAACTGAACAGACAACGGTTTTTATAAAAAAAACTCCTAAAACGAAATTCATTTTAGGAGTTTTTTAGTTTTTATCTTTCCCAGAAGAAAGGAGGTTCAATGCCTAAAGCACGCAAATACACATATCCCTGACCGCGATGATGCACTTCATTATCAATAAAATATAAAATATTATGAATTATCGGAAATTCATATTGACCAAACAAATTAAAGGTTTCATTAAAATCTTCGATTGATAATTGCTCCCAATATTTATTAATTTCGGCAGTAGCTTCATCCCATTTTTCAAGATATTGGGTTTTTGAAATTAACTTTTCTGCTCCTTCTGTATAAGGTTGAATTTCTCGATTTACAATTCCTTTCAATGCAGGTGCACCAATAGCTAAAAGTTCATCTGCCAATTTTGAAAAAGGTCTCATACCACCGATTGAAAATTCGAAGAAATCTTTTTCAGGAAATAATTCAATCACTCGACGTGTTAAGGCGCGATGCCCTTGCCAGTGTTTTAATAAATCTTCAGGTGTAATAACTTGTGCCGCTAATGTTTTCATAATTTTAAAGTTTTAATTTTTACTTCTTCAAAATTAGATACGGCTGGTGACAACAGTTTGTCAGTAGTAATTTTATTTTTTTTGCAACCATTCAAATAATCGTTTGGCATCTTCCAATTTAAATAACTGCGTTCCTTCATTCATTGTAGCTGCCGAACCACAGGCTACGCCCCAACGAATCACTTCTTTTAAACTTTTGTTTTGAGACAAAGCCCAAACCATTCCTCCTACCATACTATCTCCTGCCCCCACAGTGCTTTTTTTAACCACGTTGGGCGCTGGAACATACTCATAACTGTCTTTTGTAACCAATGCAGCTCCTTGTGGCCCTAGCGAAACAACCACAATTTCGGCTCCGCCATCAGCAATGATTTGTTTTGCAGCTTCATTTATTTCGTTTAATTCTAATCTTTCTTTACCAACTAATTTAGCTAGTTCACCCACATTGGGCTTGATTAGAAAAGCGCCTGTTTTTAAAACTTTTTTCAAGGCTTCGCCCGAAGTATCAACAATTAATTTTGCCTTTGTACTTTTTGCAATTTGTTGGTAAAAATCATCAGACAGTCCTTCGTTCAAACTTCCGCTAACCACTAAAAATTGGGTGTCTAAATTTGAAATCGAATTCAATATACTTTGTGCTTCCTTTGACGAAATTTTACCCCCCGGAAAACCAAAACGATATTGTGAATTCGTATTATCATCTACTGCAATAAAATTCTCTCTTGTCCAGGCTTCAACTTCAATAGTTTTAGATGAGATTCCTTCTTTATTAATTAGTTCTTCGAGCAATTTTCCTGTAAAACCTCCAGCTGTAAATAATGCTAATGAAGTTCCACCAAGTCTTGAAATAGCTTTTGAAACGTTAATTCCTCCTCCACCAGCATCATATCTTGGCACTTCACACCTTATTTTCTGTTCCGGAACCAAGCCTTTCAAATGAGTACTTTTATCAATTGCCGGATTGACTGTCAGGGTAACTATATCGAATGATTTCATTTCTTTGTTTTAATTTGACTTAAAGATGCAAAAAAACCGAATAGCAATCACTTTTTAAAACAATTCATTTTCCGGATTTTTTTAATTAGCCAAAACCTTTCCATCTTTGTATCTTTGTGCCTTTGAATAATATTAATAAATTAAATCAAAGTGAACGAAAATTGCTTCGTTCCTCACAATAACCATGATTGAAGATAAAAACCCACAACGTACAAGCATTGCTCAATTGGGCGAATTTGGATTGATAGACCATTTGACGAAAAATTTTGAAATCAACCAAGCTTCTACCTTAAAAGGAATTGGTGATGATGCTGCTGTTTTGGATTTCAAAGACAAAAAAGTAATCGTTTCTACTGATATTATGGTCGAAGGTGTTCATTTTGATTTGGCCTATATGCCCTTGAAACATTTGGGGTACAAAGCTGTTGTTTCGAATGTTTCTGACATTTGTGCGATGAATGCCAAAGCAACTCAAATTACGGTTTCGATTGCGGTTTCTAACCGTTTTCCATTAGAAGCACTGGAAGAATTGTTCCAAGGAATTACACTTGCTGCCAATGAATACAAAGTAGATGTTATTGGTGGCGATACTACTTCATCTCAAAAAGGACTAATTATCAGTATTACTGTTTTAGGTGAAGCGGATGAAGAAGAAATCGTGTATAGAAATGGAGCAAAAGCTACCGATTTATTAGTGGTTACTGGTGACATTGGTGCGGCTTATATGGGATTGCAAGTTCTGGAAAGAGAAAAACAAGTATTTCAAGTCAATCCAAATTCGCAACCTGATTTAGATGCTTATACGTATCTTATCGAACGACAATTAAGACCAGAAGCACGTAAAGACGTTCGCACTTTATTACATGCTTTAGAAATAAAACCTACATCAATGATTGATATTTCGGATGGATTGTCGTCTGAAATTATTCATTTGTGTAAACAATCTAAAGTAGGTTGTAATTTGTACGAAGACAAACTACCATTAGATCCTCAATTCATTAATGTGTGCGAAGAATTCGATATTGACAGCACAACAGTTGCTATCAATGGCGGCGAAGATTATGAATTATTATTCACCATTCCAATTGACGATTTTGACAAAATCAAAGGAAACCCTAATTTCTCTATAATTGGCCACATGACTGAAGAAAATGAAGGTATTCATCTTGTAACAAGGGCTAATACTAAAATCGCATTGAAAGCCAGAGGTTGGAATGCTTTAAGCGAATAATTTAAATAAAACTAAAACCGTCTCGTTTTTAGAACGAGACGGTTTTTCTTTGTATTTTTTATTCTAATATTTAAAAAATCAGACCTTTGTTTTTCGCTGCTTTTACAAGTTCTAAATCCTCTTCTCCTACTACATTAAGCAACTCCTTAAGACTCGACTTTCTTGATTCTATTGCATTTAAAGATATGGGTATAAAATGAAGCATGTCCTGAATCTCAGTCCCTTTAGACAAATGAAACAATATTTGTTTATCAAATAAATCAATTTCAATTGAATTATCATGTGACTCTAACATTTCTAAAATAGATTTACTATAGTACACTTGATCTTTAATTACCTTATCAAAAGCATGTAACAACTCATCAAAAGTTAAATCATTCTTTATAACCAATCCTTTTGGATTTACTTTGTTAATCAATGTTTTTAACTTTAAAAACTCTGTAAACATAGTCAACATAATGATTTTGCAATCAGGCATATACTCTAAAATCAATTTAGCCAAATCTTCTCCTGAATAAAGTTCTTTTTCTTCATAAGAAGGCATACTAATATCTAAAAAAGCAATATCAAAAGTAACTTCAGGATTTGTAATAACATGATAAGCCGACTCACAATCCTTTGCTTCTAAAATAGAAAACTCGTATTGATTAGGTTCATATCGAGTTATAGCATTTTTATACCCTTGAATAATAAAAGGATGGTCATCAACAATTAAGATGTTTTTTTTAAGCCTTGCTTCAGCTGTTTCAATTGTCATTTATTATGTGGTATTTGTTTCTTATTCTAACGGAATAGTAACCGTAATTGTTGTTCCTTCTCCCTTTTTTGATTTCACATTAAATTCGCCATTACACTCCTTAGCACGAGAAATCATATTTTGCAAACCTATTCCTTTCTTTTTCAAATTAACATTAAAACCTACTCCATCATCAGTGATTGTCAAAATAATACTATTCTCTTGTTTCTTCAATTCAACTTTAACATTCGTTGCATTGGCATATTTATTAATATTCTGTAAGGATTCTTGAATAATACGATACAGATTTATCTTCACCGAGTTGATAGCCAAATCCCATTTTATATTTGAATCGATGCTAGAAAACAATTTACATGAAAAAGTTTTTCTTTGCTCCTCAAAAAGATTATCTACAATTGCGACGAAGTTATTAATTAATTCTGATTTTTCTCTATTCAAGTCATGAGAAATTTCACGAATATCTTGTTCAATATTTTTTAACTCCGATAAATAATCATTTCGTTGGTTAACAGCTAAATCATCGTTAAATCGATTCAAGCCTTCTAGATTCATACGCACACCAAACATCCTCCCTAAAACTCCGTCGTGTAACTCTTGAGCCACACGTTTTTTTTCTTTTACCCTATTTGCCTCAATTGTATTTTGTTGCGATATCATCAAGTTATAAATATCCTCATTCGCTTTTTGTTGTTGTTGTTTGTACAACAACTCTCTATTTTTAGCTTTTTGTGATTTTATTATATAGAAGAAAAGTCCTAAAATTGTCAAACCACTAAAAAAGTAAACTAGATTTCGATTCTTAGTCTCTAAGGTACTATTCTCTCCTTTTATCTGATCTGTATCATATTGAATACGGGAGAATTTTTCACCCATTTTACGTTCTTCTTTTTGTAACTCCTCATTAATACGGATGTATTCTTTAGTATAACTCGAGGCATTTTTAGTATCAACAACTGTAATTTGTTTCAAAGCGAGCAACTTCTCCCGAGACCTATTTATCTTTCTTGCTAAAATAAGTGCTTCGTTTGCGAACTGTAATGATTTAGTTTCATCGTTTTTAGAGCTATAATATTCCGAAAGATGAATTTTATTTGAAATAATCTCTGAATTGAGATTTAAGCTATCTCTTATCTTCAATGATTTGTAAAACAATTGAGGCAATCCATCATTATCCTGTAATTTAAATTTTGAATATCCCAAATTATCTAACAATAAAGCATAAATACTAGGATCTTGATTGTCTATATTTTGTTGTTCAATCCCTTTCGAAAAATAATAATTTGCAACTTTATAATTTTTCAAATTAACATATACTAATCCTAAATTCAAATAAGAAATAGCCATTGTTTGATTTTTTCCAATTATCTGCATTTTATCAAGAGTCTTCAAAGCCTTTTTATGATATGAAATAGCATTTCCATACTCATTCATACTATTATAAACCATGCCTAAAATATTATTGGCATCATAATTTATTTCATTAGCAATATCATTATTATCATCTTTAATTATTCGCAATACTCTAAAAATCTCTTTTTCACTTCCTATCAAATCTCCAACTCGAAATAACAAATCGGCTTTATTAACAAGTGTTTTGGCTAATTGATATTTATCATTAAGCTTATCATACATTTTCTCTGCCTTATAATAAAATAAGAATGAAGAATCAGAAATAGATTTCACTCTATAATAATCACCCAAATAGCCATAACCTTTAGCCATACTCACAGTATCGCTTACTTTTTCAGAATTTTCTAAAACTAAATTAACCGATTCTTTATATCCTTTCCAATTGTTTATATTAAAATATCTATTGGCTATTTTAAAAAGATTAACCCTATTTAATGAATCATTTTCCTGATTAATTACAATCTCATTAGCTTTCATGATGTAGCTTAATCGTTTCTGCCTTGAAAGATTAAAATCATTAGCTAAAGTAAAATAAGATGAAAGACTATCATTTGATGTTGTAATAGGCTTTTTATCTGTCTTTTTTTGGGTACACCCAAATAAAACAAATATCAACATCCAAGAAATTAATTTAGTAATTGTTTTCAATAGTAATTCCGAATTTCACCAAAAATACTAATTTTAAATTAGTAGCATAAAAAAAGGCTACCAAAATGGTAGCCTCTTTTTATAATTTTCAAAATATTAATCAGTTTTGATATTTCTACTTCCTCCGTCATTTGAAGTATAATCAGTTTTGATATTTCTGCTTCCTCCGTCATTTGAAGTATAGTCAGTTTTAATATTTCTGCTTCCTCCGTCATTTGAAGTATAATCAGTTTTGATATTTCTGCTTCCTCCGTCATTTGAAGTATAATCAGTTTTGATATTTCTACTTCCTCCATCATTAGTAGTTGATGTTGTGAAAGATGTTAAGATCATCATTAAAGAGAATAGTCCGATTGTTGCGATAGATTTTTTCATGATTTGGGTTTTTTATGTTTTTATACTTTTTTACTTGTTTTTGAAATCGCTTTGTTGCTTTTTCTTGTAGTAAAATTATACAGCTTACCCCTATTTCTATCGTGTTTTCAGGTGTTTATGGTAGAATGACATTGTTTGATAGTGAATGTGTGCCAAATTATGGTAGATGGCTATTTTTTAAATTTCTAAATAATTTCCGTTTGAGATTTCAGAAATAATAAGGTCGATATTAGCCTTATAAGATTTAGAGAATGGTATTTTGTTTGCAGAATTCTTGATATAGCAAACAGCATTTCCAGTATGAATTCTAGAAATAGACTGACTATTTACAATATAACTATTATGAATACGAACAAAAGGAAATGACAAAACACTTTCAAAGTGTTTTAAAGTTTTAAATGCAGTTACCGTTTCTCCGGTATTTAAATGTATATCCGTCGAATTATTATCCGCTTGTAAATAGCAAATATCTCTTGCATCAATATACCTGTAATCACCGTAAGACTTAATACATAATATAAGAGGCTCATTTACGGTAGAGACTTCATGTTGTACAACATAAGTTGGTTTTTCATCAACTTCAGATTTAGAAGCTTCCACAACGGGCAATTCTTGTACAACAGCGGTTTTATTTAATTTCAAAACTAACTTTACAAAATCAATGCGCACCAAGGGTTTCAATAAATAATCGGTAACCTGATATTGAATTGCCTCAAAAGCCAAATCCTTCTTAGAAGTGGTAATAACAATTTTAGGAATAACATTTAAATAACGATACAACTCATTAATTAAAGCTAAGGACAAATTACTCTTCTTGTTTTCGGGATCAATTTCAAGAAAAACGAGCTGTGGATTATGCTCTAAGATCAGATTTAAACCTTCCTGATAATTATTTGCTGAAGCCAAAAAATCCAGTTCCTGAAAACTATCTGCCATGGCTTTAGTTTTCAAGACACTTTCCTGATTGTCATCAATAATAACGTACGAATAATTCATCTGGGCACTTTCTAATTAAATTAGAGCGCACAATGTTAGTTTTAGCTGAAAATCACTTCAACTATCTAGGTTTATAAATGTTAGGTAGTTTTGGGAAACTAGATTAAAAAAAATGATTGAGTTATACACTTAATATCTGTTTTATGTTTTTTTGATAAATCGGTTTTGCATTCACCATTCTTTCTATGGATTTATGAAAAATACTTGTTTTAAATTGAGAACGGTTTATCCTAAAACAAAAT
>NZ_JAAAPM020000045.1 GCF_009909155.2 Flavobacterium undicola
TTTAGATTTTTAACTAAAAAAGCTAAAGAACTAAATATGCAACTAATTGATATTTAACAGAATAAATAAAAACGTCAATGGTAGTGTTTTTTGTGTAATGAAATGAAACAAAAAATGTATCGAGAACCGTTTTTAATAAATCAATTCATCAACGAATTAAAAACAGCATTTTTAAGTTATTTTTGTTTGTAACAAAGTCATATTCAAAACAGAATTGTTATCTATCAAATAGCTAAACTAAAATTAATCATCATGTCAAACATCAACCTAATCATTGAAGAACGCGCTGCCGATATAGGAAATTTTCTGGTAGGCCGATTGCTGCCTTTTCGTCAAAAACGCATGGTTGGCCCCTTTATTTATATAGACCACATGGGACCGGTAAAGATGAATGAACGTCAGAATTTTGATATCTTGCCACATCCGCACATTGGTCTTTCAACACTTACTTTTTTATTTGAAGGCAGTATTATGCACCGCGATAGTTTGGGTAATGAAGTTGAAATAAAACCCGGCGAAGTCAACTGGATGACCGCTGGAAAAGGCATTGTACATTCTGAACGCACTCCCGAATATCTACGTCATTCTGAAAAAAACATGCATGGTTTACAAATTTGGGTAGCCTTACCGAAACATTTGGAACAAATGAATCCGGAGTTTTTTCATGTTGAAAGCAGCGAAATTCCTTCCTGGAAAGAAGATGATGTGGAATTCAAATTGGTTGCAGGTGAAGCCTTTGGCAAAAAATCCAATGTACCGGTGTACAGCCCAATGTATATGATAGAAATAAAATCGGTTACCGAGAAAAAATTAAATATCGGTCAACATCTTTATGGTGAAGCGGGGCTCTATATTCTGGAAGGCGGTATTGAAAATGATGGTAGCGAATACGGTCCTAAACAAATATTGGTGGCAAAAGACAGTACTTTATGTGAATTTACCATACAGCCTAATTCAACCATTTATATTTTTGGTGGCGAAGCCTATCCCGAAGAACGTTTAATTGACTGGAATTTTGTTTCGACCGATAAGGAATTAATCGAACAAGCCAAACAAAACTGGACGGAACAAAAGTTTGATAAAATAGAAGGTGAAACCGAATTTGTTCCTCTGCCCATATATCCCAAAAAGTAAAAAATACCCTTATCCTGAACATTCAGGAAATAACTATAAATTTATAATCAATGGACATCAAAGCATTTTTATTAGACTGGCTGGAAATTAGTAACAGTTACAATACCGAAAACTATTTGGCAAAATATCAAGAAGATGCGGTATTAGATGATCCTTCCGTTGGTAGAAAATTCATAGGTCACGAAGGTATTCGGGAGTATTATACGAGTTATTTTATTGGCTATAAAACTCAAACTAAATTAGTAAAATTAGACATTCAGGAGAACAATACTCATCTGGAAGTCGAGTTTACAGGAGAATTTCCAGAAGGAAAAATTGGAGGAACATTTGATTTTACATTTCAAAATGAAAAAATAGCAACAATAAAAGCCGATTTAATACGATGAGCAACAATAACTTTGACGATATTATCAATCGTTCCCTTGAAATAAGAAAAAAATACCACGAACTAGAAGTCCAACATCACAATAGCGAATGGACTGTTGAAGAAGATGCTTTGGCATTTTTAACCGATGCGGGTTTAGTTGGCCGAAATATCATGTCACAACAACGTTGGCCTAAAGCGAATAGCCAATCTGAACTAGAACACAAACTAGGCGAAAGCATTTGGAGGCTTATTGTATTGGCAAACCGCAGTGATATTGACATTAAAGAAGCAATGGATCATTTTTTATCAAAAACAGAAAAGTTGATTGGCTAAATGAATTGCTTTTAGCTGTTTGAGTTAATAACATAAATTCAAAAGGATGTCAAAACGAGACGAATTACATCAATTGCCTTTGTATCAAAAAGCAGAACAAATTTATAAAATCACACGAGGATTAGTCGAAATTGTTCCTGCTGATAATAAATTTCTTCAAGAAACTGCCGTTCGATTCATGATGGAAAATGCTATGATAATCCCTGCTAAAATTGCGGGAGCCGAAACTGTCGAGTTATATGATTTGAAAATGGAAAATGCAACCATTATCCGAAAATCAGCCAGAGAACTCTATGTTCAGGCAGGCAGTTTGCGTTTTGAAGAAGCTATTACTGACCAAGATTACATTCATTTATTGAGAAAAGAAATCGATGAATTCCGACTCTTATTTATCGATTGGGTTGCCGGTTTTGATATTTGGAATTACATCAAAGACGATTGGGGATTATTCAACCCACCAGGGATAAGTGCACACGATAAAGATCCCGATGACGACATTCCTTTTAATCCCGATGATTTTTTAAATTTTGATGATGATGATTAATTTATCCAATTCAAACTCCCCATTATCAATTGTAAAAATGTGTAAACGATTAGATTGACTACAAACCCAAAGCTATGTTAAATGACCTGGTTTTTAATTCTAAAATGCGTAATATTAAGGTATTAACATTAAAAAACAGAGTCATGGAAACTAATAATTTAGGATCAAAAGATAGAACCGAAGCACAAAACAACCCAGAAGAATCAATAGATAAAAACATTTCTAATGACACAGCATCAACTGATTTAAAACTGAATAAAGAAGTTGATATCGATGCTGATGGGAATAAAACGGTTGTTGAAAGAGCAAGGAGTGGAAATGAAAATACTGAAAACCTTTCAAGCGAAATTGATTCAGATAATCCAAATGCCAATCGTGGTGTTACTACAGACAAAGAGGCGATGAAAACGGTCGAAAACAAAGACAGAAATTCTGATATTACTCCAAATCGCTATCCAAACTCACATCCTGATAATCAGGAAGACAGAGGGAACATGAAATTAGACGAATAAGTTACTTTCCGAACTACTTTTGTGAATATTTACTGAAAAAATTGCCATTTTTATAAATTGGATAAACCAAAAAAATAGTAGCTTCGCAGCAATAAACAATCAAAACTACAGGGTAAAATCTTAGCATAACAAGGCTGAAAAATACCGGTTTTTAAAGACTAATACAATGGCATCAGGTTTTTTCGCACTATTAGATGATATCGCAGCAATTATGGATGATGTTGCTGTAATGAGTAAAGTGGCTGCGAAAAAAACAGCCGGTATTTTAGGAGATGATTTAGCAGTAAATGCCGAGAAAGCTTCCGGATTTATTTCGTCAAGAGAAATTCCTGTTTTGTGGGCAATTGCAAAAGGTTCCTTTATCAATAAATTAATCATTCTTCCGATAGCCTTTTTACTGAGTGCTTTTTTTCCTTTGGCAATCATTATCATCTTAGTTTTGGGCGGACTTTTTTTAGCCTATGAAGGTGCTGAAAAAATATACGAATTCCTATTTCATCGTAAGCATTCAAAAACAGATAGCATCACCCAAACTTTTACCGAGGCTGAAATTTTAACTGTCGAAAAAGAAAAAATAAAATCGGCTATCGTGACTGATTTTATTTTGTCAGTAGAAATTGTAATCATTGCGCTGGGGACTGTAATCGAGCAGCCCTTAACTTCACAAATTGTGGTGGTTTCTATAATTGCAATTCTGGCAACCGTTGGTGTTTATGGCATCGTAGCTCTTATTGTACGCATGGACGAACTGGGATTTAAACTAATTGCAATGAGTTCTAAAGAAGGTAGCGCATCAAAATTTATAGGGAATGTACTTGTACAAGCCTTGCCAAAAGTCATCAAAAGTTTATCTGTTATTGGAACGATTGCTTTGATTATGGTTGCCGGCGGAATCTTTGTACATAACATTGATTATTTACATCATTTCGCTCCACAATTACAATTACCTTCGATTGTAAAAGAATTTATAATCGGACTTCTCTTTGGATTTATGGTTTTAGGAATTGTAAACCTATTTAAAAAAATGTTTGGCAAGAAATAATGCTTCTATTTTGATTGTTAAGAAAGTCCAAATCTCAAATATTCTATTGCAATCCTACAAAAAGATTCACTGAGGTAAGTAAATAACAGCAAATTTTTCTAAATACCAGTATTCCTACTCTTCATAAAAATACCTATTTTTGCAGTCTAAAAATTAATCCTATGCCCAACAAAAAATACAAAATTGCTGTTATCCAGCTGAATCTAAATGATATTGCCGAAAACAACCTGAAAAAATGTATCAGTTGGGTTCGTGATGCAGCCAATCAAGGCGCTGAAGTAATCTCATTGCCTGAATTATACAGCAGTCATTATTTCTGTCAAAGTGAAGATGTAGACAATTTTGCCTTGGCTGAACCTTTATATAGCACTTCTTTTATTGCTTTTAGCCAATTAGCTAAAGAATTAGGAGTAGTAATTATTGTTCCTTTTTTCGAAAAAAGAATGGCAGGAATCTACCACAACAGTGCTTATATTATTGATACCGATGGAACCGAAGCTGGATTGTACCGAAAAATGCATATTCCAGACGATCCCGCTTTTTACGAAAAATTCTATTTCACACCAGGTGATTTAGGTTTTAAAAACAATCGAACTCAAAAAGGAAATATTGGAACTTTAATTTGTTGGGATCAATGGTATCCGGAAGCAGCGCGTATAACCGCTTTAAAAGGTGCTGAAATTTTATTTTACCCAACAGCTATTGGATGGCATCCACAAGAAAAAGAGCAATACGGTGAAAACCAATACGGTGCCTGGATGAACGTGATGAAAGGACATGCAGTAGCTAATGGTGTTTATGTTGCCGCAGCCAACAGAATTGGTTTAGAACAATACTTACCAGATACTCCAGGAATCGAATTTTGGGGAGCTTCATTTATTGCCGGACCACAAGGTGAAATTTTGGCGCAAGCCTCACACGATAAAGAAGAAATCCTAATTGCTGAAGTAGATTTAGACCTACAAGAAAATGTTCGTCAAAACTGGCCATTCTTCAGAGACAGAAGAATTGATGCTTTTGGAGACATTACTAAAAGAGCGATTGATTAATATTCTTTTTATAACAAACAAAAAATCTACCAATTGTAATATTTACTTTTGGTAGATTTTTTGTTTTTAGGAGATATGTTTAAACCAAACTCCTATATAATCTTAGTTGCTTAGCACCTTAGTAACTTCTCTTAATTCAAATTAGGTTGAAAAAACTTCACTGTTCCATCCCCTTCACTACTTACCACTAACAAACTTCTTTTGTTCGGACTTTTAGAAGCAGGAATAAACAACAAACCTTCTGGAGCATCAGCTGTTTTTATGCTTTGTAAATATTGTGGTGCCGATGGATTAGTGATATCATAAATTATAACCGTATCAGTTCTTTCCAAACCTACAAACAAAATATTTTTGTTCCCCATTTTAGCTACTACCACAGCTTCTGGTTCCGAACCTTTGTCATCACTACGGGCATCATCATAAGTACCAAAATCATTCGAACGTTTGTCCAAATCATTTTTACTATCGAAAACCAAACTACCAGAATTTCCATTCCAAATAGTGAACGAACGAGCACCAAAACTGATTAATTCGTCTAAATCGCCGTCGTTATCTGTATCACCTTCGGTAGAAACCAAATTCAACCGTCCCATTTTTGCATCAGCTTTTAAAGTAGCTGCATCAGGAAAAACAGTTGCGTCTAAGTTTAATGATTTTAATCTGCTAACATCTGTATAATTAGTATATTCTCTTGCATCACCTTCATTGGCAGTAATAAAATAAGGCGTTCCGTTTACCGTATAATTTGCAATTGCATCAGGCATAAATAATCCTTTTAGTTTCCAGGGAGTAAATGCAACAGCTAAATCTTTATCACTAACGTCAATTCCGTTTTCGGCAGTATTGAAATCTTTGTACCCCAATCCAATAATAGATGTAATAGTTTTTGTAGCCAAATCTACTTTAGCCACTCCATTGTTTTCTTGCAAAGTAACCCAGGCCGTTTTAGAATCTGCTGAAATAGTAATGTATTCCGGTTCTATATCCGCAGCAAAACTTTTAGCCGTTTTAGAAATTCTAAATCGTTTGGTTCTCAGCGTCGCCAACTGGCTTTCAAAACCGGCAAAATTCAAGGTTGTTACCGCATAATTATTAGTCACATCAATGATAGAAACCGAACCATCAGGATCTACCGAATAATCTGCATTTGGTTCCCCTTCGTTAGCCGACATAATGTATTTCCCATCTGGCGAAAACGTAACCATATCAGGCAAAGCGCCCACAGTAATTTCTTTAATCAAACTATAATCTGAAGTATTGAAAACCACTACTTTTCCGTTCCCTTGTTTATTCACAGTCGATTCTAAGGCAACTGCCAATTTTCCGCCATAAACAGCCACACTGTTTGAAGCACCATTGTAAACCGACAAATCAATCACAGCCAACTTTTTAGGACTGCTAGGATCTGACAAATCAATTACATCAATTTGGTTGGTGGCACTGTTGTTTACCGTAAAAAGCCTTTTAGTCGTTTCGTCATAGGCACTGATTTCAGCTGCAGCTAACCCACCCACAGTAATGGTTCCTATTTCTTTGAAGCTGGCAACATCTTCGTTTACTTCAATCTCTTGATTATCTTTATCTTCTTTATCGTTTTCGCAGCTGCATAAAATAAAAAGAGCTGCCAATAATGAAATACCAAAATTTCTCATATTTACTATTTTTTTGTTTCAAACAAAAATAGATTTAGAATAAAAGTTTCGGATTAAGTCATTATTATGAAATCTTTAATTTCAACAGGAAAAATAGTACCAAATGATATCTAAACTGCTTTAAATATTAAGGCATCAAAAACAAAGCGAAAAAACTAAGTACAAAAAAAAAGCTGTTTCAACCTTAGTCGAAACAGCTTTCTAAATTATTTATTTGTAAAATTACTTCACTTGAAAAGTAACTCTTCTCACGATTTGACGTGCTTGTTGAGAATTTTTATTAACAGAAGCATCTTCACCATTACCTTTTACAGTTAATCTTGAAGCGTCAATTCCAGAATTGATTACAATACTTTTAACTGCTTCAGCTCTTTTTTGAGATAATTGTTGGTTGTAACTTGAACTTCCTACTTCATCAGCATATCCAATGATATCTGCATTTTTAGATGGATTATTTTTCAAGTATTTAACTAAAAAGTCAACCCCTGATAGAGATGAATTTATTGGTTTTGTTGAATTAAAATCAAAATATACATTTACATATCCTCCGTTAATTAATTCTTCAACAGTACTATTAGTAACAGTAGTATTAGTATTAGTATTTTGTCCATACTTTTTATCTAAATAGCTTTCTAACTCATCCGGAACTCCATTTTTATTATTATCAACAGATTGTCCTTTAGTATTAACAGCTACACCTGCAATAGAATTTGGTTCTAAATCGTATAAATCAGCTACACCATCTTTATCAGAATCAATAAGACCTGTTTCGATTGCAGTAACTCTATTTTCTAAAGCATCATATTTATCAGCATCTCCAACCCAGTCAGCATGTTTTTCATGTTTACCTAGGTAAAAAGTAAGACCAACAGACGCATTAAGAGTTACTCCGTCTAAAGAACCAGTTTTTGCAGCTCCCTTACCATCAAAGTTCCAGTTTTGTCTTCCATAAACCAAACCAGATAAATCACCAGTTAAAGCAACACTATTACTTAATTTAATTTGTCCAGTTAAACCAATGATACCATGTCCCATGTAGTCTTTTCCTTTAAAACCATTTTCTGATGATAATTGAGAAACTCCAAATCCACCATGTGCTAATAATCCAATAGTATTAGTCCATGTTTCAAAGTTTAAAGCTCTACCTAAATTGATAACCCCTTGTAAACTTGTTCTGATTAGCTTAGTTTCAAATGGTGCAGTATTATCACGCTCTTGGAATTTATCATACCCAAAATCCAATTTTAAACCAAATTTAGGACTAAACATATATCTTGCTCCTAAATCAGCGTGAAATGGGTTAAGAGTAGCCGTAGAATAACCTGCGGTCATAGTTCTCAATGGCTTGTTCACACCACCATTTAATTCGATAGACCATTTATCAAACGAATCATTCTCAAGTGTGTTTTTAGCAGACGTTGTTGATATATCCTGAGCACTTGCAGCGAATGAAAGTATTAGTAAGGATACTGAGGCAAATTTCTTTTTCATCTTTATTAATTTTAATTTCTATTTTTAAATTTTGTACAAATATAAATCATATTATTCTTATAATTGTAATTTTAAAGTTATATAATTTCCACTTTTTTTAATGTTTTTGATTGTTTATTCCTCATAAACTGAATAAATAACCAGTACTGTTTTGATTGTCAAAAAGTTAAAATTTCAACTGTCCACATTCAGACACTCTCAAAAAAATGTTATTTTTTTAATTCGAAAGCTAAGTTAACAGCATTATTTTAATTCCTTTTGAATAATTCGTCTCTATTTTCTTAAACAAAAGAATCACTTTATGACAACAAATAATAGAAAATTTCCTCGAATGGGAGAAAATAAGACACAAAAAGGCATCTTCTCGAAACAACTCATCCATATATAAATTCACCTTTCAAGCCATCTTATTTAACAACAGATTTTTAATAGAAATCAACTCCAAAAAATAAATATTGTTTTACAAGCCTCCATTTTTATAATCCTTCCGAATGCTTATATTTGCGGTCATCAAATTTTAGCACCTTTTTTATGACAACTACAAACAGACGTTTTCCTGCTGAATGGGAAAAACAAGAGGGAATTTTACTTTGTTTTCCTCATAACGGGAACGATTGGCCAGGAAAATACGAAGCAATTCAATGGGCATTTGTGGAGTTCATTAAAAAAGTGGCTACTTATGAAAAAGTATTCCTTGTAGTTATTGATGAAAAACTAAAAGCCAAAGTAAGCGATATGCTCGACAGAGCGCGTGTGAATTTGGATCAGGTTTCGTTTATCATCCAAAAAACCAATCGCAGTTGGATGCGTGATTCTGGTCCTATTGTAATATATAAGGATGGTAAAAGAGAAGCATTGAATTTCAACTTTAACGGTTGGGCGAAATACAAAAACTTTCAACTGGACAAACACGTTCCTGCAAAAGTTTCTGATTTCTTAAAAATGCCATTAACGCAAGTAACTTACAAAGGGAAACCAGTAATTGTAGAAGGTGGTGCTATTGATGTGAATGGTCGTGGAACTTTATTAACTTCCGAAGAATGTTTGATGCATCCTAGCATTCAGGTTCGTAATGCGGAGTTTACCAAAGAAGATTACGAAACGATTTTTAAAGAATATTTAGGTGTAACCAATGTGATTTGGTTAGGCGACGGAATCGAAGGTGACGATACTCATGGTCATATTGATGATTTGGCTCGGTTTGTAAACGAAGATACTATTGTAACCATCATAGAAACCGATCCGAACGATGCCAACTACAAACCTTTGCAAGACAATTTAAAACGTTTGCAAAATGCTAAACTAGAAGACGGAAAATCACCAGTAATTGTGACTTTACCGATGCCGAAACGATTGGATTTTGAAGATTTAAGATTACCTGCGAGTTATGCTAATTTCTTGATTTTAAATAAATGTGTTTTGGTTCCTACTTTTAATGACTCAAACGACAGAAAAGCTTTGAATATACTAGCAGAATGTTTCCCTGACAGAGAAATTATTGGCATTAGTGCGATAGATTTAATATGGGGATTTGGGACTTTACATTGCTTGAGCCAACAGATTCCTGTGTAATTTATTAAGAATATTTACAATCTGCCAAAATCTGCTAAATCTGCGTGCTTATATATTTTCACGCAGATTTAGCAGATTTTGGCAGATATTTTAAAAAATACTTTGCAAAGCTTTGCGCGTCATCCTGAGCTTGTCGAAGGACTTAGCGAAGCTTCGCGTAAAACTTTGCGAAACTTTGCGGTAAAAAATTCTGCGCTTCGGTTAAACTATAAAGTTCCTATAAAGCATCGCACAAAGAATCCCCAATCCAAAACTCAATAAAGTTCCTATCAAAATGTATTCGGTAAGTCGAACGTCTTTAGATTCTTTTAAATCACCAAACCTAAAAATAGATTTCGCCGCCAATAAAAAACCAATTCCTTCCCAAAAATTCATCACCACAAAGAAGAAAATAAACAAGCGTTCTAAAATCCCAATGTATTTGCCCGCGTTATTAGTGTCATCATCATCCTTTTTTATAAGTTGATTACTCCATTTAGATAATAGCACTTTCAACACTATTGCACTCACATAAGTCACCAAAACCAAAGCGGTAAGCAAGCCCAGATTTTGCTGCGAATACAAATTCGAAATAGGAATTTGGTATGGAAAATAACAATAAACTACTCCTGAAATCACCCCCAAATGCAACAACTGATCAATAAAAAACCAGAGTTTTGCAGTTTTCTTTTTCTCGAAATACAATTTGGCACAATCAATCCCAAAATGACTCAAAGCCACAATAAGAATCCCTAGAAAATAGTTGCTATCAAATTGTGTTGTAATCAACAATAACACTAAATGCAGTCCTATATGATAATACAAATACTTCGATTTGATTTTTTTCTTCTTCTTATCTTTCACCCAAGCGGTAGGCTGCAACAAAAAATCACCTAATAAATGCGCCAAAACCAAACTTAAAAATAGTGCTACCATTGTTTTTTGATTTCTTGTTTATAAAATGCAATCATATTTTTTAATTCTTCATAACCCGCTCTTTTTAATGAAGCACTTATCGAACTTTGGCTTTTTCTATTCAACACTGTAGCTAATTGATTTTGATTAATCTCAGGATTTTCAAATGCTTTTTTAATAACCTCCGCAGATGTACTCGTCCAATTATCAGCAATCATCAGCATAAAAGAAAGAATAACTTCAAAAGTAGAATTGAATTCTGCCCAAGGAGTTTGTATCCCTAATGTTTGTTTTTTCAAACTTTCAAAACATTCGCCTGAATTAATAAAAGCGGCACCATTCGATTCGGTTACCTTATAGGCATTATAATCAATATTCCCCACACCTATTGCCATACGCACATCAAGCGTTTTATGTTGTTTGATAGTAGCTTTAATCAATAATGCTATTTCGAGTGCATCTTCAGCAGGAACAAGCAACTGAAAACTGTCTCCACGATAAATTTCCCAATCTTTAGGTTCATTACCATAGCTGTTTAAAACTGCCTTTAAATCAGCCAACCATACTGCCGAAGCTACTTTTCTGGAACGCATAATATCAGCTGTAATTACTGCTTTCATAGTTCTAATTTTAGCGCAAGATACAAAAATTATCGTCAAATTAAACGATAACTACAATTATCGTCAAATTAAGCGATAATTACAATTATCGCCGAATAAAGCGATAATGAAACCAACATTTCCATTTTTAAAATTCCCAATTATAAACTATCTTCGTTTTTAAATTGAAAAATTAAAGTATTGAAAAATGGAAAGATTTGACAGCAGTAATTGCCTTTACAAATCTAAAATCATAAATCGTTAATTTAAAATCTAAAATCCATAAATGTCACCCTGAGCCTGTCGAAGGGCTAAAATCTAAACCCCATAAATGTCTTCCAATAATCTCCTACTTACTCCTATCGAATATCTAAAAGGCGTTGGTCCCAATCGGGGCGAATTGCTGCGTAAGGAATTAGGGATTCATAAATACGGCGATTTACTCAATTTATATCCTAATCGCTACATTGATCGCACGCGATATTATAAAATTAACCTGTTACAAAATAACGTTGCTGAGGTTCAAATTATCGGGAAGATCATCAATATCAAAACCGTAGAATTTGCAAAAGGAAGAAAACGACTCGTGGCTACTTTTATCGATGATACAGGGCAAATGGAATTGGTTTGGTTTCAAGGTCACAAATGGATTCGGGAATCTTTAAAAGTAAATGAAGTGATCGTTATTTTTGGCAAATGCACTTCATTCAACGGCATGTACAACATGGCGCATCCCGAAATTGAGCTTTGGAGTGAGCACGAACAAAGTTTGCGTTCGGCAATGCAAGCCGTGTATCCTTCTACCGAAGCCTTGACCAATCGAGGAATTTCAAACAGAGTGATTAACAAGATGATGCAGCAATTATTTTTGGAAACACAAGCCTTATTTTCAGAAACTTTGCCTGATTATCTAACTCAAGACTTGAAGCTGATTCCGAAAAATGCTGCCTTATTCAACATTCACTTTCCTAAAAGTGCCGATGCTTTGGCGAAAGCCCAATTTCGATTAAAATTTGAAGAATTGTTTTTCATTCAGCTCCAGCTGATTATGAAAAACCTGATTCAGAAACATAAAATCAAAGGACATCCGTTTACCAAAGTTGGCGAATTTTTCAATGAATTTTACCAAAATCACTTGCCATTTGAATTGACAAATGCTCAAAAAAGAGTCATCAAAGAAATCCGAACCGATATGGGAACCAATGCCCAAATGAATCGTTTGTTACAAGGCGATGTAGGTTCTGGAAAAACTATTGTGGCTTTTATGAGTATGTTACTGGCAATGGATAATGGCTTTCAGGCTTGTTTGATGGCACCAACAGAAATCTTGGCCAATCAGCATTTTATTGGACTTTCAGAATTGGCTAAAAATTTGAATATAAACATAAAAATACTTACCAGTTCAACTAAAACTTCAAATAGAAAAATCATCCATGAAGAACTAGAAAATGGTACTTTACAAATTCTTATTGGCACACATGCCTTGCTTGAAGACAAAGTAAAATTCCATAATTTAGGCTTAGCCATTATTGATGAGCAACATCGTTTTGGCGTAGAGCAACGTTCTAAATTGTGGAAGAAAAATGATATTCCGCCACATATTTTGGTTATGACTGCCACTCCTATTCCGCGAACTTTAGCCATGAGTTTGTATGGCGATTTAGATATTTCAGTTATTGACGAATTGCCTCCAGGGCGAAAACCCATTCAAACCGTGCATCGTTATGACAGTAATCGCTTAAAAATTTGGAAATTCATTAGAGACGAAATTGCTTTGGGCCGCCAAATCTATATTGTTTATCCATTGATTCAGGAATCAGAAAAAATGGATTACAAAGATTTAATGGACGGTTACGAAAGTATTTCCAGAGATTTTCCGCTACCTACTTATTCCATTTCTATTGTTCATGGCAAGATGAAACCTGCCGATAAAGATTCAGAAATGAAACGCTTTTCGGAAGGAAAAACCAATATTATGGTGGCTACAACAGTAATCGAAGTGGGTGTAAATATCCCTAACGCTTCGGTAATGATTATCGAAAGTGCCGAACGTTTTGGACTTTCGCAACTACACCAATTGCGTGGTCGCGTAGGTCGTGGTGCCGAACAAAGTTATTGTATCTTGATTACCAGCCATAAATTGAGTTCAGACAGCAAAACCCGAATGGAAACGATGGTTCGTACTAACGATGGTTTTGAAATTGCCGAAGTTGATTTAAAATTACGTGGTCCTGGAAACCTGATGGGAACCCAACAAAGTGGTATATTAAACCTTCAAATTGCCGATATTGTTCGCGATAGAGACATATTGGCCTTAGCCAGGGAAAAAGCTTTAAAAATAGTCCGCGACGATACTCCATTACAAAAACCAGAACACGCTGTCCTAAAAGCTGTTTATTTGGAATTAACCAAGAAAAAAAATATCTGGAACTACATTAGTTAAAAAACTAATTTAAAACAACTTAGTTCCTACAAAAACAAAAACAATCGCTTTTTTTACTACTTTTAAAAAAAACGAGTAAACCTTTCCATAAAAATTAGGTCAAACCCAGATATAGCATGGAAAACGAAACTTTTACTAGTTGTTAAAATCCAATACTTGTATGTACAAGAATAAAAGATGATTTAACTTGCTAAGCGTTTAAATTAAGATCCATTTATAATAAAAACATACATTTTTAAATTCTTTTCTTCCTCAAATTATGAAAATAAAAAACTTAATCTACGCTTTATTAATCATCGGATTTGGTGCATTTATAACTTATCGAATTCTGGAGAACAAAAAAAACTCAGAAAACACCAAAGACAAATCGGATAAAAAAAGCCCAATTAAAGTCAACGGAATTGTAGTAAAACCACAAACTTTTGACAACAATCTTTCTTTGTCAGGTTCTATCGAAGCCAATGAACAAGTAGAAATTCGTTCGGAAGTTTCTGGAATTGTAGAAAGTATTAATTTTAAAGAAGGTAGCAATGTCAACAAAGGACAATTACTTTTTAAAGTCAATGATTCCGAATTAAGAGCACAATTAAGTCAAACAACAACCAAAGAAAAATTGGCTGCTGAAAACGAAAGAAGAGCCAAACTTTTATTGCAAAAAGAAGCCATCAGTCAAGAAGAATATGATATTGCCCGAGCTGAATATGCTTCGGCTAAAGCACAAAGCCAGTTAATTAAAGCCCAAATTGCTAAAACTTCGGTAAGAGCACCTTTTTCAGGAAAAATTGGACTGCGTTCGATTTCACCGGGAACCTACATCACTCCTACTGTTTTGGTAGCAAAATTGGTCAATATCGAAAAAGTAAAAATCAGTTTTTCAATTCCTGAAAAATATGCTTCCCAGGTAAAAATGGGTTCTGTAATCGATATTAATGTTTCTGGTTCTACAAAAAAATATACGGCAAGAATATACGCTATTGAGCCCGAAGTAGAAGTTACAACACGCACCTTGCAAATTCGCGCCATTGCCGATAATATTGATGGAAAACTATTCCCTGGAACTTTTGCCGATGTAAAACTACCCCTAAATACTATTAACGATGCGATTGTTGTGCCTACAGAAGCGATTGTACCTGTACAAGATGGTAAAAAAGTTTTCATTTCAAATATGGGCAAAGCTAAAGAAGTGATGGTCGAAGCCACTACCAGAACCGATTCTTCTATTTTGATTCTTTCAGGATTAAATGCTGGAGATACTTTAATAACCAGTGGTGTGATGTCATTAAAAGATGAAGCTCCAATAAAAGTGAAAGTAAAGTTATAAATCATTAGTTAAGAGTTATACGTTTTACTCTTAACTAATGACTTATAACCTATAACTCAAAATTCTAAAATCTACAATCTCACATGAGTTTATCCACCACAAGTATAAAAAGACCTGTTTTAACAATAGTACTAAACCTTCTAATCATAGTATTTGGTTTCATTGGTTATACTTTTTTGGGAGTTCGGGAATTCCCCTCGATTGATCCGGCTCAAGTTTCGATTCGTACCAATTATACTGGAGCCAATTCGGATATTATTGAATCCCAAATTACCGAACCCCTCGAAAAAGCCGTAAATGCCATTGATGGAATTCGAAATATTACTTCTTCGAGTAATCAAGGAAGTAGCAATATTACTATCGAATTTAATTTAGATAAAGACCTTGAAAGTGCTGCCAATGATGTTCGTGATAAGGTTTCGCAAGCAGCTCGTAATTTACCTAAAGATATTGACGCACCACCTGTAGTTTCTAAGGCTGATGCCGATAGTGAGTCTATTATTTCGATGACACTTCAAAGTGATACCCGAACCTCATTAGAACTAAGCGATTATGCCGAAAATGTAATTTCGCAACGATTAGAAACCATTCCCGGCGTGAGTGGTGTTCAAATTTGGGGACAAAAACGCTATGCGATGCGTTTGTGGATTGATCCTGTAAAATTAGCCGCTTATGGTTGTACTGTGGCCGAAGTTCGTGATGCTTTGAATGCACAAAATGTAGAATTACCCTCAGGAAAATTAACCGGTAACAATACCGAATTAACGGTAAAAACTATTGGAAATTTATCCAATCCTGAAGAATTCAACAATATCATTATCCGTACCGAAGGTGATAAAATTGTCCGTTTTAGCGATATAGGAACGGCTAGTTTAGGTGCCGAAAATATGGAAACACAAATGACTCAATCGGGGCTTCCAATGATTGGTTTGGCTATTGTTCCAATGCCCGGAGCCAATTATTTAGATATTTCGAAAGAATTCTATAAAAAATACGATGCCTTAAAAAAGGATTTACCAAAAGACATCAAAATCAATATTGCTCTAGATAATACTGCTTTTGTGAAAAAATCGGTACTTGAAGTAGCCGAAACTTTAGGAATTTCGATAATTCTGGTTATCATTATCATCTATTTATTCTTTAGAGATTGGGCGATAGCTTTTAGACCTTTAATTGACATTCCGGTTTCGTTGATTGCTACGTTTTTTATCATGTGGCTTTTTGGATTTTCAATTAACGTTTTAACCCTTTTAGCTATTGTTTTAGCAACTGGTTTAGTAGTCGATGACGGAATTGTAGTTACCGAAAACATCTTCAAAAAAGTCGAAGAAGGAATGTCGCCAATTGAAGCTGCAATAAAAGGTTCGAACGAAATTTTCTATGCGGTAATTTCGATTTCGGTAACCTTGGCAGCAGTATTTTTGCCTGTAATTTTCTTAGAAGGTTTCGTGGGGCGACTCTTCCGGGAATTTGGAGTTGTCATAGGTGCTGCAGTATTGATTTCGGCCTTTGTATCTTTGACATTAACACCGATGTTAAATGCTTATTTGATGAAAGGTGGCGAACAGAAAAAATCTAAATTTCACGTTAGAACCGAACCGTTTTTTGAAAAATTAAACAGCGGTTATGCAGATTCATTGAAAGGTTTTATGGCTAAAAAATGGATTAGCTTTCCTATTTTGATTGCTTGTTTTGGGATTATTTATTTGTTCTTTACCATACTCCCAAAAGAAACTGCTCCTTATGATGATCGTGGTTCAGTAACCATGAGAATGACAACGCCTGAAGGTTCTTCTTATGAATATACGGATCGTTTTATGCAGGAAATTTCAAAACTGGTAGATGATTCGATTCCAGAGAAAAAAGTAAGTTTGGTTATTTCTTCGCCAGGATTCGGTTCATCCTCTATCAATAGTGGTATGGTTCGATTGTCTTTAAAAGATGCCAGCGAAAGAAAAGCATCTCAAAAAGATATTGCCGATAAATTATCCAAATGGACCAAACAATATCCAAACGCCAAAACATCGGTTATTCAACAACCTACAATTGCTGTAAACAGACGTGGCGGTTTACCAATTCAGTATATTATTCAGGCTCCAACTTTCGAAAAACTTCGGAAAAAAATTCCTTTATTTATGGATGAAGTGGGTAAAAGCGATGTTTTTTCGATTACCGATGTAAATTTAAAATTCAACAAACCCGAAATCAATGTAACTATCGACCGGGCAAAAGCCGAAAGTTTAGGGATTTCTATTCTGGATATTGCGCAAACTTTGCAACTTTCTTTAAGCGGTCAGCGTTTTGGGTATTTCATTCGAAATGGAAAACAATATCAGGTTATTGGACAATTTGATCAAAAAGACCGTTCAAAACCTCTGGATTTAACTTCGATTTTTGTTAAAAACAACAAAGGCGAATTGATTCAAATGGACAATGTGGTACATATTGAAGAACAAAGTAATCCACCACAATTGTATCATAATAACCGCTACATGTCGGCGACGGTTTCGGCTGGTTTGGCTTCAGGGAAAAGTATCAGCGACGGAATTGACGCTATGAATGAAATAAAAGCGAAAGTTCTTGATGACAGTTTTACTACCGATTTAGGAGGTGAATCGAGAGATTTTGTCGAAAGTAGTTCCAATACATCTTTTGCTTTTGGATTGGCTTTGTTATTAATTTTCTTGATTTTAGCCGCTCAATTCGAAAGTTTTATCGATCCGTTAATTATTATTCTTACAGTACCAATGGCAGTTGCCGGAGCCTTATTTTCACTTTGGTTATTTGGTCAAACCTGGAATATTTTTAGCCAAATTGGAACTGTAATGCTTATTGGTTTGGTAACCAAAAACGGAATTTTAATTGTCGAATTTGCCAATCAATTGCGAGAACAAGGAAAATCTAAATATGATGCCATCGTCGAAGCTTCAGAAGCGCGTTTACGACCTATTTTAATGACGAGTTTAGCCATTGCTTTAGGTGCTTTACCCATTGCGATGTCACTTGGAGCCGCTTCTACCAGCAGAATAGGTATGGGAGTTGTAATTGTAGGAGGAACAATTTTTTCATTGGCTTTGACTCTTTTTGTTATTCCAGCTATTTATTTGATGTGGTCAAAAGCAAGAAAACACTATCCTGAGTTTGATCATATTGACGAATATGAAACCAGCATAAAAAAATAATTCGTAGACAACTATTTATCCTATGAAAACTAAAAACATAATAAAAAATCTCATTTTATTCTTGATTTGCATAGCAAAAACAAATGCTCAGGAAGTCTTGACTATTGAGGATGCCTTGAAAATTGCATTAGAAAATAATTACGAAATTAAAATTGCGGCTAACGATTTAAAAGTTGATCAGGCCAATAACACTACTGGGAATGCTGGAATGTTACCTAAGCTAACTGCCACTGTAGTTGACAATAATAACATTCAAAATTTATCGCAAACGCGTTCTGACGGGACGATAAACAGTTTGAACAACGGTAAAAGTAACAGCTTAAATTATGGTGTTGGTCTTGACTGGACTATTTTTAATGGTATGGGCATGTTTGCAAAAAGAGACCAGCTCCAAGAACTTCAAAAATTAGGTGAATCGCAACTAAAACTAAGCATTCTAACCAAAATTGCAGATGTTTATAGTACTTATTACGACCTTGTACAACAGCAACAACAATTAGCCGCACTAGATTCTACGCTCGTAATTTCGAACCAAAGATTGGCTTTGGCACAAAACAGATTTAGTATTGGTAAAGCCTCAAAATTAGAGGTTTTAAATGCTCAGGTAGATTTGAATACCGATAAAGTAACTTTGTTAAAACAAAAAGAATTGTTTACTAATTCTAAAATTCTATTGAACCAAATACTTGCAAGAAATACAAAAAATGATTTTACAGTAACTACTATTTTCAAAGTAGATGCTAATTTAAAATTGGATGAATTGAGCGAATTGGCACAAAAACAAAATCCCCAATTAGAAGCACAAATTATCAATAAAAGAGTAGCCGAATTGCAATTAAAACAAGTAAAAGCCACCAGATATCCAACGGTAAAAGTAAACACCGGTTATAATTTTTCGGAAACTCAGTCGAGTTTAGGATTTACAACTCAATCTTCGGCAAGAGGATTTAATTATGGTTTTAGCGCTTCATTGAATTTATTTGATGGTTTTGCCCAACATCGAAATGAAAAAATAGCCAATTTGGCCATTGAGAATGCTAAAATGCAAATTGAACAGCAGAATCTTAATTTGGAAACCCAATTAGCAACTGCTTACCAAACCTATTTGACTAATTTAGAACTGATTGAATTAGAAGAAAAAAACCAAGCAATTGCCAAACAAAATTTAGGAATTACTTTAGATAAATTTCATATTGGAACCATAACTACCTTAGAATTTAGAACAGCACAATTGAATTATGTAAACGCCACCGTACGTTATACTAATGCACAATTTGAAGCAAAATTATCCGAAATTGCATTAAAAGAATTAGCTGGAAAACTGGATTATTAATCTAAAATCTATTTTCGAATATTAATTTTTCATACCTCAAATCAATACTTACGCCGTATTGTTTGAGGTTTATTTTTTTAAAAAGGAATGTTGAAAAATGTAATTTATAAATTAAATTTACTTCAAATTTATTTTCATGATTTCATACAACCCAAAAGACTGGATTACTTTTATCTTCCGTTTTCATAAAGCGGATACTTTTAGACAATTATTTCCTTTAATAGTATTAATTGGGTTTTACTCAGCTGCAATAGCTTATCTCGAGCTCGAATATTTGGATTTACCAGATGATAGTCATGTTAAAAACATTTCAATAATGCACGGAATGTTGGGATTTGTTATTTCGCTATTATTGGTTTTTAGAACTAATACCGCTTACGATCGTTGGTGGGAAGGGCGAAAATCATGGGGCGCTTTAGTTAACAACAGTCGTAATTTAGCGTTAAAACTCCATGCGATTCTGGAAGATGAAAAAGACAGGGCTTTTTTTAGAAAAATTATTCCCGTTTATGCTTCCATTTTAAACAAACATTTAAAAGACGAAGAAACGGGAAAACAATTATCTGAGGAAATTACTTTCCCGGTAGATCATCATACACACCGACCGAATCAGGTTGCTAAAATGCTATTCATGAAAATTAATGAATTGTATAAAAATAAAAAAATAACAGGCGACCAATTGATAATTTTGAACAGCGAAATTCAATCTTTTACTGATATTTGCGGTGCTTGCGAGCGCATTAAAAACACCCCTATTCCCTATTCCTATAGTGTTTTTCTGAAAAAATTCATCTTTTTCTACGTGATGACTTTGCCTTTTGGCTATGTATTTAATCTGGGCTATTTTGTAGTTCCTGTAGTAGTTTTTATCTTTTATGTATTGGCCAGTTTAGAATTAATTGCTGAAGAAATTGAAGAACCATTTGGTCATGACGACAATGATTTACCTACCGCTAAAATTGCAGCAAACATTAAAAAGCATGTGGAAGAAATAATTTAGTTTCTTAACCACAAATTGATTTGACATCAATCCTGTAAGGTTTTCAAAACCTTGTAGGTTTTAAATTTTGATTACGCCTACAAGGTCAAAAAAGACCTTGCAGGAGAATCATCCTAAAGCAACAAAAACGCTCTCCTAGTCCTGACAGTAGTGAAAAGCCTTTAGGGGGAAGAAAGCTACTTTTTTCTTGAAGATGCAGAGCGACCAAAGGAAGCTCCTGCAACTTCTTAGAAAAAGAGCTTGAAACCCTAAAGCTTGTAACGAATGGAGGGAGGATACATCATTGAAAAAAAACTAACTTCTTACTCCAAAAAAATCATTTAGAATATTCACAAAAAGTGACTTTAATAACTTTGAAGCTCGGTTGACAATGTTTATATTTGCAACCATATTAAAATTCACAAATGAAAATATCATACAACTGGTTAAAACAATTCATTAAAACCGATTGGGATTCAGAAAAAACAGCAGCATTACTTACTGATTTAGGTCTTGAGGTAGAAGTTGTTGAAAAATATCAATCTGTAAAAGGAGGATTAGAAGGTATTGTAGTAGGACATGTACTTACTTGCGAACCACATCCTGATGCCGACAGACTAAAAGTAACAACTGTTGATATAGGAAATGGAACTCCAATACAAGTTGTGTGTGGTGCTTCTAATGTAGCAGCAGGACAAAAAGTACCTCTGGCAACCATTGGTACTGTATTATATGATAAAGAAGGAAGTTCATTTGCCATAAAAAAAGGAAAAATCCGTGGACAGGAAAGTCACGGAATGATTTGTGCTGAAGACGAATTAGGTCTTGGAACCAGTCATGACGGAATTATGGTTTTAGACCAAGATTTGGCTCCTGGAACTCCGGCAGCTAAAGTTTTCAAAATAGAAAATGACGAAGTTTTTGAAATTGGCTTAACGCCAAATCGTGCCGATGCCATGAGTCATTTAGGTACTGCAAGAGATTTGAGAGCCGGATTATTACAAAATGGTGTTAGTGTCGAATTAATTACGCCATCGGTTAGTAATTTTAGAGTAGACATGCGTACTTTAAAAATTGATGTTAAAGTTGAAGCGCCTCTTTTAGCACCTCGTTATTGCGGAGTTACTATTTCAGGAATTACAGTAAAACCTTCACCAGCTTGGTTGCAAGACCGTTTGAAAGCTATTGGAATCAATCCAAAAAACAATATTGTCGACGTAACAAATTATGTTTTACATGATTTAGGACAACCATTACATGCCTTTGATGCAGCAAAAATCAATGGTAAAGTTCATGTAAAAACAGTCGAGGCTGGAACAAAATTCACCACTTTAGATGATGTTGAAAGAACATTACACGAAGAAGATTTGATGATTTGCGACGATAAAGGACCAATGTGTATTGCAGGAGTTTTTGGTGGTCAAAAATCAGGAGTGACTGATAATACTACTTCTATCTTTTTAGAAAGTGCTTATTTTAATCCTGTAAGCGTTAGAAAAACAGCTAAAAGACATCAATTAAATACCGATGCTTCTTTTAGATTTGAAAGAGGAATTGATCCTAGTATTACAGCTTATGCCTTAAAGCGTGCAGCTTTGTTAATTCAGGAAGTGGCTGGTGGAAACATCACTTCTGATCTTATCGATATCTACACTAAAAAAGTGGAAGATTTCTCAGTGTTTGTAAATTTTGATAAAGTCAATAAAATTATTGGACAACAAATCCCAAGAGACATTATCAAAAAAATATTAGCTTCATTAGACATCAAGGTAAATAGTGTTTCTGATGCCGGTTTAGGTTTAACCATTCCTGCTTACCGTGTTGATGTTCAAAGAGAAATTGATGTTATCGAAGAAATCCTTAGAGTTTACGGTTATAACAAAATTGATTTTTCGAATAAAGTAAACGCTACAATTTTTAATGCGCCAAGAAACGAAGATTATAAGCTGCAAAATATCGTTGGAAATCAATTGAATTCACAAGGTTTCCACGAAATAATGGCCAATTCATTGACTACAGCTTCTTATGTTCAGCTTTCAGAAATGTTGAAAGAAGAACACAATGTAACGATGTTAAATCCATTGAGTAACGATTTGGCTACTATGCGTCAATCATTACTGTTTTCCGGATTAGAAGCTATTGCTTACAATATCAATCGTAAAAATGCCGATTTAAGATTGTTCGAATTTGGGAAAACCTACCATAAATTCCTTTCAGGATATGAAGAACACAAGCATCTTACGTTGTTTTTAACCGGAAACAGAAACCAGGAAAATTGGACTAATCCACAAAAACCATCTGATTTCTTTTTATTCAAAGGTTATGTAGAAAGTGTTTTTTCTAGATTAGGAATTCAAAAAATACAAAGTAGTCCTGTAAAGTCGGATGTTTTCTCTGAAGGAATTGCTATTGGAACATCTCAAAATGTTTTAGTAGAATTTGGTGTAGTTAAAAAATCAATCTTAAAACACTTCGGAATCAAACAAGATGTTTTTTATGCTGATTTTAATTGGGAGGCTATTTTAAAAACCATTCCTAACAAAATTAAATACAGCGAAATTACTAAGTATCCTGAAGTAAGAAGAGATTTAGCTTTACTGATTGATCAAAATATAAGCTACGATAGCATTTATGCAATTGCCAGACAAACAGAGAAAAACTTATTGAAAGACATCAACCTTTTTGACGTTTACGAAGGTAAAAACCTTCCTGAAGGTAAAAAATCTTATGCTTTAAGTTTCATTCTTCAAGATGATTCAAAAACACTTACTGATGCTCAAATTGACAAAATTATGGGCAAATTGCAAAAGAATTTTGAAACAGAACTTGGAGCAAGTTTGAGATAGAAATATTTAAAAAATAGTATTTATAAAAAGGCACATTCATAATAACACAAATTATTGTTTTTCAATAAAATACACCATATATTAGAAGAAACAAACCCCGAAATTGCTCTATAAGAGTCAAAAACGGGGTTTTTCTTTATATGCGATGCCAAAA
>NZ_JAAAPM020000046.1 GCF_009909155.2 Flavobacterium undicola
TTTAGGATAAACCGTTCTCAATTTAAAACAAGTATTTTTCATAAATCCATAGAAAGAATGGTGAATGCAAAACCGATTTATCAAAAAAACATAAAACAGATATTAAGTGTATAACTCAATAAATTTTTATTCTTTTACAATAACAAATTTACCTTTAACACCCTTATCCCAGTTGTCCCATAACTCCGAACGAACCAAAACTCCTTTGTCGTCAAAAATTTTAAACTCACAGGTATTCCCTCCTGATGTCCCTTTACTGTAAGCTTCCATCTCAAAAGTATTGATACCCTCATTTAAATTAAAAACAAATTGACCGTAACTTGAATACAATTGCATTACTCCGCCTATCATTTGATTATTGATAGTTGCTTTTATCAAATCACCATCAATATAAATATAATCACGATAATAAACCGTAAAGTATTTAGATTTAGTTCTAATTTCTCCAAAGTTTTTATCAATTTTCACTAAAAGGCGATCGTCTTCTTTCAAACCTTCTCTAACCAAGGTTTTATCTAAATCCTTTGTCATTTTATCTCTAATCCTATCTCCCGGATTCACAAAATCATTCGTTTGTTCCATCGAAATTTGTTTTGCTTCCCCTATTTGGTATTTGGAACTGGAAGGCAAGACAACATCTGGCTTTTTAAAAAGATTTGGCGCTTTAATAACTGGAGCATCTGTTGCTAAAGGAATTGTTTTTTTAGGAGCCGCTGCAGTTTTCAATGGTGGAATCGCTTTAAACTTAGTACTAAACTCATTTTGAGCATAACTACTAACTGCAAAACACATCATTACAACCAACCAAAACTGCTTCATATTAATCTTATTTTGTTTCATTAATAATCCTAAGTATCAACAAATATACCAAGCTTTCATTTTATAAAACAAAACCAACATTGAACATTAAAGAAATTTTAACCAAAAGACAATTCAAAAGAACTTAAAACTATTCTTTCTCTATTATAATAGTAGCCTTAAATCCTTCAGCTATATTCCATTGATTAGATGAAATTATTGTTCCTTTATCGTCATAAATTTTAAATTCGGCTGTATTTGGAGCTGCATAGCCATCATTGATAGCTTCAAAATCAATACGATTTACTCCTTTTTGTAATGTAATATCAAATCCTTGAGATTCTCCATTCAAAAGTACTTCTTGCTCTACAATTACATAATTCAAATATACGCGCACCTTATCTCCATCAACATAAGCAGCATCTCTATATCTTACCTTAGCAACTCCCGAAGCCGTTTTAACCACTCCTAAATCCTGATCTCTCTTAGCTAACTTTTCAGAATCCGTTTCTTCTTTCTTAGGGACTTCGAATTTATTTTCCCCAATATCTTGTATTACATAGGATTTAATTTTATTGTAATCCGCCTTAGATACTTTCACGTCTTTCTCTTTAACTTCTTTTACCTTAACCTCCTTTTTTATCGGAGCAGCTTTTACAACTTTAAACTTTCCTCCAAACTCTTCTTGAGAATAAGCAGTTGATAGTATCCCGAACATCAAACCTAAAATTAAAACCTGACCCTTAAAACTAAAATATTGACTCATCATTTATATATTTAATTAAAAACTACATTCAAAAAAACGATTTTTATCAAACCATTCCAAATAGATAACAATAAAGTTTTTGATTTATTATACATAAAGGTAATCAAAAACCCCATAAGACTATTTGAGTTTATCAAAATGAGTGTTTTTTATTTTACTATTTTTTATAAATTGCACAAAATATTAGAAACTTTAACCGGAGGCATAATCCTCTACAAACTAATTAAATACATCAAAATGAAAAGAGAAAACATCTTAACAGGATCGCCATGGGAAGACAAAATGGGATATTGTCGTGCAGTTCGTATTGGAAACATCATCGAAGTTTCAGGGACTGTTGCAATTGTTGATGGCGACAAAGTAAAAGCTGATGACGCTCACGCACAAACCTTAAATATTTTAGAGAGAGTTGAAAAAGTACTGGAAGATTTAAACGCAAGTATGAAAGATGTAATCCGTACTCGTATTTTCACTACTGATGTAAGCACATTTGAAGCAGTTGCTACAGCTCATGCTACATTTTTCAAAGACATCAAACCTACAACTGGTTTTTACGGAATCAACCAATTAGTAGCTCCTGAATACTTAGTTGAAATTGAATTAACTGCTGTTTTAGCCGAATAATTAAATTTCTAAAATTACTCTTCGAGCGCAATAAAAGCAATTAGACAACTAAAACTGCTTTTGTTGCGCTCGAATACTTTACACTGCAAAGACCAAATGAACTTAAAAAAAACCATACTACTCTCGCTCAAATGGATTTTAATCTGTGCTTTGATAGGTTTTTTATCCGGTTCTGCTTCTGCATTTTTATTAGTCGCCTTAGAATGGGCAGCACATGTTAGAACCCAAAACAGTTGGCTTTTTTGGTTTTTACCCATCGGCGGACTATTCATAGGATTACTGTATCATTATTATGGCAAAGACGTAGTTAAAGGAAACAATCTTTTATTAGAGGAATACGAAACTCCTAAAAAAACAATTCCGTTAAAAATGGCTCCTTTTGTACTCATTGGAACCATTATTACACATCTTTTTGGAGGTTCAGCTGGTCGTGAAGGAACCGCTGTACAAATGGGAGGCGCTATTGCCGACCAATTTACACGAATATTCCAGCTCGATGAAACAGATAGAAAAACACTGATTATTTTAGGAATCAGTGCCGGATTTGCTTCTGTTTTCGGAACTCCACTTGCTGGTGCTATCTTTGCCCTGGAAGTAGTTTACTTTTGTAAAATAAGTTTAAAAAGCAGTATCCTTTCCTTTGTTGTTGCCTTTTTTGCTTACTACACAGTAGCACTTTGGAATGTTCATCACATTCATTATAGTATCCCGGTTATTCCCGAAATGAATCTGGAAAATTTTGTTTGGATAATTCCAACAAGTATTTTGTTTGGTTTAGCAGCTATGCTTTTTTCAAGAAATGCTCATTTTTGGAGTGCTGTATTTTCAAAAATCATCTCTTACCCACCATTGCGACCTTATATAGGCGGAATTATTTTAGCCTTAATTTTTTATTACTTTGGGGCAACTAAATTTATGGGATTAGGAATTCCGACTATTGTAGAAGCCTTTAACAAACCCAGCGAATACTACTATTTTTTACTCAAAATACTATTCACCGGATTTACCTTAGGTGCTGGTTTTAAAGGTGGCGAAGTGACTCCATTATTTTTTGTAGGCGCAACCTTAGGTAGTGCTTTATCAATTTTTATTCCCTTACCCATTGCTCTTTTGGCAGGAATGGGATTTGTAGCTGTATTTTCAGGAGCCACTCACACTCCAATTGCCTGTACCATCATGGGAATTGAATTATTCGGTATAGAGAGTGCTGGTTTTATTGCTATTTCTTGCTTCATTGCCTATCTCGCTTCGGGTTCAGTAGGTATTTATCATTCGCAAACTGTAAAAGGAGTAAAATATCATTTGTATGAAAAATTCAAAAGAAATAAACTCGAAGATTTTTAAACTTTAAAAAGAAGTTAATTTTTAAATGATTTCATAGATTACACTAAAAAAATGTAAATTCGCAACCTATGAAAATACAAGACATACAAGCGATACAATCCTTATTGGCAACGCCAAAAAAAATTGCCATTATCCCACATAGAAACCCTGATGGTGATGCCATGGGCTCTACCTTAGGATTATACCATTTTTTAAGAAAAAATAATCACGAAGCAACGGTAATATCACCAAACGAATTCCCTGATTTTTTAGCTTGGCTTCCAGGCTCAGAAACCGTTCATGTTTTCGAAAAAGACAAAGAAAATTGCACTAGAATATTAGAAGAAGCTGAAATCATTTTCACTCTTGATTTTAATGCTTTTCACCGTGTAGGCGAAATGGAAAAAGTACTCGAAGTACTCGACACTACTTACATTATGATTGATCATCATCAAAAACCGGATGATTATGCAGCCTACACCTATTCTAACATCTCTTTTGGCTCTACCTGTGAAATGGTCTACAACTTCATTTCTTTTTTAAATCAAAAAGACCAAATTGACAAAACCATAGGAACCTGTATCTATACTGGAATCCTAACCGATTCCGGCTCTTTTAAATTTCCTAACACAACTGGAAATACGCATCGAATTGTAGCCGATTTGATTGATTTAGGAGTAGAAAACACTACAATTCCTAATTTACTTTTTGACAATAGTTCTTTTAGTAGATTACAGCTATTAGGCAGAGCTTTGCAAAATTTAAAAACTTTTCCTGATCACAAAACGTCTTACACTACTCTTACTCAAGAGGAATTAAATAGTTTCAACTATGTAAAAGGAGACACTGAAGGCATTGTAAATTACGGGCTAAGCATCAAAGGGATTCAGTTTACAGCTATTTTTATCGAAAATAAAGACGAAAAAATCATTAAAATTTCTTTCCGTTCGCAAGGCGATTTTGATGTAAATGAATTTGCAAGAGAGCACTTTGACGGAGGAGGACACCGCAATGCCTCTGGAGGAAAATCAGAAGTTTCTATGGAAGAAACGATAGCAAAATTTGAGAATTTAGTAAAAAAACTAACGTTATAAATACTATGAAAGCCATCCGAATTATTGTATTAAGCGGCCTCTTGTGCTTAGGTTTTACCGCCTGTAAGCAGCATCAGGATGCCCGACGCCCTGTTTCCAGAGCTTCAGGTGTTTTTATGAAAAAATCTATTGAAAGAAACAAAAAACTCAATGCCTCTGAAGAAGACCAAATCAAAGCTTTGATGAAAAAAAATCCGAACATCAGTTACTTTGCTTCAGCAAAAGGCTATTGGTATTCTTATGACACTAAAAACGATGCTGACACCTTAACTCCTAAAAAAGGAGATGTTGCTTTTTTTAACTATGAATTAAAAGACCTAAAAGGTGCAATTATTTATTCGGAAGTAGAGTTGAGACCTCAGGTGTATCGAGTAGACAAACAAGACATCATGGTGGGATTAAGAAACGGAATCAAATTGATGCATAAAAACGAAAAAGTAAATTTCTTTTTCCCTTCACACATCGCCTATGGTTACCATGGAGACAACAAAAAAATTGGCGTTAATCAACCTTTAATTTGTACAGTAACTTTAAATGATTTCAAACCAGAAGCTGTCTATAAAAAAGAATTGGAACAAAATATCGAAACTAATTTGGCTTCAGCCGACAGTGTAAAAAAGCCCAAAAAAGTAGTTACAAAAGTAAAATCGACAACCCAAGACACTCTGGAACAATAAAACAATAAATAGTAACATATGAAAAAAAGCATTCTACTTGTATTACTTCTTATCACTACATTTTATTCCTGTAAAGAAGATAACAATAACTTAGCTGATGGCTTATATGCCAAAATAGAAACCAATAAAGGAATTATTTATTTAGAACTGGATTACAACAAAGCACCTATTACGGTAGCTAATTTTATTACGCTAGCCGAGGGGAATAATGGTTTTGTTACTCTTGAACACTTAAAAGAACGTCCTTTTTATGATGGTTTAAAATTTCATCGTGTTATCAAAGACTTCATGATTCAAACCGGAGATCCGGAAGGGACAGGATCAGGAGATGCAGGCTATAAATTTAAAGACGAATTTAGCGACTTACTTTTTGACAAAGGCGGTATTTTGGCTATGGCCAATAATGGTCCTGCTACAAACAGCAGTCAATTTTTTATCACACACGTTCCTACTCCTTGGCTAGACGGAAAACACACTATTTTTGGTCATGTAGTAGACAAAGGAATGGAAGTGGTAAATAAAATTGATCAAGGTGATGTTATCAAATCGATAACCATTATCCGTAAAGGAGAGGCTGCAAAAAAATTCGATGCCGTAAAAACATTCGACGATTATTTCTCTATCGAGTCTAAAAACCAAAAAGCGCAAAAGGATATTGAAGCTAAAAACGAAAAAGCCTACGATGAGAAATTCGCAAAAATAATTACCGATAAAATAAGCTATTTTGAAGCTTTAAAAGCTAAAACAACCAAAACAGCTTCCGGATTAAAATACATCATCACTCAAAAAGGAGGTGGTAAAAAACCAGCCAAAGGAGCAGAAATATCCATTAAATATGCAGGTTTTCTAGAAAACGGAAAACTTTTTGACACCAGTATTGAAAGTGTAGCACAAGCTTTTGGAAAATTTGACCCAAACAGAGCAGCACAAGGCGGTTACCAACCGATTCCTTTTCAAGCAGGAAGAAAAGATGGTATGATTCCCGGATTTATTGAGGGTCTTGAAAAAATGTCTTTTGGAGACAAAGCAGTTTTATTTATTCCTTCTCATTTAGCCTATGGTGCTGGTGGAGCAGGAGATGTAATTCCTCCTTATGCCAACATTATTTTCGAAATTGAATTAGTACAAGCACAATAATTTAAAAACACAACTTTAGAGAAACGCAATCCAATGAAATTTAGAATATTATTTTTAGCATTCTTTGCCTTAATTACAGCACAGGCTCAAGAAACCTCAAAAAAACAAGTCAAAAAAGCAACTACTATAAAAGAAGACGGCATTTTTGCAACCATTAATACTAACAAAGGAGCAATTGTTTTACAATTAGAATTCCAAAAAACACCTGTTACGGTTGCTAATTTCATTAGCCTTGCCCAAGGTAAAAACGAATTTGTAACTGACAAAAAACTAAAAGGAAAACCATTCTTTGATGGTTTAAAATTCCACCGTGTTATTCAGGATTTCATGATTCAAGGCGGTGATCCGCAAGGAACTGGTGCTGGTGGAACGGGTTATTCTTTTAAAGACGAATTCATTCCTGAGTTAAAATTTGACAAAGGCGGAATTTTGGCTATGGCCAACTCTGGACCAAAAACCAATAGTAGTCAATTTTTCATCACTCACAAAGAAACTCCTTGGTTAAACGGAAAACACACCATCTTTGGACATGTTGTTGAAGGAATGGATGTAGTGAATAGCATTGCTCAGGACGATGTGATTAAAAACATCACTATTGTTCAAAAAGGTTCATTGGCAAAAAAATTCAAAGCCGAAAAAGTATTTGCTAACTATTACAACAACAAAGCAGAAGAAGAAAAGAAAGAAGCAGAAGCCAAAGCAGAAGCAGAAAGAATTCAAAAACAAAAAATGGCAGCTCTAGTTACTGAAAAAGTTGCTTATTTGAACAGCCAAAAAGCAACTGCAACCACTACTCCATCAGGATTAGTATACAAAATAGTTCAAAAAGGAACGGGTGCAAAGCCAGCTGCCGGAACTACTGTTTATTTTCATTATTCGGGTTTTTTTGAAAACGGAAACTTATTTGACAGCAGCCGTAAAGAAATTGCTAAAACCTACGACAAATACAACGAAATGCGTGAGATGCAAGGTGGCTACAATCCTTTCCCATTTGAAATAGGTAAAAAAGACGGTATGATTCCAGGATTTATCGAAGCCCTTGATTTGCTTTCTTTTGGAGACAAAATAATTGCTTACATTCCATCTAAATTAGCTTATGGCGAAAGCGGTGCAGGTGGCGTGATTCCTCCAAATGCTACTTTAATTTTTGAACTGGAAATTTTCGACAAACAAACCGAAAAAAAATAAAATCAAGAATTCAAAATCTATAATCCGATTGGTGCAAGCCAGTCGGATTTTTTTTTGGGCGTGCCCTTGTTGCAGAACTATTTCGTATAATTTCCCATTTTTTCTGCAACAAGGTCGGGCTGTACGCTCTATTCCCGATTAACAAAAACTACGGATAAAAGCCTTGTTTTTCTAAAACGGGAGATGCCGCTTCCATCCCTCACGCAAGACAAAATTCACAACAGCCTCTCTTTGCTATAAAAATTGACTACAAGCTTTTTTTATGACAAACCATATTAAAAAAAACACAACTTTTCTTACCTAAACAAACTTATTTTTTTATATTTGACAAAATATTCTGAGTTTTTAATAGAGGTACATTAAATCTTAATTAGGTTCAACACTCAAAAACCACTAAATATATTATTAATCACAAATTTATAAATTGTATGTTTCATCAAATTAATGAAATAATAGACATCAATCTGAAACTTATATTTCAGTCAAAAAACCAATCCTTGAAGTTCTCAGAATTTAAAGATAAAAACGGGGAAAAACTTGGAAAAATCATGGAACTTTTCCAACTCATGGAGAACGAAAACCTGATCAAAATAGAAACCAACAAATGTATTTTAACCGAATTCGGGAAAGACATTGTTGAAAATGGGGGTTGGTTTGAACATTTGAAAAAAAAGAAGGAAAAAGAAAAAATCAAAACTGGAGAAACAAAAAAACACAAGCTCACTAAAAAACCTAAAAAAAAATCCTTTTCTTTTCTAACTAATCATTTTAAAAATATTCTAAAAATAAAAAATAAGACATGAGCATTCAAGATTTTTTTTCTGAAGAATGTGAAAAACTATTCTTAATTCACAAAGCAAGTTTGATTGAAAAAACCTCATTTAATGAGAAAAAAAACAACTTAAATCCAGAAGACTATCCTAAATTTGATCGTGAATTTAGAAGTTTTCAAAGAAAAATAAGTTTAAATTTAACGAAGCTGGTAAAGAAAAACCGTAATACAAACGTAGAAGAGATTTTAGAACCCATTGCTAATAAATATGCCAAATTGTTTCTAAACTTAGTCGATTTATCAAAAATTGACCTTGAAAAAACCAGAATTAAAGCTAGCGAAACTTTAAATAAAGAGTCAAAGAAATAACTAAAATAAAAAGCCCTTTCACTCCTGAGAATGAAAGGGCTTCTAAATAGTATAAAACAGAAAGTTATTTTTTCCCAAACTTCCAGTCAAACTCATCTTTATCATTGATGATAGCTCCCACTTCAACTTTAACTACCTCATCAAACTCCGTTTGAAATAACAACCAATTGTCTTCATTAAAATAATTTTCAAAAGTATCAAATTCTTCCTGTGTGAATTTAGTAATGCTTTTTTGAGCTAAATCTTTTTTAACGTCTTTGATATTTCGCCCAATCAATTTATTGCCAAACAATTCCAAATCGGCACTAGAGGCTACAATATAACCCATTTTAAAATCTTCCTCTTTATAAAAAGTCAAACGCATTTTGAACTTATTATACACAAAAATCACATTCTCATCTTCGTCTTTGTAATTTCTGTCTGCTGTTCCATAAACGGCTGTAACATCTTTTTGTTTCATACCGAAAATGAGTTTATCAATTCCGTTTTTAAGGTTTATTTTCATATATGTAAAATTTATTTTTTAGCGGTCAGACCTGTCTGCCGACAGGCAGGTATGTTATCGCCTTTTTACTTAGCAGTGTTTGCTTGCGCAAACTTATTCTTAGTGGCGATTTCATATCTCTAATTTTTGCGCAAAGTTCGCAAACTTTTTCACATCTCGAGCATCTTTAGTCGTTTATAATCTTAAGATTTTACTAAAGCCAAACTGGATACGATAAATTTTCAGTAAATTAGTATGCAATGGTTACTCAGGTAACAACAGCAATTTTGCTTTAAAAAATTCGAAAAAACCATCCCCAATCTAAATTGGTTTTCGAAAAAAAATAATTCTTATGAACCTACCTTTCAAAGATAAAAAGTTTCTTTTCTTGCTCCTATCTGTTGGTATTGTAATCATCTTAGAAATACTATCGCTTTTAGGAATTCATCTACCGATGCCTTATGCACCATTTGTTTTTGTTCTTTTCATCATCATCATAGGTCATGAAGTCATTCTTAAAGGACTCCAAGCTATCATTAAACTCAACTTTAGCAGCATCAATTTACTAATGACTATTGCGGTTATTGCAGCCTTATATTTAGGTGAATATCCGGAAGCGGCCGTTGTAATTGTTCTTTATGTTTTAGGCGAACGCTTAGAAGACATTGGACTGGAAAATTCAAAATCGGCACTGGACGATTTAATTCAAAGTGTACCCAAAACAGCATTTGTGAAAAAAGTAAATAAAGAAGTTGCTATTGACGAAATTGAAATTGGTTCAGTAATCCAAATCAAACGAGGCAACATTATTCCTTTGGACGGAAAAATTACTTTTGGAGAAAGTATGATTGACGAATCGGCTATTACGGGTGAACCTATTGCAAAAGAAAAACAAGTGGGCGATACTGTTTTTGCGGGCACACTCAACAACACTGGTTTTATCGAAATAAAAACCACTAAACTGGCTAACGATACCACTTTTGCTAAAATTATCCAACTTACATTTGAAGCCGGAGCTGCCAAAAGTGAAACTCAAAAATTCATCCAACGCTTTTCAAAACTATACACTCCCATTATCATTGGATTAGCCATCATAATTTTTGTTATTCCAGTTTTTGTAATAGGTCTGGATTTTAATCATTGGTTAAAACAAGCTGTAACATTATTAGTCATTGCTTGTCCTTGCGCTTTAGTTATCTCGACTCCTGTTGCTATTTATGCCGCTATTGGTAATGCTTCTTCAAAAGGGGCTCTAATAAAAGGAGGCAAATACATTGAAGCTTTAGCCGAAATCAAAGCAATTGCCTTAGACAAAACCAGAACGATTACCTATGGAACGCCTGTAGTTTCAGATGTTTTTCCTCTAATAGGAACCAGCCGGGAAGAATTGCTTTCCTGTGCCGCTGGAGCCGAATTATTCTCAGAACATCCATTGGCTCAAGCCATAATCACAGCAACTAGAGCAGAAGGATTTGAACCGCATACTGCCAAAGATTTTAAAAGTATCATAGGTAAAGGAGCTACTGCAAAATGTGAAGTGTGCCAAGTAGACACCGTACTTGTGGGTAAACTGGAATTTATTAGAGAATACCATGAAATATCAGAAGAAGTAGAAGCAATAGAAGCACAATTAGCTACCGAAGGAAAAACAAGTGTATTAGTGAGTTTTGGCAAAGGTGTTGCAGGAATTATTGGTCTTACCGATAAAATTAAACCTGATAGTTCCTCAGCAATACAACAATTGTACGAACAAAACATAGCCGTAATTATGCTCACTGGCGACAGCGAAAAAGCGGCCCATTATGTAGCAAGACAAGTGGGAATTACAAAAGTATTTGGAAGTTTGCTACCTGAAGAAAAAGCAGAAGAAATAAAAGCCCTTATACAACAATACGATAAAGTAGCCATGGTAGGCGATGGAATCAATGATGCCCCTGCACTAGCCTTAAGCACCGTGGGAATAGCCATGGGAGCAGCAGGCAGCGATACTGCAATAGAAACCGCTAACATTGCATTGATGAACGATCAACTTTCTTTAATTCCTTTTCTAATTCGGTTGAGCAAAAAAACCATCAAACAAATAAAAATCAACACCATTGGTGCTGTAGCTACTAAACTTGTTTTTATTCTCCTTGCTATCTTTGGTTATAGCAATTTAGTTTTAGCCATTGCTGCCGATGTGGGGGTAACCTTAATAGTCGTTTTGGTTAGTTTGAATCTAATGCGATTTGAAAACACCAAAGCCTAAAAACTATTTTTCAACACTTTCAGCAGAAAAAAAAGAAGAATTAGACTAACAATCAAGACATTATTCACTAACTTTCCTATTGCAAAAAATCAAAAACAGTCTTTCTTTAGTCTTCAATTAAAATCTGAAAGCCATGAATATCTCTTTTGAAAAAAAAATATTTCTAGGATTTATCATTAATGTTGTAATTGTCATTGCAGCTGCGTGGATTTTTTTAGCTCGAATAAATTCAGAACGAGATATTGCAATGGATGTCAAACTGGAAATCATCGAGATTGGTTTATTTACTCTTTCAATTCTTCTATTAATTGTGGTTTATTTTATTATTAAAACCCAATTAAAAGCTAAAGAAGCGGCTCAAAAACTACTGGAAGAAAACAAACAATTACTCCAATCCATTATTGACAACACTTCAAGTCCTATTTCCATAAAAAAATTAAATGGCGAATACCTATTAATCAACCAAAATTTTGGCGAATTATTTGGAACCACCAACGAACGAATTATTGGCAAAACCGATCTTGATTTTCTACCCCGGGAAATTGCCGAAAGCTATCGAAGTTCGGATTTAGAAGTCGCTAAGAAATTAATCGAAATAAAATCAGAAGAAACCATTCAACAAAAAGATGGTCCTCATACTTATATTGCTGTTAAATTCCCCTTATATGATGCCACAGGAAGGATTTATGCCATTGGAGGCATATCAACTGACATTACCGAAAGGAAAAAACTGGAAGACTCCCTAAAAGCTACAGATGCTTTCTTTAATATGTCTTTCGATATTTTTACCGTGGCTAAAAACGACCATTTTATTAAAATCAATGCTGCTTTTACGAATACTCTGGGCTATACACAAAAAGACATGGATGAAATCAAATTCATGGATCTTACCCATCCTGATGACCGCACTACTTCTGACCAAGTATTAACCGAAATACTCAAAGGAAAGACTGTGATTAGTTTTAAAAATAGAGTCCGCCATAAAGACGGTACTTACCGATGGCTGGACTGGAATAGTAATATTGATTTGAAAGAAGGAATCATCTATTCGGCAGCTCGCGATATTACTGAAACCGTTGAATTAGGATTAGAACAACAAAAAGCCGTTGATGAATTATATGAAAACGAAGAAAAACTACGAGTAATTGTTGAAAACATTGGCGAAGGGGTTATTGTAGCCAATGCCGACAAAAAGGTTATTCTTGCTAATTATATGGCTAATGATATTTTTGGAATTGAAGAAGACGATAAAATTTCGATGGATCTCACTACTCATTTCGAGCTTTACTTTCCAGACGAAAAAACCATATTTCCTGCTCAAAATCTACCTATGGAACGCGCCTTTAATGGCGAAGTAACCGATGATGTAGATGTGGTGCTTTGGGATCCAACTTCACGCGAAAAAAGAAGAGTTCTTATTAGTGGTCGTCCTTTAATTGATCAGGATAACAATATTGTTGCTGCCGTTATAACCATTAAAGACATTAGTAAGTACAAAAAAATGGAAGAAGAACTCGAAGAAACGGAAACCAAATACCGTAAACTCATTGGTTTTAAAAATGAGGCCAAAGAGGATAAAATAGAAGATAAAGACAAGAAAAAGCCATTATAATCGCATAAAAAAAGCGTTAAGATTTAAAACTTAACGCTTTTTTATTTTATTCTTCCTCGTACATTTCATCATAACGGGCAGGAATTTGCGGATCGTACAGTGGACACTTAAATTCTTCCATGATGCCTACTAAAACATCCATTGTTTTACCTTCTGTTCCGTAACAATCTATTTGAACGGTTTGAGGAGTTGTTTTTACTTGAAAAGCACCTACTCCATCCTTGTTTTTCCAGCTGTTCTCATCTACTCTTTCCCATTTAGAAAACACCGAAGCAATTCGGTTGATAATAACCACAACAGGAAGTTCGTCTAAACCTTCGATAGTTTCTTGCTCATCGATGGCTTCATAAACCTCTTGATGGTTTAAATAAACACCTTCTAAATAATTCCAAAAAAGTAATTCGTACATCTCATTTTATTTTTTAGCCCCGATAGTAGCGACATCCTTTATCTTTTTTCTTTAAAAAGATAAAGATATAGCGGATAGCGGGATTAGCTGCTAGCTATATTAATATTCGAAAGTACCGTATTCGCTGGAAATAGTCAATTTCTTAGCATCAGCAGCTTCAACGCGACCTACAATTTGTGCATTAACATTGAACGATTTTGAAATCGCAATAATATCCTGTGCAACAGCTTCAGGAACATAAATTTCCATACGATGTCCACAGTTAAAAACCTGATACATTTCTTTCCAATCCGTTTTTGATTGTTCCTGAATTAATTTGAACAATGGTGGAACTGCAAATAAATTGTCTTTTATAATATGTAAATTATCTACACCGTGCCCGTCGGCAGGCAGGAAATGTAAAATCTTAGTTTGTGCTCCACCACTACAGTGAACCATTCCGTGAATTTCATTCGAAGAATATTGATCTAAAATTTTCTTGATAATTGGTGCATAAGTACGTGTTGGCGAAAGCACTAATTGTCCGGCATCGATTGGTGAATTTTCTACCGCATCAGTCAATTTTACCTGACCTGAATAAATTAATTCTTCAGGAACAGCAGCATCGTAACTTTCCGGGTATTTTGTTGCCAAATATTTCCCAAAAACATCATGACGAGCCGATGTCAATCCGTTACTTCCCATTCCGCCATTATAGCTTTTTTCATAAGAAGCCTGACCGAAAGATTCCAATCCTACGATTACATCACCTGCTTTAATATTTGCATTGTCAATTACCTTAGAACGTTTCATTCGAGCCGTAACAGTAGAATCTACAATGATTGTTCGAACAATATCACCCACATCAGCAGTTTCTCCACCTGTAGAATGAATACTAACTCCAAAAGAATCCAGTTCTTTAATTAATTCTTCGGTTCCATTGATAATTGCCGAAATTACTTCGGCTGGAATTAGGTTTTTATTTCTTCCAATTGTGGATGAAAGTAAAATATTATCGGTTGCACCTACACATAATAAATCGTCAATATTCATGATTAAAGCATCTTGAGCAATGCCTTTCCAAACCGAAATATCTCCCGTTTCTTTCCAATACATGTAAGCCAATGAGGACTTAGTTCCTGCACCATCGGCGTGCATGATAAGACAATAATCATCGTCTTGGGTTAGATAATCAGGGACAATTTTACAAAATGCCTGAGGAAACAATCCTTTATCTATATTTTTTATAGCATTATGTACATCTTCTTTGGATGCCGAAACACCACGTTGCGCATATCTTTTTGAAGTATCTGAGCTCATGAATTGTAATTGTGTTAGTTGCAATGGAGCAACTTGGTTTTGCGGCAAAGATAATTATTTTTTTGGGTTTATCCAGTCCCATTCTTCTAAGCGTTTTCTAAAATCTGTAATCAACATTCAGAATCCCATTTTATTTCACTAAATTTAATACAGAATACTAAAAACCAATTCGATAACAAAAAAAATCAAATTTAAAAACACAATACAAGGTGGAAACCAGCGACCACGATAAAAAACGGGGCTATTCCGAAAAGCCAAAAGAGTAGGAAACTAAATTTTTACAAGATGCCAAAATATGTAATTGAAAGAGACATACCAGGTGCGGGGAACCTTAATGCAGAACAGCTAAAAGGCATTTCACAAACTTCCTGCGGGGTATTGAACAAAATGGGACCTGAAATCCAATGGGTAAACAGTTTTGTAACAACCGACAAAATCTATTGTGTTTATATTGCTCAGAATGAAGAAATGGTTCGTGAGCATGCAAAACTAGGCGGATTTCCAGCAAATTCGATAAGTAAAGTATCCACAATTATTGACCCAACTACTTCTGAATGATTCATACAATCAACAAAATTAGTTTCATCAAAAAAATCTTTAGCAACAACTTAGAGAAACAAAAAATGCCTATCCAAAACGAATAGGCATTTTCTACAATAAACAATATCTTATTACTTAGTAAACAACAACTCTCTGTATTTAGTTAGCGTCCACAATTCATTATCAACTAATAATTCTAATTTATCACAGTGATTTCTAATGATTTCAAAATATGGTTTTACTTTATTGCAATAAGCTTCAGCTGTTTTTTGAGCATTATCTAAAGCATTCGCATTTTTTCTTTCATTACGCATCTCCTCTACTTTAGCATTGATACCTTCGATATGAGTAGAAATTTCTTTTATCAAACCAATTTGCTCTTTAGCAATCGATTCGAATTCTTTTCCAAAAATATCTTTCAAGCCCTTTACATTTTCAATCAACGTATTTTGGTAACGAATAGCTGTTGGGATAACATGATTTTTCGAAATATCTCCTAAAACCCTACTTTCAATTTGGATTTTCTTAGTGTATTCTTCTAATTCAATTTCGTAACGCGCTTCTACTTCCACATGATTCATAATTCCTAATTCAGAAAATAAATCCAAGGCTCTTTTTGATGCTCTCGCTTTCAACGCTTCAGGTGTAGTTTTAAAATTACTCAAACCTCTTTTCTTAGCTTCTTTTTCCCAGGCATCACTATAACCGTCGCCTTCAAAAAGGATATCTTTAGAAACCTTAATATACTCTCTCAAAACATTAAAAATAGCATCGTCTTTTTTCATTGCTTTTGAATCAATCAAAGCATCCACTTCCACTTTAAAATCTCTTAATTGCTTAGCAACAATCGTATTTAAAGTAGTCATTGCATTCGAACAGTTTGCTGAAGAACCTACTGCTCTGAACTCAAATTTATTTCCTGTAAAAGCAAAAGGTGACGTTCTGTTTCTATCAGTATTATCTAAAATTACCTCTGGAATTTTTCCAACTACGTTTAATTTCAAATCAGTTTTTTCCTCTGGCGATAATTTACCTGTAGTTACACTTTCTAATTCGGCCAAAACCTTAGTCAATTGTTCTCCAATAAACACCGAAATGATTGCCGGAGGCGCTTCATTAGCTCCCAAACGATGGTCATTACTAGCTGTTGCAATCGAAGCACGTAGCAATTCTTCATAATCGTTTACGGCTTTGATGGTATTGATAAAGAAAGTTAAGAACTGCAAATTACTCATTGGAGTTTTACTCGGACTCAAAAGATTCACTCCAGTATCAGTTGCCAATGACCAGTTGTTGTGTTTCCCTGAACCATTTACTCCTTTAAAAGGCTTTTCATGTAATAACACTTTGAAATCATGACGCTCAGCCACTTTTTGCATCACATCCATCAAAAGACAGTTATGATCCACCGCAAGATTTGTTTCTTCGAAAATAGGTGCTAATTCAAATTGATTAGGTGCCACCTCATTATGACGCGTTTTAACCGGAATTCCTAGCAACATACATTCTTGTTCTAAATCACGCATATAAGTCAACGCGCGAGTAGGAATAGAACCAAAATAATGATCGTCTAATTGTTGGCCTTTTGCCGAAGTATGTCCTAGCAAAGTTCTCCCTGTCATCATCAAATCAGGACGAGAATGAGCCAAAGCTTTATCTACCAAGAAATATTCTTGCTCCCAACCTAATGTTGCAGTTACCTTTTTTACATTTTTATCAAAATAGCGACAAACTTCTGTAGCTGCTTCATCCATTACAGCCAAAGCTCTTAACAAAGGAATTTTATTATCTAGAGCTTCTCCTGTATAAGAAATAAAAACGGTAGGAATACACAAAGTAGTACCATATATAAATGCTGGAGAAGTTGGATCCCAAGCCGTATATCCACGAGCTTCAAAAGTATTTCTGATTCCTCCGTTAGGGAAACTGGAAGCATCTGGTTCTTGTTGTACCAATTGAGCTCCACCAAATTTTTCTACAGGATCACTACCATCATAAGAAGTCTCAAAAAAAGCGTCGTGTTTCTCAGCTGTTGTTCCTGTTAAAGGTTGAAACCAATGTGTATAATGAGTAACTCCTTTGGTCAAAGCCCATTCTTTCATGCCCATGGCAATATAGTCGGCAAGTTTTCTATCTATCTTAGTTCCATGTTGAATTGCTCCTTGCACAGCCTTAAAAGCATCTGAAGTTAAATATTGCTTCATTGCTTTTTCATTAAATACATTCGAACCAAAAATGCTTGATTTTCTATTTGTCTCTTCAAAATGCACTGCTTTTCTATTTGAAGCTTCTCTTAGTGCCTGAAAACGTATTGTTGACATTATTAAGGTATTTTTAAACTGTTAATAATCAAGGTTTATAATTAAAAAACACAAAGATAAAGAATCTTAGAGTAAAAATAGCTCGCGACCGCATTATCAAATTATATTTTATTTAGCTTCAAAATTGCTTTTTTTTAAATATACCCCCATCCAAAATATAGTAATGTGAAAAATAACATCTATTCAAACAAAACAGACCCCAAGGTTTTCAGCACTAAAAAAAATATTCTATATTTGCACCACAGTTTAAATCAAGAAAATTAATTTATATTATTATGGCTAAAATAAAGTTAGAGTACCTTTGGTTAGATGGATACGAACCAACTCAAAATCTTAGAAGTAAAACAAAAGTTGAAGAACATGAAAACTTTCAAGGAACTTTAGAAGAGATCGGAAACTGGTCTTTTGATGGTTCATCTACAAAACAAGCTGAAGGAGGTTCTTCTGATTGTCTTTTAGTACCTGTTGCTATTTATCCAGATCCAGAGCGTATTAACGGATACTTAGTAATGGCTGAAGTTATGTATGCTGATGGTACTCCACACCCTTCAAACGGTAGAGCTACTATTGATGATGACAATGACGATTTCTGGTTTGGTTTCGAACAAGAATATTTCATCATGGATACTAAAACTTTATTACCATTAGGTTTCCCAGTAGGTGGATACCCTGCACCACAAGGTATGTACTACTGTTCAGTAGGTGGAAAAAACACTCACGGCAGAGCTTTAGTTGAAGAGCACGCTAACTTATGTATTAATGCAGGAATCAACTTTGAAGGTATTAACCAAGAGGTTGCTTGTGGACAATGGGAATTCCAATTATTCGCTAAAGGAGCTAAAAAAGCTGGAGACGAAATCTGGGTTGCTCGTTACTTATTAGATCGTTTGACTGAGAAATATGGTTACTATATTGAATACCACCCAAAACCACTAGGAGACACTGACTGGAATGGTTCAGGTATGCACGCTAACTTCTCTAACAATGTATTAAGAACATGTGGAGACCGAGCAACTTACGAAAGAATTTGTGAAGCTTTCCGTCCAGTAACTAAAGAGCACATTGCTGTTTACGGAGCTTACAATGACCAACGTTTAACTGGTAAACACGAAACAGCTTCTATCAATGATTTCTCTTACGGAATATCTGACAGAGGAGCTTCAATCCGTATTCCACTTATCACCGTTCAAAAAGGATGGAAAGGTTGGTTGGAAGACAGAAGACCAGCTTCTAACGGTGATCCATACAAAATCGCTGCAAGAATTATCAAAACAGTTAAATCTGCATTGTAATTTCTTCTTTATAAAATTAAAAGTGCTTTCATTTCTGAAAGCACTTTTTTTTATGCCATAAATCAGATTCTTATATCAAAAGTAAAACACAAAAAGTATCTTTGTAAAAATACAAAACAAATATCATGATAGTCTGGATTTGCTTTATATGCGCTATTTTATTATTCCTGGCATTAGATTTAGGAATTTTCAACAAAACCCCTCACGAAATCAGTTCAAAAGAAGCTGGAAAATGGACCGGAATTTGGGTATCTCTATCTTTCCTGTTTTCTGCTGTAATATATTGGTTATACCAAAATAATTATGTAGAAAACCCCGACCAGTTAAAACCTGCAATGGCTTCGATGAAATACATCACTGGTTATCTCATCGAACTTTCCCTAAGTGTTGACAATATTTTTGTAATTGCCATTATCTTTTCTTCTTTTAGAATTCCTAAAAAATACCAACACCGCGTATTGTTTTGGGGAATCATTGGGGCGATTATTTTTAGAGGGATTATGATCTATTTTGGTGTTCTTATTATCAACAAATTTGCTTGGACAGCCTATCTATTCGGAGCTTTTCTTATTTACACTGCTATAAAAATGCTCTTCACAAAAGAGGATCACGAATACAACCCTCAAAATTCACTGATATACAAATATTTGAGAAAACTAACCCCAATTACTACAAAGATTGACGGTGAACATTTTTTTGTAAAAATTGAAAATATCAATACTGCTACCCCATTATTTGTTACTTTAATTCTTATTGAAGTAATGGACGTTATTTTTGCATTAGATAGCGTACCAGCCATTTTAGCCATTACCTCAGATCCTTTTTTAGTATTTAGTTCTAATATTTTTGCCATCTTAGGATTGCGCTCTATGTATTTCTTTTTAGCTAATATGTTAGAGAAATTCAGTTATCTGGAGTACAGTTTGATTGCTATCTTAAGCTTTGTAGGACTAAAAATGATTTTTCACGATTTTGTTAATCTTCCTGAATGGACTTCTTTATCGTTTATCGCTCTTGCCCTGTTATCGGGAATTATTGCTTCAATACAAAAGGAAAAACGAAGCCAAAAAGTATAAAAACAAAAAAAGGAAATCGAGAGATTTCCTTTTTTTTATATTTCTATCAAGCTTACAATTTTACTTTTTGAACCTGACTTTCAGTAATTTTTAAAGTATTCATAACCGCTGAATAATTACTGGTATCCATTGAAGCAGCTAAAGCCGAAGGAACAATGACTACTCTGAACGTTTGATTATTGATATACCCAGGTGTATCTAGTAAATTATAAGTTCCTCTAGCAGTAATTATAAAATCTACTTTGCTAAAATCATAATCATAATCCAATTCCTGACCATTATCAAAATAAATAGTTCTTGGAATTAGTTGCCAAACTGGAGTAGTCGAATTAATCAAACTAGTTAATCGATAAATCAATACCGTTTCATCATCATATAAATTTCCTCCAATCTCATACTGAAAAGTACTCTTTAAATTATATTCATTATTAGCCACTTTAGCTAAATTAACATTCTTGATTTCAAAAGCTTCAGGAATAGTATCGTGATCCTCTTGAATGTTATTCTCTGTAGTACAACTAGAAATAGCTAAAAAGCTAACAAATGCGAAAAGTGTGAATATTTTTTTCATGGTAATAAATTTTAAATGGTTAAGATTTAAAATCAGTTATTCATTAATTATGCCAAAGTTTAATTTAACACTATTTTTTCTTTTTAAAACTAACTTCCCATTATATCTAAAAACAAAAAAACACCCGAATTAACGGGTGTTTTTAATTAAATTAATTACTCTATTTAATACGAAGACATCACACTTTTAACTGTACTTCCTTGACTAGTGGTTAATCTTACATAATATACTTGTTGTTGTTGTAAAGTATTATTGATTATGATTGTAACCTCTTTACCTAAAAAACTATCAGTATCAGTCATAGAATACACAATAATTCCTTTTGAATTAAACACTTCAATTTTCACATCTGATGTATAATCAAAATTGTACTTAATAGTTAATTGATCTTTAAATGGCACAGGATAAGCGGTAAAACTAGCAGTTTCAACACTACTAATCTTAGCAGTTGTTACGCTTGACAAATCTAAAGTTGGAGGTTCTGGACATTTTTCTATATCCCAACCAACAGCTATAGCACATTCATCAAACACTTCATTTACAGCAGCAACTGCTCCAGCTATTTCAGACAACGACACGCCATCCTCACTATTTTTAACATTATCACTATTAGCTAAAGCTCGGTTTGCCAAATCTAACAATCCAGCGATAGTTTTATCACCATTAATTGCATTAATAACAGCGGCACTGAATGTTCTATAAGTATATTCATTTTCAGTACCAACCCAAACATTGTCTTCAAAATGACCACAAACTCTTGGTTTTGCAACTGAAGAGCCACAACCTCCTTCTGGTTTGGCTGTAGCCAAAGTACCTGCTTGTAAAATGAAACTTCCTAATTGAGAAGGATTAGTTATATTAACATTCAATGACAATGCTATTGTTTGAGATAACAACACATTATTAATTCTACCATTTTTCAAGAAACTATTTGGTAAAGAAGGACAAATATCATAATTACCTGCAGGGAAAATCTCTGTAGCTTTTCCTCCTCCAGGCATTTGAGCAATGATACAATCTTCATCACCTAAGCCCATTACAACAGAAGCACCTGTTTTACCTACTGTGATAGAATTACCTGCATTTTTGATTGCTTGAGTAATTAAATCAAAAGTAACAATTCCTCCCGTTGTTCCATCACAATATTTACCGCCATAATTACCATAAGCACCTTGGGTGTAAGTACATAATGGACCACCACAAACTTCAGTAGACACATCTACACTATTGCTTCCCCCTGGACAGTTCGTTGGAGCAGCGCCAGTAGAAACTACATTATAGTTTGTTCCAGCATTAAGATTAGTCCATAATAGAGCGGCACCCGTACCTGCTTTTGCAGTCTGTACAGGGGTAGTACCAATTCTTAACTGATAACTTACTCCTAATTGTGAAGTAGTAGAAGTTACTGTTCCTGTACCAGGAGCAGAATCACAAATAGTACTTCCAGTCAATACAAGAGAAATAGGTAGAGAATTGATATTTACTGTAGCTATACTAAAATCAGCAACGCAAGGTGCAGTAGCTGAAAGTAAATACTTAAAGGTACTCGTTGTTGCATCCAATCCAGGGGTATACATACCCGTTGCAGCAACAAA
>NZ_JAAAPM020000047.1 GCF_009909155.2 Flavobacterium undicola
GCTTTGCAAGCTTCATCATTTGGCAATTCTTTTATAAAGTTTAGTATGCTTTGTCCTTCAAATACTTCCATAACGACTGTTTTTAAAGACATAAAAATACAGAAACTAAATGACTAACTCAAAAAACTTATATTACTTATATGGTTTAAAGAATATTATAAATTGAATATTTTATAAGATTGCAGCGTGGATTTTACAATAGCTTCGGTGCGTTCCGGATGTGTATCTGAAATAAACAGTTGTCCAAAAGTATCCGAGTTAACCATCTCAACAATTTTAGCTACCCGGGTTTCATCTAATTTATCAAAAATATCATCGAATAATAAAATGGGTTTTACACCGCTTTGTTTTTTCAGAAATTCAAATTGAGCCAGTTTTAAAGCAATCAAAAATGATTTTTGTTGGCCTTGCGAGCCAAATTTCTTGATAGGATGATTGTCGATTTCAAAAGCCAAATCGTCTTTGTGAATTCCCATACTGGTGTAGTGTAAAGCCCGGTCTTTATTGATGTTTTCTTGTAAAAGCGTCAATAAATCATTTTCGAACAAATGACTTTCATACATTAATTGAACCGATTCCTGCGAACCCGTAATGGCATGATGGTGTTCGTTGAAAATGGGAATAAACTCGGCGATGAATTCTTTCCTTTTTTCGAAAATATACTTTCCATAACCGTCTAACTGCTCATTATATATAGAAAGGGTGTCGTTGTCAAAAACATGATTCAAAGCAAAATATTTCAACAAGGCGTTACGCTGACTCATTACTTTTTGGTACTGGATGAGTTGTTGTAAGTAATGGGAATCGAGTTGTGATATAATGCTGTCAATGAATTTTCGGCGGGTTTCGCTGCCTTCGATGATTAAATCCCTATCGGCTGGCGAAATAATAACGAGCGGAATAAATCCAATATGATCGGAAAATTTATCATAAGCTTTGCCGTTGCGCTTCAATACTTTTTTTTGTCCTTTTTTCAGGCTGCAAACCAGTTGTTCGCTTCTTTCGTTTTTTATGAATTCGGCATCAATTACAAAAAACTCTTCGCCATGTTTGATATTTTGAACAGCAAGCGGATTGAAATAGCTTTTTCCATAAGACAAATGGTAAATAGCGTCCAGAACATTTGTTTTTCCAATACCATTTTTACCTACAAAACAGATTATTTTACCATCAAATTCGAAATTAGCTTCCGAAAAATTTTTATAATTGAATAAAGAAATTTTTTTTAAATACATTTTAAGCGCTGCTGATATTGAGGTGTTTGCTGTTTTTGCCCGGACTTTTAAAAGAGGCTGCAAATTATTGAAAAATATCGATATAAAAGCAGGGCGTTCGCATTTAAAATTTTCAGACATAGATTTCACGAATTTTTACAAAATAGGATTAATTTTTAAAATTGAATTACACGAATTATAGAATAGATTAAGGGATTCGTGTAATTAAAACAGATTGAATTTCGTGTGAATTTGTGAAATCTGTGTTTGACTTTTTTAAAAGTAAATGTCTTAATATAGAGGAGGGTGGATGTTTTCTGTGCTAAAAAAAATCCGGCTGAATTTGGAGTTTGTTCGTTAAAATAAAAATATTTTCGATTTAGATATAAAATATGAGTTTTTATGTGTGGGTTTGAATAAAAATTTTATTTTTGCGGTTCACTAAATTATTTTTAAATGGCTACGTACAATAAAAGAGGATATAAAGCACCAAAAGAGAAAGAAGTAAAAGAGGCAGTAGAAGAACAAGTAGTAATTGACGAAAAAAACAGTACAACTGCTGAAGTTTTTTCTAAATTAGATGAAACTGCATCTAGAACGGAAGACTGGGTTGCTAAAAATCAAAAAATCATTATTGGTATAGTAGGAGCTATTGCTTTGTTTACTGTAGGTTATGTAGCTTACCAAAAATTTATTGCTGAACCAAAAGAAGATGAAGCTGCCAGTGAAATGTTTGTTGCTCAACAAAACTTTGAACAAGCCAGTAACGGAGTTGCCAGCGATTCATTATATAAATTAGCATTAAATGGTTCTGAAGGTAAATTCGGATTCATTAAGATTGCTGACGAATATTCAGGAACTTCAGCTGGAAATTTAGCTAATTACTATGCTGGTGTTGCCTATTTGAATACTGGAAAATATGCTGAAGCTATTGATTATTTAAGCAAATTCAAATCGGAAGATGTTATTTTGAGTGCAATGGCAAAAGGAGCTATTGGAGATGCTTATGCTGAGAAAAATCAGCCAAAAGAAGCTTTAGAGAATTATGTAAAAGCATTTGAATCTAATAAAAATGATTTCACAACGCCTCGTTTCTTATTGAAAGCTGGAAAAACAGCTTTAGAATTAGGAAATAAAGAAGACGCTATAAAATATTTTACAGATATTAAAGAAAACTATGAGAATGCACCTGAAGCTGCTTCAGTTGATGCTTTGATAGGTTTATCTCAGTAAATAAAGTTAGAATTTAAAAATTGGTGATTGCAGGGATGAAAAAGACTTGTAATCACCAATTTTTATTTATAAATTGAAATCTAAAAAAATTAAATTAGATATGGCAACGATTAATAAAAACTTATCAGTTTACGATAAAAGCACACTTCCTAGCGCGAAAGATTTTCGTTTTGGAATAGTAGTTTCTGAATGGAACGAAAATATAACAGAAGGCTTGTATAAAGGAGCTGAAGAGGCTTTTTTAGATAATGAAGTTCCGGCAGCGAATATTATTCGATGGAATGTTCCTGGAAGCTTTGAGTTGATTTATGGTGCGAAGAAAATGTTGCAAACTCAAAAAGTGGATGCTGTAATTGCGATAGGTTGCGTTATTCAAGGACAAACCAAGCATTTTGATTTTGTATGTGAAGGCGTAACGCAAGGCATCAAAGACTTGAATGTACAAACGGATATTCCGGTAATTTTTTGTGTTTTGACCGATAATACCATGCAACAATCTATTGATAGAAGCGGAGGAATTCATGGTAACAAAGGTACTGAAGCTGCTATAGCTGCAATAAAAATGGCTTACATTCGTCAGCAGGCTTCGTTGACCCATGAATATGCAAGTCAGAATTTGTTGACTTCAGGAGCAGTTCAGTTAGGAGAAGGGACACCTTTAGAATTAAAAGAGTAAAACTAAATAATTCAGAATGAAACCTATACTATTCTAGCCAAATGGTATAGGTTTTTTTGTTTTATTTATGATTGTCAAAGCAGTAAAACCCCACGGAAATTTGTTAAATTTGTGCAGCTTTGTTTTTAAACTATAAATTAATTTTTTTTAATGTCGAGTATAATCCAATTACTTCCTGATCATGTTGCTAATCAAATTGCTGCGGGCGAGGTGGTTCAAAGACCGGCTTCGGTGGTAAAAGAGCTTCTTGAAAATGCTGTCGATGCTAAGGCTTCAGATATCAAATTGATTATAAAAGATGCTGGGAAATCATTAGTTCAGGTGATTGACAATGGTTTAGGAATGAATGTTACCGATGCGCGTTTGTGTTTTGAGCGTCATGCTACTTCCAAAATTCGTCACGCCGAAGATTTATTCACACTACATACTAAGGGGTTTCGAGGAGAAGCTTTGGCTTCTATTGCAGCGATTGCTCATGTGGAGATGAAAACCAAGCAAGATCAAGAAGAATTAGGAATACAAATCGTTATCGAAGGAAGTAAATTTGTTTCCCAGGAATCGGCCGTGTTGCCTAAAGGAACTTCGTTTGCCGTTAAAAATTTGTTTTTTAATATTCCTGCCCGACGCAATTTTTTAAAGTCGGATACGGTGGAATATCGCCATATTATTGATGAATTTCAGCGTGTGGCTTTGGCTCATCCCAATATTCATTTTACTTTTTACCATAACGGTAGCGAAATGTTCAATTTGCCCATTTCGACCTTAAGACAGCGTGTGGTGAATGTTTTTTCGGGGAAAACCAATGAGAAATTAGTTCCTGTTCAGGAAGACACCGAAATTGTAACGGTTCAGGGGTTTGTTAGCAAACCTGAATTTGCTAAAAAAAATAGGGGCGAACAGTTTTTCTTTGTCAATGATCGTTTTATAAAAAGTGGTTATTTGCATCATGCGGTGATGGCTGCTTATGACGGGATTTTAAAAGATGGAGCGCAACCAAGTTATTTCCTGTATTTGTCGGTTCCACCAAATTCTATCGATATCAATATTCATCCTACCAAAACTGAAATCAAGTTTGATGACGAAAGTGCGTTGTATGCTATTTTAAGAGCTTCAATAAAACACAGTTTGGGACAGTTTAATGTGGCGCCTGTTTTGGATTTCGAAAGAGATTCTAATTTGGATACGCCATATCATTATAAAGATCTGGAAGGAGCTGTGCCTACCATTCAGGTCGATAGTACTTTTAATCCATTTTCAGATGATAAAGTGAATAAACATTATGCTGGTTCAAGTTCCGGTTCCGGTTCGAGCTACAAGAAGCCCGTTTCGACTTCTAATTGGGAGAGTTTGTATGTGGGATTAAAGCAAGAAGCTGATTTTACAACCGAAAGTACCGAATTTTCATTTGAAAGTGATGAAGTTACAGGTTCATTATTTAATGATGAAGAAGTAGAACATGCGGTTCAGAATGTGTATCAAATTCATAAAAAATATATTGTTTCTCCTATCAAGTCTGGAATGGTAATTGTGGATCAGCAGCGCGCGCACCAGCGGGTTTTATACGAACAATTTTTGACAAATATGACGGTGCATCAGGCATCGAGTCAACAATTGTTGTTTCCATTAAATTTGTATTTTTCGTCAAGCGAAATGGAATTAATTGACGATTTGAAGCTTTCCCTAGTCAATACAGGATTTGTTTTTGAAGAAACCAATGATGATCATGTGGTGATTTCAGGAATTCCGGTAAATGTGACCGAAAGTGAAATTTCGATGGTATTAGAACAGTTATTGAGTGATTTGCAAGATGGAATTCCAGAGAATAGTTTTAGTCAAAATGATACCATTGCCAAATCGATGGCGAAGAGTTTGGCTGTGAAAACAGGAACAAGTTTAACAATAAAAGAACAGGAAAATTTAGTAAACGGACTTTTTGCCTGCAAAGATCCTAATGTATCTCCTTTTCAAAAACCAACTTTCATCACGATGCGTGTGGAAGATATAGATAAAAAATTTGCACTATGATGAATGTAACCGAAACGGTAAAACAATTATTGATAATTAACATCCTGTTTTTTATTGGAACATTAGTAGTGGGTGATCCTGCTTATCAAATGCTGGCGATGTATTTTCCAGAGAATCAAAATTTTCATGCCTGGCAGCCATTAAGTCATATGTTTATGCATGGTGGTTTTATGCATATTTTCTTTAATATGTTTGCTTTGTATTCATTTGGCTCAGCATTAGAACATTTTTGGGGAAGTCAAAAGTTCCTTTTCTTCTATATTTCCTGTGGTTTAGGTGCTGCTTTGTTGCACACAGGGATTAACTATTATTATTTTAATGATGCAATTAATATATTAGTAGAAAATGGCTTTAAAAAATCGGAGATTTTACAATTATTAAACGAAGGGAAAATTAATACACAGTGGCAATCTATTTTAACAGCATCAGAGTATCAAAATTTTATCAGTGCCTTTGCAGGAACTGTAGTAGGAGCTTCTGGAGCTATTTACGGGATTGTTGTTGCTTTTGCTTTTATGTTCCCTAATGCGGAGTTGGCTTTGATGTTTATTCCGGTGCCGGTAAAAGCCAAATATTTTGTGCCAGGATTAGTTTTGTTAGATTTGTATTTAGGAGTTTCAGGACAATCTATTTTTGGAGGGCCAGGAATTGCTCATTTTGCCCACGTAGGAGGAGCTTTGTGTGGTTTCCTGATTATGTGGTATTGGAAGAAAAATCAGTTTAATGACAACCGTTGGAATTAATAATAGAAAACAACAAAACCTTATAAAAACGAATAAATGAATATTCTAGACGACATAAAATTGCAATACAAACTAGGAGGAGTGGCTCATAGATTGATCTATTGGAATGTGGCTTGTTTTTTAATATCCTATGTTCTTCCTGGGATATTGAAGATTTTTGGTTTGGAATTGTCTATTATTCAGTATATAAGTTTGTCTTCAAATCCTTCGGATTTATTATGGAAACCTTGGTCGGTAATTAGCTATGCTTTTTTTCATTCTGATTTTTTCCATATTTTATTCAATATGTTGGTGCTTAATTTTGCGAGCCAATTGTTTTTGACTTTTTTTACCCAAAAACAGTTTTTAGGATTGTATTTGTTGAGTGCAATTTTTGGAGGAGCTGTTTTTGTTGGGAGTTTTTATTTAATGGGAATTAGTGCTCCTTTGGTCGGTGCTTCAGCCGCAATAATGGCTATTTTAATGGCAGTTACTACTTACCAGCCTTTAATGCCGGTACGATTACTATTGATAGGAAATGTAAAGTTGTGGCATATTACTGCGGTATTCCTGATAATAGATTTAATGCAACTGCCTTTAGATAATATGGGAGGTCATATTTCGCATTTAGCGGGTGCTTTTTTTGGTTTTATATATATCAAGGCCTTGCAGAATGGTACTGATATGAGCATTGTTATTACCAGAATTATTGATTTTTTTGCCAATATTTTCAGGAAATCACCATCGACTCCATTTAAAAAAGTACATAAAAATTATTCTAAGCCAGTAGAAAAAAGAGCTTCCAGAATAGTAACAAAAGATAAAGTACAACAACAAATTGATGAGATTTTAGATAAAATCAGTCAATCAGGTTATGATAGCTTAACAAAAGAAGAGAAAGATTTTTTATTCAAATCAGGGAAATAATTGCTTGAAATTGCTGTATTTTTATAGTGACTTTAAGTGTTAAATTTTAAAAAAATGAAAAACCTTTCGTGGTTCAATAAGGGGATGTTTTTTTTAAACATCTTTCTGATAGTCGTCACTTTTATCGCTTATATTTTGCCTTTTTTGGCGCCGAAAACTTTTCCTCTTTTATCGGTGTTAACTTTGTTTATGCCTTTGTTTTTCATCTTTAACAGTCTTTTTTTTGTGTACTGGGCCATGCAATTCAAAAAAAGAATGGTGATGTCGGGTTTAGTGCTTTTGATAGGAATTACTTTTATCAATAAGTTTTATAAATTTTCGGCTAAAGATTATCCGGAGGAAGAGACGGATTTTGTGGTGATGAGTTACAATGTCCGATTGTTTAATTTGTTTAAATGGCAAAATAAATTGGATATCCCAGAAACTATTTTGGAATTCATCAATGATAAAAATCCTGATATTTTATGCATCCAGGAATACTCTAATTCGGCTCATGTTGACTTAAAAGTGTATCCTCACCGAACCATTTTTATGGAAGGCGATCAGATAAAAACGGGACAGGCTATCTTCTCTAAATTTCCAATTATTGAACAGGGTAAAATTTCTTTTCCTAATTCGAATAACAACGTGGTGTATGCCGATATAAAGAAAGGGAAGGATATTATCCGAGTGTATAATATGCACCTGCAGTCCATTAAGATTTCTCCGGATGTCAACGAGATTTCAGAAAATATTGATGTGATTGATAAAGAAAAATCGCAGCTGTTGTTTAATAGAATTAGTAAGGCTTTTAAGCAACAACAACAGCAGGCCGAGATTTTAAAGGATAATTTAAGAGAATGCAAGTATCCTGTCATCATTTGTGGGGATATGAATAATAGTGCTTTCTCCTATGTGTATCGCATCATTAAAGGAAGTTTAAAAGACGGATTTGAGGAAGCTGGTAAAGGTTTTGGACAAACCTATCGATTTAAATATTATCCTGCCCGAATAGATTACATCTTTGCTGATAGACAAATGAAGGTAAAAAAGTTTGAAACTTTCCCTGAGTTTGATAATTCTGACCATTACCCAATTATGGCAAAGCTTTCGTTCGAATAAATCTTAGGACAAATTCCAATTTTTAAAATTCCAAATTCCAAAAATAATACTATCCTAGTTGCTGTGCTTTCAAATAATCAACAGTAAATTTTCCTTCGTTAAAAAGTAAATCAAGAATGCTTAAGTTGTTGATAAAACCATGTTTGTCATCAAAAACCTGGGTGTAAGGTTCAAAAGTTGAAGTGTCTTTTTTTCCGTTTACCAAAAATCGATAATCTAAAATAGTATTCGAATCTACTTGATGGAAATATTCTGTAGTAGTTTCGAAGTTGAATTTTGTACGCATGCATTTTGAAATAATATCGAATGCTTCCAAATTCAAATCCATTAAGAAATTATGCTTTTTTTCGAAAAAAGGAATAAAATCATCCTCAAAGAATTCAAAGAAAGGAGAGCTTCTGTAAGCTGCTTCCAGCGATTTAAAATGTTGTTTTTGCCAGTCAAAATCATTTTCTATCTGAATGTCTTTTGTTTTTTGATGGCTTGTTTTCGAATGTTTTATAGGAATATTTAATAGTTGAATCCCATTTGGACTATAAATATAGGTGCGGTTTCTGTTAGTCTGTTTCTGAAAATTATCTTCCATTTCAAATACGATACTCTCTGATTGCATGATAGCAACAAAATGACTAATCGATGGGAAATAAGATGGATGTAATAAGGTTTTCATTTGTTTATTTATGATATAGTTTAGGTCTAAAGTTGAGATTTTACAGACTCAATTTTAGACCTAAAACTTTAGACTAGATATTGTTTTTCTCTTTTCTTTTTTTCCAAAAATATTCTCCAACGAAGAATGCAGCCAATAGGATTAAGAAAATTTTGAAATAAGATTGTGGTTGACCTTCGCCACTTACAGTCGTGAAAACTCTATCCCAACGCACTTTTTTCAATCCTTTTGCATTAGCATCCCAACTCATCCATATAAAAACAGGCTTTCCTACAATGTGATCTTCAGGAACATAACCCCAGTAACGGCTGTCTTCTGAATTATGGCGATTATCACCCATCATCCAGTAGTAATTTTGTTTGAAAGTGTAGCTGTTAATTACTTTGCCATTCAATCTAATTTCGTTTCCGGTTACTTTTAAGTCGTTTTTGTTTCCGTTATCGTCTTTTTCGTAATCAGTAATAATTCTTTTGTAAAAAGGAAGGCTTTCAAGTGTAAGTGCTACTGTTTTTCCTTTTTGAGGAATATAAATAGGACCAAAATTGTCGCGATTCCATTTGTTGATGTTAGGAAAAATCCCTTCTTCAGGACCATGAGCAATTTCTTGTTTTACAGCGGTTATTCCAGATGTTTTTCTTAATCTTTCAGCTCCTGCAGCAGTTAAGGCTCTAAAATATAAGGTGTCTTTTAATTCACTTTTATAACCTACACCATCAGTGATGTCCATGTCTTTTAATAAAAATTCAAAGTCAATAGGAGTTTTTCCGTCTAAGGCTACTGCGTATGAAAATTGAGGTTTTGCACGTTCAGGAAGTTGTAAAACTTTTCCATTGATGTAAACGATTCCGTCTTTAATAGACAAACTATCTCCTGCAACACCTACACATCTTTTAACGTAATTCGATTCTTTATCAATAGGTTTAATTACACCAGGGTTACCTTTAGGTTCGAAAAAATAATGTACTGTATCTACAGGCCAGTTAAAAACAACAATGTCAGTACGTTTAATTTTGTCTTCAATTCCAGGTAATCTTAAGTAAGGCAGTTGTGGGAAACTTAGATAAGATTTTCTTTTGGTCATTGGGATTGAATCATGAACCATTGGTAAAGCTACAGTTGTCATAGGAACTCTAGCACCATAATTTACTTTACTCACAAATAGAAAATCACCAATTAGTAATGATTTTTCTAATGAAGAAGTTGGAATGGTATAAGGTTGTACAAAATAAGTATGCACTAATGTAGCGACAATAATTGCAAATAATAAGGAGCTTACAGTATCAGCAGTTTTGTTTTTTGGGTGTAAGCTTCTTTCTTTATTGAAATCTAATTTTTGTGTGTAATTGATGTAATAGATATACAATCCGCAAGTTACAATTCCCAGAATAGTATCCAGTTGACTGCGTTTTCCAAAAGTTCTTAATGTTTCTACCCAAATAACCGGAAACATAATCAAGTTAATAATTGGGATAAAAAGCAATAAAGTCCACCAGGTAGGTCGACCAATGATTTTCATTAGGACAATAGCATTATATACTGGTATTGCAGCTTCCCATTTTTTTCTTCCAGCTGCTTCATATAGTTTCCAAGTTCCTAAAAAATGAACAACTTGAATAATAAGAAAAAATACAAACCATTGATATAGTGTCATAGTTCTTTTGAATTAAAGGTTAGTTTTGGTTTGATTATTTAATGTTAAGTACGTCTCTCATACTGAAAATTCCTTGTTTTCCGGCTAGCCATTCAGCGGCAATTACTGCGCCCAATGCAAATCCTTCACGGTTGTGAGCAGTATGTTTGATTTCGATACTATCAATACCAGAATCGTAAGTAACAGTATGTGTACCCGGAACTTCACCGGTACGAACCGCTTCGATGTGGATATCATTTTCTGTTGCGTTTTCAAGTGTCCAGTTGCTGTAGTTGCTGTTTTCGATAACTCCTTGAGCTAATGAAATAGCTGTTCCACTTGGAGCATCTAGTTTATGGATATGGTGAATTTCTTCCATAGTTACCTTGTATCCGTCGATGTTAGCCATCATTTTAGCCAAGTATTCGTTTAGACCAAAAAATAAGTTAACACCTAGACTAAAGTTGGAACTCGAAATAAAACCACCATTTTTTTCTTTGCATAAAGCAATCATTTCATCGTAGCGGTCTAACCATCCCGTAGTTCCCGAAACTACAGGAACATTGTTGTTGAAACTAGCCGAAATATTATCTACGGCAGCTGTAGGAACACTAAAATCAATAGCAACATCAGCATTTGAAAGTCCGTCGTAGGTGTTGAATTCGTCCTTTTTCAAGACAATTTCATGACCTCTTTCCAGAGCAATTCTTTCAATTACCTGGCCCATTTTTCCGTATCCTAAAAGCGCAATTTTCATTTGTGTTGTATTTTAAATTAAAAAGATTTTGAATCAATCAATTCTTTTGTATTCGATTAAAAGTTATAATTAAGGCTTAGCCCTACGTTTGTTTTAAAATTGAGATTGTTTTGATAAAGTGTAGGTTTTACAGACAGTCGATCGTCTACGTTAAACTGCATTAATGCCGCATCAACATTGGCATCAATAATATTTAAAACATAAAAACCTACGATGAACAAAGAGGATAAATCACGATTACGCTGGTAGAATTTTTGTCCGGCAATCAATCGGGCATTGTCTAAGTATGAAAATTCATCATCAGTATATCCTTCTAATCTTCGTTTGTAAGCATCTCTAAATTGATGGTATTTTTTATTACTGTCTAAATAAAAATAAAGGCTGGTTCCTATGGCACCATAAACCAAAGGGATTTTCCAATATCTTTTATTGTAAGCCTGACCCAAACCAGGTAAAACTGCCGAATAAAAGGCTGCTTTGGCTGGAGTTAATGGATCAATGTCTATAGACTTTAAAGTATCTTTAGCTACTACTTCTGATTGGGCTTTTTTTTGTGCCAATGCAGCGCTGTTGCTTAAGATAATAAGAAATAGTGCTATGGAAATAATTTTGTTCACTATCCCTTGATTAATTCAATAATTCGATTAAAATCTTTTTCAGATTGGAATGGAATAGTAATTTTTCCTTTTCCGTTAGTCGTAACTTTAATGTCTACTAAGTTTCCAAAATAAGAATTAAAAATCTTTTTCTGATTTTCGTCTATATCAAAAGATGTTGTTTTAGCTTTTGCAGCTGGTTTTGGTTTTAAGCTTTCGTGGTAATTTTTAACCAAAGCTTCAGTATCACGAACCGAAAGATTCTGACTTACAATTTTTTGATAAATATCAGTTTGTGCATCTAAATCTTCGATGTTGATAATCGCTCTACCGTGTCCCATACTGATGAAACCGTCGCGAATTCCTGTTTGGATAATCGGATCTAGTTTTAAAAGACGCAAATAGTTAGCAATTGTAGAACGTTTTTTACCTACGCGCTCACTCATTTGCTCCTGAGTCAGTTGGATTTCATCTATCAAACGTTGGTAAGAAAGTGCTATCTCGATAGGATCTAAGTCGTGGCGTTGAATGTTTTCAACCAAAGCCATAACCAGAGATTCGTTGTCATTCGCAATTCGAATGTAAGCAGGAACGGTCGCCAATCCTATTAATTTTGAAGCACGTAAACGACGTTCTCCAGAAATTAATTGGTATTTATTGAAATCTAATTTTCGAACAGTAATAGGTTGAATTACGCCCAATTCCTTGATAGAAGTGGCTAATTCTTTTAATGATTCTTCGTTAAAATTACTTCTGGGTTGAAACGGATTGATTTCAATAGCATCAATTTCGAGTTCAATAATATTTCCAACAACCTTGTCTGCATTTTTGTCTTCTACCGATTTGATATCGTTATCTGGATCCTTTAATAAAGCAGATAAACCTCTTCCTAAGGCTTGTTTTTTTATTGCTTTTGTCATAAAACTATTGGATGTTTTTCTTTATAATTTCTTGAGCAAGATGTAAATAATTAGTAGCACCTTTACTTGTAGCGTCATAGTTGATGATGCTTTCGCCAAAACTAGGGGCTTCACTTAACTTCACATTTCTCTGGATGATAGTTTCAAAAACCATATCGTTAAAATGTTTTTGTACTTCTTCCACCACTTGATTAGATAAACGCAATCTGGAATCGTACATGGTCAATAATAAACCTTCGATGTCTAAGTCAGGATTGTGGATTTTTTGGATACTTTTTATTGTATTCAATAATTTTCCAAGACCTTCCAAAGCAAAATATTCACATTGGATAGGAATGACCACAGAATCGGCAGCTGTTAAAGCGTTTAGTGTTAATAAACCTAGAGAAGGAGCACAGTCAATAATGATGAAATCATAATCGTCTTTTACACTTTCTAAAGCTTTTTTAAGCATGTATTCTCTTTTTTCCTTGTCTACTAATTCGATTTCGATAGCCACAAGGTCAATATGAGCAGGAATAACATCTACATTGGGAGCCGAACATTGAATGATAGCTTCTTTAGGAGTATTGCTGTGCTCTAGAATTTGGTAGGTACCAATTTCTACACTTTCCACATCAATTCCTAAACCAGAACTAGCATTAGCTTGAGGATCAGCGTCTATTAATAACACTTTTTTTTCTAAAACACCTAGGGAAGCAGCAAGATTTACAGATGTTGTAGTCTTTCCAACGCCTCCTTTTTGATTAGCAATCGCAATGATTTTGCCCATTTATTTTCTATAATTTTGAACGGTAAAAATACAATTTATTATCGTTTCTAAAAATCTATTTTGTTAACATTTGTTAAAGCTTGATTTGTCGTCTTTTGACGGATTATTGATTGTGTTTTAGTCTAATTTTACAATTGCGATTTTATTTTTAAGAATAGTTTGCAAAAGCAAAAAAGAGTTGTATATTTGCAGCCGCGTTACGGGGTGTAGCGTAGCCCGGTTATCGCGCCTGCTTTGGGAGCAGGAGGCCGCAGGTTCGAATCCTGCCACCCCGACAAAAACCTTCTTGTGAACCAAGAAGGTTTTTTTATTTGTAGCAAATTATGTTTTACGTTTATATATTATACTCAAAGTCCATTGATACTTATTATGTTGGATCTAGCTCAATTTCGTTAGAGGATAGACTACGTCGTCATTTAAGTTCTCATAGTGGTTTTACAGCCAGGGCTAAAGATTGGGAAATAGTTTATTTTGAATCTTACGATAATAAGAAAGATGCAATTTTGCGAGAGCAAGAGATTAAGAAGTGGAAGAGTAGAGTAAGAATAATTAAATTAATATCAGGTTAGAACAGTTATCGCGTCCCGTTTTGAAAACGGGAAGGCCGCAGGTTCGAATTTCCGTTTTCGGAATGAACTCTGCCACCCCGACAAAAACCTTCTTGTGAACCAAGAAGGTTTTTTTATTTGTAGCAAATGTTGTCCTGTTCAAAACGCTTTGTTTTTTTAAAGGAAGTAGATAATCTTCCCGGCATTTTTAAAAACACTGTTGACTAATCATATTTTGGAAAGAAATCTATCTCTTCTTTTTTATGGTTTGTTTGAGTCGAAATTCTAGTTTCTTTTAAGCAAGCTCCTTTTTCATCTTTAGCCTCACAGTGTATTAAAACTTCGTCAATAAGTACGTCATTTTTGTCCCTGATAACAATTTTAGAGAGTTCTTTGTTCGTATAATAAAAATACTGGGTGTAGAAAGTGCTAAAATTATCTACTATTTTGGCAATGCTTCCATCTGAATTATAATGATAAATGGATTCATTTTGTTTGTATTGTTTTCGGGTGTAACAGCTGATACGTTCACGCTGATTGGGTTTCCAACGGGTTTTACAGTAATAGGTTTCTTTGTCTGGATAGGATTGCACTTCAAACCATAATCTCTTTTGGGTTTCTTGCAATAGATTACCAACAGCATCAACAGTTTTGGAGTATTTAATGCGGCCATTTCCGGTAAAGACCATTTGCTTTTTGTACAATAGTTTCTTCTGATTGTTTTCTACCAAGTATTTTTCCTCGGTTGCCGATTTTATCCCTTCGGGCAATAGCTGTTTATTGATGTACTTTTTTGTGGCACATGATTGTACGGCGAAGACTAGGATAAAAAACAATAAAACCCTCATAGTTATAAAAGTTTAATATGTACTAATTTACGAATTCTAAAAAAAATAAAATAGCTTAAGTTAATCGCGTTTTGTTTCGTAGTGAAGAGCAATTACTCCACAAGAAAATGTTTTCGATTCTATAAGTTTCAGTTGAGTCGTTTCGGTTACACCTTTAAATAACGGAATGCCCTGGCCAAGTAGTACCGGATTAACAAATAACCAAAACTCATCAACTAAACCTTGACTTAATAAGGAATGAGAGGCGGTAGGACTTCCAAAAATTAAAATATTTTTTCCGTCCTGTTTTTTTATTTTATTGATGTTGTCTGCAAGTTGGTCACTAATAACTTTGGTATTTTCAAGTCCTTTTTCACTCATTGTCTTTGATAAAACAACTTTTGGAACTTTGTTGTACCAGGCCGAATGTTCTTTGTCGTGTTTTGATGCGTTGGCTTGTTTGCAGGCATTTGGCCAATAACTCTGCATCATTTCATAAGTTACCCGTCCATAAAGAGCAGTGTCCGCTTTATCAGTCATCGTACCAACAAAGTCAAAGAGCTCCTCGTCTACATTTGCCCAGTTCAGTTCTCCCTTAAGTCCTGCCACAAAGCCATCAAGTGAAGTATGCATAAAGAATATCAATTTTCTCATTTTGTTGTTGGTTTAAGTATTTATACAGTTTGTCTAGTTGGAATAGACAAACTTAAACATCACAGAAAGTTAAGAAAAAAACAGTAATGAAAGCAAGTTTAAAACTAACTTGAGTAGGTAGTCAATCGTTAGCGCATTCTATGATTAAAGCAAGACAAAGCTGTGTCTATAAAAATGGTATCCCTTTTTTACATTTTAAAATAAAAATATGTCGACAAAATATAAAGCCACAACTACAGAAGATTATTTTAGTTCTGCCAGAAATTCTGCTTCTTTAGAAAATAGATTGGAGGTAATTTTGTTAGATTTGTTTTGAAAATTTGAATGGACGCAGAATAACCATTTTACATAAACTTGAAATACATTAAAATATGAAACATATAATTGCTAGTGCCTGTATCCTTTTATTCACAGCGGGTTTTAATGGTTTTGCACAACAGGCTGTTCCAAAAGTAAAATTAACAGACAAAGAAAAAACACTAAACTCACAATGGGAGGGCAAGCGGGTGGCTTTTTTGGGTGATTCGATGACCGACAAACGCCGTGTAGGAACTACTTATGTGTATTGGGAGTATCTAAATGAATTGCTTGGAATAACACCTTCTGTATATGGCATCAGCGGAAACCAGTGGAATGATATTTACAAACAGTCGGTGAAGTTGCACGACGAAAAAGGAACGAACATTGACGCCATACTGATTTTTGCAGGAACGAATGACTATATGCACGATACGCCGTTAGGTGAGTTTTTTAGTGAAACAACAAAGCAAACTATCTTTAACGGAAAGGAAGTGACGCGTAAATACCGAACTCCAAACCTGAATGATTCGACCTTTTGTGGTCGAATTAATAAAGCCATGTCTTACCTGAAGAACAATTACCCACAACAGCAAATTATCATTATGACACCTATTCACAGGGGATTTGCCAAGTTTAACGAGAAGAATGTACAACCTGACGAAAACTATGCTAACGGACAAGGATTGTATATTGATTCCTATGTTGCTATTTTGAAGCAAGCGGCTTCCTACTGGGCAGTTCCGTTGATTGATCTCTATTCAACAAGTGGATTGTTTCCAATGGCCGATACACAATTACAATACTTTCATAACAAAGAAACGGATAGACTGCATCCCAACGCATTAGGTGATTACCGCCTGGCCAAAACCATTCAATATCAATTATTGGCATTGCCTTCAGGTTTTGTTACTGAATAAGTAAGTAGTTTCCATCGGATTTAAAACGAATTGAAGATTGCACAATCGTTAGTGATGAATTTAGTATATATCTGTGGCGTTTGGGGTATCAGAAAGCCGCGTTACAAACGCTTTGTTTTGTTTTAAAAGGAAGTAGGTACTCGTTGCAAACGAGAACCAGATGGGGCAGTTGTTAGGGAAACAGATTTTTCTATAGTTTTCCACCAAAAAAATGGAGAAAAATTAAAAGCAGTTATATTTATTTTTTGATCGGACATTTAATTTATGAGTCTGTGTTAAAGTTACTACTAACGTCAGTCTGTGAAAAAACTTCCGTTTGATTGTAAACAAATATACTAAAATAGTGATATAAAAAACAGGATTTTTCGTATTTTTAGGAATGCAACATATAACAGGAATTTCCCGCTACCAGCTACATTTTTCTAGTTTAGAAGACACTATAAGTCCCGACAACCAAGTACGGTTTATAGATGCATTTGTGGAATCTTTGGAGCTCTCAAAACTTGGTTTTTCTTTGCGAACTCTCAAAGGAGAAGGTCGCCCAAGCTATAACGGCAAAGTGTTTCTAAAAGTCTATCTATATGGCTATCTCAATGGAATTAGAAGTTCCCGCAAACTGTCAAAAGAATGTTTTAGGAATATGGAGATGCTGTGGTTATTGGAAAACATTCGTCCCAATTACCACAGCATTTCGGATTTTAGAAAAGAGAATCCCGTTGCCTTGAAGAACTTATTTAAACTGTTTGTTTCGTTCTTGAAAGATACCGATTTGATAGGTGGTGAAACCATTGCCATTGACGGTACCAAAAGCCGAGCGCACAACAGCAAAAAGGCCAATTTCAATCAAAAGAAAATAGACAAACATCTAGAATATATTGAAGCAAAAAGCCAAGAATACCTAAATGCTTTGGAGGAAAACGACCTCAAAGAGAATTCTACAGAAATTAAAAATATTCAGAAAAAGATAGAGCGCTTAAAACAAAACAAACTTCGTTATGAGTTGCTGGAAGAAAAGCTAAAAGTAAGCGGGGAACCCCAGATAAGCACTACCGACAGCGATGCCAGGGCTTTGTTGGTTCAGGGACAAGTGGTTGAAATATCATTTAACATGCAGGCAGCAGTAGATGCCAAGCACAATCTTGTAGTAGCTACGCATACCATCAACAAGAATGACCGTAGCGCCTTGTCGGCAATCGCTATTGAAGTTAAAGAGAATCTAGGAATCGAAACATACACCGCATTGGTAGATAAAGGCTACCATAATGGCAAACAAATAGAAATTTGCAAACAAGCGAACATCACTACAATTGTAGCGCAGCCCGAACAAGGAAAAAATAAAGAAAGGATAGCCGAGGGTTATTTGATATCTAAGTTCCAATACGACCACACCGACGACACGTACATTTGTCCACAGGGCGAAACTCTCAAAACCACAGGCAGCTGGCACAAAAAAACTACTGATAGAGACAGTTATGAGTTTAAAAGATATCGAACCCCCAAATGTAGAGAATGCCCTGTAAAACAGTTATGTACCAGCAGAAAGTCTGGACGTGATATAGACCGCAGTCAATATGCCGATGCCGTAGAAGAAAACAACAAACGCTACAACGCAAATGCACAGCTCTATCGCAAACGGCAGGAAATCAACGAACACATCTTTGGTACTATCAAACGACAATGGGGCTACAATCACACCAATTTAACAGGATTAGAAAAAGTAAACGGAGAACACAGCCTGATTATGCTGGTGTATAACATCAAACGCAGTATCAATATACTTGGCGTACCGGATTTAATCGCAAAACTCCAAAAATGGAACTCACCCTACAAAGCAAAAGTATTGTTTTTAATGAAAAGGAGTTATTTAAAGCTTAATACAGCAACTAATTTTTATCCAGAGAAATTGGCAGCCTAAAAAAAGAGCTTTCTTAGAAGGCTTTATTTGAATTGTAGTATCGTGAAATTTTAAGATTTTACTAAAAAAAAGAGGTTTTTTCACAGCCTGACGTTCTGGCGCTTGGCGAGGTTGGGGAATAAAGATGCGAGATTTTTCGGTTAAACACAAATTTTGCAAGTACAAAACCAACTTTCCATTAAGCCCAAAACCCCAATCTCGCCAAACGGCTGTTGAACTAAACCTTCGGTAGCACTTACCGTAGTTTTAGTACCTTACGAATATAATTAAATTTCGTAAGTTATGGCTACAAAAAAAAGCATCCAGAAGATTTAAGAGAAAATAAAATTCTCAAT
>NZ_JAAAPM020000048.1 GCF_009909155.2 Flavobacterium undicola
AGTTAAGCCCGCCTGCGCAGATGGTACTGCAGTTTTGTGGGAGAGTATGTCGTCGCCTTTCTTTAATCTGAAGTTATTTCAGATTCTAAAACCCTGTTTCTAACGAAACGGGGTTTTTTGTTTTATAATGTTTAAAAATTTTGGAAATATATTCTTTATAAGCATTATATAACTAATAATTAGATTTAAATATTTTTTTTGGGATATTTACAGCTTGAATTTATAGGGCATTCTGAACATTTTGGAATTGGTCGACAAATTTCTCTTCCTAAAAATGAAATTGCCATACCAATTTCGTTCCAAATTTCTCTTGGTAAAGCAGCCATTAACTCTTTTTCTGCTTTTATTCCATCTTTTGTTGGACTTATTATTCCTATTCTTGGTGCTACCCTGATGACATGTAGGTCAGTCATGATTCCATCTGATGGAACATTTGCTTCACGTATAATTACATTGGCAGATTTTCGACCAATTCCTTTTATATTTGTTAATTCTCTCATTGTTAGAGGAATATTTTCGTCTTTTTTGATGGTTTTTACTATGTTAAGGAGCCAATTAGCTTTATTTTCGTAGAATTTGACTTGATGGATGTGTGGAATTATTGCTCCCACTTTTGATTTAGCTAAACTTTCCATATTTGGAAAAACATCAAAAAAATTTGGAGCTATTTTATTAATGTTTTCATCTGAATCTTGAGCAGACAAAACGACCATAATTACTAATTGATATAAGTTTTGGTATCCTAATGGATGCTTTTTGAGTTTGTATTTTTGTAGTATTGGAGTCAATTCTTCTTTCCAATCGATGCTATTGCTAAATAAATCCATTCTCAAATTTAAATAATTTATTTTATTAGGTGTTTTTCTTTTAGTTATTGTTATCAAATTATTACTTTTTGATTTAGCTATCGTTTTATAGAGTAATAATTATATAATTTTAGGCAGAAAAATATGCGAAAATCACGATAGTTTGGTAAGATTTTTTTTAAATTATCAATTTTGACTATTTCAATTTGAATGCGTATTTTTGAAAGATTTTAATGATAAAAAAACTTTACTTTAAGTAGTAATATTTTTTAATTTTTACTTAAATTGTTTCTATTTTTTACTATATTTAGAAAAACTTAAAAAGTATATCATTATTAAAATCAGTAATGTTTGTATTGATTTCGTGGTAATTTAACTTAACTTTTTTGTATTATATTTTTTTAACCCTAAATAAACTTAAATCAATAAATGGAAATATTTCATATTAGTGCAGAGTGTTATCCAGTGGCTAAAGTTGGTGGCCTAGCTGATGTAGTTGGAGCTTTGCCAAAATACCAAGGTAATTGGGGGCATAAATTAAGGGTTGTGATGCCTTGTTATGAGACTAAATTTAGAAACGAAAACGACTTTGAATGTGTTCATTGGGGAACAGTTAAATTAGGAGATTTTAATTTTCCTTTTAGTGTTCTTAAAGAAACAACGGATAAGCTGGGTTTTGAATTGTATTTAATTGAGATACCAGAACTTTTTGACAGAAAAGAAGTTTATGGTTATGAGGATGATATAGAGCGTTTTATGTCTTTTCAGGTTGCCACTTTAGATTGGATTATTGGAAGGGCAACAATGCCGGATGTAATTAATTGTCATGATCATCATACGGGCTTAATTCCTTTTATGATGCAATATTGCCATAAATACCATCAGTTATTGAATACGCCTTCAATGATTACCATTCATAATGGTTTGTATCAAGGGCAATTTAGTTTTGATAAATTAAGTTATTTTCCTGAATTTGATTTGACTCATGTAAAAATTTTAGAATGGAGTCATCAAATTAATTCATTGGCTGTAGGTGTAAAATGTGCTTCGGCAGTTACTACTGTGTCTCCAAGTTATTTGGATGAGATTAATTATTCGGCTAATGGTTTAGAATCCTTGTTTAATCTTGTTCGATATAAATCCAGAGGGATATTAAACGGAATTGATACACAAGTTTGGGATCCGGCGAAAGATAAAATGTTAGAAAAAAATTATTCTATTCAAAATTTCGAAAAAGGAAAACAACAGAATAAAGAAATACTTTGTACTCTTTTTAATTTAGATCCAACAAAACCATTGTTTAGTTTTATTGGTAGATTATGGGATGAAAAAGGGGGAGATTTATTGCCACAAGCTTCGGCTTTAGCGCTCTCAGAAAATTATAAAGAGATTAATATACTGATATTAGGTTCAGGAAGTGCACAAATTGAAAACCAATTGAATAGTTTATTGGTTGATTATAAAGGGAATTACAATACTTTTATTGGATACAATGAAGAACTGGCTCATTTAATTTATGCCGGAGCCGACTTTTTAATGATGCCATCAAGAGTAGAACCTTGCGGATTAAATCAAATGTACTCCTTAAGATATGGAACTATTCCTATTGTTAGGAGAACGGGAGGATTGAGAGATACTGTAGTTGATTTTGGTGACAATGGAAATGGAATTTGTCATGATCAAGCTTCTGTAGGTGACATCTGTTACTCTATTCAAAGGGCAGTTAATTTGTACGAAGATAAAGAGCATTTAAATAAAATTAGAAAAATAGGAATGAGCACGGATCATTCCTGGGAAAAAGCCAGTCAGGAATATATAGAAATGTACAACTTAATACTTAACAAAATATGAAGGCAAAAAGAAAAAACGTTATTGCTATTATCTTAGGAGGAGGACAGGGATCTAGATTGTATCCATTGACAGAAAGTAGATCAAAACCAGCAGTACCAGTTGGAGGTAAATATAGATTGGTTGATATTCCAATTTCGAATTGTATGAATTCAGATATTTATAGAATGTTTGTATTGACACAATTTAATTCGGCTTCACTTAACGCACATATTAAGAATACTTATGTTTTTAGTGCTTTTAGTCAGGCTTTTGTAGATATTTTAGCTGCAGAGCAAACTCCCGATAATCCAACATGGTTTCAAGGAACTGCTGATGCTGTGAGACAATGTATGCCTCATTTTTTGAATCATAATTTTGATTATGCTTTGATATTATCGGGTGACCAATTGTATCAAATGGATTTTAATGATATGCTAGAAGAGCATATTAAAAAAGAAGCCGATATTACAATTGCCACATTGCCAGTTAATGCTAAGGATGCTCCTGAGTTTGGAATCTTAAAAACAAATAGCGATAGCTGTATTGAGTCTTTTATTGAGAAACCTGCCAAAGAATTATTGTCGGACTGGGAATCAGATGTGAGTGAAGAGATGAAAGCGGAAGGGAAGCATTATTTAGCTTCTATGGGGATTTACATTTTCAACAAGAAACTTTTGGTGGATTTAATGTCTAATCCTGATACAAAAGATTTTGGAAAAGAAATTATTCCACAGGCTGTTGGAAATAAAAAAATTCTTAGTTACCAATATGAAGGATATTGGACTGATATTGGAAATATTGATTCTTTCTTTGAAGCTAATATTGGACTAACAGAGGATGTGCCAAAGTTTAATTTGTTTGATAATGATAACAAAATATATACAAGACCTCGAATGTTGCCGCCATCTAAGTTTCAAAATACAATGATGGATAAATCATTAATTTCTGAAGGATGTATTTTGAATGCAAAAGAAATTGTGCACTCAGTTATTGGAATTCGATCTAGAGTAGGTAAAGATTCTGTTATCAAAAATACTTATGTGATGGGGAACGATATTTATCAAAGTATCGAAGACATGGCAGAAGATACTAAAAATAACAAAATATTAGTTGGAATAGGTGAAGGTTGCTATATTAACAATGCCTTAGTGGATAAAAATTGCCGAATAGGAAATAATGTTTACATTAATGGTGGTTCTCATTTAGAAAATGCTACAACTGAATTGTATGCCATAAAAGATGGAATTGTAGTTATTAAGAAAGGTGTGACTTTGCCTGATAATTTTAGAATCGAATAAGTCAATCAACTGTTTTTTTATATCAATATTCTATATTTCTAAAATTTAGAATAATACCAATAATACTATGAGTAAAGTTATTTCGCACTCCCTTTTTACTGATTTTGATATTAACTTATTCAAAGCTGGAAAACATTTTAGATTGTATGAAAAGTTAGGGGCTCATTTAATAGAATTAAATGGTGTTCAAGGGGTTTATTTTGCTGTTTGGGCTCCAACTGCCCATTCAGTTTCTGTTGTGGGAGATTTTAATTTCTGGACACAAGGAGAACACGAACTTTATGTACGTTGGGATTCTTCAGGTATTTGGGAGGGATTTATTCCTAATATCGAGAAAGGCACTACTTATAAATATAAAATTCTATCTAATAATGATGGTTTAGTTACTGAAAAGGCCGATCCATTTGCTTTTTATTGTGAAAAACCACCACATACTGCTTCTGTAGTTTGGGATTTAAATCATAATTGGGATGACTCCAAATGGATGAAAACCCGAAAAGAACATAATGATTTAGATAAACCTTATTCTGTTTATGAGGTTCATTTAGGATCTTGGAAACGCGGCGAAGGAAATCGTTTTTTGACCTATTTGGAATTTGCTGAAGAATTAGTTAGTTATGTTAAAGAAATGGGATTTACTCATGTTGAGTTTATGCCCATTATGGAATATCCGTATGATCCATCATGGGGATACCAATTAGTAGGTTATTTTGCACCAACTTCCCGTTTTGGGAATCCACAAGATTTTATGGTCTTGGTAGATAAACTGCATCAGGCAGGTATTGGAGTTATTTTGGATTGGGTACCTTCTCATTTTCCAGATGACGCACATGGATTAGGTTATTTTGACGGTTCTAACCTTTATGAACATCCTGATCGCAGAAAAGGATACCATCCAGACTGGAAAAGTTTAGTATTTAATTATGGAAGAAACGAAGTACGTTCTTACTTAATTAGTAATGCTGTGTTTTGGTTGCAACATTATCATGTAGATGCATTAAGAGTAGATGCTGTTGCTTCGATGCTTTATTTAGATTATTCTCGAAATGATGGTGAATGGGAACCAAATATTTTTGGAGGAAGAGAAAACCTGGATACTATTAGTTTTTTAAAGGAATTTAATGAAGTTGTCTATTCTAATTTTGAAGGAGTACAAACTATTGCCGAAGAAAGTACTTCCTTTCCAATGGTTTCCAGACCTACATCAGTAGGAGGACTTGGTTTTGGAATGAAATGGATGATGGGATGGATGCACGATACCTTAAAATATTTTCAAAAGGATACTGTCTACAGAAAATACCATCAAAACGATTTGACTTTTTCTATGACTTACGCATTTACTGAGAACTTTATGTTGCCTTTGTCTCATGACGAAGTGGTGTATGGTAAAAAATCAATTGCTGATCGTATGCCGGGTGATGAATGGCAAAAGTTTGCCAATTTACGTTTGCTTTACAGTTATATGTTTACCCATCCGGGAACTAACTTGCTTTTTATGGGAGGTGAATTTGGTCAAATGGCTGAATGGAATTTTCAAGAAAGCTTAGACTGGCATTTATTGCAATACCCAGTTCATAATGGCGTGAAAGAACTTATTAAAGATTTGAATAAGTTGTACAAATCAGAACCTGCTTTATACCAAAAACAGTTTAGTCCGGAAGGTTTTGAGTGGATTAATTATTCGGATCATCAAAACGCAGTGATTTCATACATTCGGAAAGGAAATAATACAAAAGACGATTTGATTGTGGTGTGTAATTTTACTCAAATAGTTCGCAAGAATTACAGAATTGGAGTTCCTAGAAAAGGAAAACTTACTGAAATTTTTAATAGTGATTTAGAAAAATACCAAGGAAGTAACTTACAGAATATGACCGAATTAAAAATAGAATCTTTCCCTTATGGAGGAAGAGATTATTCAATTGAATTACTGTTGCCTCCATTGAGTGTTACTGTTTTTAAAATTTCATAAATAGTTTTTGTGGATCTCAAAAATGGAGCTACATTAAATCTAATTTTTTTTATAAAGAAGTATTAATTTTAACGTTAATACTTCTTTTTTTTGATAAATAGTCAACTATATCGTTTTCGTGAATAAAAATACTATTGTTTATTTATAAAAAAGATTTTTTGTAAGTTTGAGAGAAAGCATAATAACTAATCAAATTGAATCGATATGATTACAAATACAGAATTAGAATACAAAGGGGATTTATACCCATCAAAGATAGTTTCTTTCATGCATGATGTTGATTCTGTATATTTTTATACTGATAATAATGTCATATTAAAACTTACTGTTTTAAGAGATAGTTTGCTTCGTTTTCGATTTACAACTAAAGGTTATTTTAGTAATGATTTTTCTTATGCAATTGATGAAAGTCATACTCATGGATATAATCATTTAGTAGTTAGTGAAGAAGAGACTTATTATAAAATAACGACAAATAAGCTTATTTGTAAAATTCAAAAAGCTGATTTAAGAGCTTCTATATATGATTTGAAAGGGAATGTATTATTAGAAGATGAATTAGGCTTTCATTGGGAAGAATGTTACGAATTTGGAGGGAATATCGTAAAGATGAGTAAGGCTTCAAAAGACGGAGAATGTTTTTACGGCTTAGGAGACAAAGCTACTCAAATGAATCTTAAAGGAAAAAGAGTAGAAAACTTTGCAACCGATCAATATGCTTTTCAAAAAGAACAAGAGCCTTTATATAAAGTAGTACCTTTCTATATTGGATTACATAATAAACAGTCTTATGGAATTTTCTTTGATAATACTTTTAGAACATTCTTTGATTTTTGTCACGAAAGAAGAAATGTAACCAGTTTTTGGTCAGATGGAGGAGAAATGAATTATTATTTCTTTTACGGTCCTAATATGCAAGATGTAGTCACTTCTTATACTGATTTGACTGGAAAACCTGAATTACCACCTTTATGGGCTTTAGGTTATCACCAATGTAAATGGAGTTATTATCCTGAGAGTAATGTAAAAGAGGTCGCTGCTAAATTTAGAGAATTACAAATTCCATGTGATGCTATTTATTTAGATATTGATTATATGGAAGGTTTCAGGTGTTTTACCTGGAACAAAGAATACTTTCCTGATCCAAAACGAATGGTTTCTGAATTAGCCGCTGACGGTTTCAAAACTATTGTTATCATTGATCCAGGGATTAAAATAGACAAAGAATATTCGGTTTACAAAGAAGCTTTGGCAAAAGATTATTTTTGCAAAAGAGCCGATGGTCCTTATATGAAAGGAAAAGTTTGGCCTGGAGAATGTAATTTTCCCGATTATACAAATCCCGAAGTAAGAGAGTGGTGGGCAGGATTATTTAAAGAATTAATTTCAGATATTGGAGTAAAGGGAGTGTGGAATGATATGAACGAACCTGCGGTAATGGAAGTTCCTAACAAAACTTTTCCTAATGATGTGCGTCATGATTATGATGGAAATCCATGTAGCCATAGAAAAGCACATAATATTTATGGAACTCAAATGGCAAGAGCTACCTATAATGGAGTAAAACGTTTTGCCTATCCAAAAAGACCATTTATTATTACAAGATCGGCTTATTCAGGAGCGCAACGTTACACTTCTTCATGGACTGGAGATAATGTGGCTACTTGGGAACATCTTTGGATAGCTAATATTCAGGTTCAAAGAATGTCTATCTCCGGAATGGGCTTTACGGGTTCAGACATTGGAGGTTTTGCTGAGCAACCTACAGGTGAATTGTATGCAAGATGGATTCAGCTTGGTGTTTTTCATCCATTTTGTAGAACACACTCATCAGGAGATCATGGCAATCAAGAACCTTGGGCTTTTGATGAAGAAGTTATTGATATTACTAGAAAATTTGTTAACCTTCGTTATCAATTATTACCTTATTTGTATACCATGTTTTGGCAATATATCGAAGAAGGTGTACCTATGTTAAAACCTTTGGTGTATTACGATCAAGAAGATATTCAAACTCATTATCGAAATGATGAATTTGTATTTGGTAATCAAATTTTAGTATGTCCTATTTTAGAACCTAATGCTTTAGGACGAAGAATGTATGTACCTAAAGGGCAATGGTATAATTACTGGACTAATTGTTTTGTTAAAGGAGGGAAAGAAGTTTGGGTAGATACTAAATTTGATGAAATTCCTGTTTTTGTTAAAGCTGGAGCTATCATTCCTAAATACCCTGTGCAACAATATGTGGGTGAGTTAGAATTTGATGAATTAATCTTAGATGTTTATTACAAAGAAGGTAAAGAAAAATCGGTGGTGTATGAAGATGCACAAGATGGGTATGATTACAAAAAAGGACGATTTAGCTTTGTTTCTTTTCAATTGACAGGAAAAGAAAAAGAATTAAATATTCATGTACACAAAGAAGGGAAGTACGATACGAACTATACTAAATACAAAATCAATTTTATTGGATTGCCATTTGAAATTAAAATTTTAGAAATAGATAACGAAGAAGTAGTTTTTGATGCTAAAAGTTTCAAAGAAAATCAATATTTAATTATTCCTAAAGGTTTCAATGTTTTGCATATTATTGGATAAAAAAAACTAAAATATTGATACAATTGTAATTAATTTTATAAAATTATAGTTAATAATATTTGTATTTTTGTTATTAAAATTTAACAATTATGAAAAAGAATGTAATATTTATAGGAATTGCAAGTTTATGTTTAGTATATTCTTGCGCAACGAATCCGTTAACTGGAAAAAGAACTTTGAATTTTGTTTCTAATAGTGAATTGTTTCCGTCTTCTTTTCAGGAGTATGGAACTTTTTTAAAGGCAAACAAAGTGATTTCTGGAACAGCCGATGCTAAAAATGTAGAAACTGTAGGGATAAAAATAAAAGTTGCAGCCGAACGTTATTTGGCTTCTCTAGGACAAACTGATTATTTAAACGGTTATGAATGGGAATACAAATTAATAGATAATAAAGAAGTGAATGCTTGGTGTATGCCAGGGGGTAAAATAGTCGTTTATTCAGGGATTTTACCAATAACAAAAAACGATGCAGGTTTAGCTACAGTAATGGGACACGAAGTTTCACATGCTCTTGCTAATCACGGAGCGCAACGTATGAGTGCTTCTCAATTGCAGGCGTTAGGTGCAGTTGGTGTTGCTGCTGCAACAGGAAGTCAAAGTGCCGAAAAACAACAAATGTGGCAACAGTATTATGGAATTGGTTCTCAGGTAGGAGTGATGCTTCCTTTTAGCAGAAGCCACGAAACGGAAGCTGATAAAATTGGATTAATATTAATGGCTATTGCGGGTTACAATCCAGACGAAGCGATTACTTTTTGGACAAGAATGTCGGCAAATTCAGGAGGTCAGGCTCCAGCTGAGATGTTAAGTACACACCCATCTGATGCTACCAGAATTGCTAATTTGAAAGCGATGGTTCCAGAAGCAAAATCTGTTGCGGCCAAATTTGGAGTAATATTTAAATAAAAAAAAGAGCAACTTATTTATAGCCAATTCTAACGAATTGGTTTTTTTTTGTGCCAATTTAAAAAGATATTTTTAATTGATTTAAGTAGAAACTGTTTAAAAAATAATAAATTCGTCAAAAAAAGAGATATGATTCCATTACAAAAAGGAGATAAAAAATTATTGAATGCTTGGGCATTTTACGATTGGGCAAATTCAGTTTATCCATTGGTAATAACATCAGCTGTTTTTCCAATATTTTATGAAGCTTTATTTTCAAAAACAGGGCATTATATAGATGTATTTGGTTTCAGTGTAAAAAATTCGGCGCTTATTAGTTTTGTTACTGCTTTTGCCTTTTTAATGGTTGCTTTTTTGTCTCCATTACTATCTGGAATTGCAGATTATGTGGGCAATAAGAGGTTCTTTATGAAGTTTTTTTGCTATTTGGGAGCCTTATCTTGCATGGGATTGTATTGGTTTAATTTAGAAAATATTTACTCTAGTTTATTCTTTTATTTTTTTGGATTGATTGGTTTTTGGGGAAGTTTGGTTTTTTATAATTCCTATTTGCCTGATATTGCTTTTGAAGAACAGCAAGATGCCATTAGTGCTAAAGGATATTCTTTAGGTTACATTGGTAGTATGATTCTTTTAATTGTTAATTTGGCTATGGTAATGAAGCCTGAATTATTTAATATTATCGAAACTGATGGAGAGCCTGCGGCTATTAAAGCAATGCGTTATTCTTTTGTAATGGTGGGTGTCTGGTGGATTTTATTTAGTCAGTATACTTATTATTATTTGCCTAAAGGGAATAAAAATTCGCAAGAAAAAATTACTCGGGCAATTGTTTTTAATGGTTTTAGAGAGCTTAAAAAAGTTTGGTTCTTACTTGAAGAGAATATTCGTTTAAAGAAATACCTGGGAAGTTTTTTCGTGTACAGTATGGCTGTACAAACTGTAATGTTGATTGCAACTTATTTTGGAGCACAAGAAATTGCATGGGAATCTAAAGAACAAAGTACAATAGGATTGATTATTTGTATTTTATTGATTCAATTGGTAGCTATTATTGGTGCTTATACAACTTCGAAAGCTTCAGAAAAATATGGAAATATTCCAGTATTAATCTTTATCAACAGTATTTGGACTGTGTTGTGTATTGCGGCTTATTTTATTCTTTTGCCAATTCATTTTTATATTATGGCAGCCTTAGTTGGTTTGGTAATGGGGGGAATTCAATCCTTATCCCGTTCTACTTATTCTAAATTATTGCCGGAAACTGAGGATACGGCTTCCTTTTTTAGTTTTTATGATGTTGCTGAGAAAATCGGAATTGTGATTGGAATGTTGGTTTATGGGGTTATCGATCAAATTACTGGCAGTCCACGTTTGGCCATTGTGTTTTTGGCTATCTTCTTTATTCTTGGAGTTGTTTTATTAAGAAAAGTGCCTAAAAAATAGTAGGAAAAATAAAATAAAAAATTATATTTGGAGATAATAAAAAAAGCTCCAATTTATGAGAATATTAAAAAGTAAATTACAATTCATAATATTGTTTTTAGTCGCATTACTTGTGTCCTGTACTTACGAACCAGTTGATGGTACTGTTGAACCAGTTGATGGTACTGTTGAACCGGATCCTGGTTCAAGTTCAGGAGTTTTTAAAGCCGACTTTAGCGGAAAGCCATGGACAGCGAATGAAACTCAAGCTATCGTTAATTCAGATTATATAGCTATCACAGCTATGAAAACCGATGGTAGTTTTTTTCAAATTACATTATCTCACGGAACAGTTGGAACATATAATTGGTCTACAGCAACACCAACAACTCCTCTTGTTTTAGCATATTCGCTAGGAAGTGGGCAAGTTCCGTACATAAGTGAAAGTAATTCTGATGCGGCTAATGATGGTTATGTAAATTATGTTGATACTGCTGAATTAGTCATTTCTTCAATTAATAAAACTACAAATATCATTACGGGAACTTTTAAGTTTACAGGAGTAAGATTTGATAATACATTTACAAAAACAGAAATAAAAGTTTTTACTAAAGGTCAGTTTTCGGTTTCATTTACAACTAATAATACTTCACCATCAACAAATAGTTTTTTCTGTAAATTAGATGGTTCAGATTTTATTCCAACAAATGTGGATGGAATTAAAGCTAGTAATTCAATCACAATTAATGGTAGAAGAGGTAGTGTTGAAACTATTGGTTTAACATTGGTGGCGGGGATAACTCCTGGAACATACGATTTAGAAAATTTACCTTTGGGAACGAATAATATTGGATTGTATAATAAAGATATGTCAGGCATGAATACATTTGGAGCTAATCCAGGAACGGTTACAATTACAACTCATAATACTGCTACCAAACATATCGTAGGGACTTTTCGGTTTACTGGGACTAGTTTTTTTGATGTGATTACACACAGTGTTACTAATGGTAGCTTTGATGTATATTATCAATAATTTTTTTTAATGATATTTAAATCCTGAAAGAAAACTTTCAGGATTTTTTTTATGGCACAAAGATTGACTTATAAGAACTAAATAATGCTAGTTTTTTTATATTACTGATTGATTTTCAGTATTGTAAAATACTTGAATACTAACTTTGTTATTAGATAGATAAAATGTTTAATGACAAAAAGACTTAAATTACACTATGTCAAAACATAAAATACTTACTATTGACAATCTGTCACAACAAGAATTCGATTCAGAGGCGGAATTAATACCTTTATTAACACCCGAAGATGAAGAGGAAATGATGAAGGAGGAGCTTCCTGAATCGTTGCCAATTCTCCCATTAAGAAACATGGTTTTGTTTCCGGGAGTGGTAATTCCTATTACTGCAGGAAGAGATAAATCGATTAAACTGATTGATGATGCTAATGCTGGTGGGAAAATAATAGGTGTTGTAGCTCAAAAGGATGAAGAAATTGAAGATCCTACTAAAGAAGATATCAATTCTATTGGTACAGTTGCCCGTATTTTGCGTGTACTAAAAATGCCTGACGGTACTACAACGGTAATTCTTCAGGGTAAAAAGCGTTTCGAAATCGAATCGGTAACTTCTGAAGATCCGTATATTTCTGCTATAATCAAAGATTTTTCGGAAGAACGTCCAGACAATGAAGATTCTGAATTTTTAGCAATTTTAGATTCCATCAGAGAATTGGCTATCCAGATTATTAAAGTAAGTCCGAATATTCCAAGCGAAGCGACTTTTGCTATAAAAAACATTGAAAGTCAATCTTTTCTAATCAATTTTGTTACTTCTAACATGAATTTATCAGTTGAAGAAAAACAAGATTTATTGGCTATCAATAATTTAAAAGACAGAGCTTTAGAAACTCTTAAATATATGAATGTTGAGTTGCAAAAACTCGAACTTAAAAATGACATTCAATCTAAAGTACGTTTTGATTTAGACCAACAACAAAGAGAATATTTTCTTCATCAACAGATGAAAACCATCCAGGAAGAATTAGGAGGTTCGACTCAGGAAGAAGAAATGGACGAGATGTTAGTAAAGTCGAAGTCTAAAAAATGGGATGAAAAAACGCAAACTATTTTTGAAAAGGAATTGACAAAAATGCGTCGAATGAATCCGCAAGCTCCTGATTTTGGTATCCAAAGAAATTATATGGAATTGCTATTGGATTTACCATGGAATGAATTTTCAAAAGACAATTTTGATTTAAAAAATGCGCAAAAAATTCTTGACAGAGACCATTTTGGATTAGAAGAAGTGAAGAAAAGAATGATAGAGCATTTGGCTGTTTTGAAATTAAGAAACGATATGAAATCGCCTATTATTTGCTTAACAGGGCCTCCGGGAGTTGGTAAAACATCTATTGGTCGTTCCGTTGCAGAAGCTTTAGGGAGAGAATACGTTCGAATTTCATTAGGCGGTTTGCGCGATGAAGCTGAAATTCGTGGACATAGAAAAACCTACATTGGAGCTATGCCAGGTAGAATTATTCAAAGTTTGAAAAAGGCAGGAACATCAAATCCTGTGTTTGTTTTGGACGAAATTGATAAATTATCAAATAGTAATCACGGTGATCCTTCTTCGGCATTGTTAGAAGTTTTAGATCCGGAACAAAACAGCTCTTTCTATGATAATTTTGTCGAATTAGGCTATGATTTGTCTAAGGTGATGTTTATTGCTACATCCAACAATATGAGTGCTATTCAGCCGGCTTTGAAAGATCGTATGGAGATTATCAAAATGTCGGGTTATACAATTGAGGAAAAAGTTGAAATTGCGAAACAGCATTTGTTTCCACGTCAATTGAAAGAACACGGATTGACTTCGAAAGATTTGACTATTGGCAAAAAACAATTAGAAAAAATCGTTGAAGGTTATACTCGTGAATCGGGAGTTCGTGGATTAGAAGCTAAAATTGCTCAAGTGATTCGAAATGCAGCAAAATCAGTTGCAATGGAAGAGGAATATAACAAGAAAGTTACCGATGAAGATATCGTAAAAGTTTTAGGAGTTCCTCGTTTAGAGCGTGATAAATACGAAAGTAATGATGTTGCCGGGGTGGTTACAGGGCTGGCTTGGACCAGTGTTGGTGGAGATATTCTTTTTATAGAATCCTTGCTTTCGCCAGGAAAAGGCGGTATGAGTATTACTGGAAATTTAGGTACAGTAATGAAAGAATCGGCTACTATTGCTTTAGAATACATCAAAGCAAATGTGGATCAACTGGGTTTGAATTCTGAATTGTTGTCTAAATACAATATCCATTTGCACGTTCCGGAAGGAGCTACGCCAAAAGATGGCCCAAGTGCGGGAATTGCGATGTTAACTTCGTTAGTATCTCTTTTTACACAAAAAAGAGTGAAGAAAAATATTGCCATGACTGGTGAAATTACGCTTAGAGGAAAAGTATTGCCTGTAGGTGGAATTAAGGAAAAAATCTTAGCCGCTAAAAGAGCAAATATTAAAGAAATCATCTTGTGTCATGAGAACAAAAGTGATGTCGATGAAATAAAACCAGAATACTTAACGGGAGTTACTTTTCATTATGTAAAAGAAATGAGCGAAGTTTTGGCTATTGCAATCACCGATCAAAAGGTGAAAAATGCTAAGACTTTATAATAAAAATACACTGATAATAAAAAATCCAAAATCAATTCTGATTTTGGATTTTTTTGTTTTTAAGTTTATTTCGGAATTACATCACAATACCAAAAACATAATCGTAAACGGCGGTGTCATCCGTCTTTCTTTGCTTAATTTTATTAAAAGTTTAAGAGCTAAACATAATAGTTTGATAAAGCTTTGTAACTTTGAAATTCTGGCCTTAATACACTTTTAATGAAATACTTCTTTCTTTTTATTTCCACTTTTCTATTTGCTCAACAAACAAAAAAAGTTGATTTTACTTCGGTTGCTGCTCATTTGAGTTTAAACGCTGTTGAAAAATCGGTTTATGGAACAGTAAATTATTCTTTTGAAATTTTAAAACCTACAGACACCTTAAAAATTGATGCTCAAAATATGAATTTTTCTAAGGTAATACTGAATCAAACGAATGTTCAATACATCAATTCAGGAAAGCAACTGCTTATTGTTTATCCGTTTCAAAAAGGGAAAAACGAACTAATTTTTGATTACACCGCAACACCAAAACAAACCTTGTATTTTGTAGGTTCAGAAAATACAGGAGATTTGCAAATTTGGACTCAAGGACAAGGGAAATATACCAGTAATTGGTTTCCCAGTTTTGATGATGTGAATGAAAAAGTGATTTTTAATCTTGAGATTAAATTTGATTCTGTTTATCAAGTCATTTCTAATGGTGTTTTAAAGTCTAAAAGCAGCAATGGACAAGCGAGTGTTTGGCAATATCAAATGGATAAACCTATGAGTTCTTATTTGCTAATGCTCGCCATTGGGAAATTTGAAAAGAAACTCCAATTTTCGAAAAGTAAAATTCCATTAGAATTGTATATAGAAAACAACGATGCTTCTCGTTTTGAACCCACTTATCGCTATTCGGCTCGAATATTTAATTTTTTAGAGAAAGAAATTGGGATAAAATACCCTTGGAAGGTGTATAAGCAAGTTCCAGTTCGGGATTTTTTGTATGCCGGAATGGAAAATACCTCGGCAACCTTGTTTGCAACGCGTTATGTTGTAGATTCAACTGGGTTTGAAGACCGAAATTATACTAATGTTGACGCACATGAATTGGCACATCAATGGTTTGGCAATTTGATTACAGCAGCTAGCGGAAAGCACCATTGGTTGCAAGAAGGTTTTGCTACTTATTACGCTCTGCTGGCTGAGAAATCGATTTATGGAGAAGATTATTTTTATTGCAAAATGTATGAGTCTATTCAGCAAATAAAATATGCATCAAGAACCGATAGTATTCCTATTTTGAACGAAAAAGCGAGTTCGTTGAGTTATTATCAAAAAGGAGCTTGGGCTTTGTTTGCCTTGCATCAGGAAATAGGAGATAAGGCATTCAAAAAAATCATTAAGAACTATTTAAAAAAGTATGCTTTCCAAACGGCAACAACGGAAGATTTCTTAGCTGAAGTAAAAAAAGTAAGTCGTTTTGATACGGATACTTTTTCAAAACAATGGCTTGAGTCAACTGTGATTAATACTCAAAAAATCAATGAGTTATTGGTTGAAAATAAAATAACTAAGATACTGTTAGAATTAGATAAAATCAAATCGAAACCTTTAGCCGAAAAAGAAGGTTTTTTTAAGCTAATTCTAATGTCAGATGCTTTTCATGTGGCGAAAGAAATGGTTGTTGAACAGCTCCAGAATGAAACTTTTGAAGCTAAAAAACAGTTTTTACAATTGGCTTTGGAAACCAATGATCTTCAGGTTCGTCAGGCAGTGGCTTATTCATTGCCTAAAATCCCGGAAGAGTTCAGGACTGATTACGAAAGTCTTTTGGATGATGCCTCTTATCAAACACAGGAAATTTCCTTGCTGTATTTATGGAGAAACTTTCCTAAACAGCGATTGGATTATTTAGAAAAATCAAAAAAATGGATTGGTTTCAACGATTATAATCTTAGAACTTTATGGCTGTCATTGGCTTTAATGACTCCTGAATATCCGATTAATAAGCAAGATGTAATTGATGAACTTATCAGTTATTCATCTGAAAAATACGAAGCTACAACCAGACAAAACGCCTTGGAAAAACTAATTGGATTTCAGTTAATTAATGATGTGGTTTTGATTAATTTAGTAAAAGCAACTACGCATCATATGTGGCAATTTTCTAAATTTGGACGCGATACTATTCGAACTTTATTGAAAAATCAAGAATCTAAAGGTTCCTTTCTTCGAATTTTACCCAGTTTGAACGAAAAAGAGCAGTTTCAATTGAATCGATTATTAAATTAAAAAACATGAGAGCATTGGTAATTTCTGGAGGAGGAAGCAAAGGAGCATTTGCTGGAGGTGTTGCTCAGTTTTTATTGGAAAACAAGAAAATTAAATACGATTTACTGATTGGAACCTCTACTGGAAGTTTACTTATTCCTCATTTAGCTCTGGGAAATATCGAAAAAATACATCGTATTTACACCAATGTGGATATGGGTAAAATTTTCAATATCAATCCGTTTATTGTTAAAAAAAAGAATGGAATAGATATGGTGAGTATCAATCATTTTAATGTGTTGTTGCAGTTTTTTAGAGGAAAAAGAACCTTTGGCGAAAGCAAAAAATTGCGTACTTACATTAAGAGAAATTTCCCCATCGTGGAATTTAACCAGTTAAAAGCTTTAGAAATAGATGTAGTTGTTACTGTTACAAATCTTACTACGAATCAATCAGAATATAAATCCATTAAAGAATGCACTTATGATGAATTTTGTGATTGGATTTGGATTTCGAGTAATTATATTCCTTTTATGAGTATTGTAACCAAAAAAGGATTTGATTATGCCGATGGCGGTTTTTCCAGCTTAGTACCTATCCAAGAAGCGATTAATCGGGGAGCAACTGAAATAGATGTTGTTATCTTAGAAACTGAAAAATCAACTCCAAGAATAGCTATTGGAAAAAATCCTTTTTCGTTATTGATTGATTTGTTCCAAATTGAATTAGATCAAATTGAAAAACACGATATTTTACTAGGAACCCTATCTGCTTCTCATAATAACGTTAAGTTGAATCTATATTATACTCCAATTGATTTAACTAACAATGCTTTGATTTTTAATAAAGTAAAGATGAAGCAATGGTGGCAAGAAGGATTTCAATATGCTTTGAAAAAAAGCGAATCTATGGAGGTTGTTAAACCATTATGAAAAGTATACTTGATTTAAATTCTTTTATTGAGTTATACACTTAATATCTGTTTTATGTTTTTTTGATAAATCGGTTTTGCATTCACCATTCTTTCTATGGATTTATGAAAAATACTTGTTTTAAATTGAGAACGGTTTATCCTAAAACAA
>NZ_JAAAPM020000049.1 GCF_009909155.2 Flavobacterium undicola
TGGAAATATATTTACAACATCAAAAGGATCAACAATTTAGATTTTTAACTAAAAAAGCTAAAGAACTAAATATGCAACTAATTGATATTTAACAGAATAAATAAAAACGTCAATGGTAGTGTTTTTTTGCGTAATGAAGTGAGGTAAAAAATGTCCCGATAGTTATCGGGACGAGAACCTTTTTTGATGATAAATTTTCTTGTTCTAGATACAATCCTGTCCCAAAACAGAATCACTACCAATCACGTTTTGTTAAATGTGAAATTATGGTTTACTAATTTTCTTTTTTGCTTGATCAAAAAAGAAACAAAAAAATCAAGTCTTGCGCTTCCTCGTCGGTCAAATTAGTTTTCGAATTAGCTCCGCTCTATTCGCCTTTTGCTCGAGTCTAAAAGAAAAGAACTCTCCGCCGCGGCGGATCAAACAGCTTTTCTTTTTACGTATTCTTCAAACATTTGACACTCGACTGCGGAAGCTAAGGACACAATCGGATGCAACAGAAACGTGATTTTATATTACTTTTTTTAGGCTAAAAATTATACCTCGAACTGACGAAATTTACAATCAAAAACAATTTCATCCAACGGGTATTTCAATGAAAAACAAGGTTAATTATTATTTCTGAAAGAATAAGGAGAATAATAATCCATTCTAATCGATTACTTTCTTTGACATTTAAAATATTTGTGAAAATAGTCAGATTGTCTTCCACAATTTGAAGTCGATAATCGAGTCCTTTAAAGCGTGAGTTAATATCAAAATTTATTTTTAAATGTTTGTTCAATAAGTTGAGTTCTTCGTTGTCCCAAACTAAGTTAGGATCGTCCAGAATATACAAATTATCGATAATACTGTTTTTTACATTAAGCACTTTTCCAATGTGTTTGAGCAAATTATTTTTGGAAACATTTAGTTTACCATTAGTTTCTAATTGCAAAATATACTCTTTTGAAGAGTTAATCATTGTATCGCTAAGAATTTCATAATGTTCAAGAGCTACCGATTGTCCAATGTTAAGCATCACAATTTTTAGCAATGAATTATCGATTTTAGGAACTGAAACCAATGCATTTTCGACAATTATCTTATTTGAATTTTCATTAGTTACAATCAAATATTCTTCTGATAATTTAAAGCGAACTAATGAGGTGGTGTAGCTTTTGATGAAATTTATAAAATCCTTTTTGGATTTTTGATCGTAGTTAGCAAATACAATTACGCCATAGTCAAAAAGATATAGATAACGATTGTTTTCGGGAATAACATAGAAAACTTCAGAGGTAGAACCTGAATTAGCGATTAAATTATAATCGGCGCGGAATTTTTTAATATTAAAAACTTCTGCAATTTGGACAGCCTCGATTTGAATTTCCATGATAAAACATTTTATGTTATTTAAGAAATAAATAATTTGGCATATCTAAGTTAAATTAAATTTTTAAAACTGATTAATTTTCAGTCAAAATAATGGTAAATTAGAGAAGTTTAATCAAAAGCAGAATTTATGATAACTTCTATTCCTATTGATAAAAAAGAAATCTTAAAGCATTATAAAACCATTGCTGTAGATGCCCACAAAGGAATTCAAGGCCATGTATTGATTATTGGAGGAAGCTATGGCAAAATAGGTGCTGTTTGCTTGTCTTCGAAAGCAGCTCTAAAAACAGGCTGCGGATTAGTGACTGCTTTTGTTCCTAAATGTGGTTATGAAATAGTCCAAATTGCCGTTCCCGAAGTAATGGTTTTGACTGATGTAAAGAAAAAGTGTATTTCAAATATAAGTTTTAATCTTCAGCCTAATGCCATCGGAATTGGTCCCGGAATAGGGCAGAACGAAGTAACTCAAAAGGCTTTTTTAAAATTCCTAAAAACCAATACGATTCCTTTAGTTATTGATGCAGATGCTTTGAATATTTTATCTCAAAACAAAGCCTGGTTTATTCTTTTTCCATCAAGAAGCATACTTACGCCTCACCCCAAAGAATTAGAACGATTGATAGGAGAATGGACTTCAGAAGAAGAGAAATTCGAAAAAGCTATTTCTTTTTCTTTGCAATACAATGTAATCATAGTAATGAAAGGAGCTCCAACGCATATTATTGATGGAGAAACCATTTATAAGAATACAACCGGAAATCCAGCATTGGCTACTGCCGGAAGTGGTGATGTATTAACGGGAATCATTACGAGTTTTTTGGCGCAAGCCTATGAACCGATTCAAGCAGCTATTTTAGGAGTGTATTTACACGGATTAACGGCTGATATTGCTTTACCCAAAACAGGATTCCAATCGTTCATAGCTTCAGATATTATTGATAATCTCGGTGAAGCTTTTTTGAGTTTGGAAAAACAAAAATAAATTTAGTTGTCCTGTTAAGTCTGTTTCTCTTGGTTTCCAATATTTATTTGAGGTAAAAAAGTAATGGTTTTGGGCAAGAGTAAGGCAATAAATTTAAAGTATTAATAAAAGAAAACTCCCTGTTGCATGAAGCATACAAGGAGTTTTTCTATTTCTATTTGTCCGTTTACTTATTGGATAAAATCACAATTAAGTAGCGGTGTAGTATTCCAGAACCACATTATTAGCGATGGCAGACAATACATCTTTAGTCGCCGATAGTTGGCTACATTTGTTATTAATAGCTTCAACCAAAATAGCACGGTTTATATTAGTATAAGAATCACCACTCATTATTAGCAACACTAATGCAGCTTCCAATGGAGACATACTTGGATTGTAGGCTGCATTTTCGGCATAAGCTCCTACATAAGAACCTGAATTGGTAACGATACACACACCTGAATAATCTGATGTATATGGAGAATATGAAGTATTGGCTGTGTTTAATGCACTAATAATATATGGATCCGTTGGAGGAGGAACCATTTGTAAGTTATTGTTTTGTGGCAACATTAATCTTGTGGTCACTCCTAAATCTTGTGGACCAAATGCCTGTGGAAGCAGAGATGTCAAAGTATTGCTGTCGTTGTTTACCAAAACAGTAATGTCTTTTGTTGAAGGACAATTTATAATTTCATATAAAAATTGACGACAATAACCACATGGAGCGGCTGAGATAGTAAGATAATCCACTCCAGTTTCACCGTAGCTTATCGCATGGGCAATCGATGCCTGTTCAGCATGTACCGTAAAGCTTAATGCTTCATCAAGAAACTCAATGTTTGCTCCAAAATAGATTGCACCGGAGATACCATGCAAAACCGCTCCAACCTTATATCCAGAAATTGGAGGCAAAGCAAATTTGGTGGCATAAGGCAATAAATAGTTCATTAATTGTTGTAAGTTTAGATCTAAACTCTCCATTAAATGATCAACTTGTTGTGGAGTCAAATATCCTCCATCTTCAAGACCATTCATGTAATCTTGAATATATTTCTGAATCTCATCAGGTTCAGGCTTGTAAATATCTATTAAGTCAATTTTTTGGCCATTTACTTTCATATTGTTTTTGATTTAGGTTACTTTTTTTTATTTTTTAGAATTCATGATATTAATCTTTCCAGATAAATAGTCACTTTTTTACTATAAGATTATTGTAAATATATGAGATTTATCTGATATGACAACTGGATTTTAAAAAATAATAATCCTAAGATTTTAGCAGTATATTTTGGCTAAAATCTTAGGATTATTTTATTTGTAAATTGGACTAAAGCCCGACCCAATTGATATTTTAAAGATTAATTCATAAAAAAATCAATAGCTATCCGTTGCATCAGTTTTACCTGCCTGTCGGCAGACAGGTCTGTGTGCTCTGTTTTTTACTGTTTCCACACTAACACATCGGCAGTTTTCATGGATTTTGTTCCAATGATAATTTCAGCATTCGCAGGAAGTTTCATCTCATATATTTTATCCGAATAGTTTACGGCAATCCCAAAACCATCTCGGTATTCGACCATTATTCCTTCAGGATAATTTTCAATCGGGATATTTTGTTGTTGGTATAATTTGGTTAGAACTTGTTTTTCCAAATCTCCTTTTTTAGAATCAACACCAATATAAGTCACAGTTCCTTTTCCTAATTTACGCGAAATTACAGCGGGAGTTCCAGCGTAAAAATCGCCTTGAAAAGTTCCCCAGATTTCGGTTCCTTTGTTAGGTTTCAATAAATCACCCCAAGAGATCCATTCAAATTCCTGATTGTTGAATTTGATTTTATCTGGTGATTGAGGCATCAATAAATCATAAGATTCAATTTCGGAACCAATTAATTTCCACATCGGTTCATAGAATTTAGCTTCCCAAAGGTGGCCTTTTCGATTTTGAATTCCTGAACGACAGCTCAATACTAAATTCCCTCCGTTTTGAGCATAAGCAGTCAATTTATCAATCATTTGCTGATCGATCATTTGGTAAGCAGGAACAACTAATACTGGATATTTAGTAAAATCAGTAGTATCACGAACGAAATCCACTGGAGCGCCAAAGGATTTTACCGCTTTGTAATATTTTGTAAAGTGATTAATAGTATTCCATTGATTCGTTTGTTTGTTCAGTTCAATTCCCATTACATTATCGGTATTGATTAGAATTCCCGTTTTGCGTTGCAAATATTCCTTAGGTAATTGGGATTTAGGATTGTGTTTTTTACGCAAAGTATTGATGTCTTTGATAAATTGGCTGAATTCTAGTCCGCCTGTTGTTGGAGTAACTCCATCGGTACCTACAATTCCGTAATGAAATTGTTCATAGCCGTACAAAGGCGCACGGAAGCGATAGGTACAAGTAAATTTACTTCCACCCGCAAAAACATGCCACAACCAAAGTCGCATGGCTCCCGGTAAAGGTTGCGGATTTATGCTTCCCCAGTTTACTTGTCCGGGTTGTAGTTCCATTACACCATAAGCACCTTTTAAAGGACGGAAAAAGTCATTAGACATTGCGATGCGGGAATAATCACCTACACGGTAGCCTTTTGGTCCAATGCCTAAATCACTACCATAAACCATATAGCGAGTGTAAGAAACAAAGTCCAGTTCTTTACTTGCTCCTACATAACCCACATCGTACATCGGAATGTAATTAGAAGTAACCCATTGATTTGGATTCGAATATTTACGGATTTCTTTAGTTTGATCGTCCAGGAAAGTGGCTGTTTCGTTATCAGCAAAACGATAATGATCCAATTGAGCGTGCAAATTCATTCCCCAAATCGAATGTAACGGAATATTAATTTCGTCAAAATTACTGTATGTACCACTCCAAAAACTATTTCCCCAAGCTTCGTTAAGGATATCGATAGTTTTGTATTTTTCTTTTAACCAATTGCGGAATCGTTGTGGCGCATCTTGTCCATAATCCAAGAAACGACGTGGTTCATTATCCACTTGCCAACCAATTACATTTTTATCATTTCCATATCTTTTGGCTAATTCAGCAATCATTTTCATCGAATAAGTTCGGTAATAATTACTGGAAAAAGTAGCATGTTGACGCGTTCCATGATCCATTTTAGAACCGTCTTCCATAGTGGCTAAAACATCAGGATGCTTGCGAACCAACCAAACCGGAGGCGTAGCAGTAGAAGTACAAAGGATTACTTTGAGATGGTATTTTTTAGCCAGTTCTAAGGATTTATCGAGCCATTTAAAATCGTATTTGCCTTCTTGAGGTTCGAGTTGTGCCCAGGCAAATTCCCCGAAATGAGTAAACTCAAATCCCATTTTTTCCATGTTTTGAAAATCGCGCTCCCATTGCGCAGGATCCCAATGTTCAGGATAATAATAGACTCCAACAGTGGTTAAATCTTTAGTTGGGAAAAATTGCTCCATTTTTTGAGCAAAAGTTGCTGTACTAAATAAGAGTAATAATACCAGAAAGCATTGTTGGTACAATGCAGTAATTTTATGGTTCATAATAAATAGGTTAGAAAATAGTGAATTACAAATCTAAGTTTTTTTAGTTATAAAGTGTAATTTTCTCACTTATTTATATAGACCGAAATGTCTTTGTATACAGCCGATCGGGTAGCCATTTGTCTTAGACCAATTCGACCTTCAAGAAGTGAAGGTTGATTTTTAAGATCCCAGCAAAAAAGTTTAGAACTGTTTTTTCCAACTACTTTAAAATAGAGCTTTTCATTGGTTTTGATAATTGTAATTTTATAAGTTTCGCCAGTTTTAAAAAGTCCAGTTTCAAAATAAGCATTAGGGATTTCAGTTGTAGTATTAAAGTTTTGTCCTTTAACTACTGGATATTGACGTACTCTAACGTAATCTTTTTTACTGTCGTTATTGTCGTTTTCAAAGGAAGAATAGCTAATATGTAAGGCTTTCATGTTGGTGAAATAGGTTTTCATTGCCGGAATTTCTCTTAAATTATTCCACTTCGAAATATCTTCAAGATAAGGCGCAACTCCAGTGCCAGTCGCCTGAAGGTATAGAATAATTGCCCATTTGGTGGCTGAATCTTTTCGGGTAAAGTTGAATTCCATTTTCACATTTCCTTTAAAAGATTCTTTTGTCCATAATACAGCATGACCCGCATCAGCTCCGGCAGTAGTTCCTGTGTTAAAAAGCATTCCTGTTTTGGTATTTTTGATATTGGCTTGAAGTCCGTCCAGAAACCATTTGGATTGCCAATCTTTTGTTCCGCTGTCCTTTAACTGTAATTTCCATTGACTGGATTTATTAAGAATATCGAATTTTTTATTGTCGGTCTTTTGAGCGTTTGTCGAAATGAAAAAAAATAAGGTCAGAATCAGAAGTGGCTTTATATTCATTTTCAAAATTTTTAATGCTAGATAATAGTGTAAAGGATTATTCTTTTGATTTTTTTGTTTTGTAAAAATAGTTGATTTGTTGTCTAAAATGAAATGAATGTCTTTTATTCATGCCATTAGTACTGTTCCTTAGTTTTTGGTACAATGGATAATTTAAATCAGCAAATTGTTTTTTATAAAGTCTAAATTGTAAGTTTGTAACTAAGAAAATTCCATGTATGAAAAACAATTTCAATCTTAGAACCGTAAATGTAACCCGATACATTACGCCTTTGCGCGAAGGAGGTTCTTTGCCTGCTTTGGCGGAAGCCGACGACGATTTTAAATATGTTTTAAAATTTAGAGGGGCAGGTCACGGGGTAAAAGCTTTGATAGCCGAATTAATAGGCGGACAAATAGCCAAAGCACTAGGATTGCAATTGCCTGAATTGGTTTACGCTCATTTGGACGAAGCCTTTGGTCGTACTGAAGGAGACGAAGAAATTCAAGATTTGTTGCAAGGAAGCCAAGGACTCAATTTAGCCTTACATTTTTTATCGGGGGCAATCACTTTTGATCCTGTTGTTACCGAAGTTGACGCTAAATTAGCTTCGAAAATTGTATGGTTAGATGCTTTTATTACTAATGTCGATCGTACTTTTAGGAATACCAATATGTTGATTTGGCATAAAGAGCTGTGGTTGATAGACCACGGCGCTTGTTTGTATTTTCATCATTCTTGGGAAAATTGGCAAAAGCATGCCATAAGTCCGTTTAAGTTTATCAAAGATCATGTTTTATTGCCACAAGCCTGCATTTTAGAAGAGATAGATGCCGAATTTAAAGCACTTTTAAATGCTGAAATTCTAACCGAAATTGTCAATAGTATTCCCGTAGATTGGTTGCAGTGGGAAGGAGCGGATGCCACGCCAGAAAGCTTACGCCAAGTCTATTTGCAATTTTTAACAACCCGATTAAATCATTCTGAAATTTTTATAAACGAAGCCCAAGATGCAAGAAAAACACTTATATGAGTACGCCGTTATTCGTGTGGTGCCAAGGGTAGAACGCGAAGAATTTTTGAATATCGGAATCATTTTATTTTCTAAAAAAGCCAAGTTTATCAAAGTGCTTTGTCACTGCAATGCCGATAAGATTCAAATGCTTTCCAACGATTTTGATGTGGAACAACTGCAATGCAATTTAACTTCGTTGCAAAAAATAGTCAATGGAGCTAAGGATGGTGGTCCGATTGCTCAAATGGATATGCCTTCTCGTTTTCGCTGGTTAACCGCCATTCGTAGCTCGGCTATTCAAACCTCACGACCGCATCCCGGAATGTGTAGCGATTTAGAAGAAACTATCCACCGCCTGTTTGAAGAATTAGTGCTTTAATCATCAATTTTATTTGGGCGTAACCCCAAAGCAGCACGATTGGTTTTTACCTCATAAAAGTGCAGCTTTGGGGTCGGGCTTTTGGCTTTATCTTTATTTTTTAAAGAAAAAATAAAGGATACCGCCGCAATCCCTTATGCGAACCAGACTTTGTAGAAACTCATTGCAAATCCACGCATTTGTGATTAATTCGTAGTTTTTTAAGCCTTTAGCAAAGCCTCTATATCGAACTTTTTCATCTTCATAAATGCTTGCATTACTTTGGGGGCTTTTTCCGGGTCGCTCATAAGTTGGCTAAGTATTGTCGGTACAATTTGCCAGGAAATTCCAAATTTATCTTTAAGCCAGCCACACATGCTTTCCTCTCCACCTTCGGTTAGTTTAGTCCAGTAATGGTCAATCTCATCTTGTGTCTCACAATTAACAACAAAGGATACCGCTTCATTAAATTTGAAATTCGGACCTCCATTTAGACCCATAAATTTGTTTCCGTTTAATTCAAATGTAACAACCATTGGCGTGTCGGCTGTAATTTTAGAATCCTTAAAAATGGAGCAATAAAAATCGGCAGCGGCTTTGGCTTGTCCGTCAAACCACAAACAGGGAAATATGCTATTATTCATTTTTTTTGAAGTTTTTAGTGTTACAAATATATTTGTGATTCTTTATCTGCTTGGTTGTGGTTTTTAGAACTGAGTTCTTTTGGTCACAACAAAACGAAGTTATGAAAAAGAAACCTTCCTATGACAGTTACGAGGGGCAATTGCACTTATGGGTTGTTGTTTTTAGTACTGTTATTCTATTATTTTATATTTGATAATCCACCGTCAACTAAAATCTCTGCTCCGTGAATGTATGATGCGTCATCTGAAGCAAGAAAAAGAACTGTCTTTGCTATTTCAGAAGCTTCTCCAAAACGTTTAAATGGTAGTGTTGGTGTAATGCTTGCAACAGCTCCCTCAATTTGGTCAGGAGTAAGTCCGGTATTATTAAAAATATTTGTTTTGATATAACCTGGGCTTATTCCATTTACTCTTATTTTTTTCGCTGTGCATTCAGAAGAAAATGTTTTTATAAAAGATTGAACGGCTGATTTTGCTGCTGAATAAACAGAGAAATTTTCGATTCCAAATTCAGTTACAAAAGAAGTATTTAAGATTATAGAACTTCCCACATTCATTATGGGTAACATTTGTTGAACAGTGAAGAATGTTCCTTTTACTAACATATTGAATAGTTCGTCAAAATGAGCTTCATCAACCATTTCAATTGGTGCAAATTTCCCATAACCTGCATTTACAAACAAAACATCTAATGTATTGGTGTGTATTTGAACCTGCTTTTGTAAGTCAAAAATATCAGATAATTTTCCAGCGTTCGATACAATTCCAATAGCATTTAAACCTAAACTTTCTACTGCTTTATTTACAGTTTCTTTGCTACGTCCCGTTATGATTACCTTAGCTCCTTGACTGATGAATTCTTGGGCTGTGGCAAAACCCATTCCGTTTGTTCCACCTGTAATTAAGGCTACTTTGTTTTTTAATTTTTGCATTTCTATTTGATTTAAATTAGAATGCAAAGATTCACATAGCTGGGTAGCGATAAAACCCGAAACTTGCTAAATAAATTCGGAATGTGTTTTTGTTCCTTCCCAACCAATAATAGCTGTTTTTCTTGTATTTCCCCACATATAACCGCCAAATATTCCTGTAGATTGAATGACACGATGACAAGGAATTAAGAATGCAACTGGATTGCTGCCAATTGCTGTACCTACAGCTCTTGAAGCATTTGGATTTTCAATTTTATTCGCAATTGCCCCATAAGTTGTTAATTGTCCCATCGGAATTTTTAAGAGTGTTTGCCAAACTTTGAGTTGAAAATCGGTTCCTTTTAAGTGTAGTTTTATTTGATTCAATTTGGTCCAGTCGTGCGTGAAAATATAGAGTGCATTTTGCTGAATTAAATCTGTCATTAGTCTGAAATGGGCATTAGGGAAATAATTTTGCATTGTAGAAAATGCAAAATTCTCATCATCGACAAATGCCATATAGCAAATTCCTTTTTCTGTAGAGGCAATTAAAATGTTTCCAAATGGACTTTCAGTAAAACTGTAATTTATAATTAAGTTTTTGCCTCCATTTTTATATTCGGCAGGTGTCATTCCTTCTATGTTGATGAACAAGTCGTGTAATCGGCCTGTGCCTGAAAGTCCTGTTTCGTGTGCAGTTTCAAAAAGGCTTGCTTGGTTTTCTTTCAATAAAGTTTTAGCATATTCTACGGTAGTAAATTGTAGAAATTTTTTTGGACTTGTGCCTGCCCATTCGCTAAAAAGTCGTTGGAAATGAAACGGACTTAAATGAACTTTCTTTGCAACTTCGTCAAGGTTTGGTTGCTCTTTAAAGTTTGTTTTTATATACTCAATTGCTTCTGCAATCCGATTATAATTTATGTTCTGTTGTTCGTTCATTAGCTTCAAAATTTATAATGTAAAGGTCGAAAGAAGTTTGTCGTTATAAAATCCGAAACTTGCTAATGTTTGCAGCTTGTGTCAAAGTTGTCCCTATTCTTTGATTTCCAATAATTCTAACCGATACTTAAAAGTTTGCAAATTGAAAACTTTTAAGTAAATTTGTATTATGAAAATCCTTGTAAAGAAAACAATTTTATTTTACACCGATAAATATCCAATTGCAAAAACGCAATTGTTGATTTGGTATAATGAATTTACAAAATTGGATTTTCACAATTTTAATGAACTCAAACAAGTTTACAAAAATTCAAGTATTGTAAACAATGATAGGGTTGTTTTCAATATTAAAGGAAATGATTTTCGATTAGTGGTTTCAATTAATTTCCTGCAAACAGCTTGTTATGTTATTTGGTTTGGTCCTCATAAAGAATACGATAAAATTAATGTAGAAACTGTTGCTTTTGATACAGCAATCTTAAATTATAAAAAGCGATGAACTGGAAAGTATTAAAAACAGAAGAAGATTATAATAAAGCTTCAATGAGATTGATGGAAATTTTCCATGCACAGCCAAACACTCCCGAAAATGATGAATTAGATTTGTTGATAGTTTTGGTCAAAGATTATGATGACAAACATTACCAATTACCCGAACTTGATGCTCTAGAAGTTATAAAATACAAAATGCAGGAAATGGGTATTAAAGCCAAAGATTTGGAACCTATTATTGGAAGCAAAGGACACGTTTCAGCAATTCTTTCTGGAAAGAGAGAAATCACTCTAAAAATGGCTCAAAAATTGAAAGATTATTTTAGCATTCCTGCCGAGGTGTTTTTGCACAGCACTTCGTAAAAAACATTTATTTTAGTTGTTTTCAGCCACATTATCACTAATTCTAGTTCGTTTAAAAGCTTCGAACAGTGTTTTTAAGCTACCAGTCTTTATCCGAAGATGCAAATAGATTGAGAATTTCGATTTGAGCTTTTCCATCCAGTCCAATTTCGTCTCTTTGTTTTTGAAATTCCAGAAAAGAAGGAACGTTCAATAACTGTTTTTGAATGGCTTCATTTTTATATAAAGAGTGGTGGACAAAGGTCAAACCGTCCTGTTTTGTGAATACTTTGTATTGGAATTCAGAAGAATCCAGTTTTTCAAAATCCTTTATAAATTTCTCAATATTGGCTTTGTTTTGCTCAATAAATTCTTTTTTGATTTGGTAAGTAACAATTACTGATATCATTTTGTCTCTGTTTTAGTTTGAATTACTTTTAAATTCTCCCATTGTTTCTCCCATTGTTTTTTCTTTATCCTTTGCTGAAACATATTCCAATCAAAATTGGGAGTAGGAGCAACGACTAAATTAAATAAATCATTCAAGCCGTGCGGTGTCAAAATTTCGATTGTATCATCTGAATTCAATCTTGCCGCAATAGCTGTTGCCGTTTCAGGCCAATACGAAATGGCATTTTCGGTGTTGCTGTATTGCTGATGATTATTGCGAATATGCATTCTCGCCTGATTTTTAACCGACCATTTGGCTTTAGGATTAATTTGGGTCAGTTTGGCTTCTATTTCTTTTTCCAGAGTTTCTGAAAGAGTAGTTGCATCAAAAAAGACAACATCTATATCGTTGCATTTTGTTGTTTTTATCTGGTGTAAACTATCCCAAACCGCATTTCGTATAAAGCCAGCGCCTATCCAACAATCATTTAAGTTTAACTCTTTAACGATAGCAAGAGTTTCCATAATAAGTGCATCTTTTTCAATGATGTTAATTAATTCGGTTTTATATTTCGTAGAAAGTAAATCCACTGTTCAGCTTTGTTTTTTTGATTAGTTCAACTGTAAATATAGTCGATTTAGCTTATGAATTTTAGCTTGATTCAGTTGTAATATAAAAACAAACCTCGCTTAAATCTTCTTAAACGAGGTCGTAATTTATGGATGTTTTGAAAATTAGTTTTTTGAAAAGATAGTGTAAAAGCTTCCCATCTTAATTATAGTTTTAACTTATTGAACACTTTTATATTCTTCTTCTGTTACCGGATTTAACCACGTTACTGATATATCATCTTTAAAATTTGTGATAGCTATATGTATCATTTTGCTTGTTGCTGAAGCTCCGTGCCAATGTTCGATGTCTTCAGGAATATTTATAACATCACCTTTATTTATTGGTTTTGCCGGCGAATTTTTTTCTTGGTAAAATCCACTTCCCTCAATAACTATTAGAACTTGACCTTTTGGATGTGTGTGCCAATTTGTTCTTGCTCCCGGTTCAAAAGTAACACTGCCTGCCGAAAATTCGTTGTTCTTATCTTTTGTAACTAATGGAGTTAAAAATGCATTTCCAACAAACCAATCATTTGGTAATTGTTGCCCTTTTGGGAATATATCTTCTGTTGTGTTCATAAAGATTAGTGTTTATTTGTTTTCAAATATAGGATATTTATAAGTCCCGGCATCCACCCAGTAATCATTATAGTTTTAACTTTTTAACGATAGCAAGAGTTTTCATTATAAACGCATCTTTTGTTATAATGTCAATTAATTCGGCTTTATATTTCATCAAAAAAATGATTATTTGAGGTGTTATTTTACTTAAGCTCCAATAGTTCCTGTTTCGACTTTTCCAGCCCGTTTGTAATTGGCAATAATGATTCCGCTAGGTGTAACAGTGCTCTCTATTAATGTAAATGCTGAGGCAATCGTGCCAAAGTCAAACAACTTTTTTCCTTTACCAAGTGTCAACGGGAAAATTTTGAGCCAGAGTTCATCCACTAAATCATTTTTGAGTAGTGTTTGGACGAGATTACCGCTGCCCCAAACTTTAATATCAGAACCTTCTGTGATTTTTAGTTCTTTGATGTCTTCCAAGTTTTTGAGAAAAACAGAGTTTTTCCAGTTTGATTTTTTTATGGTCTTGGACAGGACGTATTTGGTGACCTCATTGATACCTGGCCATCCTTTTTCATGCTCTGGCCAGTAGGAGGCAAAAATCTCAAATGTTTTTCTGCCCAAAAGAAGATCTGCAGCTTGCATTTGTTTTCCCAGAACCTTGGCAAAAACTTCGTCACCATAAGGAGCCAGCCAACCACCGTATTTGAAACCACCTGATTTATCTTCCTCTGGTCCACCAGGTGCCTGCATTACCCCATCTAAGGTAATAAATGATAAAACAATTATTTTTCTCATAGTTTTTGGGATTTTGTTTGTCAAATTAGGATGAGATGAGAACCGAAAGTTAGTCCACTATATTGTCAAGCTGATTTTAGTAGTTCATTGTTATTGTTCTGTTGGAAATTTTGAAATGTCCATATAGAAAATTTCCCAGGTGTGTCCGTCAAAATCTTCAATAGTTCGCTGTTGCATAAAACCATAATCTCTCATTTCGTTGGGTTCTGTTCCACCTGCTTTTAATCCATTTGTCAGGATGTTGTTTACTTCATCAACACTGTCAACCGATAATGAAAAAAGTCCTGCTACGTTTGATTTTGTGTCTGCTATGGGTTTGGTTGCAAAGCTTGAAAACTTTTCGTGCGATAAAAGCATTACAAAAATATTTTCACTCCAAACCATACATTTTCCTGCATCGTCCGAAAATTGAGGATTGTTTGTAAAACCTAATGCAGTATAAAAATCCATAGATTTTTGAACGTCTTTTACTGCTAAATTGATAAAAACTTGTTTTGCCATTTTTTTATATTTTAGTTGTTAGGGTTAAAATAAATTTAGATTTTATGTTTGTCGATGAGTGTCTTTGTGTAATGATTGCTTACGTTCCGCGGCTTGGCAATGTGGGAGCTTTTTGGTTAATTGTTAATTTGTAAGTGTAAAATCATTTTTAAATTAAAACTAAACCCATTATAATTGTCAAACGGTGGTTGTGTGCTGTTTTTTTTAAGCTACTTGAATCAAACTAGCTTTATCTAAAGGCATTTGATGTCCTATATGTTTTAGTGTTGCTTTTAAAGATTCTTCTAATTCAAAGTCATCGTTTTGTGAAAACATCATTCTTAATATTCCACAATAGCCTTTATCATTTGAATTTAGAATTACACTTTTTTGATCTATATTTTTAATTCTACTTTCTATTTTTAAATGTCTTTTTTTTGTGTCAAAATAAAAAATTATACCATTTTCAAAGTTCAATAAAAAATTACAAGTTAAATTTTTCTCGTCTGTAATTCCAAAATCAGTTTGTATTATATCAATTTTAGCTGATATAGAACGAATCAATAAATCGGCAACATCTAATGCTTCTCTTACATCTTCTTTTGTAGGTTTTTCGTAAATATGCTCCAATTTATTTCCAATATTACGAGTTTTTGAGATTATTAAACTCGGTGCTAGATTTAAAGAATTTATGATTTTCAGTTTGTAAGGTATGTCTTTTTCAAATTCAAAATAATCTAAATATTTTTCTATTTCAGGACTTATTTTTTTATAATTTATTCCAATTTTGTTCAATACTTCATCTATTTGGCAATCAATTGCTCTTTTGGAATTAGTCAAAGAATTTATATAACCCCTTTCATCATCTTGCTTTAAGTCTTGTTTTGCAAATTTAAGAAAATCTTTAGGGGTTAACTCAAATTCGTTTTCTAAATAGCCTTGACCAACAGTTGGTACATAAAAACCCTTTGTCAAGTCAATTTTTGACTCTTTAAAAATCAATAATAATTTATTGAGTTATACACTTAATATCTGTTTTATGTTTTTTTGATAAATCGGTTTTGCATTCACCATTCTTTCTATGGATTTATGAAAAATACTTGTTTTAAATTGAGAACGGTTTATCCTAAAAC
>NZ_JAAAPM020000005.1 GCF_009909155.2 Flavobacterium undicola
ATCTGGGGCTACAAGTTCCACTTATTTGCCACCTGCTGGATTAACGACAACAACAAGCTATCAGCGTTATGCGAAAGACGGAACCTGTAATACCACACCAACGGTATCAACAGGAACTTGGACAGTTACAGTACGTTCAGTTTTTACATCAGGTACAATCACTACCACGGGGGAAACGATATGTAACGGTGGTACACCGGTAACTACTATAGGAAGTGCCACAGCATCCAGTGGTGGAGATAATACTATTACTTATAAATGGCAAGCCAATGGAGTTGATATTGCAAGTTCGAATTCGGCTACTTATGATCCGCCAACAGGATTGACAGCTAATACAACTTATACACGATATGCTAAGGACAATACTTGTAATACAACATTCACGGTGTCTTCAGGAAGTTGGTTAGTAACAGTTGATCCTGCATCAGTTGGAGGAAGTATTGCTGGTAGTACTTCTGTGTGTACGGGTACAAATAGCACAACGTTAACTTTAAGTGGTTATACAGGTTCTATTACTAAATGGCAATCATCACCATCGGGTACTTTTGCTTCATCTGTAACTGATATTGCTAATACAACGACGACATTAACAGCTACTAATCTAACTGCAACTACTTATTACAGAGCTGTTGTAACCAGTGGGACATGTAGTGCTTCGAATAGTACAACAGGGACTATAACAGTCAATCCAAACTTAGCTGCTTCGGTAAGTGTTTCAGCTTTTCCTTCAGGAGCAATTTGTTCAGGAACATCTGTGACGTTTACAGCTACTCCAACTTATGGAGGTACAACACCGAGTTATCAATGGAAATTAAACGGTGGAAATGTTGGTTCGGATTCGAGTACTTACACAAATGCAGCATTGGTCAATGGGGATGTTGTTACTTGTGAGATGACATCAAATGCGACTCCTTGTTCAACTGGTTCGCCTGCAATTTCAAATAGCAGTATAATAATGGTTAATTCTTTGCCGTCAACTCCAACTGCAGGAGCTCCAACTAATCCTAATTGTGTTGTGCCAACAGGAAGTGTATTATTAAGTGGTCTGCCAGCTAATGGAACAATTATTCAAACTGGAAGTCATAATGATACTGTTATTATTATTGGTGGAGGAACACAAACAATAACAGGACTTCTTCCTGGGAATTATAATTTCACTATTTCTAATGGAGATTGTACTTCTGCTTCTGTAGATGTTACTATCATTAGTTCAGTTACAAATACTTGGTCATCTGGTTCTTGGAGTAATGGCACTCCAACAATTAATCAAAGATTAGTTTTTGCTTCGGATTATTCAAATTTGAATGATGTTAATCTCGAAGGTTGTTCTTGTCAGGTTACAGGAACAGCAGCTGTTACCATAAAATCAGGACGTACTTTGAAGATTGAAAATGGTGTTGATATAGCTAGTACAGGTTCTCTTATTTTTGAAAACAATGCAAGTTTGGTTCAAATTAATGATGCAGCTATCAATTCAGGAAACATAAACTACAAACGCTATACTAATTATGTAAAACGCTATGATTTTACCTATTGGTCATCTCCAGTAGTGGGGCAAACTTTATATAATTTGTCGCCAAATACACTTTATGATAAATACTATAGTTATAATAATGGATGGGTAATTTCATATTATGGATTAGCTACTATGGTAGCAGGTAATGGATATCTTATCAGAGCTCCGCAGACATTTAGCGTTACTGATGCGGCAATTGATACGAGTCCTGTGTTTATTGGTAAACCGAATAATGGTGTGGTGACTTTGTCATCATTAGTAGGAAATAAATCATATCTTCTAGGGAATCCTTATCCATCAGCTATTAATGCGGATGCGTTTTTGGAAGCCAATTCGGCTGTGTTAGAAGGAACACTTTATTTTTGGACTCATAATACATCTCCAATTAACGCCATTGCTACTAATGCTTATAAGTATAACACAAATGATTATATTACTTATAATAATACAGGAGGTGTTGGTGCTACAGGAATGATTGCTGCGGGTCAAGGTTTTTTTGCGCCAACAAAGGCTGCCGGTAATGTAGTGTTTAATAATAGTATGCGAATTGTAGGAGGGACTTCAGGTGTGAATAATTCGCAGTTTTTTAAATTAAGTACAACTTCTAAATCTATTACTGCTGCTACAACCGAAAAAAGTCGTATTTGGTTGAACTTAACCAATAAGGAAGGAGCTTATAAGCAGATGTTAATAGGTTATATCACTGGAGCAACGAATAATTATGATGCTGGTTTTGATGGAGTTACTTATGATGGAAATCAATATGTTGATTTTTATAGTATAAATAATGCGGTAAATCTATCTATTCAAGGGCGTGCATTACCTTTTGTAAAAAAAGACAGCGTAGCTTTAGGATATAAATCAACGATAAAGGGCGATTTCCAAATTAGCATCGACCATACTGATGGAGAATTAACATCACAAACAATATTTTTAGAAGATACAGTACTGAAGGTTCTTCATGATTTGACTAAATCATCTTATATTTTTAGTACTGAGATAGGAAGGTTTAATACTCGTTTTGTGTTAAGATATGTAGATAAAAATGCTGTTCAGCCGGTGGTTGATACACCACAAGTGGTTGAAACGGTATTTGTTTCAGTAAATAACAATGAAATTGGTGTAAGTTCTATTGAAGATTTGATATCAAAGATTATTATTTATGATATTTCAGGAAATATTCTTTATCAAAAAGAGGGTGTTTCTGCCAATGATTATGTGGTTCAGCATTTGTTATCTAGTCAACAAGTACTTTTTGTAAATGTAGTTTTGGCAAATGGAAAAATAACTTCCACAAAAATAATTTATTAGTACAGAGTCACTAACTAAGTTTTGGATTTATAATTATCCCGATTGCGAAAGTAATCGGGATTTTTTGTCTGTCTCGTTCTGAAAAAAGTTGACTGTAATTATACCATTTAGAATTATAAAACAGTTTTTTGTTTACCTTACCCCAACTCCAAAGGAGAGGGAGTCGGAAAATCGGATTATTTTATATTTCTAAATGGTATAAAGTCTAGGTAAAAGCTCAGGCTTTTTTAAATAAAAAATCCATTAGATTAAGAGCCTGTTTAAATTTATTTTAAAAAAATAAATTTTCTTTTCCCCGTCCCTAAAGGGCGGAAAATTTCTTGAAAATTCATCAAAATTACACCCTTTAGGGATTGGGGAAGTTAATTTTGATGAATTTTAAACAGGCTCTAAGTTTCTAATGGATTTTTTTATGTTTTAAGAATGGTTATTTTCCTTTAACTGATGCTTCTATATTACGCTCAATTGTGTGTCCCGGACGAGACCATTTTGGTTTTTCGCCTAAAGGGGCAAATTGAGAATCGGCTGCTTCAACAGTTTGTGGTTGTGAAACTTTAGTAAATGGTTTTTGCGGATTCAAGCCTAACATTTCAAACATTTTCATGTCTTCGTTAACATCAGGGTTTGGAGTTGTTAGTAGTTTGTCACCAGCAAAAATCGAATTGGCACCAGCAAAAAAGCACATGGCTTGTCCTTCACGACTCATATTAGTTCTTCCTGCAGACAAACGTACTTGAGTTTCTGGCATAACAATACGAGTAGTGGCTACCATTCGAATCATTTCCCAGATTTCAACAGGTTTTTCTTCTTCCATTGGAGTTCCTTCAACGGCAACTAAAGCATTGATAGGTACTGATTCTGGTTGTGGGTTTAAAGTTGAAAGTGCTACCAGCATTCCTGCACGGTCTTCGATGCTTTCTCCCATTCCAATAATTCCTCCGCTACAAACAGTAACATTTGTTTTACGAACATTTTCTATAGTTTCTAAACGGTCTTCAAATCCTCTTGTCGAAATAACATCTTTATAATATTCTTCAGAAGTATCTAAATTGTGATTATAGGCATACAAACCAGCTTCGGCTAAACGGTGAGCCTGATTTTCGGTAATCATACCCAGAGTACAACATACTTCCATATCTAGTTTATTGATGGTACGAACCATCTCTAAAACCTGGTCAAATTCAGGGCCGTCTTTTACGTTTCTCCAAGCAGCTCCCATACAAACACGGGAAGAACCTGTAGATTTTGCACGTAAAGCTTGTGCTTTAACTTGGCTAACACTCATTAAATCGTTTCCTTCAACACCTGTGTTATAACGTGCTGCTTGAGGACAATAGCCACAATCTTCTGGACAACCTCCTGTTTTTATAGATAATAAAGTAGATACTTGAACCACATTTGGATCGTGGTGTTCTCTATGAATAGATGCTGCTTCAAAAAGCAAATCCATCATAGGTTTATTATATATGGCGATAATCTCTTCTTTTGTCCAATCGTGTTTTGTAATACTCATTGTATTGTCTTTTTTGATGGGTCAAAAGTAGTCAAAATGTTCAAAATGGCAATGCGATAGCTTTAAAAAGGAATGGTAACCAAAGAACAGTTGAATTATTAATCAGATGAAAATTGATTATTCCAATACAACATTAATAAAAGAGTGACAATTACTGATGAAGCAATGCCTTCAAACAATAATGATAAAGAGTAGGCATCAATGGTAGGATTGCCCCCAAAAAGGAAAGTTTCTGATAAAGAGGCTACAAATGCATCCCCGCCTTGTAAATAGCTGTAAATAACAAGACCAATGATGCTTAAAACAACACCAATTATTGAGGTTAACATGGCAGAAACTGCATTTGAGACAAACTTTTTTTGGTTTTCTTTTAGATTCATCTGAATGGTTCTATTGACTCCATAAAAAACAAAAAGTACATTTAAAAAGCGTAAATAAAACAAATGAGCCAGATTTAAAGTTTCCATCAAAAGAAAGTAAATACTAATAGCTATGAAAATAATAAATCCGTTTATAATTTCTTTAGATGGTTTCATTTTGGCTGAATTGAAATTAAAAGATGAATTTTAAGATGGTAGGTTTTAGTCTGACGGATATTTTTTCTTCCAATACAACATTAGAGAAAAAGTTACAATTACCGCCGAAACAATTCCTTCAAAAAGTAAAGAAATGTTATAGGTCATTACAGAAGGACTTCCTACAAACAATAATGATTCTGATAATGTTTTAATGTATTCGTCTCCTCCTTTAGCATAGATATAGGCTACTAAGCCCATAATGCTAAAAAGCACACCGGCTAATGCAGTTAATAATGCTGAAATGGCATTATCAGCAAAATCAGTTTTGCCTTCGTTAAAATTAGATTTTAAAGTTCTATTAACACCATAATAGATAAATACAATGTTGAATAGTCTTAAGAAAAATAAATTAGAAAGGTGCAAAACCTCCATTAGCAAAAAATAAAGAGCAATACCTATAAAAATAATAACTCCGTTGTATAATTCTTTTGGCAGTTTCATACGCTTAATTTTTTAAGGTTGATAAAAAATACTTCTTTGATAAATAGGGTATTGTCTATCAAATTTACGTAAAAAACAGGAGTTTGTTTAATAAAATGGACGTTTTTTTATTTGATTCTAAAGTTCTTTGATGTAAGAAAGTGTTTGGATTTTGTCTTTCTCAATTTGGTCTTTCAATAAAGTTATAGAGTCAAATTTTTCTTCTCCACGAATGCGTTTTAAAATCGAAACAGTAATTTTTTGATCGTATAAATCGGCATCAAAGTCTAGATAATGAATTTCTACTGACAGCTGTTCGCCGCCAACAGTTGGGTTGAGGCCAATATTCATCATACCGTACACTTTTTGTCCGTTGATTTGACTGCTTACAATATAAACTCCTTTTAGCGGAATAAGTTTGTAATTTTCCTCTATGTTAAGATTGGCAGTTGGAAAACCGATGGTTCTTCCCAGTTGTTTGCCTTTGATTATGGTTCCGGTTAAAAAATAGTCGTAACCCAGATATTTGTTAGCCAGAAGCATGTTTCCTTCTTGGATAGCATTTCTAATCTTTGTTGAACTTACTGAAATGTCATTGATTTCTTGTGCCGATATTTGTTCTACTTCAAAACCGTATTTTTTGCCAAATTCAATTAAATTATTGATGTCGGCAGTTCTGTTTCTTCCAAATCGATGGTCGTAACCAATGATTATTTTGTGAATTTTAAATTGTTCAACAAGTACCGTTTTTACGAATTCTTCGGCAGTTAATCTTGAAAAACTTTCATCAAAAGGATGGATAACAAGATTTTGTATTCCTAATTGTTCTAGTAGGTTTACCTTTTCAGGAATGGTATTCAGAAGCTTTATTTCTGAACGTTCCTGTAAAATCATTCTTGGATGTGGAAAAAAAGTAAGAACAAGACTTTCGTGTTTTTCGTCAAGAGTGTTTTGAATTACTTTTTCCAGTATTTTTTTATGTCCAATATGTACCCCATCAAAGGTGCCTAAAGTAAGGATTGTTTTTTTTGGAGAACTGAAATCTTTTATAGAATGAAAAATCTTCAAAGCAAATATTTTATAGTAGTGCAAATTTATACTATCTAATTTAAATTTAATGATATGCCGATTCTATTTTTGAAGTATTTCTGTCGAATCTAACAAAAATGAAATCATATTGTGTGAATGAGTTTGTTTTTTAGGTTTAATTAAAAATACATGCTGTTGAATATATTTTGATTTAAATGCTTTATTTTTGAGACATAAAATATAAGCTAGTCATGAAAATAAATAGTGTATTCGTATTTCTTTTGTTGTGGTTTTCAGTTATTCATGCTCAAGATAAAGATCCATGGAAAAGAATAAATCCGTCCGCTACTCAGGCCACAGCCAAATTGTTAGGGAAATTAGAGACGAATGATCCAATTTTATTTCAACTTGATGAAGAGACTTTAAAAGCCAAACTTGAGAAGGTTCAGGATAAGATCCTTTTAAATAATACTATCCAAATTACGGTGCCTAATGTTAAAGGTGGTTTAGAAAAATTTGTTATTCGTGAGGATTCAAATTTCGAACCTGAACTTCAGGCAAAATATCCGGAAATCAGGTCTTATTCGGGAACAGGTATTACAGATCCTACTGCTGTTTTGAATTTTAGTATGTCTCCATTGGGAATACAAACGATGATTATCAGGAAAGGAAATCAGATGGAATTTATTGAAAAAGACACGGGAAATAATGATTTGTATGTGGTTTTTGATTCTAAAGATAAATTAAAAGAGCGTTTGCCTTTTAGTTGTACTACTGCCGATGAATCTGGTTTGAGTAAAAAAACAGCGAATCAAAGTGCTAAATTGGTGTCAAGTGATAAAAAATTCAGGACTTTAAGATTGGCTTTATCTTGTACGGGAGAATACGCTAAATATCATAGTGGCACTGCTACTCCTACTGTAGCTGTGGCTTTGTCGGCTATGAATGCTACAATTACCAGAGTTAATGGAATTTTTAATAGAGATTTGGCCGTGAAATTACTGATTATAGCTAATAATAATCTTATTGTTTATACTGATGCTACTACTGATCCTTATTCTGCAGCAAGTATAGGGGTAGGTGATGAGAATACTGATGGGACTTGGAGTGCTGAACTTCAAAATAATTTGACAAGCGTTATAGGTAGTGCTAATTATGACATTGGTCACTTATTTGGTGCAACTGGTGGTGGTGGTAATGCTGGTTGTATCGGTTGTGTTTGTAATGCCGGAAAAGGAAGTGCTTATACTTCGCCTTCTAATGGAATTCCTAAAGGAGATACTTTTGATATTGATTTTGTGGCTCATGAAATGGGGCATCAATTAGGGGCTAATCATACTTTTTCTTATGATATAGAAGGAGCGGGAGTAAGTATTGAGCCGGGGAGTGGTTCTACAGTGATGGGATATGCAGGGATTACTACTGATTATGATGTGGAGCTGCATTCAAATGATTATTTTTCTTTTGTAAGTATTAGTCAAATTCAGAATAACTTAGCGACTAAAACTTGTCCTGTAACGACTACTATTAGTGCTAGTGCACCAACGGTAAACGCGGGAGCTGATTATACGATCCCAAAAGGAACAGCCTTTGTTTTGAAAGGAACGGGAAGTTCATCAACAGCTGTTACTTATGCCTGGGAAGAAAATGATTCCGCAACTACAGCAAGTGGCGATTTAAGTCTTGCATTGAGTACTAAAACCAATGGGCCACTTTTTAGGTCTTTTCCTCCGGTAAGCACTCCTGTTAGGTACATGCCAGGTTTTGATAATGTTTCAGCAGGAAGATTGACTAGCAAATGGGAGTCGGTGTCTGCAGTTGCCAGGACGCTTCATTTTGTTTTAACTGCCAGAGATAATGCTGCCGAGGGATTAGCTCAAACTCTTTCAGATGAAATGGTGGTTAATGTGAGTGGAACGGCAGGGCCATTTGAAGTGACTTCTCAAAATATTGACAATTTAAGTTGGTTTCAAAATACGAATCAAATCATTACCTGGAATGTAAATGGAACGGATGTTTTGGCTGGTTCTTCAAAAGTTAATATTAAACTTTCTACTGATAATGGAGTTAGCTTTTCAACTGTTCTGGCTTCGGCTGTTGCCAATGATGGTTCCGAAACGATTATTGTGCCTAATGTTTCGTCACAATATTGTAGAATTTTAATAGAGCCAACGGATAATATTTATTACGCTGTCAATAGTAAGACCTTTGCAATTGGATATACGGTTGAGTCAAGTTGTCAAACGTATACTATTTTAACAACTCCGTTTAATATACCTGAACAAGGAAATTTTGTTTCTAAGACAACAACTGTTCCTGCTACCTCTTCTACTATACTTGATGTGAATGTAAATGTTGATATTTCGCATACTTATTTTTCAGATGTACAGATGGAACTTGTGAGTCCGCAAGGAACTGTTGTAAAGTTGTTTTATAATGGATGTGGTACTACTAATGGTCATTTGTTGTTGAATTATGATGATGCTGGAGGGGATTTGTCTTGTGGAAACACTGTTTTGCAAACTGTTGCTCCTTTGGGAGTTTTAGGTGATTTTAATGGCGAAAATCCACAAGGAATCTGGTCATTGCGTATTCGGGATATTTTTACCAATGATACAGGGGTTTTAAATTCGGCTTCGGTTGCTATTTGTACGCAGAACTATACTTTAGTGCCTTATGAAGAAATAACTACGGATTTAAGAGTAAGTTCTAATCCTAACGATGGTAATTTCAATGTAAAATACATTAGTACTTCTTCTAATAATACGATTGAAATTTTGGTTTATAATGTTTCTGGGAAAAGGATATTCGATAAAAAATATCCTAATAATGGTGGTTTTGATGAAGATATTCAGTTACCAAATAAGCCTCAAGCGGGAATTTACTTTGTAACGTTGATGGATGGAGACACCAAAAAAACAACCAAAATGATTGTTAATTAGGGGTTGTGATTTATAGTGGAAAAAGGCTGGAAATCTGTATTTCCAGCCTTTTTTTATTTTCCATTAAATGATGTCATTGTGTTTTCTAGACCAGCAGTTCCAAAAGATTTAATGATTTCAGAAGCTACTTCCAGTCGTTCTGGGAGTGCTTCGTTTTCGGCGGCATTCCATTCTCCTAGTACATAATCTACTTGTCTTCCTTTTTTGAATTCGTCACTTATTCCGAAACGAAAACGGGTATATTGATTGGTGTTTAATACCAGATTGATGCTTTTTAAACCGTTGTGGCCACCATCACTGCCTTTGGGTTTGATTCGGATGGTTCCAAAAGAGAGATTTAAATCGTCAGTAATAACAAAAATATTCTCTAGTGGGATATTTTCTTTTTCCATCCAATATTGAACTGCTTTTCCGCTTAAATTCATGTAGGTATTGGGTTTTAAAAGAAAAAAACTTCTTCCTTTGAATTTGTATTCGGCTAAAGAACCTAATTTCACGGTCTGGAAATCAAGATTCTCTTTTTTAGCGAAATAATCCAATACTTTAAATCCAATATTGTGACGTGTGTTTACATATTCGGCACCTATATTTCCTAATCCTACAATTAAATATTTATTACTCACTTTTTTATACTTTTTTCTGGTGTTCGTGAACCTTTGGTTTCATATTGCTTGTGTTCTCTTCTTTTGATGGTGAAAATAACTGGTTTATCCATTTTAACATTTTGCAAAAGTAAGCTAATTTGTTAATCCAGAAATTTGATGCAAGAAAAATTTGGAGTGAATTTTGGAATTATCTAGGAATGTTTTTTGTAGTTGTTGTTTTAAAAAAAATTAATTAGATATGTATTGGTTTAATATATCAATTAATTTTATTTTGGATATAGGTTTGATAATGTAATCAGAAACTGAGCTTATGTTTTTTGCTCTTTCAACATCATGTGGAGAAATAGATGAAGTACAGATGTAAATTGTTATTTTTTCTAAATGATTTGATTTTACTTCAGTAAATTCATTTAGAAACTGCCATCCATCCATTATTGGCATGAATAAATCAAGAAATAAGATATTTGGTAAGATGTTTTCCTCTTTTGAATGTTGTTTTAGGTACGTTAATGCTTCTAGTCCATTCATAAAAGTATTTATCTGTTCTACATTTTGTTGTTGTTCTAAGATCTTTTTTGTTATGAAGAGATAGGTTGCGTCGTCATCAACCAATAATATTTTTACTTTTTTCATCTTTTTGATTGTTAATTTTTATAAAGAAAGTTGATCCTATTTGTTCTTGGCTCTCTACCCAAATCTCTCCATCCATAGCGTCAATTTGAGTTTTTGTCATAAATAGCCCAAGTCCCTTAGCATCGGGATGTTTATGAAATGTTCTCCGTATTTTAAATATAGAGTCTTTGTGTCTTTTTAGGTTTATGCCTAAGCCGTTATCTTCTATTGAAAGGTGTATGTCATTGTTGATTTGTTTTGTTTTGATTTTTACGACTAAATTTCTATCAGGTGATCTGTATTTTATTGCATTACTTATTAAATTAGAGAAGATGCTATCTAAGTATTTTTCGGGATAATAGACTGTTGGGGCTTCGCTGCAATCTATTTCTGTAGTTATATTGTACTCCTTAATTTGTGTTTGAAAATCTATTAGTGATTTTTCGATACATTTTCTAAAATCTAATTCTTTCGATAGTATTTCTAAATCTTGCTTTACTTGCAATGATTCTACTAATTTGTTGAATATTTCATTGATATGATTGACAACTGGGCCTATTTTTTGAAAAGCTTCTTCTTTTTCATCTTCCTTTTCGGTTTCTTCCATGAAATCTAATAGCATAGAAATGTTTACTAATGGGGCTCTAAGATTATGAGAAATAATGTTGCAAAAATCTATTAGCTGTTTGTTTTGGTATTCAGCTTTGATAAGCATTTTTTTAATTTCTTCTTCTCCCTTTTTTTTATCTGTGATATCAGATCTAATAGCAACATATTGATATGGTTTTCCATATTGATCTAAGAATGGAATAATTGTGGTGTCAACCCAATAGAAAGTGCTGTCTTTGGCTTTGTTTTTTAATTCCCCTTTCCATATTTTACCGTTAGCAATTGTTGTCCATATCTCTCTAATAAATTCCTTAGAATGATGTCCAGAATTGATAATTCGATGATCCTGCCCTAATAATTCTTCTTTAGAATATTTAGATATCTTGCAAAAGTTCTCATTTACATGAGTGATAATTCCTTTTTGGTTTGTTATTGCAACAATAGAAGATTGGTCAAGTGCGTGCTTGTAGTAAGGAAGTTCATTATCTCCTTGTTGTGTTTTTTTTGCTGTACCCATGATTTTTTTCCGTGTTGTCTAATTAGGTTTAGGTTATGGTGTTTAATCAAAAGTCAGAATTGTTATTATTTTGATATGTCAAAAAAGTAGTATAAATATATTAATAAAAATTAATTAATATGTTTTTTTTTGGTAAAATAATAGTAGTTAGATTACATTTTTTTTCTTGCTAAGAATTCAGGTTTTATAATGGATGGGTTCTTTTTGATATTGTTATTTCAGAATGGGGTATAGTAAAAACCAAAAAAAAGCACCAGTTGAAAAACTGATGCTTTTAAATATGATTGAAAAAAGATTATTTTTTCTTTCCTTTTGCAGGTGCTTTTGCAGCTTTTGCAGCCTCTTGAGCCGCTTTCATAGCAGCACGAGAAATCTTCACTTGACAAATTACTGTGTTGTCTGGGTGCATGATTTTGAAGCTTGGAGTTGGAACTTTAGTAACGTATAATTTGTTACCCATGTCCAAAGGTGTAATGTCAGCTTCAACGAAATCTGGAAGATTTGCTGGTAAAGCTCTTACTTTTAATTTACGGTTGTTTAAACGTAAATCTCCCCCTGCCATAACTCCTTTAGAGTTACCAATGATTTTTACAGGAACTTCAATAGTGATTTCTTTGTCATCATACAATTGAAAGAAGTCAATGTGTAAGATTCTGTCAGAAACTGGGTGAACTTGAATGTCTTGCAAAATTGCATTGAATGATTTTCCGTTACCCAATTCAATCACAACTGTGTGAGCGTTTGGAGTGTAAACCAAGTTTTTGAATGCTTTTTCTTCTGCTGAAAAATGAACTGGTTGATCTCCTCCGTATAACACGCAAGGAACCGCTCCAGCATTACGTAAGGCTTTAGTAGCAACTTTGCCTACGCTTTCTCTTTCTGATCCTTTAATTGTAATCGATTTCATTTTAAAAAATATATAGTTATTAATAATACTCTCTTTTTAAGCGGCCTAAGCTGCTTTTTTGTAATAACTCTTGGTTATTACATTATAAATTTTCCGCTGATGGAATTGTTGTGTTGTACCATTTGCATTACTTCTGCAAAAAGTGGTGCACAACTCACTACTCTAATTTTCTTTGATTCTTTCTTTAAAGGAATAGAATCGGTAACTATTAATTCGCTTAATTTTGAATTTTCTATTTTCTCGTAGGCTCCTCCTGATAAAATAGCGTGAGTACAAATGGCTCTTACACTAAGTGCTCCTCTTTCCATCATTAAGTCAGCGGCTTTTGCCAATGTCCCTCCAGTGTCAATCATGTCGTCCACTAAGATTACATTTTTTCCTTTTACTTCACCAATTAATTCCATGGTGTCGATAATGTTAGCTTCTTTTCTTTGTTTGTAACAAATAACTACATCAGATTCCAGGAATTTTGAATACGCATAAGCTCTTTTAGAACCTCCCATGTCAGGTGAAGCTATAGTTAGATTGTCTAATTTAAGGCTTTCTACATAAGGCAGGAATATGGTAGAAGCAAAAAGATGATCTACTGGTTTTTCAAAGAACCCTTGGATTTGATCTGCGTGTAAATCCATGGTCATGATTCTTGTTGCTCCAGCTGCTTCTAATAATTTAGCTGTTAGCTTAGCTCCAATTGGAACTCTAGGTTTGTCTTTTCTGTCTTGTCTTGCCCAACCGAAGTATGGCATAACCGCAGTAATATGTCTTGCAGAAGCGCGTTTTGCAGCGTCAATCATTAATAATAACTCCATTAAATTATCCGCATTTGGAAAAGTAGAGCAAACAATAAATACGCGTAAACCTCTGATAGATTCTTCGTAAGAAGGTTGGAATTCTCCGTCACTGTAGTGTGACATAGAAACTTTACCTAATGGAATACCGTATTTCTCAGCTATTTTTTCTGCAAGATAGACACTTTGTGAACAAGCAAAAATTTTAGCTTCTGGTTCTAGGTGTGACATTTAATATGTTTTTTTATTCCGCTGCGCTCCATACAATTCGGCTTTGTCTTTTTTTTAAAGCCTGATTATGTATAAATGCCTCGGGTGGAGTTAGTTAGTATATTCCGTTTTTACGAGCTGCAAATTTAGAAAATTAATTTGACTGTGAAAGTAAAATTTTAAGAATTTTTCTTAGAATCTTTAAGAATATTTTTTACATTTGCAGCGTGTTAAAGGAAAAGATGTTTGACTACCATTAAATATCTCTTTATTGCGTTGAGACAATTGTTTTTGTCTCTGTCTGCTAAAGCCCGGATGGCGGAATTGGTAGACGCGCTGGTCTCAAACACCTGTGGGAAACCGTGCCGGTTCGACTCCGGCTCCGGGTACAAAAGCCTCTTCGAAAGAAGGGGCTTTTTGTTTTCTGTGTTTATTGCTTGTATTTATGAGCGTGACGCTCGTTGGGGGCAACAAGAAAAAAAATCCAGTTGAAGTTTTGTGGTTTTATAGATTAGTTGAGTGGCTTAATTTTGCGGGCACGGTTTGCAAAACCGCGTTATCGTTGCGACAACATATCAAGGACGTTCAGAGTTAATTTTTTTATTTAAAACCCAATAGCGCTGATTTATCGTTGGAGGTATGGATTATCCGTGCTATTGGATTATACAAACTAGGGATATTTATTCATTTCTAAAATAATGTTATTTCTTGTAAATTCCAGTATCTTTAAGTTTTCCAAAATATTTTTCATATTGTTGAATTGCAAAAATATCCATCATGCCTCCAATATAATCTAATACTGTTCTTTCCCAATTATCTTCATCTCTATAATCAGCAGGAAGCAATATTAAGCTCTTATTATATGATTTGTCCATATACATTTCAAATAAATTCTGTAAAATATGCTTTCCTAAATTTTCATATTCTATTATACTTGTATTTCTTTTAATTGCATGGAATGTTAATTTCTTAAGTCCCTTAGCTAAATTTTCAAGTTTTTTATAGCCAATATAATATTCTCCTTTTTCATCTTGGACTAACTCTACATCATTTATTAGAGAATTTATAATCCCTGAAGTTAGCTCCTTTCTTAGTAAAATACTATATTCTTCAGAAGAATCATAAGTATGTGATTTGCTTGCAAATTTTTGAGCAATTTCAACAAGATTTTTTAAATCGTCATAAGCATCTTTAAATTTACTATTTTTAAATTCATGCAAAAGCTCTCCAACAGTAAAGTATTTTAATTTCAATGCGTCTTCAAGGTCATGTGCTGCATAAGCAATCTCATCAGCAATGTCCATTATTTCACAATCAATAGTTTTCAATTTTATACCGTAATCATCAGACCATTTTTTTACTTTTTGATAATCCTCATCATAGAGAAATTTGTCTTTATTTTGTTGATGATTATTAAAATATTTTATTGTACCAAGTAATGTCCTTAGAGTTAAATTCAGTCCATTATATTGATAATGCTTTTCCTCTAGATGTGTTAGTATTCTGAATGACTGAGCATTTCCTTCATATGGAAAATGAGTATACTCACTTAAAAACACTTCACCTGCATGACCAAAAGGAGGATTTCCTAAATCATGAGCTAGTGAACAAGTTTGAACGGTTAATGTGTCTTTGAGTCTAAATTTCTGTGCAATAATCTTAGATATTTGAGAAACCTCTAAACTATGTGTTAATCTATTTCTATAAAAAACGTTGTCCTTAGGGATAAATAACTGCATTTTACCTTGTAGTCTTCTAGCAGAAGACGAGTATAAAACCCTAGCATAATCTACATCTGCATCGTTTCTATAATATAATGTAGACGCAGGAAAAGCATGTTCTCTTATATTGCTAATTTTTTCTACTTCTGCCTCTTTTTGAGCTACATAATCATTTAGTGTCATAATATGTTAATTCTTTAATTATAAATTATAAGAAATGATACCAAGGAGGTATTTAAATTTAGATTGCCAAAGTAGGATTTATTTTAGCTAAATACAAGTGCGGTATTGTATTTACAAGATTTTTCGCTCATTGACTGTCTCGTTTTTGAGATGACCTCTTTTTTTTTGATTCTTTTTTATTGTCGTTTTTGAAGTGATTTTAGGGGTCAAAACAACACTTCTTTAGGTTTCATTTTTATAAAGAGTATTCAATAGTTTATGGTTTGTTTTTAAAAGGCTTTTGTCTAAATTATTGGGATAAAGGCTGTTTTTAAGCTATTAATATTGATATACCCCTTCTATTGTATTGTAATACCCCTCTTGTCTTTTGAGTTGTTATCTAAATTTGTAATCTAGATTTTGTCATTCCTTATTTTGTGTTGGCTGTTTTTATTTTTTGGTTAATAATTAGGATGGTCTTTTTAATGTGGTGCATTAAGCTAATTTGGAATGACAATTTTCTGTTTTGTTTTAGAATTAAAATTTAGATAATCAAAAATAGTTAGATGAAGAATATTGTTTTAGCACTTGCTTTGTTTTTAAGCTCACAAATTAATTTTGCTCAGACGAATGAATGGGAAAACCCTCAAATTGTAGATAGAGGAAAAGAAGCGGGTAGAAGCTCCTTTCTTTTATTTAGTAATGAAGGGGAATTGAAAGAAAATAATCCCCAAAAATCAACATTGTATCAAAGTCTGAATGGGAATTGGAAATTCAATATTGTAAAAAATCCAACACAAAGGCCGATGGATTTTTTCGCAGCAAGTCTGGATGATACCAATTGGAAAAACATTCAAGTGCCATCCAACTGGGAACTGCAAGGTTATGATATTCCAATTTATACTAATATTACGTATCCATTTCCTAAAAATCCTCCATTTATAGGTGGCGATTATAATCCTGTGGCAACTTACAGACGTAGTTTTGCAGTGGCTGATTCTTGGAAAGACAAAGAAATTATTCTTCATTTTGCCTCTATTTCTGGCTATGCCAGAGTTTTTCTGAATGGAAAAGAGGTAGGGATGACTAAGGCTGCTAAAACTCCTGCGGAATTTAATATTACTTCTTTTTTGAAAAAAGGAGACAATTTAATTGCGGTACAAGTATTCCGTTGGCATGATGGAAGTTATTTAGAAGATCAGGATTTTTGGAGATTAAGTGGTATCGAACGTGATGTTTATTTGCAGGCGATGCCTAAAACTACCGTTTGGGATTATTTTGTAAAGAGTGAATTAGACGGTCAATATAAAAATGGAATTTTTAATCTTGATGTTACTTTAAAATCTTTCGAAAACAATAAAATAAAAAATCCTGCTGTAAAAGTGGAATTGTTTGACAATGAAGGAAAAGTTGTTTTTTCGGAAAGCAAAAAAGTAAGTCCAAAAGAACAAAAAATCAGCTTCGACAAAACAATTGAAAATGTAAAACAATGGAATGCCGAAACGCCTAATTTGTACCGATATACTATTACTTTGCTTGATAATAAAGGGAAAGCATTAGAGGTTATTTCTAAAAAAACAGGTTTTAGAAAAGTTGAAATCAAAGATGCCCGATTGTTAGTTAATGGTAAGGTTGTTATGGTAAAAGGGGTAAATATTCATGAGCATGATGATGTAAATGGGCATGTGCCAAATAAGGAATTAACCATGAAAGACCTTCAGTTAATGAAGGAATATAATGTTAACGCTATTAGAATGAGTCATTATCCGCATGATACCCATATCTATGATTTGTGTGATGAATACGGTTTTTATGTAGTTGATGAAGCTAATATCGAAAGCCATGGAATGGGAGCAGAATGGCAAAATTGGTTTGATAAAACAAAACATCCGGCGTTTTTACCGGAATGGGCGCCAGCTCATTTGGATCGTATCAAAAGAATGTTTGCAGTAGATAAGAATCATCCTTCGATTATCATCTGGTCTTTAGGAAATGAATGTGGAAACGGTCCTGTTTTTTTTGATGCTTACGATTGGTTAAAACAAGTAGATTCTACGCGTCCGGTTCAGTTTGAACAGGCTGGGGAAAATAGTAATACCGATATTGTAGCGCCGATGTATCCGAGTATTAAGAGTATGAAAGCTTACGCCAACTCTGATAAAAAACGTCCTTATATTATGTGTGAGTATGCACACGCTATGGGGAATAGTAGTGGAAATTTCCAGGAATATTGGGATATTATCAATAGCAGTAAACTTATGCAAGGTGGATTTATTTGGGACTGGGTTGATCAGGGAATAAAAACTAAAAATGAAAAAGGAGTAGAGTTTTGGGCTTATGGAGGCGATTTAGGAGCTGCTCATTTGCAAAATGATGAGAATGGTTGTGCTGATGGACTTATATTTTCGAACAGAACTCCAAAACCGGCATTGAATGAAGTAAAGAAAGTATATCAAAATATTCAATTTCAGTTCAATAATGAAGCTGGTTTAGTGGTGACGAATCATTTTAATTTCACCAATCTTTCTAATTATGCCTTCAAATGGGAATTGATTAAAAACGGATTAACAACCAAGTCAGGAGAATTTAATTTGGATGTAAATCCAGAAGAAAGTAAGAAAGTCACTTTAGATTTAGGTTCGATTGATGCGGATTCAGAATATTTTCTAAATGTTTTTGCAGTTTCAAAATACGATACTCCTTTGGTTGCTAAAGGATATGAATTTGCCAGAGAGCAATTTGTAATAGGAAAAGGCAATTATTTTAAAGATAATTCCATGGCTTCAAAAAGTCCGTCTAAATTGAAGTATGTGGTTAAAAACAATGTGCTTTCTTTTGAGACCGAAAGTATTACAGGTGAATTTGATTTGAAAAAAGGCGAAATTTTAAAATATACATCGAAAAATGATGCTGATACAGTGATTTCAAATTTTCCAACGCCTTATTTCTGGCGTGCGCCAACGGATAATGATTTTGGAAGCGGGATGCCAAATAAATTAGTAATTTGGAAAGAAGCATCAAAAAATCCAGCTGTTGTAAGTGTGAATTTGGATAAAAAATCTTCAGAAGGTTTGCTGATAAAAGTGGCTTATCAATTAGCTCAAGCAGATGTTCCTTATACTGTAGATTATTTGATTCAAAATAATGGTTCGATAAAAGTTACTGCAGCTATTGATGTGACTGATAAAAAATTGCCTGAATTACCTCGTTTTGGGATGCGTTTAAAACTAAACGGAGCGTATGATAATTTGAGTTATTATGGAAGAGGGCCTTGGGAAAATTATTCCGACAGAAATACGGCTGCGTTTGTTGGAACTTATTCAGATAAAGTGATGAATCAATATTCTCGAAATTATATTCGTCCTCAAGAATCAGGTTATAAAACAGATGTTCGTTGGTTAAGTTTAAAAAATGCTAAAGGACAAGGTTTGAAAATAGAAGGAATTCAGCCTATTGGTTTTAGTGCGTTGAATATTCCAATAGAGGATTTAGATCCTGGAAAGAACAAATCACAACGCCATCCATCTGATTTGGATTTGAATTCTAAAGATGCAGTTTACTTGCATTTAGATTACAAACAAAGAGGTCTTGGTGGTGATGATAGTTGGGGAAGTTTGCCTCATGAGGCGTATCGATTATTAGATAAACAATACAGTTATTCTTACGTAATTTCATTAGTTAATTAATTTAGTGGTTTTTTGTGTGTTTCTTTAGGAGAACCTGTGATGTTTATTCATGGGTTTTTCTAATTTTAGGGATTGAAGCACTCCCGTGTTTTTTATTAGAATAATTTGATGGCTTATGAATAGTTGGTTTAAATACTATCTTAGCTATTTTAGATTTGATGAATAAATTTGATTAAAAAAAGTTTATACCTAACCTCCAAAAGCATAATGTGTTTTGAGAAATAAAATTCTGTTGTTTTTAACGTTTCTGGTTTTTTTTACGGCTCAATCGCAAGATGTTACGGGCTTGTCTATGTCAAATTATCTCAAGGAAAAATATGATATTGGCTATTTAGGTATCGAAAACGGATTGGCGAATAATGCGGTGACTTCTGTTTACAAAGACAAACGCGGCTTAATGTGGTTTGGAACTTATGATGGAATAAGTAGGTATGATGGATATAATTTTTTGAATTATAGGAATGAACCTCATGATGCTAATTCGTTAATTAATAATAGAGTTGTAAGTATTTGTGGGACTCAAAATGAAGTTTGGATTGGTACAAAAACAGGAATAAGTGTTTATAGTTATTTGACAAATCGGTTTAGTACACGATATTATGTGAATCCTAAAACGGGTAAGAATGAGTTAATAGGAATTGTTATAAACAAGGTTAAAGATTATAAAAGAAGAATGTACATCGCTACCGCTGGTAGAGGATTGCTTTATTGTTCCGAAAAGGGAGGGGAAATAGGTTGTATTCCGCTTTATGAAAATGGAAAATTGCAATGGGATTATCATATTCAAGGAATTGATTTTGATCAATCGGGTAGATTGTGGGGGTTTGTTCAAGGTATGGGGATTGTAACGATGGGGGCAAAAGAAAAAAAACTCTCGGTAGTATTTTCTGAAATTTTAAAAGGAGATTGTGTTTTTTATGATGGCTTTTCAAATGTTTGGGTTGCTATTGATGGAGGTTTGTTAAAATACAATACCGTTGATAAAACGCATCGTATTTATAATAATCAGGAAATACAATATCCTATTGCCGATTTGATGTATAAGCCCGATATGAAGGAGCTTTGGATAGCTACAAATGGGAATGGTGTTGTGAAATATAATTTTACTTCGGATACTTTTTCGTTATTAAATACAAGCTTAAATGATGAAAAGTTAAATAGTAATGCTATTTCGTCTTTGTATTTAGATACTGGAAATCGAGTTTGGATTGGAACTCTAAGAGGCGGTGTCAATAGAATTGAAAAAAAGAAAAGTCCTTTTACTACTATTTCAAAAAATGAGAAGTTAAAAAATACACTACCCAGTGATTTTATTCTTTCGTTATGCGAACAAGACAGTAATCACCTTTGGATAGGTACTGATGGTGGTGGTGCAAGTTTATGGGATAAAAAGAATAATACGTTTACAAATTATTCTTATAGTTTGAACAATCCGAATTCGCTGGCTAATAATTTTGTAACAACAATTGCAAAAGATGCTAAAGGAACTTGGTTTGGAACTTATGGAGGAGGAGTTTGCCTTTTTAATTCTCAGACCCAAAGTTTTAAAAGATACCGACTTTTTAACCTTAAATACAATATAGTTGAAAAGAATATCTGGGTTTTGTTTCGTAGTAGAGACGGTGTTCTGTGGGCAGCTTCTCCTGATGAAGAAGGATTGTACCGTTATAATAATGCTATTGATCAATTTGATTTTGTGGATGCAAAAATTAGAGGCATTATTTCAATGACAGAGGATTTGCAGGGAAATCTTTGGTTGGGGAATTTTACCAAACTGATTAAACTTAACCCAAAGACAATGAAACATCAGGAAATTGATGTAAAATACCCTGTGCGATCTATTGTTTCGATTTCTAATACAAAAATGCTTGTTGGTACCGAAGGAGGAGGACTGATGATTTTTAATCCTCAAACTTCAGCAAAAAAAATCCTGACTCAAAAGGATGGAATTTCTAATAATTCGGTTCTAAATATTATTCGGGATAATCAAGGAGCTTATTGGTGTAGTACCTATAATGGTATTTTTGTATATAATGTTGGGAACGAAAAAATCTCAAGTTATCATGATGCTGATGGGCTGCAAAGCAATCAGTTTAATTACAATGCGGCTCTTAAACTTTCAACAGGAGAAATAGTTTTTGGAGGGATTAAAGGCTTTAATGTTATTGATACAAAAGTAAATAGCCTAATTCATGATTTTCCAAAACTGATAATTACGTCTATAAAAGTAAATAATAAAGCTTTAGAACAATCAGGATTAACCCCTTTTGCAATCGATAAATTAAGACTTCCATACGATGAGTCGATGTTAAACATAGAATATGCGGCTTTAGAGTATAGCTTGCCTGAGAAGATATCCTATGCTTATTTTTTAGAAGGTTGGGATTCTCAATGGCATTATGTCGATAATGTAAGAAGTGCCAACTATTCAAGGTTAACAGAAGGTGATTATACTTTAAAAATTAAATCTACAAATGCTGAAGGAATTTGGAATTCTAAAACCATCTCATTGCCTATTACCATATTGCCACCTTGGTACAGAAGTTCTTTGGCATATTTTCTGTATGTTTTAGCTATTGGTTTTGTGATTTATGTTGTGGATAAATACCAAAGAAAACAGGCTCAGCTTAAGTATGAGGTTCAGCTTTCTCAAAATTTAGCCAAACAGGAAAAAGAATTAAATGAAAAGAAATTAACTTTTTTTACCAATATCTCTCATGAGTTTAGGTCTCCTTTAACGATGATTATTAATCCTCTTAAAGATATCATTTATGGGGATAGTCAAAAAATAGAGCCGGGAGCCATAGAAATGGTGTATAGTAATTCCCGAAGATTATTGAGTTTAGTAGATCAGTTGCTGCTTTTTAGAAAAACAGAAACCGAGACGGGGAAACTTAAAATTGCAAAAATTGATATTGTTGAACTTTGTAAAGAGGTGTTTAGCTGTTTTGTACATCATGCCAAAACTAAAAAAATAGACTATAGTTTTAGTATTTCAGAAGAAAGTATCTACGTTTATGCAGATCGGGAAAAAATAGAAATGGCGTTGTTTAATTTGATTTCGAATGCCTTAAAATTTACCGAAAAAGAAAATGGTGTGGTTGCAGTTCATTTGCGCTCTGTTGGTAATGAGGTTGTTGTAAATGTTGTTGATAATGGCGAAGGAGTTCCAGATGCTGATAAAGACAAAATATTCAATCTTTTTTATCAATCGAATAAAAACATCAAAAACAATCGCAAAGGATTTGGTATTGGTCTTTATTTAGTGAAACAATTTGTTAGTCAGCATCATGGTAAGGTAATCTGTTCTGATAATGAAAAAGGAGGAGCAACATTTGAAATTAGATTGCCTTTAGGACGAGAACATTTTGGAGATATAGAAATACGGGAAGATTTAAGCGATAGAACCTTGTTCTTAGAAGAATTTTTAGAAGACAAAGTGTTAGAAGAAGATATTTTAGAGAAGAAGGAAGAATCAGAAATTGTAGAAGAGTTAATTAAAGATGCAAAAAGTATTTTAATCGTGGACGATAATCCTCAAATAAGAAATTATCTGAAGAAAATATTAGCGCCTAAATACAGTATTACTGCTGCCGAAAGTGCTGAAAAGGCATTGGAAATAATTAGAAAGGTACAGCCTGATTTAATTATCTCTGATGTGGTTATGGGAGATATGAATGGTGTTGCCTTTTGTAAGCATATCAAGTCCGATGAAGAGTTAAAACATATTCCTGTAATATTGCTTACAGGCGGAACTTCGGAAGATGTAAAACTTAAAGGAGCCGAAGTAGGAGCCGATGATTATATTACAAAACCATTTGATAATGATTATTTGTTAGCGCGAATTAACGGAATCCTGACCCGACGTGATAGTGAGCAGAATTATTTGCTTAATTCGGTTACAAAAAAGGTTGTGAGTCCAAAATTATCGGATGAAGACAAAAAACTTTTGGATAAAATTGTCGAAGTTATTGATTCGAATTTGGATGTTGAAAGTTTTAATGTGCAAGATTTAGCAATTGAGTTGGGGATGAGCCATTCTTTGGTTTATAAAAAAATCAAAAAAATAACAGGCAAGTCGGTTTCTGAATTTACACGAAATGTGCGTTTAAGAAAAGTAGCCACCTTATTGATTACAACTGATTTGCAGATTAGTCAGGCGGCTTCCATAGCAGGTTTTGGTGATATTAAATATTTCAGAAAGCAATTCCAGCAATTTTATAATATGAATCCTTCGGAATTTAAGAAGAAGTACCAAAATGTAAAAGATAACAAATACATATTGAATGAAAGTTTTTGGAAATCTACTGAATAGAGTTTTGTATTGTCCAATTTCTTGTTTGAAAATCTATTAATAAATCAAATCATCTTATGAATAATTACCTGAAAAAGGTCTTCTTATTAGGAGCCGTTTTTTTTGTGTCGATAAATAATTTATGTGCGCAGTCTAAAAAGTTACAAAAAGATTCACCGGCAAAAGTTCGAGAGTTTTTCGTGTCTTCTTTGATTAAAATTGGTGATCCGGTTTTAACAGCTTTGAGCAAAAATCAATTAAAAGAACTAATGCCTGTAGAAAAATCTCCTGGAGCTTGGGATGAAAGAACGCATGTGACTTATCTGGAGGCTTTTGGTCGATTATTGTCCGGAATGGCTCCTTGGTTGGAATTAGGAGCAGATGCAACTGCTGAAGGAAAACTGAGGGCAAAGTATATTGATTTGGCTCAAAAATGCATTCATAATGCGACCGATCCGAATGCTCCAGATTTTATGAATTTTGTAAAAGATAAACAGCCTTTGGTTGACGCGGCTTTTTTTGCCCAGGCTTTGCTTCGTGCGCCAAAACAACTTTGGGAACCATTGGATGCTATAACTAAAGAAAATGTAATTAAAGCATTGAAATCATCCAGGGTAATCAAGCCGTATCAAAGTAATTGGTTGCTTTTTGCCAGTATGGTAGAAACGGCAATACTTAAATTTGATAAAGAAGAAGATAAAGAGCGATTGAATAATGCTTTAGAAGAACATAAAAAATGGTATTTAGGTGATGGAACTTTTGGTGATGGTCCTGATTTTCATTGGGATTATTATAATAGTTTTGTGATTCATCCAATGCAGTTAGATATTTTAAAAACACTGAACGAAAAAAATGACAACCATAAAGAAGGATTTAAAACGGAGATAGATCGAGCCAGACGTTATGCCGCTATCCAGGAAAGATTAATTTCTCCTGATGGAACTTATCCTCCTATTGGGAGATCATTGGCGTATCGTTTTGGAGCTTTTCAATTGTTGTCACAAATTGCGCTTTGGAAAGAATTACCAAAAGAAATTACTCCTGCCCAAGTTCGTTCGGCATTATATACAATGATTCATAATCAAATGAATGTCTCAGGAACTTTTAATAAAAACGGTTGGCTTCAAATTGGCTTATACGGACATCAACCTAATATTGGTGAAGGCTATATCTCAACAGGAAGTTTGTATTTGTGCGCTCAAGCTTTTTTAGTGCTGGGTTTACCAGCAACCGATTCGTTTTGGAGTGATGGCTACCAACCTTGGACACAAAAGAAAATTTGGTCAGGACAGGAAATAGCAATTGACCATGCATCGAAATAATTAAACACCTAATCTAACTATATATTTATGAATTTTAAAAACTCATTTTTTATTCTAATGGCTGCTGTTGCTGCAGCAGTTGTTAGTTGTAAAAGTACAGCAGTAAAACAAGGAGTAGCAATAAAGGAATCTAAAGCAGAAGTATTTGCTATTATTGATAACGTTAACAGTCGTTGGCAAAATACGCATCCTGAATTGGGTAACGCATTTTGGAATGTTGCCGCTTATCATACCGGGAATATGGAAGCTTATAAGGTAACTAAAAACAAGAAATATCTGGATTATTCTATGGCTTGGGCTGAGAAAAATCAGTGGATGGGAGCCAAATCGAATGACAAATCGGAGTGGAAATACAATTATGGAGAAACCGATAAGCATGTGCTGTTTGGAGACTGGCAAATTTGTTTTCAAACGTATATCGATTTATACAATTTTACAGGGAAAAAGGATGCTCATAAAATAGCCCGTGCCCGTGAAGTAATGGAGTATGAAATGAGTACTGCAGCAAATGATTATTGGTGGTGGGTAGATGGTTTGTATATGGTTATGCCAGTAATGACTAAGTTGTATAAGATTACTGGGAACGAAATGTATTTAGAAAAGTTGCATACTTATTTAACACATGCAAATGGTATTATGTATGACGAAGAAGCAAAATTGTATTTCCGAGATGCAAAATATGTGTATCCTAAGCACAAAAGCGCTAATGGGAAAAAAGACTTTTGGGCCAGAGGTGATGGGTGGATTTTTGCAGGCTACGCCAAAATTATTCAAGATTTACCGAAAAATGCTAAACACAAACAAGAATACATCAACCGTTTTAAAGATATGGCTAAGGTCTTGGCAAATGCCCAACAAAAAGAGGGTTATTGGACAAGAAGTATCTTAGATGCAGAACATGCACCAGGACCAGAAACCAGCGGAACCGCATTTTTTACTTACGGATATTTATGGGGGATTAACAATGGAATTTTAGATAAAGCAACCTATTTGCCTGTAGTTGAAAAATCATGGGATTATTTAACCCATTTTGCTCTTCAGGCTGATGGTACGGTTGGATATGTACAGCCTATCGGAGAAAAAGCCATTCCGGGACAAGTAGTCGATAAAAACTCTACTGCCGATTTTGGTGTGGGTGCTTTTTTATTGGCAGCGTCAGAAATGTCTCGTTTTGTAAAATGATCTAACAGATTTTTTTAAATTTTTTTAAAATGCGATTGAGTTTTTAAATATAAAACACGATCGCATTTTTTAATGATCTAAAGAACAATAATAAATAATTGCGGTGCCGTTATCAGGTTAATTTGTTTTTTAATCCATTGATTATTAGGTCTTTTTGCTCTTATTTTTTTATTGTGAGTTGAAAATAGTATGTCTTTTTTCAATTAATGCCAATTTACCCCTCTTTTTACTCCAAAACATCCCTCTTTGTGCTAGAAAGCTTGTATTAGATTTGTAGTCATAATATAGATAAGTGAGAGATACTCGTCTTTTTTTGTAAGTGTTAAATAAACATTTATCATTAACTAAACCAAAACCAATAAAATAACCAAATTCATGAAAAAAATTACAATTTCAATTGTGATTCTGTTGCTCTATGGATTCAATCTTAATGCGCAAATTAGCGCAAGTGCTAACTTAGTAGCACAACCGATTCCAGACAGAACAGTATCTTTTAGTGTTTCAGCTTCAGGAGATTATAAGCCTATTGAGTGGGGGTTAGACTTAGCTTGGCTTTCGGATGTAAATATTCGTAGAGGGATTGCTTTTATGGGAGCTGATCGGATAGATGTAGTAAGATCCTCATTTATGCCTACCAATCCATTATTGAATGGTACTCAATTACAAGGCGATGCACTTACAAATACTAATTTAAGAATCAATATTATAAAGCAGTATTTGGGTACAAACTCGAAAGTGGTACTTAATAGTGATCATCCAAAAGTTGATGCTTATTTTTATAGTAATGCCGTTAATTGGGCGAAATTGATTGATATAACTACAAAGCTTCATCAAGATCAAGGACTTACAGTCACTTCCGTTTCTCCTTTTAATGAGCCTGATTATAGTGCTACAGGGCAAGGTACTGTCAACGATTTTTATAATATTGCCGGAGAGCTTAGAAAAAATTCTCGATTTGATAACATTCGTATTTGTGGTGGTAATACCTTAAATAATGATCAGGCCTCGGTTTGGTACAATCAATTAAAGAGTAGATTGGATGAAGGGAATACCCATCAACTTGCAGGTAGTTTTGATAATTATGCTAATTTTTATCAAACGGTGCGAGCCAACGGTCATCATGCTACCAATGATGAATTACATAATGTTATGGAAGCAATGGTTGGTGTAGAATATGGATTGCAAACAGGGATTTGGTGGGGTACAGCGGAACTGGCAAGAGGAGAGTTTGTTAAGGCTAGTGATGGTGTACGATTAGGTTATGCTGAGCATCGACCTAATTGGACTGCAGCTTCAGTTTATAGAAATCTTGATGGTAAAGTGCAACTTTTTGGTGGTACATCAGAACGGCAATCAGCTACGACAACGTATCGATTTGTTTCAAAAGAAAGAGACGTATATTATGATGGTTATGGGCCACAACGCGAATATACTATGGTATTACCTGGTGGTACTGGCTATCAACAAGGACAAACTAATGCCGAGCAAATGGTAAAAGTGAGTTGGGGAGATGATATTCAGCCTGCAATCAACGGTCGTTACGTATTGGTAAACCGTAACAGCGGTAAAGTGATGGAAGTGGCGGGTGGTTCTATAGATAAAGGGGTCAATGTTCAACAGGGTACATATTCAGGTGCTACTTATCAACAATGGGATGTAACTCCAGTTGACTCAAGAGTGGGTGGTGATTTTAGTTATTTCACCCTTTCTTCGGCATACAGTGGAAAATCACCGGATATTAGTAATTTTTCATTGGATAATGGTGGCAATATTATTGTATGGGATAATGTTAAAAGTAGCAACCAACAATGGTTCTTTGATTATGCCGAAGATGGCTGGTTTTATATTCGCAGCCGCCACAGTGCAAAATGCATGGATGTAGATAATGCCAGTATTGCTGACGGAGGAAAGATTCAACAATGGGAAAAAAATGGAGGATCCAATCAACAATGGCGTTTGTTGCCTGTAGGAGCGCCTATTGAATTTGTTTCCCCAAGTGCCCCAAGTAATTTGGTTGCTACGGCAAAAGCCGAATCTATCCGATTGGATTGGTCAGTAAGCCCGGAATCTGATGTAGCTGGATATACTGTTTTTCGTTCAGAATCAGCGGCAGGGCCTTACAATACAATAGCTCGTAACATAACATCTAATGCTTTCGTTGATAATACCGCCACCACTAGTGGATCTTATTTTTATAAAATTAAAGCGGTGGACAAATCCTTGAATCGCTCCGCTTACTCAAATGGAGTTACTGCAACTACTACTGGCAGCAATGATCTTGTAGCTCAGTTGCAATTTGAAGGAAATACCCTAGATCAATCTGTTAACCTGAATCACGGTGCTACATTAGGAGGAGCCACATTCGTTAACGGTGTAAGTAACAATTCCAAAGCAATAGCATTAAACGGTACAAATGCCTTCGTACAAATGCCTTCTACTTTGGTAAATCAGCAAGAGATTACAGTTGCAACTTGGGTTAACTGGCAAGGAGGAGCTAATTGGCAGCGAATCTTCGATTTTGGAAACGGTGAGACAGAGTATATGTTTTTAACACCTAAATCAGGAACGAATCAACTGTATTTTGGTATTAAAAATGGTAGTGCAGAGCAAGGTTTGAATGCACCGTCACTACCTACAGGCAAATGGTCACATGTTGCGGTAACACTAGGAGCAACTGGGGCGCGAATGTATATAAATGGTAAGCTAGTGTCTGAATCACAAACGGTCACCATTAAGCCATTGGATTTTAAACCTGTATTGAATTACATTGGTCGTAGTCAATACACTGATCCATTATTTAATGGTAGTATAGATGATTTCAGAGTGTATAATTACGCATTGTCTGCCAACGAAATTGCTCAGATTTCAAATATTGCCCCAATAGCAGTAACCGAACAAATTATTATTAAGGAAAAAGGTGGTACATCGAATACTTTAGTAGGTGATGCAACCAATGTACTGGCTAATGATACAGATGTAAATAATGATGTATTGACAGCTATTTTAGTGTCAAATGTGACCAATGGTACATTGATATTGAATAGTAATGGAACTTTTAGTTACACTCATAATGGTTCTGAAACGACACTAGATAGTTTTACTTATAAAGCTAATGATGGAACTATTGATGGCAATACCGTTACAGTCAATATAATTATTACTCCGTTTAATCTTCCATACAATAATTTCTCAATTGAAACTAAATCAGAAACCTGTGCGAATAAAAACAATGGGGAAATTATTATTAACGCAAAAGAGACCTATAATTATACCGCTACTATAAATAATGCAAACTATAATTTTGTAAATAATAGTTTAAGTATTCCTAATTTGGCTCCTGGGACTTATGCTGTTTGTATTGGTGTTTCAGGGAAAATATTTCAACAATGTTATACCGTTACAATAGCCAAAGGAGGAACTATAACGGCTAAATCAACAACTGTTTCTTCTAACAAAGTTGCAGTTGAAATAACTGAAGGAACTGCTCCGTTTGAAATTATTATTAATGGTACATCGCAATTTGAAACAAGTGATGTAAGCTTTTTAATAGATGTACAAAAAGGGGATTTACTTGAAGTAAAAACGGCAAAGCCTTGTGAGGGTATTTATGCAAAAAGTATCGAAAGAGAATTGGAAGGGGAAACCGGGATTGTAAGTTATCCAAATCCAACTGCTGGATTGTTTGAAATCACTATACCTGATTCAAAGAAAGAGGTATATGTCGAAATATATTCTTTGAGAGGACAGTTGATTTCAAAAGGGAATTATGCAGTTTTTGATAATAGAGTACAGCTAGATGTTCAAAAAGAAGCAGAGGGGGTTTATATAGCAAAAGTATATTTAGATCCAGTTGTAAGTCTAACTATAATTAAAAAACAATGATGAAAAATATATTTTATAGCCTTATAATGGGTGCGGTTTTATTTTCTTGTAGTAAGGGAGGTGATGATGAAGAATCACAAAATACAGCTCCAACTATTCCAGTATTAGTTTCGCCAACTAATAATAAATTATGTATTGATAATGTAATTAGTTTTCAATGGAATGTTTCAACAGATGCTGAAAAAAATTCAATTAAATATCAACTTCAGGTGGCTACAGATAATCAGTTTACGCAAATAGTTTCTACCAAAGAAGTTACTGATAATAATCAATCGGTGATTTTAGAAAAGGCTAAGGCATATTATTGGAGAGTAAAAGCTATAGATAGTGATAATCTTTCAAGTAGCTATTCTTTGACATACAGTTTTTATACAGAAGGAATAGCGCAATCAAATCATTTACCATTTTTACCACAATTAGTTATACCGGATTATGGCTCAACTGTTTCGTCTACAGCTGTTGTTTTAAAATGGTCAGCAAGTGATTCTGATACAGCTGATAAGCTTTCTTATGACATATATTTGAGTACAACCAATCCGCCAACAACAAAAATTGCAAATACAGTTACTGAGACTTCTTTAAATGTGAACTCTATAGAAATAGCCAAGACTTATTATTGGAAAATTGTTGTAAAAGATGATAAAGGAGGTGAGACTATTGGTCAGGTTTGGAGTTTTAAGTCTAATTAAGATTTAAATAGTTTTTAATTTAGGAAATAGATCTTGTTTATAGAGTAAGTTTTCTTTGAATGTAATCTTAATTTAATGACAAACAGCAATTTCAATTTATTTATTAAAAGGGATTAGATTCTTTTTTTTTGATATTCCAAAAAATAGATAAAAAAGACAGCTCAGATTCTAGAAAAGGAGTCTTTCGTTATAGGTTCAATAAAGACAAGTTTGACAAGTTTATTGCTGAGGGGTATATTTTTTATATTTGGTGTTTTCTTAATATTTCAATATTTGTGTGTTTTATTTTATTAGAAGGAAGTCGTTTCAAAACTGAGATGACTTCCTTCTTTTTTTTGTCTTTTTAGATAAAAAAACAATTGATTAATTATTTAAGGCTTGTGTTTGGGTTCTTAATTAATTGAGTATTGTGTAATTTTATTCTTATTATTTTATTTTGGATACAAAAAACAGTCTGTTTTATGTCGAATAATGCCGATTTGACCCTTTTTTAATGTTGTAATTACCCCCTCTGGACTATTAGTGTTCCGTTAGATTTGTAATGTGAATTATATGTTAATATTAGATATGTTAACCTTAACGGATATTTAAAATAGCTTTTGAGGTGATTATAATTATATCTGGTATTGCTATAGTTTACAATCTAACAAACTATTAATTAATCAAAAATTACAACCAAAGATGACAAATTTTATTAGGATGAAGAAGGTTCCTGATTACGTATCTGGATTTGATTTTAAAAAGAAACTTACCCTATTTTGTGTGTTAATTTCTTTATCTCAAGTGCATGCATACACTATTAGTTTTGCAAGTGCAACAGGGGTACAAAAAGTACAGCAACAAAAAAGCATAAGCGGGCAAGTTAATGATGAAAATGGTATGCCACTTCCAGGTGCATCTGTTTTGATAAAAGGAACTAAAATAGGGACTATAACCGATTTTGATGGAAAATTCACTTTAAAAGCTGATGAAGATTCAGTGTTGATAATTTCTTATATAGGTTATGCAAATAAAGAAGTTGCATTAAACGGGAAAACTACTGTTAACGTAAAAATGCAAAACGATGCAGCTTCATTAGAGGAAGTTGTTGTGGTAGGTTACGGTAAAATGAAAAAAACGGATTTAACGGGTTCAGTTGTACAGGTTAAACCAGATAATTTAGCAAATCAGAATCCACAAACAGTTCAGGATGTATTGCGAGGTGTTCCCGGTTTAAAAGTTGGGTATTCATCTGATGCAAAAGGAGGAGGTTCTTTACAAGTTCGTGGGCAAAATTCGGTTTACAATCCCAATAATGATGGTGTGCATAATTCACCACTTATAATTCTAGACGGAATGCAGTTCTATGGTGAACTTTCAGAAATCAATCCTGGTGATGTTGGCCAGATAGATATTTTGAAAGATGCTTCGGCAACAGCGGTATATGGTTCTAAAGCAGCAGCTGGAGTAATTATTATTACTACAAAAAAGGGTAAAAATGGTAAGCCAGTTATTAGTGTTACATCAAACATGACAGTTAATACTAAAAGTGCCTATAGAGATGTGTATTCACCGGAAGGTTACATAAAATATCGTGAAGATTGGGAAACAGCTAAAACTTATGGTGTCAATACCGCAACTGGACAATACGAAGCTTATGTTGCGGCTCAGGCAGGTCAGCTGGGTTATTTTTCAAATCCAAATGATTTAGCGAAATATGGTATCACTCAGGCGCAATGGTTAGCTTATCAGCCAAGTTCTCAAACGCAGGGTAAAAGTTTGACCGAAGTATGGGGTCTTCGTTTAGGCTTACAAAACGGGCTTATATTAAATAATTTCATAGCCGGGAAAACACACGATTGGTATAATAGTACCTTTAGAACAGGATTTAATCAGGATCATAATGTAAATATTTCCGGGGCTAGCGATAAAGTAAATTATTATATGTCTTTGGGTTATTTAAATGCAGAAGGAGCTATTCAGGGTAATGATTATTCGGCAGTACGAGCTAATATGAAAGTTAATGGTCACGTTGCAGATTGGCTTGAATTTGGAGCAAACGTTAATTTTCAAGATCGTACAGATGGAGATATTATGGTTGGTACAGGTACTAATTATTATGATGCCAATATGTTAAGAAATAGTCCGTTTTCTAATTTTAGAGATGCAAATGGTGACTATGAGAGACAGCCTATGGGGGCAACTATTGGAGGCTATAATTATTACTATAATCGTCAATTTTTGGAACTTGAAAAGGGTTATACTGTATTGAATACCATTTTTAATACAAAAGTAACTTTGCCTTTAGGAATTACTTACTCATTAAATGTTTCGCCAAGATATGAATTTTACTATAATCGTTATTTTGAATCATCGGGCAATAAAGGCTTGAATGCTGCTAACATCGGTGTAGATAGAGATCACAGTAAAAAGTTTGATTGGAACCTGAATAATACATTAGCATGGGATTATACATTTAATGATAAACACCATATTGTAGTCACTTTTGTTCAGGAAGTTGAAGAGCGTCGTTCATGGGCAGATGAGATTAATGCACGTAATATTCAGCCTTCAGATGCCTTAGGTTTTCATAATACTTCTAATGCAACATTGGCAAATAGTTCGTTTTCAACAACAGACACACATCAAACAGCCGATGCATTAATGGCAAGACTTTTTTATTCGTTTGATAATCGTTATATGCTTACAGCGACTGTTCGTCGTGATGGATATTCAGCATTTGGGGCTTCTAATCCTTATGCCACTTTTCCTTCTGTTGCATTGGGGTGGAATTTTTCTAAAGAAAACTGGTTTAATTGGGATGCTATGAGTTCCGGTAAACTGCGTGTATCCTGGGGTAAAAATGGAAATAGATCACTTGCTGATCCTTATATTTCTTTAGCTAACCTAGGGTCAGGTACAGGAGCAACTATGGGTTATATTGATTCTTCAGGGAATGTTGTTGATATGAAGTATTTGGTGATTGATCGTTTGGCAAATCCAAATCTGCAATGGGAAAAAACAGCGTCAACAAATATTGGTCTTGATTTTGGTTTCTTAAATGACCGTATTTCGGGTACTGTAGATGTATATAGATCCATTACCAAGGATATGATTATGAGTCAACGTTTGCCTGGTTTCTCTGGATTTGGATCCATTGCAACTAACCTTGGAGAGGTAGAAAATAGAGGTTTCGAATTGAGTATTAATACTGTCAATATGAAACAGCCTAATTTTGAATGGCGTACTAGTGTTGCATTTTCCTATAATAAGAATATGATTAACAAATTATATGGTAATATGGAAAATATTTTGGACGCTAATGGTAATGTTATTGGTCAAAAAGAGTCTGATGATAAGAGTAATAAATGGTTTATAGGTAAGCCTATCTCTGAAATTTGGGATTATAGGGTAACTGGTATTTGGCAAAAAGATGAAGTAGCAGAGGCTAAAATTTATGGACAACGTCCTGGAGATCCAAAAATAGCAAATAATTATACAGGGGACGATGTTAATGGTACGCCAGTTTATAATGATAAAGACAAAGAGTTCTTAGGACAGACAGCTCCTCCAGTTAACTGGTCATTGCGTAATGAATTTACGATTTATAAAAATTGGGATTTAGCAATTAATATGTATTCGTACATGGGGCACAAATCGCTTGATGGGAATTATATGAACAATTACAATACGGGTAGTTTGTATTCAAACAATTACAATCCATTTGTAAATCCATACTGGACAATTGATAACCCAACTAATGACTGGGCTCGACTTGATGCCAGAGGGCCTTCAAATGCTGGAACTGATAGATTATACAATCGTAATTTTATTCGTTTAGACCATATTTCGATAGCATATAAATTCCCTAAAGATTTGACAGAGCGTTTGAAGATGAGTAATGTAAAGATTTATGCTTCGGTTCGTAATGTGGCAACCTGGTCTGCTGATAAAAATTGGAAGTATTTTGGAGATCCTGAAACTGGAGGTTTAGCTACCAGGATGTTTAATTTAGGTTTTAATTTAACGCTTTAAAAATTAATCAAAATGAAAAGATATATAAAAAATAAAATTTCAAAACTGGTTCCCTTAGTTGTGGTAGGGGCTTTGTTTGCTTCTTGTTCGAAAGATTTCCTTGAACCGGATCCGCTTTCTTTTTACATACCTGAAAGTACATTCTCTACTGAGTCTGGTTTGCAGGCTACTTTGGCAATTGCAGATAAGGGTTTGAGAAATAATTATATCCATTTTAGTTATGCTAATAATAGTGTGCCTATTGGTACTGAGTATGTTTTTTCTGATATGGCAAAGTATGGAAAAACCGATGCAAGTACTACAGCTGCTGATTATGCTAATATTATTACGCCTACAGGTTCTTTTGCGAGGGATCCAAATGATGGTATTTACCTTGGTTTTTTCTGGGATGAGGCTTATAGCGGTATTAAATCTGCTAACACAGTATTGACCTATATTGATAAAATTCAGAATTTAACACAAGATGTTAAGAATAAATACATAGGACAGGCTTATTTTCATAGAGCTTATCGTTATCTGAATTTGGTGTATCAATTTGGAGACATACCATTGGTAACTAAAATTTTAGAAGCACCTAAGCAAAATTATTATTCGACTAAAAAAGAAGCTATCATCGAAATGATTACAGCCGATATGGAGAAGGCTGTTCAATGGGTGCCGGAGCAATCACAATTACCGTATAAAGGGCTGGTAAGCAAAGGTGCTTGCCGTCAGTTGTTGATTAAATGTTATTTGGCATCGGGAAGATTTGCAGAAGCTGAGGCGCAAGCCAATATTTTGATTAATCAGTCTGGCTATTCTTTAATGAAAAATACTTTTGGAACTTTTGATCCCGGAGGAAAACCACAAACATGGACAATTACCAGAAATGTTATCTGGGATTTACACAGACCGGAGAATAAGGTGATTGCTGCCAATACCGAAGCCATTATGATTATGCCTAATAGCGGTGCGCAGTCATTTTTAGGTTTTGCTTCGATGCGTATTTTTGGTCCGCTTTGGTCTTCGGGTAATCTGAGGACTCCGGATGGTAAACAAGCAGGATTGCGTATCGCTTCCAATAATGCTAATTACAATCCGTTGTATGATTATAATAAAGCATTTGGGCGTGGAATTGCCACTATTAGTGCTTCGTATTATTCACAAGTTCCTATGTGGGTAGTAAATGGTGTTGAGGATAAACAAGATTTAAGACACAATAGTACGATGGGTAACTGGGTAAATATGGAAGATTTTAAATATAATGACAAAACTTCTACATTTTTTGGTCAGAATTTTAGAATGAAACAAGGTACTACGTTGTTAGCAAAAGATACCATTCGTGATTATTTTGATTTTCCTTTGTATAAAATTTATATACATGATGTAGTACAGGAAGCTAATCCAAGTTCGACTGATTTTCAAGGTGCTACTACTGGAAGTGTGGCTCACATGTATTTGTACCGTTTGGCCGAGACCTATTTGTTACGTGCTGAAGCCCGTTTTTATCAGGGTAATGTTGCCGGGGCAACTCAGGATGTCAATGTTATTCGTCAAAGAGCAGGAGCTGCACAAATGTATAATACTGTAACTATTGGTGATATTTGTGCCGAGAGAGGAAGAGAGCTTTATCTGGAAGAATGGCGAAATGTAGAGTTAAAACGTATTTCTCACTGTTTAGCTATGAGTGGAAAGCCTGACGAATGGGGGAATACCTATAGTCTTAGCAACTGGGATAAACAAGCTGGAATAGATAATGCAGGAGGTAGTTATTGGTGGCAACGTATTGTTCATTATTCACTTTACAATAAGTATCCAAATGGAATTGTTGTTCCAAATGGTACTAAGATTTATAGCATGAATAAGCGTAATAATTATTGGCCAATACCTAACAGTGCTATAACGGCAAATATTAAAGGCAAATTAAGTCAGAACTTTGGTTATGATGGTTATGATGCGAATGTTAAGGTTTGGGATAAATGGCAGGATGCTGTTGCAGACGAAGATAAAACAGAATAATCTGTTTTTGGATTTAGCGTAATAGAAGCGGGGTGTAAATTAATTTTATATCCCGCTTTTAGATTAATTGGGTATACCAAATTAATTGTCAAAGTTGTAGTTGTTCTTTATTGGCAGTATTTGAGAGGTATCGATAGTAGATGATTTGTTTAATTTTTTTAAGGATCCTAAATCGGCTGTATTTCATCTTGAAATACAGCCGATTTTTTAACTTATATTTACGAATACAGCCATTTTTACTTGTTTAAGTCTTTTAATTTAGGTTTTTAAATAATTGAGTATTATTGAATTTTATTCTAATTTTTTTATCATAGATATAAAAATAAGCTAGATTTTAGCTGATATTGCTGATTAGCCCCTCTTTTTTTGTCAAAATACCCCTCTTTTAACAAGGGTACTTATGTTAGATTTGTAATGTGAATTATATGTTAATATTGCTGAAATTCATCTAATAGAACATTGAAATAGTTTGAAAATATTTTAAACTATATATAGGATGTTTTTTTGGATGGATTAATAGGTGTTGTGGAAAAACATTTAGGGAGTCGCACACCTTTTTTTGCAAGTGTTAAATAAACATTTATTTAGTTAACTATTGATATATTTTTACAGACACACTAACTAATTCTAATCTTAAATTATCAATTATATGAAATAGCCTTTTAAAAACTCTAAAACTTTATCTACAAAGAGTATTTGTAGTAGATGATAATAATTTAACTAACCATTAAAAATTAAAACCACACATGACAAACTTTATTAAAATAAAGAAAAAGACTCATAGCGTTTTAGAATTTGATTTAAAAATGAAACTTACTACAATGTTGATATTGGTTTCGTTATCTCAAATTCAAGCACATGTATTGAATGTTACGAGTGTAACAAAACAAAAAATAGAACAACAACAAAGAACCATTAGTGGGCAAGTAACCGATGAGAATGGAATGCCACTTCCTGGAGCAACGGTTTTTGTTAAAGGGACTAAAAATTCAGTCATGACTGATTTTGATGGAAAATTCTCTTTGAAAATTAACGAAGGAGATAAGCTATTGGTAGTGTCTTTTGTTGGTTATGAACCTACAGAAGTAGCAATACAAAATAAATCAATTTTTGAAATAAGTGTAAAACCAAGTTCAGAAGGATTAAAAGAAGTAGTAGTGGTAGGTTTTGGAACTCAGAAAAAAGCAAGTATGGTGAGTTCTATTACAACGATTAATCCAAAAGAGTTGAAAGGGCCTACAAGTAATTTAACCAATATGTTAGCTGGAAGGGTTTCGGGTATGATTGCTTACCAAAGAAGTGGAGAGCCTGGGCAAGATAATGCGAATTTCTTTATTCGTGGTTTAGGAACTTTTGGTTCAGGAGCCTCTAATCCATTAATTTTAATTGATGGTATTGAATCTACTACAACCGATATGGCAAGAGTGCAGCCAGATGATATTGAAAGTTTTTCGGTATTGAAAGATGCTGCTGCTGCTGCTGTGTATGGTGCTCGTGGAGCTAATGGAGTGGTGTTGATTACTACTAAGATGGGTAAAGACGGAGTTACTAAATTTAATTTTAGAACAGAAACCAGAATGTCTTCTAATACTAGAAATTTTGATTTTGCTGATAACATTGCTTATATGAAATTAGCTAATGAGGCTAGAAGAACTCGTAATTCTCAGCTAGGAGATCTTTATAATCAAAATAAAATTGATAGAACAGCAGCAGGCGATGATCCTTATTTGTATCCAAGTAATAATTGGATTGACGAATTAATTAAAGATTATACTGTTAATGAAGGTTATAACTTGAGTGTAAGTGGAGGTGGACAAAAAGCCAGGTATTATGTAGCGGGTACTTACAATATTGATAATGGGGTTTTAAAAGTAGATGGTTTGAATAATTTTAATAATAATATCAAATTAAGAAATTATTCTTTAAGATCAAATGTAGATATGACACTGACTCCTACTACAAAAGCGATTGTTCGTCTTTATGGTCAATTTGATGATTATAATGGTCCCACGGGAGGATATGATACTAATGGAAATTGGGTAGGCGGAGGAGCGCGTATTTTTAATCTTACGATGTGGTCTAATCCAGTTGCATTTGCTAAAGTATATCCTTCTAGTTATTTGCCATTTATCGATCATCCTTTATTTGGAGGCGCATTGGCAGGTGGAACTACTGGGGCAATTTTGGTTAATCCTTATGCTGAGATGGTTCGAGGTTACGAATCGTCTAAAGCATCAACGATACAAACTCAGGTTGAGTTACAACAAGATTTAAAAGCAATAACTCCAGGGCTTAGTGCTCGTGCAATGGGGTATGTAAGAAGATATTCTTATTTTAACGTTACTAGAAAATATAATCCATTTTATTATCAGTCTTTTATTAGTCCTGTAACTGGAGAGCTTGAGTTAAAAGTACTGAATGATGGAGGTCCAAGTTCTGTAACTACTGATCCATTTATTGTAGGAAGAGAATTTTTAGATTATTCCCAAGGGAGAAAAGACTTGGATTCTCGAATTTATTTAGAAACTGCTATTAATTATAATAGAACTTTTAATGAAAAACATGCGGTAACTGGTATGTTGATTAATTTGTTATCCAGTTATGAACAAGGTAATTCAGGAACTGTAGCAAGCTCTTTGCCTGCAAGAAATCAAGGTGTTTCAGGTAGGTTTACTTATGGTTTTGATAATAGATACCTTGCTGAATTTAATTTTGGATACAATGGTTCTGAACGTTTTGCTCAAGGTCATCGTTATGGATTCTTCCCTTCATTTGGTTTAGCTTATAATATTTCTAATGAGAAATTTTGGGAGCCTATTAAAGATGTAATAACAAATTTTAAAGTACGTTCGACATACGGTTTGGTTGGTAATGATAAAATTGGAAATAATTCAGATCGTTTCTTTTACTTATCAGATGTAACTATTGGTAATTTTAATTATGGGTCTACTTTTGGAGAGCAATATGGTTATTTTCAGCCTGGAGTATCTGTTGGTCGTTATGCTAATGAAAATATTGGATGGGAAAAATCAAAACAAATCAATTTAGGTTTAGATTTAGAATTGTATAAATCATTGAATTTTGTAGTAGATATCTACAAACAAAATCGTACAAATATCCTTCAAACCAGAACTAATATTGGTTCAACAATGGGGCTTACCGCAACTCCTGCCGCTAATTTTGGAGAAATAGAGAGTAAAGGTATGGATATTGCAGTTACTTATAATAAACAATTCAATAACAATTGGTACACACAGTTAAGAGGTAATTTTACTTATGCGACTAATAAAGTATTGGTATATGATGAGATTAATTATCCTGATAATATGGCTTATCGTTCAAGAATTGGTGAAAGTTTCAATCAACAATACGGTTTAATAGCCGAACGTTTGTTTGTGGATCAAAATGAAACTGAAAATTCAGCATTTCAATATGGTGGGCCAGGGGCTGGAATTGTAAGGGCTTATACAGGAGGAGATATTAAATACCGTGATGTTAATGGAGATGGTCAAATTTCTGATGCAGATATGGTACCAATAGGACATCCTACTATTCCTGAAATAGTGTATGGTTTTGGAGGTACAGTAGGTTATAAGAAATTTGATTTTAGTATTTTCTTTCAAGGAGTGGCACGTACATCATTTTTTATTAATCCACAAAATATAGCGCCATTTGTATTAAATGGTCCGTACCAAAATAATTTATTAAATGTTGTAGCACAGGATCACTGGTCTGAAGATAATAGAAATTTATATGCTTTTTGGCCAAGATTAAGTGATACGTTTGTTGATAACAATAATAAAGTATCAACTTGGTGGATGCGTGACGGTGCTTTTTTGAGATTGAAATCGATAGAAGTAGGGTACAATGCTCCTGAAGAATTTATATCAAAAATAGGAGTTAAAGGTTTGAGAGTCTATTTTAGTGGGAATAATCTAGCCGTTTGGAGTAAGTTTAAACTATGGGATCCAGAAATGGGAGGTAGTGGTTTAGGATATCCAATCCAATCCGTTTACAATTTGGGATTAAAAGTCGATTTTTAAAAAATAGAAAGTATGAAAACTAAAAATAGAATTATAGAAAACATGAACTTACAAAAACTGCGAAAAGTTTTTGGGGCATCAATGGTAGTACTTTGTTTATTAGGTTTGGAATCATGTGAAAATAGTTTTTTGGATGTGGTTCCTGATAATGTATCGACATTAGAAAATGCCTTTAAATTAAGAAACGAAGCTCAAAAATATTTATTTACCTGTTATGCTTACATTCCTAAAAATGGAGATGCAGTATATAATATAGGGATGTTAGCTGGTGATGAAACATGGGTAGCAGCCAATCGTGCAGCCGTAACAAGTTATGCGTTTAATATTGCAACGGGTACACAAAGAAAAGCACAGCCTTACATGAATGCATGGGAAGGTTATTATCAGGCAGCAGGTCCTGGAGATCGTTACCCAATTTTTGATGGAATAAGACATTGTAATGTTTTCTTAGAAAATGTTGAAGATAGAGCCAAAGTGCCAGATCTAACTGAAGGAGAACGTTTGAGATGGATAGCAGAAGCTAAATTTCTAAAAGCATATTACCATTATTATTTAATGCGTATGTACGGTCCTATTCCTGTTATTAGAGTTAATCTTCCTATAGATGCTCCTGAGGATCAAATTCAGGTAGCTAGAGAGCCTATTGACCAAACAGTTGATTATTTAGTAAGTTTGTTAGATGAAGCATCAGTGGCATTGCCTCCACAAATTGCAGATACTCAAAATGAGTTGGGTAGAATTACAAAACCGATAGCTTTAAGTATTAAAGCCGAATTGTTGCTTATGGCTGCAAGTCCATTGTTTAATGGAAATGCAGATATGGTAGGTTTTAATGCTAAAGATGGAACGCCTTTATTTAATACGGTTTATGATGCTACCAAGTGGAAAAGAGCAGCAGATGCTGCTAAAGCAGCTATTGATGCAGCTGAAGCTAATGGAAACAAAATATTCTATAAAAATGATGTTGCCTTTACCATTTCTCAAACTGCCAAAACGAAACTAAATATTACACAAGCAGTAACTGAACGTTGGAATAGTGAGTTGATATGGGCAAATCCTAATAGTCGTACGTATGAGTTGCAACGTATTTGTATGATGCCTTTGAATGCTACAGTATCACATTCGCAAGCAAGAAAAATTCTTTCGCCTACTTTAGAATCGGCTATGAATTTTTATACTAAAAATGGGGTGCCTATTGAGGAAGATAAGACCTTGACTTTTGGGGATATTACCGAGTTGAAAGTAGCTACTGCAGCAGATAAATTTGATATTAAAGAGGGATATCGAACCTCAATTATAAACTTTAATCGTGAGCCTCGTTTTTATGCCGATTTAGGTTTTGATGGTGCTATTTTCTATAAATATGATAGTGGTTCTGATGAAACAAAAGAAGTTATAAGAGCTAAATACCAAGATTATGCAGGAAGTTCAGATGCTTTTGATTTTAATGTAACAGGATATTATATCAAAAAACTCATTAACTGGGAGCAACATTTTGGTGGAGGTACCTTATACAAAGAATATGCTTGGCCTGAAATGCGTTTAGCCGATTTGTATTTGATGTATGCTGAAGCACTTAATGAAGTTGACGGAAGATCTACAGCCGAAGTGTTACAATATGTAGATGCTATTCGTACACGTGCGGGGTTAAAAGGAGTTGTAGAGTCTTGGACTAATTTTTCTAGTAATCCAACTAAATATACAACCAAAGAAGGTTTACGTGAAATTATTCGCAGAGAGCGTAGTATTGAAATGGCTTTTGAAGGAAAGAATTATTGGGATATCAGACGCTGGAAAACAGCAACTCAAGAGTTTAATGAGGCTGTAAAGGGGTGGAATGTTTTTGGTGGTTCAGAGAGTAGCTATTATCAAGTAGTAACTTTAAATCAACAACGTTTTGTGTCTCCTAGAGATTATTTCTGGCCTATTGACGAAACAACACTTATTCAAAATCCGAACTTGATTCAAAATCCAGGTTGGTAATAATCATAAAAAACGAAAATTATGAAACGAATTATAATTACATCCATAAGGATATTTATGTTATCTCTACTTGCGATTTTTGTTGCTTGTAGTGAAGATCAAGGTCCTCAACCTTTGGAGCACAATTCAACTCCACCAGCTGAAGTAACAAATGTTACAGTGCAAAATCTACCGGGCAAGGCAAAGATTACTTATACTTTGCCGTCTGACAAAGATTTACTGTATGTTGTTGCCCGTTACAAATTGGAAAATGGAACTGCTATGGAGGTTAAAGCTTCTTATTATTCTAACTCCTTGCTTTTAGAAGGCTTTGCAGGGCAATCTAATAATGAAGTTAAAATTTATGCAGTAAATAGAAGTGAGACTGAGTCTAAGCCTGTTACTGTAACAGTAGCTCCTCTGAAAGCTCCAATTTATGATATATATAAGTCATTAGTTGCTCAGCCTGATTTTGGGGGTATTCGCATCACCGCTGATAACCCTACCAAAGAAGAAATAGGTATTTTAGTAATGCAAAAAAACATTCAAGGAGACTGGGTACCTCTTCGTACAAGTATTTATACTTCTGTTGATCAAATCAAACAAAGTTTAAGAGGTTTTGCGCCAGTAGATCAGGAATTTGCAATTGTTGTTAGGGATCATTGGTTGAATTATACCGATACTTTAGAAATTACAATAAAACCAATATTTGAGCAATTGATGCCTAAATCGGCTTTTGTAGGGGTTCATCTTGCTAATGATGCAAAAACTATAAATAATGCTTATCCAGTTTCAAATTTGTGGGACGGTCAATTTTTAGAATATTGGGGTTCTTATTTTACTGACAGAACTATTGATGTAGGAAATCATTTAGTGACTTTTGATGTTGGAAAAATAACTAAATTAAGTCGTTTGAGACTTTGGCAGTTTTCAGAACCTATAGGTGGACAAAGGATGTACTACTATTTAGGAGCTATGAAAAAGTTTAGGATATGGGGAAGCAATACCTTGAATGATGGTACGCTTAATAGTAATTGGACCTTGTTGGGTGAATATGAAATCAAGAAACCTTCAGGTCTTCCTTATGGTCAGGAAAACAATGATGATCTCATAGCTGCCAGAGATGGTGCCGATTATGAAATAGCTTTAGATAAACCAGCAGTTCGTTACCTTAGAATTGAATGTTTAGAAAACTGGATTGGAGGTAAGTTTATGGCTGTTTCAGAGGTACATGTATATGGTAATCCTAATTTTTAATATTAAATAATAAACAATGAAAAATTTAAGGAATATTTTAGTAACAGCTTTTGTTGTGGTGTTAGTTCTTGTAATACATTCTTGTACAGGAGCTGATGAGTATTTGAAATTTACTGAAGGCGGGGAGATTTCTTACACCGGAAAGATTGATTCTTTAAAGTTCTTCCCAGGAAGGAATAGAGTAAAGATTGAGGGACTTATTATCTCTGATCCTAAGGTTAATCAATTGAGAGTATATTGGAACTCTAAAAAGGATTCTGTTGTAATACCAATAAATAGGACTGCAGGAATAGATGTTGTTTCAAAAATTATAGAAAATCTTCCTGAAAACATCTATAATTTCGAAGTAAAGACTTTCGATGCTAAAGGAAATAGTTCTATTTCTCAAAATGTCACAGCTCAAACTTATGGAGCACGTTACCAAGCAAGTTTAACCAATAGAAAGATTATTGCTAGCACTTTGTCTATTAAAAAATCTCTTACAATTGATTTTGCAACTATGGACTTAACATCTGGTGCTTATACTACTGAAGTGATTTATACAGACAATTCGAATGTGGAGAAAACTGTAACAGTCCCGGTTGCTACTAGCCAGGTAGTTATTCCAAATTTTAAAGAAGGAAGTAAGTTTAAACACCGTTCTTTATTTTTGCCAACTAAGACATGTATTGATATTTTTTATACAGATTATGTTGAAGTTGGACCAATTATTTATCAAGGATGTAATTTCTATGCCCCTACGCAATCAGGGACAAATATAGTTGCTAACCCAACATTTGCAGGTACTTTTGCTCAGGCTACGGGTTGGACTAGAGAGTGGACTAATTTTGATCCAAAATCTACTGAGAACTTTTGCGTTGATAATACAGACGATACAAGTGGAAGTGTGTACTTAAAAGGTAGTTGCTATCCTAATGGAGGTGTTTTGAAATATACTTCAGGTGTCGCTATCATACCTAATCACAGGTATCAAATCAAAGCGATGATTAAAAACCCAACAGCTGGAGATGGTGCTTTTAATTTTGTATTGCCTAACTCGGTATGGAAAAATGTTGATAACGATAATAGTGGTAATAGCCAATATCTTGTAAGTATTCCAAATAGTACAGGTTGGGTTCAATTTAGCAAAATAATTACAGCTGGTGCAGGTGCTAGTGGGACATTACAATTTCTTTTCATGTCTTGTGATGGTTTTGTAAACTCTACTATTTCTAATTTAATTTATTTGGATAATTTTGAGATATACGATTTAGGTTTATAATTAAATTGCAAACAATAATAGGTTCAATTATAGAACTTAAATATCAGTATGGGAATTAACAAAACCCAAATCTGATGCTGGTCAATTTTTTGCAATATGATTTCATTTGAATTAGTTGTTTAATAAATAATTTTTTTGTAAAAAAGACCGTTCGAAAAATTACTTTTCGGACGGTCTTTTTTTTTATAAAATGATTTACGATTCTATTCGTACATAGTAAAAAATCAGGGATATTTATTTAGCTGCTTTAATTTATAGTAAAAGCAGTTTTTTGATTTCGTTTGTTTTTTATGTAATGTAAAAAAATAAAGCTATTTTTTTATTAAATACCAATAAGACCCTTTTAATATATTGTAATTACCCCCTTTTTGCTTAAAGTGATACGTTAGATTTGTATTGGATGATTTGTTATTAGTAAGGTTTTTATGGATAGTTGGTGCATTGTTATCCTTGTTAAAATCCTAATTAATAAGAGTTGTGTGTTTTAAAAATTATTAATCTAAATTAATTTTGTATGAAGAAAAAATACTTTTTTTTATTATTAATGTTATCAGTCTTTGCATGCCAAATATATGCACAGGCTCCAAATCTACCTGTTAAAGCAGGTCTGGTCACAACATTGAGTGGTTCTAAAATTTTTAATAGCAGTACGAGTTCAGATATCGTAACCTTTCCCCTGTCTAATCCAAATGAATTTACCTTAGAGGTCATAGCTAAAATAAATGCAGCTCAGGGTAGAGGTTTAGATGTTGAGGTTAAAAATGCGTCTGGACTTGGGATAAGAACCTCACTGGATAAAACTACGTTTAATAATTCAACAGTTTTATCGTCAATTAGTAATTTAAGTACTTCTGTTGATAACGGACAGGAACAAACGTATCGATATGCTGTGAAAGACGGTATGGCACATATTTATCAAGATGGGCATTATTTAACCTCTAAAGCATTTGATTTAGTGGGTGATGCTAATGCTGGCGCCCAACCAATAGTATATGGGGCGGATAATATGCTTGGTAAATGGGCTGGAATTGTGGGAAATAATTCAGGAAAACCTACTGATTACGGATGGGCTAATACCTATGCGAGTTTACCATGGAATACTGCGAATTCTACAAGTGGTGTCAGATATATAGATGTAACTTCGGGACATACACTTGAATCAGATAATTCGGTTTATAAAGGAAGAATAATGTATATACGTTGGGACGGTAGCGCCTATTCTGCATCTACTTATAGCTATCCGGTGAAATTGGAAAAAGGGTTGCAGTATGAGTTTTCATGGTTGTATGAATATGTAGCTAATGCTGCTGCAGGTGCTAAAATGAATGTTTCAATTACATCTGCTCCTAATGGTACTGGTGGGGTAGTAACTTCAAAAACATTTGTAACAGGGAGTGCTAATAAATTAAGAAAAGGGGATTTCTCCTTTGTGTCTTCGTTAGAAGGGACTTATTATTTGACAATAACTGGGGATTATGCACTTTTTGGAATTGCTAATCTTAAGCTTAAATCGACTAACTTAATTAATCCCTGGGATGGTTTAGCTGAGAATAACGCTGGAAAACCATCGGATTATGGTTGGATTAATCCTAGTGCTGTTACTCTTTTTAATACGGCAAATTCTACTAGCGGTGTAAGATATGTGGATGTGACTTCTGGACATACTTTCGAATCAGATGGGACAAATTATTCGGGAAGACTTATGTATATTAGATGGGATAGCAGTGTTGTTGAAAATTCAACTTATTCTTTTCCGGTACAGTTAGAAGCTTCCAGAGATTATCAGTTTTCATGGATTTATGATTACATTTCAAATGGAGCTCCTAATGATAAAATAAAAGTGTCAATTAGTACTTCTGCTGACGGTACAGGAACTGTTCTTTCGTCAAAAACATTTACTTCAGGAGCTATTAATAAATTGAGAAAAGGGGATTTGTCTTTCCAGTCTCAAACGGCAGGTACTTATTATATTAATATAACAGGGGATAAGGCGCTTTTTGGGATAGGAGATTTAAAAGTTGCATTAGAAAGTGTTCCAAAGATTGTAATTGGAAAGAACTATGCTAATGGAGCTGTGGATATGGTAGTGAGTTCGGTAACTTATGAAGATGCTGCTTATGCTCCGGAAAAGAGTATCGCTCCTCCAACGCAAATTTTAGAAACTACAACGAATTTGAATGTTGGTGCTTTTTCTAAGTCAAAAGTAGTTTTAAAATCCTCGGCTTCCTTGTATTTAAATAATGCATACAATCCTTTGATTAATTCAATAGTAGATTTGAATTCAACGGATGCCCGTGTGTATTTTGAGAATGTTAAACCATCGGGAGTTATAGGTTCATACCTAAACTTAATATCAATAAACGGTGTTGCTGCAAGCAATAATGCCAATGTGTTTGTCACAACTTATGGAAACGGAGCAGTGGTTGTTCCTCATTCATCAGACTATCAGCCCCTGGAAGTGTTTTCGGGAGAAAATTATGGAGGAGATGCTAAACAGTACAACATAGTTACTCCTTATACTAACTTAGGTGCTTTTGATAATACTATAAAATCCTTTAAGTTGAAAAAAGGTTATATGGCAACCTTTGCCTCTAATTCGAATGGAACAGGTTATAGCAGGGTTTATGTAGCCGAAAGCCAGGATTTAATGGTGCCAGTTTTGCCGCCTTATTTAAATGGAACGATCTCTTTTATTAGAACGATGAGGTGGAATGAAGTTACTAAAAAAGGATTAGCAGGTGGTAGTCAAGCGGCTCAGGATGCTTCGAATATTTCTTGGTATTACAACTGGAATACAGGTGGAAATACAACGCCTAATATCGAATATGTTCCTATACGACAAACCCTTTATTGGCCGGATTTTGGACCTGCAAATACTAAAGCAGGTTATACTCACTTTTTAGGATATAATGAACCAGATCGTCCTGATCAGTCCAATATGACAGTTGATCAGGCTATTGGTGGTTGGCCGGGTCTGATGCAATCAGGTTTAAGATTAGGTTCGCCAGTTACATCTGATCCTTTTAATCCTTGGATGGCTAGTTTTATGACCGAGGCAGAGAAACGCAATTATCGTGTAGATTATGTTGTGCTTCATTGTTATTGGTACAAAACTGCTGCTCAATGGGCGAGTGATTTACAAAACATTTATAATAAATATAAAAGACCAATATGGATAACGGAGTGGAATATAGGAGCCAATTGGACAGGGAATTCTTTTCCTGATGGACCTGTTATGCTGACTGATGCCAATGCGACCAAACATAAAAATGATTTAATTTCGGTGTTGAATGTATTGGAAACCGCCGATTATGTTGAGCGTTATTCTATATATAACTGGGTGCAGGATTCCAGAGCTATGTATGTTACTATTGACGATGCTTTTAAAACAAGAAACCCTAACTGGGCTAATTATGCCTGGTTGCAAACAGCTCCAGTAATTGCAAAATCAGGAAATGATAATATCGTTTTGACTCCGGCGGGTGAGTATTATGCTAAAAATGCGTCTAAAAAAGCCTATACTCCAGCCAGAGAATTTGTTAGTGTGTGGAAACCTTTGGTTGAAACCTTAAGTTATAAGTTATCGTCAGATTATAAAAATATCACGATTAATTGGACAGGTGTTAATCAGGATTTAATAAACAGATATGTTGTTGAAAGAAGGTTAGAAGGAGAGACTGATTTCTCCGTTTTTTACGATTCAACTAATCCTACTGTTCTTAGTGTAAATGACGAGGTGCATTCTAAAGCAGAATACCGTATGAAAGTAGTAGGTAAAGATAATACTGAAACGGCCTATTCCCCTGTAATTACATTTACCCAGGCTGTTATTGCGGATACTCCTACCGGTTTAAGTGGTGAAGCAATATCTACTACAATTATTAATTTAAACTGGCCTGCTGTAGATAGGGCTGAAGCTTATAATCTTTGGAGAGCAAACAGTATTGATGGTAGCTATGAGCTTATTGCTTCTTATCTAACCGGAACCAGTTTTCAGGATACCGGATTGGTTAAAAATACCTCATATAATTATGCAATAACGGCTTTAAACTCTGGAGGAGAAAGCGCAAAATCTACTCCGTTCACTGTAAGTACTTTAGATTTAGTGATTCCTAGAAAAGTTTCGAATATTGTTTTGGCTTCTGGTGATGCCAAGGTGAAATTAGAATGGAGCAATATGTATGATGCTAAGTTTTATGTTAAGCGTTCCATTTCTGAATTAGGTTCGTTTACAACCATTGCAATAGCTGAATCAGGAAATTATGTTGATTTAACAGCTCTAAATGGGGTAACTTATTATTATAAAGTTGTTGCGTTTAATGAAATAGGAGAAGGAGCTGAGTCAGAGGTAATTGTCTCCAGACCTAATTTAGGACAACATGCTTATTATGATTTTAGTGAGAATACAGGTTTAAATGCTCATGATCAGTGGGGTAATTATGATGGAACTTTAGCTGACACTACAACTTGGACAGTGGGTAAGGCAGGAAGAGGAGTTGGTTTTAACGGAAGTTCAACTTCTTATATCCAGCTTAAAGAAGGAGTTGTAGAAGGATTGAATGATTTTACAATATCTACATGGGTCAACTTAAATAGTTTATCGAATTGGTCAAGGATTTTTGATTTTGGAGATAGTACGGGAAGTTGGATGGCTTTAGAAGCGGCTAATGGAAGCGGAAAGTTAAGCTATGAGATAGTTACAAGCGGTCAGACTAAAAATACTTTAAGTTCACAATATACTATGCCTCTTAACCGATGGGTACATTTAGCTTATGTACAAGAAGGAAATATTGGTAAAATTATCGTTGATGGAGTGGAAGTAGCAAGTGGGACAGTTACTATTAAGCCTTCTGCATTAGGAAAAACAAAGTTAAATGAACTAGGAAAATCTAAATATGCAGATCCTTATTTAAATGCTTCAATGGATGAGTTTAAGATTTACAACAGAGCATTAAGTGTGGCAGAGATTGCTGAAAGTGCTAAATTAAGTCAAAGTATAACACTTAGCCCGGTTGTTCAAAAAGAAATGGGCGATGCCGATTTTTCTCCTGCAACAGCCACTTCAGGACTTGCTATAGCTTATAGCAGTTCGGATGAATCAGTTGTCAATATTGTTGATGGGAAGCTACACATTCTTGCAGCTGGTACAACAACAATTACTGCGACTCAGGCAGGTAATGCCGATTATAGTACTGCAGCTCCTCAGACACAGTTAGTAACGGTTGTGAAAAAGAATCAGACTATTGATTTTGCTTCAATTGAAACAAAAATGATTGGAGATCCAGATTTTAATCCGGCTGCGACAGCTATTTCAGGACTTGCTGTTACTTATAGTAGTTCAGACGAATCGGTGGCTAGTATTGTTAATGGTCAAATTCATATTGTAAGTGCTGGTTCTTGTGAAATTAGTGCTTCACAACCTGGTGATAATGTCTATAGTTCTGCACCAGTTGTTAAACAACAACTAATAGTTAATAAGGAATTCTATTTTGATGGAGATCATGATGGATTTGGATCTTCTATTGTAGCTTTATTGCCGGTAAACGAGACACCTGAAGGTTATGCGACAAACAATACTGATTGTGATGATAGCGATGCGAATGTTCACGAACCAATTCAATACTATGTAGATGCAGACAAAGACGGTTTTGGATCAACTGCAACTGAAATGTTATGTTCGTCTGTTGCTCCGGAAGGTTATGCTACCAACAATACAGATTGTAATGACGGTGATGTCACTGTTCATGAGCCTATTCTTTATTATGTAGATACAGATAAGGATGGATTTGGATCGACAGCAACTGAAATGTTATGTTCGTCTGTTGTTCCGGAAGGTTATGCTACTAACAAGACTGACTGTAATGATAATGACAGAACCGTTCATGAGCCTATTCTTTATTATGTTGATGCAGATAAAGACGGATTTGGATCGAATGTAACAGCAATGTTGTGCGCATCAGTTGCACCTCAAGGATATGCGACAAACAACACCGATTGTAATGATAGCGATACCACTGTTCATGAGCCTATTCTTTATTATGTGGATGCTGATCATGACGGATTTGGATCGACTGCAACAGCAATGTTATGTTCGTCTATTGCTCCAGAAGGTTATGCTACTAACAGTACCGATTGTAACGACAGTAAATTTTTATATGCTGATAATGATGGTGATGGTTTAGGTGCTGGTTCAGTTGTAGCCTGTGGTGTAGAAAATAATGATGATTGTGATGATACCAATGCGGTACAATTGACAGCAAGGATTCCAGCTGTTTATGCACTTAATGCTGCAGTAGATGAGAAAAACACCATTTATATTGGCTACGCATCATCATCTCTTAATGTTAGTGTGGCGCCAGCAGGAGGAACAGCGCCTTATGCCTATGTTTGGAATACAAACCAAAATACGCAAAGTGTTTCAGTATCAGCTGCTGGAACTTATACAGTATTGGTAACAGACGCTAAAGGTTGCCAGACTTCGGCTTCTATTGTGATTAATGCAATAAATGTACAGTGTGGTAATTCTAATGATAAAGTTGTAGTTTGTCATAATGGTAAAGAAATTTGTGTAAGTCCTAATGCTGTTCAAACACATTTGAATCACGGAGATAAACTGGGTTCTTGTAATAGAACAGTTAGTAGAAACAATGCAGCGGATAAAACTTTAATTGTTAATGAAGATACAGATGTAACGGCGTATCCTAACCCAGTTGTAAGTGAAGTGAATGTAAAAGTAAGTGAGGTGCATACTGGTGCAAAACTTGTATTATACAATGTTTTAGGTGTAAAGATGAAGTCTATTTCTTTGACAAGTACTTTACAACTGATGTCTTTAGAAGGATTGCCTTCAGGAAACTATTTGTTATATATTTTTAACGGGAATGATATTACTGTGAAGAATATTATCAAGCAATAGGTGAAAAAAAAGGATTAAAAGAGCCGGCTCCAGTCTAAAAATTGGAGTCGGCTTTAAATATTTTAGGGGGATTTTTTAAAAATGTATTTAAAATGAAAATTTTCACTTTCAAATTTTTGGTTTTAGGAATAGTATTAATACTCATTTCGGGTTTTGTGTCAAACAAGGAAAAATTTTCTAAGTATAAGGAGTATCGGTTAGTTTGGAGTGATGAATTTAATGTTAATGGTGCTCCGGATAAAAAGAATTGGAATTACGAAACAGGTTTTGTGAGAAATCTGGAAAGTCAGTGGTATCAAAAAGAAAATGCCTATTGTGCAGCTGGTTTTTTAATTATTGAAGCCAAGAAAGAAAGTAGAGCTAATCCAAATTTTGTGTCTAAAAATCATCACGATTGGGTCAAAAATAGAGATTCTATAAAGGTAACTTCTTCCTGCTTAATTACCCGGGGAAAACATTCCTGGCAATACGGTCGATTTGAAATGAGAGCTAAAATTCCAGTTGCAAAAGGAATGTGGCCAGCATTTTGGACTTTGGGTGTAAAAGGAAATTGGCCTGCTAATGGTGAGATTGATATTATGGAATATTATACAGGAAAAATATTAGCTAATGTTGCATGGAAATCAAATAAGCCAGATACAGAATGGGATAGTGCGACGGTGATGTTGAGTGATTTTAAAGAGGATTCCTGGGCTGATAAATTCCATGTTTGGAGAATGGATTGGGATGCTTATTCGATTAAATTATATGTTGATGACCAATTGTTAAATGAAACTAGTGTGAAAGAGATAGTTCAAAGAGTCGATCAAAAGATAATTCCATTTCAACAACCCCATTATTTATTAGTGAATCTGGCAGTAGGAGGGATTAATGGCGGCGATTTTACAGCTGCTAGTTTTCCATCAAAATACATGATAGATTATATCAGAGTTTATCAAAAAAAGCAGTAAAATGAAATTAATAAATTCTATAGTTTTAAGTTTAGTATGTTCTTTGGTTTTCAGTCAGAACAATTCTTTCATTCCCGGAAAACAATGGAAAGACACTAATGGAGTGCATATTAATGCTCATGGAGGAGGTGTCACTTTTGTTGATGGGGTTTATTACTGGTACGGAGAGTATAAAACTGCTGGTCGTGGCGGAAATACATCCTTGCAAGGTGTCAGCTGTTATTCGTCAAAAGATTTATACAATTGGACTAATGAAGGTATCGTTTTAAAGGTTGAAAATAATCTTAGTTCGGAGATAACAAAAGGCTGTATTATAGAACGTCCGAAAGTAATTTTTAATAAGAAAACGGGCAAATATGTAATGTGGTTTCATTTGGAATTAAAAGGCCAAGGTTACGATGCCGCCAGAGCAGCTGTTGCTGTAAGCGATAATCCAAGAGGACCTTTTCAATTTAAAAAATCATACCGACCGAATAAAGGAGTTTGGCCAATGAATTTTGATGATAAATTCAAATCAGCATTAATTGGTGAGAATAAATTAAAATCTTGGACTTCCGAATGGTTGACGGCAATCAAAATCGGAATGCTTGTTCGTCGGGATTTCGAAAAAGGACAAATGTCTCGAGATATGACTGTATTTGTGGATGACAACGATAAAGCTTATTTGATACACGCTTCAGAAGATAATTTGACGCTTCACATATCAGAACTTACAGATGATTATTTAGATTTCACAGAAAAATGGACCAGAATGGCACCAGCAGGTCATAATGAAGGACCTGCAATTTTTAAAAAAGATGGTGTTTATTATATGATTACTTCAGGATGCACAGGTTGGGATCCGAATGAGGCACGATCGTTTAGTTCAAAATCAATTTGGGGACCGTGGAAACCTCTAGGAAATCCGTGTGTTGGGAAAGACGCTTCGCTTACATTTCATTCACAGAGCACTTGTGTTTTGCCTGTGCAAGGAAAAAAAGATCAATTTATTTTTATGGCTGATCGATGGAAACCGGATAACCCGATTGATGGGAGTTATGTTTGGTTGCCAATCGAAATGATTAACGGTAAGCCTGTTTTAAAATGGCAAGACAAATGGAATTTAGAATTTTTTATAAAATAAATCAAAATGATAAATATGAAATTTAGATTAAATACGATTTACTTCAAATCATTGATGATGTCAATAGTAGTAATTTGCTCTTGCTCTTCTGCTGGTACATCTGAGGCTACTGTTATTGAGGAGCCAGTAAATGACATTAAATTAGCAAGTTTACAAACAAATGAAGCTCTGGATGTAACTGGAGTACTCGCTACGGTATGGGGTAAGATAAATGATAATGGTGGAAGCAGCGTTTTTGAGCGAGGTGTTTGCTATGGAACAACTGAAAATCCTGTATATGAAGGGACGAAGAAAAAAGCTAGTTCTGCAACAGGTTCAGGTGATTTTAAAACAGAACTTTCGGAGCTCCAATCAGAGACAGTGTATTATGCAAGAGCTTATGCTGTAAATAATAAAGGGGTTGCTTATGGCAATCAAATAAGTTTCAAAACTTTAAAATTAGCTTCTCCATTTCTGGTGATAGGTGAGATAAAAATTGCTGGTGCTCAAGATCTTTTTTTGGATGTAACATTGAAAGAACATGGAGACTTAAAAATTCAAGAAATAGGTTTGGCTTACAATACTGTTACGAAACCAACAATAGCTAATAACAAAATAGCTAGAAGCAAGGTAGAAGATAAGTTCAAAGAACGTATTCGTAATTTAAAGCCAGAAACATTATATTATGTTAGGCCTTATGCGCTAACGTCAGAAGGTGTTTTGTATGGAGAAGAAATAGTGATAAGTACTATAAAAAAAGGAAATTTCACTTTTACGTTGAATGAAGATTCTAATGCAGATGCCAATACTAAGGCTGCTTATGTTAGAATTAGAGCGGCTTTTGATGGAGCAACTGCATACTACAATAATTTTACTTCGATAGTAAAACATATAACCGTAAACTATTCACCAGGGACACCAACGGCCGATGCGAATTTCGCAGGAAATGTGAGAGTTGGGTCAGATTCGAGATACCAACAAATAGGAACAGCCATGCATGAAATGGCTCATTCTGTAGGCGTGGGACAGCATTCGAAATATTGGGAATTGATGGTAAACGGGAAATGGAACGGGAAACGTGCTAATGAAATTTTACAGATGATGACAAATGATCCTGCTGCTTTTGTAAAAGGAGATAGTCAACACTTTTGGCCTAATGGTATTAACGGATATTGGGAAGACACAGGTTCGGAAGATTTGTATATTTTGCACGCCTTAATATTACAAGGAATGAAAGCCGATGGATTGCCAAGTAATTAATATAGAATAAGATAATAATAGGGTGTGTGTAAACAAGGCATAAATGGAGTAATTCATTTATGCTTTGTTTTTATCTAGTAGTTTCATAGTTTATTAAGATGATTATCAAAAAAATACTTGTAATGAAAATTCAAAATACAATAAATATCTTTTGCAGCCTAATAGTAATTTACTGTTGTGCGACTTCTTGTGATTTTAAGAAACCTAACAAACAAAAAATCATTGATCAATATGGATTGGAGGTTATTAATTATTTTTATGAAACGGCTTTTCATCAAGACACAAGTAAGGATGTTTTAAACAATGTTTACAAATGGAAAGATGATATTAAGGTTTCTTTACAAGGTAATTTGTTGAAAAATGATTCTTTATTTGTAAAAGAAGCACTCGCTAAAATAAATGCTCTTAATATCCCTATTTCAATAAATCTTGTTACAGATTCCAAGAAAAGTAACTTAAGAATAATTTTTGGAAATTTTAAAACCCTAGAAGATTCTCTAAAATTTAAACTTGAACCTAAACTCTTAGGTGTAGGTTATATAAAAAACAATACTAAGCATCTTACATCTGGAATAATAGGTATTCGAAACGACCCAAAAGTTGATGCTCTTGATACTAATGAGTCTTCCTATTTAATGAGAAAAAAAATGATTTTAGAAGAAATAACTCAAGCTTTGGGGGTAATTGGAGATAGCTATACCTTTTATGAAAGCCTCTTTTTTGAAGCTAATAATAATATTGCGGATTTATCTCATATAGATAAAAAAACAATAGAATTTTTGTACGATAAAAATGTATTTAAAGACTATGAAATTAAAAGAAAAGATTTTGAAAAAATGTTTTCTAATGAACTTTATTCCTCTTTGAGTACTAATAAACTTTACAATTTAGCTGATGAATATGGTTTAGATAATAGTGATCTCTATAGTTTGAAAAAAATAATCTTTAGCGTTAAAAGTAAAGAAAAGGATGTTTTTACAAAATTTGCTAGAAAAAATTTTTTAAAAATTTATGGAGATTCAACAAAAGATCAACTCGATTTTTGTAAAGCTTTTGCTGTAGAGTTAAGTAGTTTTTCACCCTATTTTCAATTAGAATATGCAGAAAAAACTACAGCGTTTAATAAGATCCCTCCTATTGTTATAAATTATAAAGAAGGCGAAGAATATAAAGGAGGAGTTACGGTTGGGTCAGATTATCACACAAGTAAAAATATGATTTTTCCTTACAAAATAACAGGAGGAATATTTGTTAATTATTGTAACCCAAATAAAGAAATAATGACATATTCAAGAGTAACGTTAGTGCATAATCTAAGTATTGTTGCTTCAATTTTTAATATGTTAGGGCTAAATTTCTCTAAAGAATCATTACTTGATAAAAAATTAAATTTAAAGATTAGCAATAAGCAAAAAAGTTATTTCAAGCTTGTTTACGACCCTCGTTTCCCGAGTCGCATTACCAAATTAGATTATGAAAAGTTATTAAGAAAAGTTAAATAACATGAAAGTAGTAATATTACCTTGTACAAACAATATACATTCCAGAGTTATACATTTTACATTTATGCTTTATTTTTTATCTAGTGGCTTCATTTGAAAAACTGGTAGGAACTGGTATTGAAAATTGGATTTAATACATAGATTTGAATTTAACATTATAGAACTACTATTCTAATTTATATATTTAATGAAATTCTTTAAATTAATCTTCTTCTTATTTCTGGCTGTGCCTAGTTTTCTTTTTGGTGCAGATATCCAAATCACGAATCTTAAGGTAGAAAATGCCGTAACTCCTATAGGTCTTGATGTGCCTCAGCCCGTTTTTAGTTGGCAAATGGAAACATCAAGTAAAAACAGAGGTTATTATCAAAATGCCTATCAAATTATTGTAAGCAATAATCTGGGGCAAGAGATGTGGAATACAGGCAAAGTGAAAAGTGGAGCATCCATTAATATTAAATATAAAGGTAAAGACTTTAAGCCCACAACGTTGTACAATTGGACGGTAAACGTTTGGGATCAAAAAGGGAAAAAATATTCCGCAAAGTCGTGGTTTGAAACCGGTTTGTTGAACCACAAAATGGTAACGAATATAGATTCAGATAAAGAAATAACGGCTTGGTCTGGAGCAAAATGGATTGGTGGTAATGCCAATGATATGGTTTTGTATTCCCAATATCTTCCTGTTTTTATTATCAATAGTACGATACAGCTTGATCAAAAGTCACATTCGACCAAAGCGTCTTTAATTTATGGCGCTAACGATCAGCGTTTAATGGATCGAAATAAAAACCAGTACAAACTGGAGAACAAGAATGGTGAGAGTTACATTCAGATTGAATTAGATATTCCCTCTTTAAATTCGGATGCAAATGCAAAGCTGAATATTTATAGAGTAGGTTATCATCCAAATGATAAAAAAGAAATTCCTTTTAAAAGTTTTTCTATTCCGAATTCGATTATTAATAAAGACAACAAGTACAATCTGCATACTGTAAGTGTTCGAAGCTGTTTGGGAGTTACTAAAATTTATATTGATGGAAATTCAAAAGAAAATCTGGTGGCTAATCTCAATTTAAATCCGTTAGGAGCTGGAGGTGATTTTATAGCTTTTCCTGTAGTAGGCGATATTGGTTTTTCAGTACCTAAAGGAGAAAAAGCACAGTTTTCTAAAATTGAAATTAAAAATTACCGAAGTCCTTCGAATGTGATTTTTTCTGATAATGGTAATACTTCAGGTATATTCTCGTCATTTAAAGAAGTAACTGTTGAAAATCATAGTTACGCTGTAAAGGGAGGAAATAATGGAGCTATTATTCTGGCTAATCCAAGTCAGAATTCCATGCCGATGTTGCGTACCGTTTTTGGAATCGATTCACCTAAAATAAGTAAAGCGAGATTGTATGTTACGGCACGTGGTATTTATGATGTTTATTTAAATGGTAAAAAAATAGGAGACGATTATTTTAATCCGGGGCTAACACAATACAATAAAACCCATTTGTATCAAATCTATGATGTAACGGCAAATATCCAGGAAGGAAATAATGTTTTGGGAGCCATTCTAGGAGAAGGCTGGTGGAGTGGCGGCAGCACATTTGTTGGCGAAAACTGGAATTTTTTTGGTGATCGTCAATCGATGCTGGCTAAACTGGTAGTTACTTATGCTGATGGAAGCGAAAAAATTATCACAACTAATCCTGAAACATGGATCTATTTTAATGACGGATCTGTAAAGTATAGTAGTTTTTTTCAGGGTGAAGTTTATGATGCTACAAAAGAAAAAGCAATTGAAGGCTGGAGTACTGCAATATATGATGCGTCCCGTTGGCATCAGGCGGTAGCTATAGGAACTAATGGAGTTGTAAGTTCGGAAGGAACGGCTAATTTGCCCAACTTTAATAATTTTAACGATGCTCAATTAGTGGGGCAGTTTGGTGCCACTGTTAAACCCATCAAAGAATTAACGGCTCAATCGGTTACAGAAGTTCGTCCGGGTGCATTTGTTTATGATATGGGACAAAACATGGTAGGCGTACCAAAAATTATGCTGACCAATGTAGAAAAAGGAAAAACCATCACATTGCGTTATGCCGAAGTTTTGTATCCAAATTTACCTGAATATAAAGGAAATGAAGATTTACTGATGCTTGAAAATGTAAGGGCAGCTATGTCACAAGATATTTATACAACTAAAGGAGGTAACGAAACCATAACGCCACGATTTACATTTCACGGATATCGTTATATAGAAATAACGGGAATAGATAAACCTTTATTGTTAACCGATGTGAAAGGAACGGTGTTGAGTTCTATACATCAATTGTCTTCTCATTACCAAACCTCAAATCCTTTGGTAAATAAATTATGGGAAAATATTACATGGTCAATGAGAGGGAATTTTCTATCAATACCTACTGATTGTCCTCAGCGTAACGAACGTTTAGGATGGAGTGGCGATATTTCGGTTTTTTCGCGAACTGCAGTTCATTTATCAGATGTGAAGCAATTTCTGAAAAGACACATGCTGGCGATGCGAGATATTCAAAGGGGAGATGGACGTTTTCCGGATGTAGCTCCTATAGGGGTGGGATTTGGAGAAACCATGTGGGGAAGTGCGGGAATTACAGTTGCTTGGGAAAACTATTTGCAATATGGAGATACAAGTTTGTTAGAAGAGCATTATGAGGCTATGAAAAATTATGTCAATTACCTTATAGCCGATATTGATAAGCAAACGGGTGTTTTCAAAGAAAAAGAAAGAAACACTTGGGGCTCTTTAGGAGATTGGCTGAGTTTAGAGGATTCTAAAAATGAAAAAACACTATTTTGGGAAGCCTATTTTATTTATGATTTAGAAATTCTGACTAAGGTTGCCACGATATTAGATAAAAAGAAAGATCAGGAGCATTTTTCAGAATATTACAAACAACGAAAGGAGTTTTTTAATAAAACTTACATTGATAAAGCGACAGGGAAAACCTCATTTAGAGGTAAAATTATAGATACACAAACGTCTTATGTGTTGCCTTTTGCTTTTACTATTTTGGATAAAGAGAATTCAGATTTAGCTATAAAGCAGTTTATAAATTCTATACAAAGAGAAAACAAAACAGATCAGGGTGTCGTATGTCCGCCCTATTCCTTAATGACTGGATTTATTGGTACTGCCTGGGTCAATAAAGCGCTTTCGGATAATGGATATTCGAATATTGCCTATCAATTATTACAAAATAAATCATATCCTTCGTGGTTGTATCCTGTCACCCAAGGAGCCACAACTATTTGGGAACGCTTGAATTCGTATACTCATAAAGACGGATTTGGAGGAAATAATAATATGAATTCTTTTAATCATTACGCTTTTGGTGCGGTAGGAGCATGGATGTATAATTATTCGTTAGGAATTGTAAGAGATGATAATTCACCTGGATTTAAACATTTTGTGTTACAACCAGAACCTGATACTACTGGACAAATGACTTTCGCAAATGGATATTACGATTCGATGTACGGACGTATTGAAAGCAGTTGGGAAAGAAAAAATGGCAAATATGAGTTCCGTTTTGTTGTGCCTGCAAATACCAATGCAACACTTTATTTGCCCGCTTTAAAACAAAGTGACGTAACGATAAATGGTAAAAAGAACGGAATCAAATTTTTGAATGTTGAAAACAACAAGGCTGTTTTCAAATTAGAATCAGGAGAATATAGTTTCGAAACAGTTATGGGCAATTAAAATAATCCCAAATTGAAAAATGTGAATAATAGTTGTATATTTGACAAGTGTTGATTTGACACTTTTAAAAATGTTTTAATTTATTAGATAAAAAATGAAGGCCAAAAAAGTATCCATAGCAATTGTGTTTGTTTTCTTAATATTATTTTCATGTAAGAGTATAAAACAGGAAGTTGTTGAGAGAAAACAAGATTTTAATAGCGATTGGAAATTCTCTTTAGGCGAATCTTCTACAGCAAATACTATAAACTTTGATGACAGTTCCTGGAGAAAATTAGATTTGCCTCACGATTGGAGCATCGAAGGAAAATCAGAAAAAAATAATCCAAGTGAAGGCGATGGTGGGTTTTATCCAATGGGAATGGGATGGTATAGAAAAACATTTTCAGTACCCGCTCAATGGAAAAATCAAAAGGTTGCTATTTATTTTGAAGGCGTTTATATGAATGCTGAAGTTTTTGTTAATGGAAAATCAGTAGGAATGCAGCCTTATGGCTATACTTCTTTTGAGTATGATTTGACTCCTTATTTAAAATTTGGGCAACAGAATAGCATTGCTGTGAAAGTAGATAATTCGAAACAAAAAAATAGCAGATGGTATAGCGGTTCTGGAATTTATCGTCATGTTTGGTTAAAGGTGAAGAATCCTATTCACATAAAAAACTGGGGAGTTGCTATTAGTACGCCAGAAGTAACTAATGAAAAAGCAAAAGTTCAGGTTAAAACTATCGTGAAAAATGAAACTACAAGTTCTCAAAGTATTTTGCTTGCAACAAATATTACTAATAAAAAAGGAAGTGCTGTAGCTAATGCTGATATTAAAATCGAATTGCAAGCGAATGAAGAAAAAGAGGTAACTCAAAATTTAGCCGTTGAAAATCCTGCGTTGTGGTCACCAGAGACACCTAATCTTTATACTGCAAATGTTAAGATTAAACAGGGAAATACAGATTTAGATGTAATTACGAAGGATTTTGGAATTAGAACTATTGAGTTTACTTCCGAAAAAGGATTTGTATTAAACGGAAAAAAGATAGAATTAAACGGAGGTTGCGTGCATCATGATAACGGAGCTTTGGGAGCTGCAGCTTATGACCGTGCCGAAGTAAGAAAAGTAGAATTGTTAAAAGCAGCAGGATTCAATGCGCTAAGAACATCGCATAATCCTCCTTCGGAAGCTTTTTTAGATGCCTGTGACCGTTTGGGAATGTTGGTGATAGATGAAGCTTTTGATGGCTGGAAAGAGAAAAAAACAACCTATGATTATGCCAGTATTTTTGATAAATGGTGGAAACATGACGTAGAATCGATGGTGTTGCGTGATAGAAATCATCCTTCCATTATTATGTGGAGCATTGGTAATGAAATTATAGAAAGAAAAGAACCGGCAGCGGTTGAAACGGCAAAGATGTTGGCTAATGCTGTGCGAAATATAGATCCAACACGTCCGGTAACATCGGCAATGACTACTTGGGATAAATCATGGGAAATTTTCGATCCTTTAATGGCGGCACATGATGTGGCCGGTTATAATTATCAGTTGCATCACGCTGAGTCAGATCATGCCAGAGTGCCTTCGCGAATTATAGTGCAAACGGAGTCTTATCCTAAAGATGCTTTTTCGAATTGGAATCTGGTTCAAAAACACAATTATATCATTGGCGATTTTGTGTGGACAGCGATGGATTATTTAGGGGAATCCGGTATTGGTCGTTATTTTTATCCGGGAGAACCGGCTGGTGAACATTGGGAAGCGAATTTGTATCCTTGGCATGGTGCTTATTGTGGTGATGTGGATTTAACAGGATGGAGAAAACCCATTTCTCATTATCGAAGTATGTTGTATAACAACACCGAGAAAATTTATATGGCGGTGCGTGAACCCAATCCCGAAAATGGTGAAATTAAATTGACTTCCTGGGCAGTTTGGCCTACATGGGAAAGTTGGACCTGGCCTGGTCAGGAAGGGAAAAATATTCAGGTAGAAGTCTATTCGAAATATCCTAAAGTAAGACTCTATCTGAATGATAAAGTTATTGGTGAAAAAGAAACAGGTTTAAGTCAGGAGTTTAAAGCAACTTTTGCAATTCCGTATGCTAGTGGCGAATTAAAAGCGGTAGGCATAGAAAATAATAAAGAAGTAGAATCGGTTTTGTTGAAAACAGCGCAAAAAGCGACTAAAATAAAATTGACAGCCGATCGAAATGAAATAGCCGCTGATGGACAGGATTTGACCTATGTTACAGTCGAAGTTACAGATGATAAAGGAGTTTTGAATCCAAATGCAGCAAACCAACTTACATTTAATGTTTCAGGAGCTGGAGTTATAGTGGGTGTTGATAATGCTAATTTAAAAGACACCGATTTGTATGTTGCGAACAATCGTAAAGCTTGGCATGGACGTGCTATGGTAATTATTAAAAGCACAAAGAAATCTGGAGCTATTAATCTTGAAGTTACTTCGCCAGGTTTAGAAACCGCAGTTGTAAAATTGAAAACGATTAAAGGTAAATAACATAGTATATGGTTGCTAGATTGATTCATTTTAAATTAATCTAGTGGCTATTTTTAAAAACTGGTAGGCTCTGGTCTGTATCGATAAAGTTTCTTTCTATTTTTACTTTTAGATATTAATTTAAAAATCAATTAATGGTGGGAAAAAATATTACGATGCTATTTCTAGTTTTGTCAATTACATTCGGAGTCAATGCTCAGAAAGTAACTTGGAAATATACTACTGAAAAAGAGCCATGGAAAAAAGGGACAGATTTAAGTTTTAAGAATTCAAGTGAAAAAGCTGATATTGCTATTTATCCTGACAAAAAGCTGCAAAAAATGGATGGATTTGGAGCTTGTTTTAACGAGATAGGTTATGAAGCCTTACTTAGTTTAGATGAAAAAACAAGACAAAATATAATCACAGATTTTTTTACTAAAGAGGGTATGAATTTTAATTTATGTAGAATGCCTCTAGGTTCTAATGATTATTCATTAAGTTATTATTCCTATAATGACGTATATGAAGATTTTGATATGGTGAATTTTAATATAGATCGAGATCGTTATATTTTAATTCCATATATAAAAATGGCAATGGCTAAAAATCCTAATTTAAAGATTTGGGCTTCGCCTTGGACTCCACCTGCTTGGATGAAAGTAAATAATCATTATGCTATGGGAAAATATAATGATGCGATGCCAATTGATGATAAAGGAAAATTTATTCGTAACAATGCTACGGCTTTTAAAATGGAGGAACGCTATTTGCAGGCATACGCCTTGTATTTCTCAAAATTTGTACAAGCCTATGCTAAAGAAGGAATTGATGTTTCAATAGTTCAGGTACAAAATGAACCGGTATATCAGCCACAATGGCAAAGTTGTACTTGGCGTCCTGAAGATATTGCTTATTATGTGGGAAATTTTCTAGGGCCCCAATTTAAAAAAGACGGTTTAAAAACAGAGATATGGTTAGGGACTGTTAATACTTCTAATCCTAATTTCACCCGTACTGTTTTAAATGATGAAAAAGCTTCTCAATACATTAAGGGAGTTGGTTTTCAGTGGGATGCCAAACATACAATAGCAACATTAAACAAAGAATATCCTGGATATAAAATAATGCAAACCGAATCGGAGTGTGGTAATGGAGAGAATAATTGGGGAGCTGCAGAATATACATGGTCTTTAATGCATCAGTATATTGCTAATGGAGCAAGTAGTTATATGTATTGGAATATGATTCTTGATGAAAGTGGAAAAAGCACTTGGGGATGGAAACAGAATATGTTAGTAGCTGTTAATAAAGAGACAAAAAAAGTGACCTATAATCCTGAATATTATTTAATGAAACATTTAAGTCATTATGTATTGCCTGGGGCTTACAGACTTGAAACTTCTGGAGGAAAAGATCATTTGGCTTTTGTAAATCCAAATGGAGAAATTGTTTTATTGGTAATGAATCAGGATGAAAAAAATAAGATTGTTACATTGGCTGTAAATGATAAACAGCTTTCATTACAATTAAATGGAAAGTCTATTAATACATTCACATTTTAAATATAAAAGTCAATTTTACGTACTTATATTTGGTTTTTTTAGAAAAAAAAATAAAAGTATTAGAAAGGTAGTATATTATTAAACGAGGCATAAATGGAGTCATTCATTTATGCTTTTTGTTTTAGTTTGTCTAGTAGCTTTTTTAAATAACCATAGGTACTGGTGTTGTTAGTTTGGTTTAATGTATAATTTTGGATTTAATATTTTAGTTTTAGAATAAAAAATAATTAACCAATAAATTAACTTAATAAATGATTTCAATCAATAAATTTTTGACAGTTAAATGGATTATAGTCTTACTTGTAAACGGTGTTCTTTGTGCTCAGGAAGCCAAGTCGCCAATAATGGGTTGGAGTAGCTGGAACAATTTTCGTGTTCATATCGATGAAAAAATGATCATGGAACAGGCTGATGCAATGATTAGTTCTGGATTATATGATGCAGGTTATCGCTATATTAATATTGATGACGGTTATTTTGGAGGCAGGGATTCTTCAGGAAACCTCTATCCGGATAGTGCTAAATTTCCATCAGGGATGAAAGCTTTGGCAGATTATATCCATAGTAAAAAACTTAAGGCAGGAATCTATACTGATGCTGGAATAAACACCTGTGGTTCTATTCATGATAAAGATGAAAAAGGTATTGGAGTTGGTATTTATGGACATCTGGATGAAGACTGTAACACTTTTTTTAATACATGGGGATATGATTTTCTAAAAGTGGATTGGTGTAGTGGTGAAAGAATGAAACTCAATGAAGAAACCGAATACACTAAAATTAGCAATAAGATTAAAACGTTTAATAAAGCGATTACTTTTAATATTTGCAGATGGCAGTTTCCAGGCGAATGGGCAATAGATAAAGCCGATTCTTGGAGAATGTCCTCCGATATCAGAGAGAAATTCTCATCAATTCTCAAAATCATAGATTTGAATGCCGATTTATATAAATATGCATCTGCCGGGCATTATAACGATATGGATATGCTACAGGTAGGTAGAGGTATGAGTTATGATGAAGATAAAACCCATTTTTCTATGTGGTGTATGCTGAATTCTCCTTTGTTAGCGGGGAATGACCTTAGAAAGATGTCTAAAGAAACTATAGGAATTCTGACCAATAAAGAAGTAATTGCGTTAAATCAAGACAGGGGATTTTATCAGGGCAGAAGAATATTTAAACAAGGAAGTATCGAGGTTTGGGAAAAATTACTGGGTAAAAATGGACAGGATGGTAAAGCTGTTGCTTTGATGAACCGTGGCGGTAACGTTGTCAATTTTGTTTTAAAACCAGAATTAGTAAATCTTAAAAAGTCGAAAGAAATACGTGATTTGTGGCAGCATAAAAAGTTGGGTGAAATAAAGAAGGGGATGAAATTTAAAATTCCTAAACACGGTATAGTGGTGTTGCGTACAGAATAATAGCAATAGATTATATAAATTATTTATCTAGTGGCTATTTTTAAAAACTGGTAGGTAGTGGTATAGTTTAATGAGGTTTATTTCTATTTTTGCTATCGAAATCAAATAAATGAAAAATAAACCACATTATGTCTACTTCTGAAAATAATTTATCCCATTTAGAGTCTGCTGTTACTTCTTTTTATGAGTTAACAAATAAAAACGGAGCGCAACTTAAAGTAATTCCTTTTGGAGCTACCCTTACAGCATTGAAAATTCCGTTGAAAAACGGCGAAATTGTCGATGTAGTTTTAGGATTTGATACTGTTGAAGGTTACGAAAAATCATTTCAATTAGATGGTTCTCCTTATATGGGAGCTACTGTGGGGCGTTATGCAGGGAGAATTAACGAAGGTAAATTCGAATTGAATGGTAAAAACTACCAATTGAATATCAATAATGGAGCTAATTCTTTACACGGTGGTATTGCTAATTTCAGTAAAAAAACATGGAATGTAGATGCGGTAACAACAGGCGAGAATCCGTCGATTACGTTGAGCTATGTTAGTGCTGCTAACGAAGAGAATTATCCAGGAGAACTTTCGGTAAGTTTGACTTATACTTTGTCTGAGGAAAACGAATTGATTCTTGAATACAAAGCAACCACTACCGAAGATACGATTATCAATTTAACACATCACAGTTATTTTAATTTGGACGGACATCAATCGGATGTTTCTGGACAGGATTTAATTGTTCATGCACAAAAAGTAGTGGAAACTAAAGAAGATTGCATTCCAACAGGAAATATTCTGGAAGTTGTTAATACTGCATTCGATTATAGAACGGCTAAAAAATGTCCTAAAAGTATCGACAACACTTTTGTAGTGGAGAATAATAACGAAGTGAAAGCTACTCTTTTTAGTCCTGTGACTAATTTAAAAATGGATGTGTACACAGATCAGCCTGGAGTTCATATTTATGTGGGAGGAAATTGTGGTCCTGATTTAAAAGGAAAAGAAAATGCAACGTATCACGCTTTAAGCGGAATTTGTTTTGAAACTCAAAATTTCCCGGATGCTCCAAATCACGCTCATTTTCCAAGTGCTGTTTTGAAGAAAGACGATGTTTACAAGCATAAAACAACTTATAAATTCGAATCACTATAAAGAGTGAATTTTCAATAAAAATAAATTTAATACTACTTCAAATTCTAACCAATGAATGATATTTTAATTAATAAAACAACTAGCTATTTTAAGGAAACTTTTGGTTCTGAGCCAACAAAAATAGTGCTTTCTCCAGGGAGAATTAACATCATCGGAGAACATATCGATTACAATGATGGTTATGTTTTGCCTGCTGCTATCGACAAAATTATTTGTTTTGCTTTTGCAAAAAACAATACAAATACTTCCAGGGTGATTGCTTTAGACCTTAACGATGAGTTTGAAATTGATGTTACGGCTGAGGTGAAATTAGACGATAATGATTGGACAAACTACATTAGAGGTGTAATCAACCAATTAAAAATCAACGGATTTCAATTAGAAGGTGTAAATTGTGTTTTCAGCAGTAATATTCCTGTGGGTTCCGGATTGTCTTCTTCTGCAGCTTTAGAATGTGGATTCTTATTTGGAATGAACGATTTATTCAATTTGAATATCAAACCAATTGATATTGCCTTGTTAGGACAAAAAGCCGAGCACTGGGTGGGAATTAAATGCGGAATTATGGATCAGTTTTCCAGCGTAATGGGACTGGAAGATAAAGTAATCAAAATTGATTGCCGCACTTTAGAGTACACTTACCACGATGCTAATTTTAGCGATTATTCATTGATTTTGTTTGATTCGAATGTAAAACATTCGTTGATGACTTCGGCTTATAACGAAAGAAGACAACAATGTGAAGAAGGAATTGCGATTGTAAAAGCAAATTTCCCAGAGATAAAAAGCTTTAGAGATTGTACGGAACAAACCATAATTGATTTGAAAGACAAAATGAGTCACGACGTTTTTAGACGTTCTCTTTTTGTAGTAAAAGAAATCAACCGTGTGATTCAGGCTTGTGAAGCATTAGACAATGGAAAAATTGAATTGTTAGGCGAACTAATGTTTGCTACTCATGACGGATTGTCTAAAGATTACGAAGTAAGCTGCGAAGAGCTGGATTTATTAGTAGATTTGGCAAAAGAAGAAACAGCAGTTATTGGTTCAAGATTAATGGGTGGCGGTTTTGGCGGCTGTACCATCAACCTGGTTAAAAAAGGACAAGAACAACAAATCAAAGATAAATTTTCGAAATTATATAACGAAGCTTTCGGAATCGAATTGAAAATTTATGACGTTAAAGTAAGTAACGGAACATCACTATACACTAAATAATGACTATGAGAAAGTTTGATATCAACGAAGATCCGCATAGAAGATACAATCCTTTAATTAATGAATGGGTTTTAGTTTCACCACACCGTTCAAAAAGACCTTGGCAAGGACAAAAAGAAGCAGTAAATACTATTGCTTTACCAGAATATGATCCGGAATGTTATTTGTGTGCTGGAAATGTTCGTGCTAATGGCGAAGTAAATCCGGCTTACGAAAGCAGTTTTGTTTTCGAAAATGACTTTGCTGCGCTTAAACAAGAACCAATTGATTTTGGAGGAAATGCAGAAGGAAGTTTCTTTAAGGCACAACCTGAAAGAGGAATCTCCAGAGTGGTTTGCTTTTCGCCAAGACATGATTTGACTTTACCGGAAATGGATGTGGATGGTATTGTAAATATTATTCATACCTGGCAAAAAGAATACACTGATTTGGGTAATGTTGATTACATCAATCACGTGCAAATTTTTGAAAATAAAGGAAGTGTAATGGGATGTAGTAATCCGCATCCACACGGACAAATCTGGGCTCAATCTTCATTGCCAACACAGGTTGAGAAAACCCAAAACAATTTGAAAGCGTATTTTGAAAAAAATGGAACAAATTTGCTTCAGGATTATCTAAAAGAAGAATTAAAAGTAAAAGAACGCGTTGTTGTTGAGAACGATCATTTTGCAGCCATTGTTCCTTTTTGGGCAATCTGGCCTTTTGAAACCATGATTGTCAGCAAACGTCATATTACTAAAATCACTGATTTTACTGAAGATGAGGTAGCTGCTTTTGCTGTTATTTTGAAACAATTAACAACAAAATACGACAACCTTTTCGAAACATCATTCCCTTATTCTTCAGGAATTCACCAGGCTCCAACAGATGGTGAAGAGCATCCGGAATGGCAATTTCACATGCATTTTTACCCACCATTGTTGCGTTCGGCTTCAGTTAAAAAATTCATGGTAGGCTATGAAATGATGGGAGAATCTCAGAGAGATATTACACCAGAGAAAAGTGCTGAAATGTTGAGGAATTTATCTGATGTACATTACAAACAAAAATAACTAAACTGATATTTAAAAAAAACATATTATGAAAATACTTGTTACGGGAGGTTTAGGTTTCATAGGTTCGCATACGGTAGTCGAATTGCAAAACGAAGGTTTTGAGGTGGTTGTTATTGATAATTTATCAAATTCATCTGAAGACGTTTTAAAAGGAATTGAAGCTATAACAGGGAAAAAACCACTTTTTGAAAAACTGGATTTAAGAGAGAAATCGGTAGTTCAGGATTTTTTCAAACGCCATTCGGATGTAAATGGAGTAATCCATTTTGCAGCTTCAAAGGCAGTAGGAGAGAGTGTTGGAAACCCTTTGTTGTACTACGAAAATAACATTAATTCCTTAGTGTATTTACTTCAGGAATTAGAGAAAAAAGAAAGTGCTAACTTTATTTTTAGCTCTTCTTGTACGGTTTATGGTCAAGCCGAAACAATGCCTATCAACGAAAATTCAGCGGTTCAAACTGCGATGTCTCCTTATGGAAATACCAAACAAATAGGAGAAGAAATTATTACTGACGTGGCTAAAATAAGCGGTATCAATGCTATTTTGTTGCGTTATTTTAATCCAATTGGTGCACATCCATCTGTTGAAATAGGTGAATTACCAATAGGCGTTCCACAAAATTTAGTGCCATTTATTACACAAACAGGAATTGGTTTGCGCAAAGAATTACTGGTTTATGGTAATGATTATCCAACGTCTGACGGAACTTGTATTCGCGATTACATTCATGTAGTGGATTTAGCTAAAGCGCATGTTATTGCTCTGCAACGATTGGTGAATAAAAAGAACGAAGAAAAAGTAGAAACTTTCAATTTGGGAACTGGAGTAGGAAGTACAGTATTAGAGGTTATCAATGCTTTCGAAAAAGCAAGTGGTCAAAAATTAGCGTACCGAATTGTTGACAGAAGAGAAGGTGATATTACTTCGGCTTACGCCAATACCGATAAAGCAAATAAAGTACTGGGCTGGAAAACCCAATTAACCCTGGAACAAGCTATGGAAAGCGCTTGGAAATGGGAACAAAAAATCAGAAGCTAGGCATTCGTTAGGAATGACTGTTGAACCAATTACTAATTTTAAATAAGAATTTATGAGCTCAAGTCTCGAATTTGCAGATTATGCAGTATTTATCGTCTACTTTTTAGTAGTCTCAATCTACGGATATATTATCTATCGCAAGCGCGAAAAAAACGAACACGATGCTAAGGCGTATTTCTTGGCAGAAGGTACATTAACATGGTGGGCTATTGGAGCTTCACTTATCGCTTCAAACATTTCTGCTGAGCAGTTTATCGGAATGAGTGGTGAAGGGTTCTTTTTAGGAATTGCTGTTGCTGCTTACGAGTGGGTTGCTGCGATTGCGTTAATTATAGTGGCAGTTTGGTTTATTCCTGTTTATTTAAAAAACAAGATTTACACCATGCCTCAATTCTTGAAAACACGTTACAATGATTCAACGGCTTTGATTATGGCTGTTTTCTGGTTGTTTTTGTATGTTTTTGTAAACTTAACTTCAATTCTATACTTAGGAGCGGTTGCTATTAACGGATTAGCTGGAGGGGAATACCTTCATGTTATTATGTTAGGATTAGCAGTATTTGCTTTAATTATCTCTCTTGGAGGTATGAAAGTAGTTGCTTATACTGATGTTATTCAGGTTGCAGTATTGATTATTGGAGGTTTGGTAACTTCTTATATCGCTTTAACAACAGTAGGACAATATTTTGGAGTAGGTCAGGATGCTATTGCTGGTTTCAAAGTATTGATGGAAAAAGCGCCAGAGCATTTCAAAATGATTATTCCTAGACCAACAGCTACTTCTACTCAATTAGAAATTGATAAATACCTTACTTTCCCAGGAATGTTGTCTTATTTAGCAGGTATCTGGATTATCAACCTGAACTACTGGGGATGTAACCAATACATTACTCAAAGAGCTTTGGGAGCTGATTTACAAACGGCTCGTACAGGAATTTTGTTTGCAGGTATGTTGAAATTATTAATGCCTGTAATTGTAATGTTGCCTGGTATTGCTGCTTATGTTTTATACGAAGGAGGACATTTACCTCAATTAGTTGGTGGAAAAGACGGAGCTTATTCAGCTATGTTGACTTTCCTGCCAACAGGATTAAAAGGATTATCAGTTGCGGCTTTGACTGCGGCTATTGTGGCTTCGTTAGCGGGTAAAGTAAACAGTATTTCTACTATTTATACCTTAGACGTTCATAAAAAATACATTCAAAAAGAAGCTTCAGACAGAGCTCAGGTAAACATTGGTAGATATGCCGTTTTTGCTTCTATGGTTCTTGCAGTATTGTTTACTTGGAATGATTTACTTGGAATTGGTGGAGTTGGTGGATTTACTTATATCCAAAAATACACTGGATTTATTAGCCCAGGAGTATTTGCTATGTTCTTCTTAGGTATGTTCTGGAAAAGAACTACAGGAACAGCTGCTATTGTGGGTGTAATTGCAGGTTTCTTATTGTCAGTTTTATTCAACGAATTTGCACCAACATTGTTTGGAAACGAAACTTTCTTATACACGGCTTGGCCAAATGGTAAAGGTGGTTTTGAAATTCCATTCCACATTTGTATGGGATTATCATTCTTGTTTACAATGCTACTTATGGTTGGAATCAGTTTTGCTGGACCAAAAGTAAATCCTAAAGCTTTTGAATTAGATACTGAAATGTTTAAGGTAAAACCACAAACTACAGTATTAATCATTATTACATTATTAATTATCGCTGCTTTGTACGTGAAGTTCTGGTAAGATTAAAATAATAGTTTTAAATGTGAAAATGTGGAATCGAATTCGTTTGATTTCACATTTTTTTATTTGAATAAGGTTAAAACATGATTTGCTTTATCTTCTTAACATAGATTAAGATGTTTCTTTTTTTAGAATCGTAAATTTGTTAAACAAAATATGATATATAAAGATCGATTCAAAACAGCAAGCTAACCAATAACTTGTTGTTTTTATCTAATAACCGTTTAATTATCTAATAATCTGAGCATGAAACCAGAATTCGAAAATATCCCTCTTGTCAAAAATGAAGAAGAGCAGCAGTTTGAAATTACTGTTGAAGGACATAAAGCCTTTATCGTTTACAAAGAACAACCCAATGTTATTGCTTTAATCCACACCGAAGTAGAACCCGAATTGGAAGGAAAAGGCGCGGCTACAGCTGTAATTGAAAAAACATTGGCTTATATTGAAGACAACAATTACAAACTCATCCCTCTTTGTCCGTTAGTGTTTGCTTACATCAAAAGACATCCGGAATGGAAACGCATCGTTGATGATAGTTTTCATGGATTCAAATTTTTATAATTATTCAAATTAACCTTTTTTACTATTATTATGAGCAGTATATCACCTATTCGAGACCCCAAAAACGATCATTTGCTAAGTCCTGAAAATGCAGCACTTATTATTATTGACTATCAACCCATTCAGGTATCCTCAATCAAATCGATGGATCAGACCCATTTAGTGGAGCAAATTGTACGTCTGGCCAAAACGGCAAAATTGTATAATATACCTGTAATTTTATCAACTGTAAATGTCCAAACGGGTAGAAATAAGGATACTATTGCCCCTTTAAAAGAAGTTTTAGCCGATACCGTTTCTTATGACCGCACCAGTATTAATGCCTGGGAAGACAAGGAATTTTATGAAGCTGTAAAGGCAACAGGAAGGAAAAAACTAATCATGGCCGCACTGTGGACAGAAGCCTGTTTAACGTTTCCCACACTGGATGCTTTAAAAGAAGGTTTTGAAGTCTTCCCTGTTGCTGATGCTGTTGGCGGAACTTCAGCTGAAGCACATAACATTGCATTGCGAAGAATAGAACAGGCGGGGGCTCAACTCATTTCGGTAAACCAACTGCTTTGCGAATTACAGCGTGATTGGAATCGTGAGGAAACCGTTCCCGGCTTTTTTCAGGTTTTATTTAAAGATGGGAAAATTTAAAAGTCCTATTGTTGTAAACCAATAACAGGACTAAAAATAAGTTGTAAATCTATTTATGATTAAGTTTAAAAATGGAAACTTTTTTAGGACGAGACAAGTTTGTGTGCACGAGCAAGATGCTCGTGCGAGCTGGAGAGACAGGACTTTCTTTTATATGTATACGAATCAGTTTTCAGAGCTATTTAACCGGTTAAAATAGATTTGCGTATTAATATAACTTTCTTCAGTTATATTATCGAATTTTTTTAATTCGGGTAATATAATATTATTAAACTGTTCTTTTAAAAGGTTGAATTGGCTAACATTTTCGATATAAAATCGATATTTATTTATTTTTCCGTTATGAATAAATTTAATAAAATTCTCAATTCCTGTGCATAAATAATCATTATGATAATGTCTACCACTATAAGCGTATATTTTAATTTCAATTTCTTCTAAATCACTCCAGTTGAAAATTATAATATTTTGATTTTCAAATAATTTAATGTCTGTTTCAGAAAAACTAATTGACTTTGTTTTCTGAATAATTTTTGAATGGGTGAATTTATTATCTGTAATTTGGTTAAATAATTTAAAACAAATAATTCCTAAAATTATACTTAATAAATATATAGGTTGATTTGTCCTTATTCCATAAATAAAAGGAACAAAGGTAAATGCAATTAAAATTACAGTAAAAAAACCTTCTAGAATAGTAGGTTTTTGATAAATAACAATTGGGAATTTTGATTCGTTCATCTTTCGTTTATTATGATGAAATAGTTTTATGATTTAATATTATTGTAAGTTTTACATTTTTTTTATCACATAGGTTACAATTCCCCAAATGATGAGTTGGTTTTCTTCGGTGACTTTTATGGGAGTGTAATTGCTGTTTTCGGGCATCAGGTAGAGGCAGTCTTTTTCTAATTTAATGCGTTTTACGGTGAATTCTCCGTCGATAAAGCAAATAGCAATTTTGTTGTCTTGTGGTTCGATACTCCGGTCTACAATCAGTACGTCTTTGTCGTTGATACCGGCGTCAATCATCGAATTTCCTTTTACCTTAATATAAAAGGTAGCTAAGGGATTTTCGCTCAACTCTTTATTCAAATCGATATTATTCTCCATAAAATCAGCTGCGGGAGAAGGAAATCCTGCCGAAACACCATCAGGGATGAAAGGAATTCGCAGTTCACTTTCGTAATCCGGTTTGTAGAAGCTGAGTTTTTGGTCTTTTTTCATTCGCATCGTATTTCGAGAATATCTTTAAATTTAGTGGTGTATTTTGGCGATAAATGATTCTGATTCATGTTCCAGGTCAGATTTAAATTTTGGCTGGCCAATTTTACTTTGGTATCACCAATTTTAGTATTGAGATGATCCATTGCTTTCATTAGTGCCAAATGCTTTGGGTTTTCTTCTTCGAATAATTGAAATTGTTTTTGGTTTTCGCCAATGAGTTCGCTAACAATTACGCCTGCCTTTTTAAATTTTAAATGTTTGTTACCCTGGTGTATTTGTTTCAGTAATTCGATAGCTGTATTGGCAATAGTTAAAGTCGAATTGGTAGCATACGGCAAGGTGATTGCTTTGTTGAAATAGTATTTGGATGTTTTCACGGTATGTTTGTCAATAACGAGTAGTACTATTATAGTATGGCAACAGGATTGTTGTTTGCGTAATTTCTCGGCACAAACAGCTGCAAAAGTAGCGATACGCTCCCGGAGCAAATCAAAATCGGAGATTTGTTTGGGGAAACTCCTTGTAATGGCAATGCTTTTCTTTTGCTCGGCAATAGGTTCTAAATCTAAAACTGATTTTCCTTCTAATTCTGCTTTTAGACGAAGACCAATAACACCCATTTCTCTTTTTATCCAGGCTTCGTGTTGCGGTTGTATAAAATCTAAGGCAGTATTGATGTTTCTCAGTTTTGCTTTTTTACGTGTTCGGTAACCAATACCCCAAACATCTTCAATTTTAGTCCATTTTAAAGCTTTGATACGTTTTTCTTCCGAATCAATAACATAAACACCCTGGGTTCGATCCTGGAATTTTTTGGCAATTTTATTGGCTACTTTCGATAAGGCTTTGGTTTCTGCAAATCCGATACAGGTAGGAATGCCAACCCATTTTCGAACACGAGCCTTCATTTGAAGACCATAATCGTGGTAATCTGTAATATTTATGCCGTCAAAGTTCAGGAAGGCTTCGTCGATGCTGTAAATCTCCACATTGGGCGTAAACTGATTTAGGATTGCCATTACACGCTGACTTAAATCACCATAGAGCGCATAATTAGACGAAAAGAGTTTTACGTTTTTCTCTTTTACCAAATCTTTAATTTGGAATGCTGGCGCGCCCATAGGAATTCCTGCTGCTTTGGCTTCATAACTTCTTGAAATCACGCAACCATCATTGTTAGATAATATTGCAACAGCCTTGCCGTTGAATTCCGGTTGGAAAACACGTTCGCAAGAAGCATAGAAATTATTACAATCGACTAAAGCATACATGATGCAAAATTACGTAATAGACTTGTTGCCGAATCCTGTTCTAAAGTTAATTTTTAGAAATTTTAGAAAGTATTTTGATTTTTGCGAAAGATAATAAAGTTGTGTTTTTTGCTATAAACTATGCTATATTGTCTTTAAAATGTTTAAAATTACCATTTTTTAACTAAAACGTTTTCGTAAAAGGTAATATAGCATATAAATATGAAAAACCACTGAAGTTTAATTCTATGTTAGCATACTATCTTTGACCCAGTTAAAAGAATTATAAATCTAAAAAATTCTAATTATGAAAAAGATTGTAAAACTTAGTTTCGTATTAATGGTAGTTCTAATTGCTATGAATACTCGTGCAACTGGCGTTAAAATTTCTAAAAATGAAAAAGCTAGTTCAAAAAAGATGGTAACCTTTGCTGTAAATGATATAAACAAAGCCAATGTTTCTATTTATGATGCAAATAATAAACTGTTACATACAGAGAAAGTGTATACATTGAATTTGAATCCACTTAAATCAGATGAAAAAATCGTTAAAACATACGATTTAAATCCTTTAGCAGACGGGGTTTATTACCTGGTTGCTGATTCTAAAACTAAAACGGTGAAATATGAAATTCTTGTAGTGAATGAAACTGCAACTATCATGTCAGATCCTTATTCAGAAGTGCATAAAACGGTTGCGGTTAAATAATTAACTTTTGGTTAGGTTAGTGGTTAGAAAGACTCCTTTTTAGGAGTCTTTTTTTGTTTTATCATCTATATCCTCTTGATGGAAGAAAGTTAGAAGTTGTAGAAAATCAACTTGCTAATGGAAGGAAGTAATTCTTTTTCTTTCAATGTTTAAAATTCAAAATTAAACCCTTTTTGAGTAAGTAGATCGTATATTTTTTGGTCAAATTGGTATAGTTTAGCGGCTCTGTGCGATACATCTTGTTGTCTTTCATCTAAAGGTTTTAGTAGTTTCATTCGTAGTATTTTTCTTCTAAAATTAGATTTGTCCATTTCGATTCCTAATATTTCTTCGTAAAGATGCATTAATTGCAATAATGTAAATTTCTCGGGTAAAAGATTAAAGCCGATAGGAGCTTGGCGTACCCGATTGCGTAATTGCATCAAACTAAAGTCTAAAATTTCGTTGTGGTCAAAAATTAAATTTGGTATGTCATTAATTTTATACCATTTAGCTTCCCTTAAGGTAAAACTGGCTTTTATGTTATAGTCTTCCCTGTTTACCAATGTATAGTAGGCAATGGTTACAACTCTTCTTTCGCTTACACGATTTGGATTGGTAAAAGCTTTTAATTGCTCTAAATAGATGTTGTCAAGACTGGTCAGTTCATGCAATATGCGTTGAGCAGCGTCATCAGCACTTTCATCTTTTCCTAACCAGCCTCCAAGAAGCCCCCATTTCCCTACGCTTTCTCCTTCTGCATGTTGCACTAAAAGTATTTCAAGACTTTCTTTGTTAAATCCAAATATAACACAGTCAATCGAAATTCCATCATTCGCTGGTTGTTTAATGTCTGTAGCTATATTGCTTTTATTTTCGGGATTATTTTTGGAAGTGGAGAATGTCATTTTTTAATTATATAAGCTATTGTTAAAATTCAAAATTAAATCCTTTTTCGGTAAGTTTAGTATAAATTTCAGGATCAAATTTATACAGCTTTGCCGCTCGATGAGAAACATCCTGCTGCTTTTCATCTAAGGCAAGTAATAATTTCATATGCAATATTTTTCTCCGAAAATTAGACTTATCCATCGCCACACCCAAAACCTCCTCATAAAGATGCATGAGCTCCAATAACGTAAATTTTCCGGGTAAAAGATTAAAACCGATAGGAGCCTGACGAACCCGATTACGCAACTGTTTTAAGCTGTAATCTAAAATTTCATTATGGTCATAAATTAAATCCGGTATTTCATTAATTTTATACCATTTTGCATCAGACGCAGTAAAACCAGCCTTTACATCATAATCTTCTCTTTTAATCAAAGCATAATAACCAATTGTGATAACCCGCCTTAGCGGGAAACGATCAGGATCTCCAAAAGCCTTCAATTGCTCTAAAAATATATTATCTAATCCTGTAAGCTCTCCCAGCAATCGATGGGCAGCATTATCTATACTTTCTTTTTTCTTGATCCAACCACCCGGAAGCCCCCATTTTCCTTTACTGATACCTTCAGCATGTTGCACCAACAGAACTTCTAAAATTCCGTTGTCAAAACCAAATATTGCACAATCAATTGTAATCGCGTTCATGGCTGATTGCTCTACTATTTTTAAGGAAGCGGTATCGGTATGTTTTTCAAACATGGTATAGAAATTTGAATTAAATATTAAAAAAAATCATTGAATTTATTAACAGATTATTTTAAAAAACGTTATTTCCTTTTAAAAATATTAAAAAAATATCAGACAACACTGTGCTTATTTAATGCAAATGTATAATAATACCCTCAAATAATTATTAATTGCAAATTTTTAAACATAAAATATTGTTAATATAAAAAAATGTCTTATACTTGTGGTCAAATTTACTATAAGCATAAAGTTAATTTGACTATAAGTTTAAAAAAGAAACAAACATAAACAATAAATACAACCTTTTAAAATCGAGTATATGTATTTTTTAGGAATAGATTTAGCAAGTAATTCGATAAAATTATCGGTATTTGATCGAAAAAGGGATCGTATTTTAAAAAACACGAATTATAAAAATTTACGCAAACAGCGTTACGGATCATTTGACAATGGTAATGGAGCTAAGTATGAAAAAGGAGCGCTCTCTTTAGAGGGGCTTAGCGAAATTGCACGTGCAAACGGAGAACCTCAACAAATAAGTGGAAAACAAGAATTATTTGAACAAATTATTGCCAACACCTATTAGTACATTAAAAAAAACATTAACCAAAACATTAACCAATTCTTAAATTATTATGAAAAGAAAATATTGTATTTCGACAATGCTTCCCTTTTGTATAGCAATCTTGTTCAGCATGTTTATGCTGCAATCAGGTTTTGCGCAACAGCGATCCCTTTCTGTGAGTGGAAAGATAACATCTAGTAACGACGGTATGGGAATTCCCGGTGCAACTGTTAAAGTAGAGTCTACCAATAAAAGTACTACAACCGATTTTGATGGTAGATATCAAATTAATGCGGAATCTGATGCTGTGTTATTAATCAGCTATATGGGTTATAAAACACAACGAGTATCGATAAAAAATCAAACAGTAATAAATATTGCCATGCAAGCAGAATCAGCAGATCTTAAAGAGGTAGTTGTGATAGGGTATGGCTCTCAGAAGAAAAAAGTATCAACAGCTGCTACTTCTTTGGTTTCGGGAAAAGACATTCAACAAGTTGCCAGTCTTGATGTTGTTAATGCTTTACAGGGACAAAGTTCAGGAGTGTCCATTACTTCTACATCAGGACAACCGGGAGCTGGAATGGCGGTAAATATACGTGGTGTTGGAACCGCAGGAAACAGCTCTCCTCTTTATGTTGTTGATGGAGTTGTTGTGGATAATGGTATTGGGTATCTTGATCCATCTACTATTGAAAGAGTCGATGTTCTTAAAGACGCTTCGGCTGCATCTATCTATGGAGCCAGAGCTGCGAATGGAGTTATATTAGTGACGACTAAAAAAGGAAAAGACGGTAAGATGAATGTGTCTTTAAATAGTTATACAGGATATCAGGAAATTGCCAAAAGATTAGACCTGCTTGATTCAAATGAATATGCAGTTATCATGAATGAATCAAGGGTGAATTCCGGCTTTACACCTTTGTATACTGCAGCGCAAATAGCAGCACTTCCTAACCACGATTGGCAAAAAGATTTATTCAATAATGGAGCAGCAAAACAAAATCACTCCTTAATGATTACAGGTGGGGATAAAAAATCGACTATTGCTACAGGATTATCTTATTATGGACAGGAAGGTCTTATAGGAAGTCAAAACAATCAATCACAATACGATCGTATAACATTCAATGTCAATACTACATCTGAAGTTATAGAAAATCATTTGAAAATTGGAGAAAATTTTTCTTTCGCCAATATCAAAAGTAATGGTGTTTCTGACCAGGGTCTTTACAATAACAGTATAAGAAGTTTTTTAAATGCCTCTCCGTTAGACGCGGCCTATGATGCCAATGGTAATTTTGCAACTTCAATTATTGCGGCTGATGTTTTTAATCCCGTGGCTTCTTTATATCATAATAATTTTAAAGAAGATAAAATAAATCGTTATGTAGGGAATGTATTTGCAGAAGCAAAATTCTTAAAAAATGTTACATTCAAAACGAGTTTTGGAGTGGATATATCGGATAGTTCATATCGTTCTTTTAAACCGGTTTATAACGAAACACTTTTTGATAATAATCTAATCTCAAGCGTTTCACAAAGTTCCAATAAAAGTTTGGGCTGGTTATGGGAAAACACATTACAATATAAAGCTTCTATCAATGATATCCATCACTTTGATGTGTTGTTAGGAACTTCTGCTAAGTCAAATACTTCAGAAAGTATGGGGGCTACAGGTAAAAATTTAACTTTTAATGATTTTGACCATGCTTATTTAAACAATGCAACAGATAAAACATCAAACACAGTTTCAGGTGAAAGATATGATTATAGACTTCAATCTTATTTTGGTCGATTGTTATATGATTACAACAATAAATATTTATTTACTGCCACACTAAGAAGAGACGGTTCTTCGGAGTTCGGATCTAATAATAAATACGCTTACTTCCCTGCGGTATCGGCCGGATGGAATGTAGATCGCGAAAGTTTCTTTCCACAAAATAGTTTTATAAAATCTTTTAAAATTAGAGCCAGTTGGGGACAAAACGGTAATGATCAATTTTCAAAACGATTTGCTTACATGTCTACCATAAATTCGTATGATAAAAACTATCATTTCGGTACAGGTCCTAATGAAACATTGTACACAGGTTCTAGTCCGGATGCACTTTCAAATCCTGATTTAAAATGGGAAACATCTGAGCAAACTGACTTTGGTTTTGATGCTGCATTATTTTCAAACCTGACTTTGACATTCGATTATTATAACAAAACAACCAAAGACTGGTTAGTACAGGCAGCTATTCCTGAAATTGCCGGAGCTACGCCTCCTTATATAAATGGTGGAGATGTTAATAATAAAGGAATTGAATTAGGATTAGGATATAGAACTAATTTTGGAAAAGACTGGTCATTTTCTATAAACGGAAATATATCCCATAATAAAAACGAAGTACTTCGTGTTGCTAATTCTGAAGGCATAATCCATGGTGATACTAATCTTCTTTTTCAAGGTTTGGATGAAATGAATCGTGTAGAAGTAGGACAACCAATAGGTTATTTTTATGGACTTAAAACAAATGGTATTTTTCAAAATGCAGCCGAAGTTGCTGCTGGAGTTCAACCTAATGCGATGCCAGGTGATGTTAAGTTTGTGGACTTAAATGGTGACGGAAAGATTAATGCAAGTGATAAAACTAATATTGGAGATCCAAATCCTGATTTTACTTATGGATTAAACATGGAACTATCTTACAAAGCTTTTGATTTCTCGATTTATACCTATGGAGTTTCAGGAAACCAAAATGTTATTGGGCTTCGCAGTATCGAACGTCCTTACTCTAATTTCACAACGACAATCTTGAATCGTTGGACAACAGAAGGAAGTTCTAATTCTATACCAAGAGTTACTTATGGTTCAGATGCGAATGGAAATTATACTAAGATGTCAGATTTATATGTTCAAGACGCTGGCTTCTTTAGAATTAAATCGGCTACGTTAGGTTGTGATTTGACAAAAGTAACAGGCATGTTAAATTTCTTTTCTAAATTCAGATTATATGTTGCCGCCAACAATCTGTTCACTTTTACGAAGTATAGAGGAATGGATCCGGAAATTGGGTTTGGAAATACAAACCAATCATGGGCAAAAGGGATTGATGTGGGGTATTATCCACAGCCAAGAACTTATATGATGGGACTTAATGTTAACTTCTAATTATCAAAAAAATGAAAAATTATATTAAACTATTTACGGCATCAACCCTATTAATATTAAGTTCTTGCTCGAATGATTTTTTAGACACCACACCGGTAACTGAAAAGGTTTCGGAAAATTTTTATAAAACTCCGAAAGATGCTTTTGAAGGACTGATTTCTATATATGATGTATTGCAACAAGAAGGCGGCTGGGCAGGATTTCAAATGATTACCGAAGAAGCTTCAGATAATTGTTTTGGAGGTTTTGGAACCGCTGATGGGATAGCTGTTTTAGACTGGGATCGTTTTAAAAACAGCTCAGATCCAGAAATGAATAACGTTGTTTGGCAAAGCTGCTACAAAGGGATATACAGAGCCAATATTTTATTAGAAAATTTAGATAAAGTAAATTGGGGTACTGATACTGCGCTTAAAGCAAAATATGAGGCGGAAGCTCGTTTTTTAAGAGCTCATTTCCATTTTGAATTAGCGAGAATTTTTGGGGATATTGTTCCGCTGGATCATTCTATTAACACCAGTGAATTTAATTCTCCAAGATTGGCTCCGGAAGTTACTTATGCTTTAATCGCCAATGATTTAAAATTTGCTGTAGAAAATCTAGGTACTGAGAATTATTCTCAAGTAGGAAATCCAAATTACGGTCGCATCACTAAATGGGCTGCAGAATCTTATTTAGCGAAAGCTTTTATATTCTATACAGATTATTATACTAAACCAGATTTAGCTGGAGTAGTGACCAAAGCTCAGGCAGTAACTTATATTAATGATGTTGTAAATAATAGTGGCCACGCGTTGATTACTGATTATTCTCGTCTATGGCTTGCTGCATCACTTGCGAATTATGCAGGTGAAGGTAATACAGAAATGGTTTGGGCTATTCGTTATAACGGAAGTGGAAAAGGAGATTGGAATCTTCATGAAGGAAATCGTTTGTCAGTATTAATTGCGCCACGTGGTGGAAATATAGGTAGATATGCTTACGGTTGGGGTGGACTTCCTGTTACCCCAAGTCTTTATGGTGCATATGAAGTTGGAGATACTCGTAGAAATGCCACCATCATCAATTTTGCGGGAGAAGGATTGAATTTTGATCCGGCACCAAATAAAAGAGACCAACGTCAATATACAGGATACGCTTGGAAAAAATATTGCCCTGTTACCAATGAAGCCGGAATTGCAGACGTAACTGCCAATGGTGGGAATTTCCAAATTGACAATATCGAAGATTATGCTGTAATACGATTTTCGGATGTATTGCTAATGGCAGCAGAGCTTAATCTTGGTACAAATGATGCTTTTGCAAAAACTTGTCTTGATAGAGTTCGTGATCGTGCATTCCAAAATGCCAGTCACCGTGTTGCGGCAACTTTACCAAATATCATGAAGGAACGTCAATTAGAACTGGCATTAGAGGGACAACGCTTTTTTGACTTAATCAGACAAAGTCCAGCTGTGGCTAAAGCTGCTATTGACAATGTAAATAATAGTGATTCTCAATTTAACGTAACATTTAGAACTGAAACACTAGGATGGTTTGCAATACCTCAGTCACAAATTGTACTTTCTAACGGAGCAATAAAACAAAATCCAGGTTGGTAATAACCTTAAAAATAATAACTATGAAAAATATATTTTTAACAGTAATAGCTATAATTGCAATGGGTTCGTTATTTTCTTGCGAACCAGTAGAAGACCGTAACAGTCTTCCTGCGATGTCACTTATGTCTACAGACCTGAATTTTACGGCTGTAGTAAATGGAAATACCATCCAATTAAAAAACCTAACTCCGGACGTTATACCTTATTGGAGTTACGTTGATTCAAAAGGGAATGAATTAGGACATTCAAACCTAAATGAAACAAGTATTCCAATGCCATTTGCGGGTACTTATACCATTAATTTTTCAGCTTATACACAAGGCGGTTCAGTAACAGCTACAAAAACGGTAACTATTTCAAAAAATGATCAAACTTTATTTAGTGACCCTAGGTGGGCAATGCTTACTAACGGTGTAGTCGGAAAAACATGGGTATTTAATATGGTAACGGAAAGTCCATTTGCATTTGTTGGTGGTGGATATATAAACAAGACAGTAGAAGGAGATTGGGCTTGGTATCCAGGGAGTATCAATGATGTTTCATGGTCAGGTGTAGAAAACAAAAATTGGGGAGAAGTTACTTTCGACCTGAATGGAGGTTATAATGTTAAAGTAACACAAACTTCATTGACTACAGGAAGTACCGTAAAAACTACTAAGTCCGGAACGTATAATTTTAGTCTTACAACTGGTTCTACAAATGACAGAATCATATTAAATGGAGGAATAGAAATGCTACATCTTAATGCCTATTATAACGATGTAATGTCAGGATTTTCATTTTCTAATGTTAGGTTAATTGAGCTTACGGCAAGTTCTTTAAGATATGCTGCGATTCGTAATGACGGTGTGCAAGTAGTTATGAATTTAGTGCCTAAGAGTTAAATAGAAAATCAGGAAAGTTATTTGAATCGTATTGATTGATGTGTTTATAGTAATTCAAACGTCTAACAAAGTAGATAATTAGAATTAGTGGTAAGTTTCAAAGAGCTGAAAGTAATACTATATTTACATCAGTCAAATGATTCAATTAAAAAAATAATAAATATAAATTTCCATTAAAATGAAGAAAACTCAAATAACCGCACTATTTTCAATCTTTGTTTTTGGATTTCTGGCTATTCCAAAAGCAACAGCACAGATTCAAAATGCAGATGTGTTAAATGCGCCGATGGATATCAGTAAAGATTTCCAGAATTATCTCAATACGTTTTATTTTGCCGATGAGCTTACAGCCTTTGATCCTCAAACAGGAAAAGGGACAGTAAAATACCTCAGATACAATTACAAAACGCGTCAGGCTTTCAACAATATGATGATGAAACCTGATATGGAGAAAGCGAACGAATTTCCGGCTACCGAGTATGAGGTTTCTCCTGAATTGCCTTTCCAAATTCAGTTTATTTCTGATCGTACGTTGAGAATTAAGACAATTTCAGGGCCACAATTTCGCCCTCAAAAAGAATCCCTAATGTTGGTTGACGGAGTAGCTCCGAATCACCCGGAATTATGGAAATATTCTAAAATTGAAGGAGGTTATAAATTTATCAGCAAACACGGTTCGGTCGAAATTCAGACGAAGCCTTGGCATGTAAAAATTTATGACGAAAAAGGAAAATTGTTGACAGGAACCTTACATGATTCTGATTTTAAAAATACGTATACACCAACACTTCCATTTTCTTATGTTCGTAGAAACAGTGATTATTCCAGAAGTATGGGAGCTGCTTTCAGTTTAGAACCTGACGAAAAAATATTTGGTTGCGGGGAATCATTCACACAATTTAACAAACGTGGTCAAAAGGTGGTTTTATGGACCGATGATGCCAATGGAATCCAAAACGAAACCATGTACAAACCTGTTCCGTTTTATATGAGTAGTCGTGGTTATGGTGTATTCATGCATCATTCAACCCCTATTACCGTTGATTTTGGAAAATATTTTGGTAGTGCCAATGAAATGTATATTGGTGATGATGAAGCCGATTTGTTTTTCTTTATTGGAGAACCAAAAGAAATATTGGATGAATATACTAATTTGACTGGGAAAGCAGCCATGCCGCCACTTTGGTCATTTGGTTTCTGGATGAGCCGTATCACCTATTTTTCTGAAAAAGAAGGGCGTGATGTAGCAAGAGATTTGCGTAAGTATAAAATTCCAACCGATGTGATTCACTTTGATACCGGATGGTTTGATGTAGATTGGAGAAACAACTATGAGTTTGCGAAATCTCGTTTTCCTGATGCAGAAAAAATGATGTCGGATATGAAAGAGGAGGGTTTTCATGTGTGCTTATGGCAATTGCCTTATTTCACTCCAAAAAACACCTTGTTTAATGAAATCATGGATAAAAATTTGGCTGTAAGAGATAGAAAAGGAAATCTTCCTTATGAAGATGCTGTGCTGGATTTTTCAAATCCTGAAACGGTAACTTGGTACCAAAGTAAATTGAAACGTTTATTCGATCAGGGGGTAAGTGTATTCAAAGTTGATTTTGGAGAAGCTGCTCCGCCAGACGGAATTTACCATTCAGGACGTACGGGTTTCTATGAACACAATTTATACCCTTTGCGTTACAACAAAGCCGTTGCCGAAATTACTCAAAAAGAAAAAGGATATACTTTAATTTGGGCCAGAAGTACTTGGGCTGGTAGCCAACGCTATCCATTACACTGGGGCGGTGATGCCGAAACAAGTAACGGTGCAATGTCTGCAGAATTGCGTGGCGGACTTTCATTAGGATTAAGCGGATTCAGTTTTTGGAGTCATGACGTAGGAGGATTTGCAACTAAATCTCCAGAGAACTTATACCGTAGATGGGCGCCATTCGGGATGTTTACTTCACATGTGAGAAGTCATGGTGAGCCTCCACGCGAACCTTGGTTGTACAGCAAAGACTTTTTGGAAGGATTTAGAAACGCCGATAATATGCGTTACGAATTGATGCCGTATATCTACGCACAAGCCAAAGAAAGTTCCCAAAAAGGATTGCCTATGATGCGTGCTTTATTTTTGGAATATCCAAATGATCCTGGTGCTTGGTTAGTTGATAATGAATACTTATTTGGATCCAGTATGTTAGTGGCTCCTTTATTTGAAGAGGTAACCGAAAGAGATGTCTATCTTCCTGAAGGAACGTGGATTGATTACCAAACCAAAAAAGTATACCAAGGAGGATGGCATAAAATAAAAGCTGGTGCTATTCCAATCGTGGTTTTGGTTAGAGACGGTTCGGCTATTCCTCACATTGCATTGGCACAATCTACAAAAGACATGGATTGGAGTAAATTAACTTTAAAAGTATATGCTACAGATGCAACTACAACAGCTACTGCAAAAGTATTCTTGCCAGAAGGAGACGCAGTACAAACCATTGCAGTTTCTAAAAAAGGAAACAATTTTGAAGTGGCTCCAAATGCATTAAACGGAAAAACCACTTTTAAAACGGAGTGGATAAAATAACAGTTTGGTTAGTTTAAGTTGGGTCTTTTTAAATCGGATGCAGTTTAGCGGCATCCGATTTATAAAAGGCAAATTAAGAAAAGAAAACATGAAAAAATACCTTGTACTTCCCGCTGTACTGCTTTCAATCACGATTGGATATAGTCAGAAAAATAAAAATGCTTACCAATTGGCTTCGCCAAACGGGCAAAACAAAATCAAATTTGAGTTAGTAAAAAATGCTCCAAAATATGCGGTGTCACACGGAAAAACCGAAGTGATTGCCCCATCGGATATGGGATTTTTACTAAAAGGAAATGAAAATTTAAGTACTGATTTCGAAATCAAAAGTGTAAAAAAATCCACTTTCGATGAAACTTGGGAGCAAGTTTGGGGAGAAAAGAAAAACATCAGAAACCACTACAATCAATTGGTGGTTGAATTACAGCAAAAAGGAAAAAATAAGCGTAAACTGCAGATTCAGTTTCGTGCTTTCGATGACGGAATCGCTTTTAGATATGTGTATCCAAAACAAAATGTAAAAGACAGTATTTTCATTATGGATGAAAAAACAACTTTTAACTTAAAAGAAGATGGAAAAGCATGGTGGATTCCGGCAAACAGAGAAAACCGTGACGAATATCTTTTTAAAGATGCACCCGTAAGTACACTTGATACCGTTTTGACTCCACTTACTATTGAAAGTAAAAGCGGATTAGCATTGAGTTTTCATGAAGCAAATCTGGTAGATTTTGCCAGTATGACTTTGGTAAACACAACCGGAACGCAACTTAAATCTGATTTGGTGCCTTGGTCTGACGGTGTAAAAGTTCGTGTCAAAGATACTTTTACTTCTTCTTGGAGAACGATTCAAATTGGAGAAAAACCAGCAGATTTAATTACTTCGTATTTGATTTTAAACCTGAACGAACCAAATAAATTAAAGAACACAAGCTACTTCAAACCGTACAAATATTTCGGTATTTGGTGGGGAATGCACATCGGGAAATATACATTTTGGGAAAGCGACAAGCAAGGCGCAACAACCAAACATGCTGAAGAATATATTGATTTTACTGCCAAAGAAGGATTTCATCATTTATTGATCGAAGGCTGGAACAAAGGCTGGACACCAGCTTGGTATGAAAACAAAATGCACATGTTCAGTTTTACAAAAAGTGCTGACAATTTCGATTTAGAAAAAGTAGTAGAGTACGGAAACAAAAAAGGTGTAGCACTTATCGGTTACCACGAAACAGGTTCCAACTTAATTAACTATTTAAAAGAAGTTGACGAAGGTTTTGCATTGTATAAAAAACTGGGAATGCATTCGGTTAAAATTGGTCATGTAGGTTCTAAATTAAATATGAAGGAAATGCACTTTGGACAATTTGGAGTGAATTATTTCAGATATATTTTAGAGAAAGCAGCCGAGTATGATTTGGCCGTATTATACCACGAGTCCATAAAAGATACAGGAGAACGCCGTACTTTTCCAAATATGGTTTCGAGAGAAGCGGCAAGAGGACAGGAATATAATGCCTGGAGCGAAGGAAATCCCCCGAATCACTTGACGATTATTCCGTTTACAAGATTGCTTTCAGGACCAATGGATTTTACACCTGGAATTTTTGATGTTGAGGTAAAACAAGGATATCCCGGAAAAAGAGTGCACGGAACTGCGGCGCAGCAATTGGCATTATATGTAACTATTTATGCTCCAATCCAAATGATGGCCGACCTTCCGGAAAATTACGAAGGGAAACCAGCATTGCAATTCTTAAAAGACGTTCCTACAGATTGGGAAGATACAAAAGTATTAGAAGGAAAAATTGGAGAATACATCACCACAGCCCGTAAAGACAGAAACAGTGCCGATTGGTTTTTAGGAAGTATTACCAATGAAAAAGCAAGAGATGTAAATGTTTCATTGTCCTTTTTAGATGCTAAAGCGACATACGAAGCACAAATTTATGCCGATGCAATAGGAACAGACGAAACACATAATCCATCAGCCGTTGCGATTTCGAAGAAAACGGTTAAAGCTTCAGATGTATTGAAATTGCATTTAGGCGGAGCAGGCGGAACAGCAATAAGATTCAAAAAAATATAATTATGGATATTCAAGCCCGATAGGTTTTAAAAACCTGTCGGGTTTACTAACTCGACGATTTAAAAATATAATTTTCAGATGAAAAGAAATTTAAAAATACTGTTTGCCTTCATAAGTCTAATCAATATTAATTTGTTTGGACAAAATTCGAATGTAGTAAAATCTGAAAACAGAATTATAAAAGTCGATTATAATAAATCTGCCGGTAAGTTAAACACCATGTTCAAAGAATGTATTGGTGCAGGTCGTGCCAATGAAGGTTTGCGAGCCGATTGGCAACAGCAGTTGGCAATGACCAAAAAAGAATGTGATTTTAAATACATCAGAATGCATGGTTTACTATCTGATGATATGGCGGTTTACCGTGAAGATAAAGATGGAAATCCTGAATACAATTATCAATATATAGATGCTTTGTATGACTTTATTGTAAGCATCAAGATGAAACCTTTTGTTGAATTAGGCTTTATGCCTTCAGCATTGGCAAGCGGTCCTGAAACTATTTTTTGGTGGAAAGGAAATGTAACCCCTCCAAAGGATTATAAAAAATGGGAAGACTTAATTCGCAATTTAACCGCTCATTTTACCGAACGTTACGGAGCTGAAGAAGTAAAAACATGGTATTTTGAGGTTTGGAATGAACCAAATTTAACACCAGGTTTTTGGACAGGTACTCAGGATGAATATTTTAAATTATACGAATATGCTGCGCGTGGCATAAAAGCTGTAAATAAAGATTTTAAAGTGGGCGGACCTGCAACAGCCGGTGCTGGCTGGGTTCCTGAAACAATTGAATTTTGCGCCAAAAAGAATGTTCCGTTAGATTTTATTTCAACACACACTTACGGTGTTAACCAAGGATATTTAGACGAGTTCGGAACTTCCGGAACAGTGCTTAGTCCAGACGAGAATAGTATCAGTGGTGATGTTATTAATTCGCGAAAGCAGATTGATAATTCGGCTAAGCCAAATCTCGAATTGCATTATACAGAGTGGAGTTCGTCTTATACTCCAGCTGACCCGATTCACGATAGTTACCATTCTGCGGCTTATATTTTGCAGAAATTAAAACAAGTTGGCAATGCAGCGAATTCAATGTCATATTGGGTTTTTACCGATATTTTTGAAGAACCGGGGCCCCGATTTACTCCTTTTCATGGAGGATTTGGATTGTTGAACACACAAGGAATTAAAAAGTCAGCCTATTTCTCTTATTACTTCATGAATAAATTGGGAGAAACAGAGCTTCAAAATACTGATAAGTCATCTTGGGCATGTAAAAATGCAAAAGGAGATGTGCAGGTTTTGTTTTGGGATTTTATCTACACCTTGCCCGATTCTACAAATAATCAGCAATATTATATAAAAGATTTACCATCAAAACCAAAGGGGAGTGTCAAAATTGAAGTTGCAGGACTTCAAAAAGGCATCTATAAATTAGAGGTTTACAAAGTAGGTTACAAAGTGAATGACGTTTTTACCGATTATTTAGGAATGAATAAACCCAATCAATTGAATAAACAACAGGTAAATACACTTAAAGATAAAAATAATGGTGCGCCAATTGCCACGGAAATAGTGAAAATTGATGCAAAAGGAATCTTTAGCAAGGATTTTAAGATTAATGAAAACGATGTGCTGTTGCTGAATTTTAGAAAGCAATAGTTTAAAAAAAATAAAATAAATTTCTCTATTTATGAAAAATAAAATAATCACCTTATCCATTTTTTCAATGTTACTGTTTAAGGGATACAATGCAAATTCTCAGACGGTTAAAGCAAAAAAACAAAATAAAACTACTAGAGTAAAGTCTTTAAGTTCTGAATTTGATGCGAAAATTGACAAATTGGTAGCCCAAATGACTCTTGAAGAAAAAATAGGGATGTTGCATGGCAATAGCATGTTTTCTACCGGAGGTGTAAAACGCTTGGGAATTCCAGAATTGAAAATGGCCGATGGTCCGTTAGGCGTTCGAGAAGAAATTTCCCGTGACAATTGGTCTGCGGCAGGTTGGGACAACGATTTTGCGACTTATTATCCAGCCTCTGGAGCTTTGGCAGCTACTTGGAATACGAAAATGGCTTACACTTTTGGGAATAGTGTTGGTCAGGAAATGCGTGCCAGAGACAAGGATATGCTTCTTTCGCCAGCCATCAACATTGTTAGAACACCACTCGGAGGTAGAACGTATGAATATTCGACTGAAGACCCTTTCTTGAATAAAAAAATGGCCGTGCCGTTGATTGTTGGTTTACAAGACAATGATGTTATGGCTTGCGTCAAACATTTTGCTGCCAATAACCAAGAAACCAATCGTGATTTTGTTGATGTGCAAATTGATGAACGTACACTGCGAGAAATTTATTTACCGGCATTCGAAGCTGCTGTAAAAGAGGCTAAAGCTTATAGTATAATGGGCGCTTACAACAAGTTTAGAGGTGAATATTTATGCGAGAACGATTATATGCTCAACACCATTTTGCGTGACGAATGGGGTTTCAAAGGTGTCGTTGTTTCCGATTGGGCAGCGGTGCATTCTACCGTAAAAACCTTGAAAAACGGATTGGATATCGAAATGGGAACACCAAAACCGTTCAACGAATTTTTCCTGGCCGACAAACTAATCGCGGCTGCGAAGGCGGGCGAAATTTCGGAAGCAGAAATTGATAAACACGTAAAAAGAATATTAGGTGTTTTGTTCCAAGTAAAAGCAATGGGTGGAAAAGATCGAGTGAAGGGAAGTATTGCTACAGAAGCGCATTATCAAGATGCTTATAAAATTGCAGCAGAAGCAATTGTATTGTTGAAAAATGATCATAACGCATTGCCTCTACAGTTGAATGGTGTAAAATCGATTGCGGTCATTGGAAATAATGCCACAAAGAAAAATGCTTTAGGTGGATTTGGAGCCGGAGTAAAAACCAAGAGAGAAATCACTCCTCTTGAAGGTCTGAAAAACAGATTGCCTTCTTCTATTAAAATTAATTATGCAGAAGGATATTTAGAGCGTTATGATAAAAAAAATAAGGGAAAACTAGGAGATATTACTTTAAATGGGCCAGTAACTATTGACAAACTTGATCCGGAAAAATTAGAAGAAGCCATTAATGCGGCAAAAAATTCTGATGTTGCTATTGTTTTTGCCGGTTCTAATCGCGATTATGAAACGGAAGCATCTGATCGTAGAGACTTAAAATTACCTTTTGGACAAGAAGAATTAATTAAAAAAGTACTTGCTGTAAATCCTAGAACTATTGTGGTTATGATTGCAGGTGCCCCTTTTGAAATCGAAGAAATCAGTAAGGAAACAAAGGCTTTGGTGTGGAGCTGGTTTAATGGTTCCGAAGGAGGAAATGCTCTAGCTGATGTATTATTAGGAAAAGTAAATCCATCAGGAAAATTACCTTGGACGATGCCTAGAGAAATTATGGATTCTCCGGCTCATGCTACCAAAAGTTTTCCTGGAGATAAAACCGTTACTTACGCTGAAGGAATTTTGGTAGGTTATCGTTGGTTTGATACTAAAAATATTGCACCAATGTATCCTTTTGGTTATGGACTATCGTACACGACTTTTGCTTTCGAAAATGCTAAAGCAGATAAAAAGGAATATGATAATGATGATATAATTACGGTTTCTGTGGACGTTAAAAATACGGGTAAAGTTGATGGTAAAGAAGTAGTTCAATTGTATGCTTCTAAATCAGATTCAAAAATTCAACGTGCTGCTCAAGAGTTAAAAGGATTTAAAAAAGTATTGGTTAAAGCTGGCGAGAATCAAAAAGTCACCATAAATGTTCCCGTGAAAGAATTAGCATATTACAATGTTACATCAAAAAAATGGGTTGTAGAACCGGGAAGTTATACGTTGAAACTAGGAACATCTTCCAGGGATATAAAGAAAGAAGTTGTTGTACTTATTAAATAAAAATAAAATAAAGAAGCTATGAAGGAAATAATTAAAAGTTACCTGTTGAGTTCTGTTTTGTTACTGGCTTTTCTAAGTGCCTGGGCTTGTAGTTCTGATAAGGAATCTGAACCAAATAATCCAGTGCCAGTTGTAAAAACACTAACGGCAAATGTTAATCATATTGATTTTCAGAATGCCGGAAATGAATCGAATGTGTCGATAACAACAAATACAAAAGCATGGACAATTAGTTCTTCAGATGCTAGTTGGATACAGTTGAGTCAAAATTCAGGAATATCAGGTACTACTACAGTAAAAATAACTGCATTAGCAAATACCAGCAATGCTACTAGAACTGCAGTTATTACAATAAGTTCAACTGAAGTTTCTTCGGTACAAGTTTCAGTTTCTCAAGAAGGAATAACTCCTGTTGTTAATTTGTATCCAAGTTACAATACAAATCCAGTTGTAGCCGATGCAACAGGAATGAGCAGTTCCGCCCTACAATTAGCAGCAAAAATGAAGTTGGGTTGGAATATTGGGAATACAATGGAAGCGATTGGCGGAGAGACAGCTTGGGGAAACCCAAAAGTGACCAAAGCGTTGATTGATTTGGTTAAAGCAAATGGCTTTAATGCTATTAGAATTCCGTGCTCTTGGAATCAGAATCTGGCCAACGCTACAACGGCACAAATTAAAACAGAATGGCTGGACAGAGTAAAAGAAGTTGTTCAATATTGTGTTGACAATGATATGTATGTAATTGTGAACATTCACTGGGATGGTGGATGGTTAGAAAATAATTGTACCGAAGCCCAAAAAGAAGCTAACAATGCCAAGCAAAAAGCCTTTTGGGAACAAATTGCAACTCACTTGAGAGGTTTTGATGAGCATTTGCTTTTTGCCAGTGCCAATGAACCAAATGTTGAAAATGCAACCCAGATGGCAGTTTTAACTTCTTATCATCAAACATTTATTGATGCTGTTCGTTCTACCGGAGGTAAAAATGCCTATCGTAATTTAATCGTTCAAGGGCCATCAACAGATATCGAAAAAACAAATAAATTGATGACTACTTTGCCAACAGATAAAGTAGCTAATCGAATGATGGCCGAGGTTCATTATTACACTCCGTATCAATTTTGTCTTATGGATAAAGATGCTAACTGGGGTAAAATGTTTTACTACTGGGGAGCCAATTATCACTCAACTACAGATGTTACCCGCAATTCATCCTGGGGAGAAGAAGCTGATTTAGATAAGTTTTTCGTTTCCATGAAAACACAATTTGTAGATAAAGGTATTCCGGTAATCTTAGGTGAGTTTGGAGCTATTAGACGTGATTTAACTGGCGATGCTTTGACTTTACATCTCAATTCAAGAGCTTATTTTCTAAAATATGTTGTAAAACAAGCTAAGGCTAATGGTCTGATTCCGTTCTATTGGGATGCTGGAAATTTGGGAGTAAATACGATGTCTTTATTTAATAGAAGCAATAATACGGTATACGATAGTCAGGCTTTGAATGCTTTGCTGGATGGATTAAAGTAAAGTAAAGATGTCTTGACTATTTCCTTAATAGCTTACACTTATTTAAAACTAGCTTTCGAATCGTTACCGTTTTAGAAAGCTAGTTTTAAAATAAAAAAACGATTGCTAGTGGTCGATTTTAATACAAATAGATGAAAAAAATATTTTATTTAGGAGCATTATTTTTATTGGTAATTAATATAGTGAACGCACAAGACAGTTCCCATTTTTTTCCGAAAAAAGATTTAATGACTTTTGGAATTTACTATTATCCTGAACATTGGGATTCGTCAGAATGGGAACGGGATATCAAAAACATATCGGATTTAGGATTTCAATTCATTCATGTTGCCGAATTCGCCTGGATTGATATGGAGCCCGAAGAAGGGAAGTATGATTTTAAGTGGTTGGATACCGTTATTGGTTTAGCTACAAAATATCATTTGAAAGTTGTTTTAGGTACGCCCACGTCTATTTCACCGGTTTGGATGGGAATAAAGTATCCCGAGATTTATGTTTTGAATTCCAATTATCAAAGAGCGGAACACGGCACAAGAGGAGTGCAAAGCTTGTCTAATCCTGTTTGGAGAGATTTTTCTAAAAAAATCATCACACAAATGGGGCAACGATATGGTAATAATGCTGCGGTTATAGGCTGGCAATTGGATAATGAACCCGAGGGTAAGGAAGATTATAGTCCGTCCTCACAACTAGCCTTTCAACTTTGGCTTAAAAATAAATACCAAACCATTGCAGCATTGAATAATGCTTGGGGAACTGCTTTTTGGAGTCAAACCTTCAGTGATTTTAGTCAGATTAAAATTTATAATGCCAATCTGGTAGGCTGGTGGGGAACCAATCCGCATGCATTATTGGATTTCAAACGTTACACCGCTGATACGCAGGCTGATTTTTTGGATTTTCAAGCTGCAATACTTCGTTCACTAATTTCTAAAAATCAGTATGTTACGACTAATTACACCGCTACATCAGCTGGTGCAGATCCACGAAGAACCCATAAATTAGATTTTAATTCTTTTACATCTTACCCTAATAAAGGAAATGCTAATATTGGAAACAAAGGTTTTAGATTAGGCGATTCTAAAGAGCTTTCTTTTGCGCTGAGTTTTTTTAAACAAGAGCATACAAATGCAGGAATTATGGAGCTTCAGCCTGGTTATGTAAATTGGGGAGCCATCAATCCTTTATTGGAGCCGGGTACTGTGCGGATGTGGTTGTATCATTGTTTTGGGGGCAATTTATCCTTTGCCTGTTCGTATCGTTATCGCCAAATAAATTACAGTTCTGAACAGTATCATGCTGGAATTATGAAACTTGACGGAGTAACGCTTTCGCAGGGTGGAAAAGAGTACCAACAAGCGATAAACGAAATGAAAATCTTGCGAAAAGCATACAATCCCGAAGCCAAAAGACCTAAGGAAATAGAAGCTCGTAAAACGGCTCTGTTGTGGAATTATGATAATTATTGGAGCATGGGAAGGCAAGGCCAAACAACACAATGGAATACGTTGCCGTTTTTTCAAAAATATCTGGAAATAGCCAAATCGTTCGGTGCTCCGGCTGATATCGTATATGAAAAGGATGATTTGAATGAATATAAAGTAGTAATCGCTCCAGCATTTGAATTGGTTGATAAAGCTCTTATTGCTAAGTGGGAAAACTATGTAAAACAAGGAGGGAATTTAGTGCTAACGGTTCGAACAGGAGTCAAAGACCGCAACGGACATATTTTCAGGTCTGCATGGGGTGAAACAATTTCGCCTCTTATTGATGCTAAAATTGATAATTTTGACCATTTACCAGCTAATGTTGAAGGTAAAATAACAGGTTTAGGCAAAACGTATTCTTGGAACAATTGGGCCGATTTAGTCGAAGCCAATCAAAAGAAGAATGTTTTGGCGACTTATGCAGATCAGTTTTATGCAGGAAAGGCAGCCGTTGTTATCAATACCATTGGAAAAGGAACCGTTACATATATTGGAGTGGATACAGATGATGCCAGTTTAGAGCGTGATGTTCTGAGAAAAGTTTACGAACAGGCGGGAGCAACTACCGAAAATTATCCAGAAGGAGTTTATGTGCAATGGCGTGATGGATTTTGGGTAGCGGTAAATTATTCATCAAAGGATTATCAATTGGAAATTCCTCCAAAAGCTGAAATTCTTATTGGCAACAGTACTTTAAAGCCTCCAGGAGTTACGGTTTGGAAAGAGTAGTGATAGCTTTTTTAAGAATTACCGGAGGATTTTCTATAATTTAAAATAAAAAAATATGAAAAAAAATATAGCCTTTCTTTTTTTGATTTGTAGTCTGATTGCAAACGCTACTGTTCGAATGCCTTTGTTGTTTTCTGACGGAATGGTGTTGCAACGCAATAAGGCAATTCCGGTTTGGGGATGGGCAGATGCCAATGAAAAAGTGGTAATTCATTTTAACAAGCAAACTAAAACTATCCATGCCGATATAAACGGAAAATGGATGGTAAAATTAGATTCGGAAAAAGCGGGAGGTCCTTTTGAATTAACTATTAGCGGAAAAAATAAAATTGTCATCAAAGATGTTTTGGTTGGTGAAGTTTGGATATGCAGCGGACAATCCAATATGGAATTTCAGATGTATAAATTGCCTGATTTTGAAATTCAAAAACAGCAGGCAAATAATCCTATGATTTGTCATTTTGGTGTGGCGCAGGACTTAAGCGGTTTACCAAAAGACGATTTAAAAGCAGGAAAATGGGAAGCAAGCAGTAAAGAAACCGTTGGGAACTTTACCGCAGTTGGTTATTATTTCGCTAAAAAATTATATGCCGAATTAAAAATTCCAATCGGAATCATCAATACGTCATGGGGCGGAACCTGTGTAGAAACCTGGACAAGTCGGGACGCTTTTGAAAAAAGTGATGACTTTAAAGACATGATTGCCGAAGTTCCTCAAGTTGATATGGATGCGGTTTTTGAAATATACAAAAAGTCACTTTTAGAGAATATACAAAAAATCCAAGGTTTTGAAGTAACTACGACTAACGAAAATCAATTTGCAACGTTGGATTTTAAGGATGCCAACTGGCCTGAAATAAAAGTGCCTTCATTATGGGAGAATCAGCAAATAGGAAATATTGATGGCATAGTCTGGATGAGAAAAACGATTGTTTTATCAGCGGAACAAGCCAAAAAAGAGGCTGTTTTGCATTTATCCAAGGTTGATGATGAAGATGTAACTTATGTAAACGGAGTTCAAGTAGGTACTAACAACATTTGGGAAGCAAAAAGAATCTACAAAATTCCTGCGGGTGTTTTAAAAGAAGGAACGAATGTAATCGCAGTTCGAATTGCAGATTATTCCGGAGGTGGTGGAATTTATGGAGATGCAGCCGATTTGAAAATCGATTTCAAAGATGGCAATATCCCGCTGGAGGGACTTTGGAAATTTAATGTAGTGCAGCTAAAAATAGCTTTGTCACCTAATAGTTATCCATCGTTGTTGTATAATGCGATGGTAAATCCTTTAATTCCGTATGCTTTTCAAGGTGTTTTATGGTATCAGGGCGAAGCCAATGTGACCAGAGCCCAACAATACAAAACAGCATTTCCTTTGATGATAAATGATTGGAGAGCAAAATGGCTCTCTGCCGGACAGGCAGGGGATCAGGGTAATTTTCCTTTCTATTTTGTGCAATTGTCAACCTATGATGAGTTTGGTGGAAACAGTACAAAAGGAAGTCGCTGGGCAGAACTTCGCGAAGCGCAATCACAAACGCTGAAATTACCAAACACCGGAATGGCAGTAACTACCGATATCGGGAATGCAAAAGATATTCACCCAACCAACAAAAATGACGTAGGTTTGCGTTTAGCTGCGATTGCTTTAAATAATGTGTATGGTAAAAAAAGAGTGTACAGCGGACCAACTTTTAAATCTCAGGAAGTAAAAGGAAACCAAATCATCCTGACTTTCGATAATACAGGTTCAGGATTATCAACATCAGATAATTCAGAAAACCTAAAAGGATTCGAAATTGCAGGTGCTGACAAAGTTTTTCATTCTGCAAAAGCGATTATCAAAAATAATAAAGTTATCGTTTCCAGCGAAAATGTGCAAAATCCGGTTGCTATTCATTACGGCTGGGCTGATGATGATACTGAAATCAATTTGTACAATAAAGAAAAATTTCCGGCATCTCCTTTCAGGACTGATGATTGGGAAATGATTACGGCTAATGAAAAGTATAAGGTCAGCAAATAATTTTATGCAATTTTAATTATGAAAAAACCAATTTTATTATTCCTGTTTTCCCTGTCGTTTGTAATCAACGCACAGCAACAAAACAGCCCGAAAAACAATGAATCTTATAGCAATCCAATATTTGCCGGTGATTATCCGGATCCTTCGATAATTAGAGATGGAGAGGATTACTATATTGTGCATTCTTCATTTAATTATTATCCTGGTTTGCTAATTTGGACTTCTAAAGATTTAGTGAATTGGAAAGCTGTTACTCATGCGCTGAAAAAAAGTGTAGGTTCGGTATGGGCTCCTGATTTAGTTAAATACAATAACAAATTTTACATCTATTTCCCTGCCAATGAAACTAACTATGTGGTTTGGGCAGATGATATAAATGGTCCATGGAGTGATCCTATAGATTTAAAGATTGGGAATATTGACCCTGGGCATTTTGCTGATGAAAAGGGGAATCGATTCCTTTATTTTAGCAATGGAGGTTATGTGCCATTGTCTAAAGACGGTTTATCTGTAGTTGGCGATATAAAGCATAGTTATGATGGTTGGAAAATACCTAGCGAATGGTCTATTGAATGTTTTTGTATGGAAGGGCCAAAAGTTTTAAAGTATAAAGATTACTATTATCTTACAGTTGCAGAAGGTGGAACCGCTGGTCCGGCCACAAGCCACATGGTAATATCTGCAAAATCTAAAACACCTTTTGGACCTTGGGAAAACTCACCCTATAATCCAATTATCAGAACAAAAGACAGTTCCGAAAAATGGTGGTCAAAAGGTCACGCAACTTTGATTGATGATACTAAAGGAAATTGGTGGATGGTTTTTCATGGTTATGAAAACGGCTATTACAATATGGGGCGTCAGACACTTTTGCAAGCTGTAGAATGGACTGCTGATGGCTGGTTCAAAATGAAAACAGGTGGTAAAACAGAAGATGTACTAAAGAAACCTACAGGCCAATCTGTGAAAAGTAATTTCACTCTTTCGGATCCTTTTACAGCTACGGAACTTCAGGCTCAATGGCAGTTTTATAATCAATATGAGGCAGATAGAATTCAATTTTCTAAAAATGGATTAAAAATTAAAGGCAAAGGAAACAATGTTGGTGAAAGTTCTCCATTATTGTGTACTCCTTCGGATCATTCTTATACAGCTGAAGTTGAAGTAGAAATTGAAGGGGATGCATCTGCAGGACTTATTTTGTTTTATGACACCAAAATTTATACAGGTATTGCAGCTGATAAAGAAAATATTTCTGCTATACTCAGAGCGTGGCAGTTTCCAACTCAAAAAGGAGTAAATAAAAATCATTTATTTCTTCGTTTAGATAAGAAAGAGCAAATCGTTAATATGTTTTACAGCATTAACGGCAAAGATTGGTTAAAAATTGAAAATTCTGCAGAAGTTTCATCATTCAATCATAATGTATTGAGTGGTTTTATGAGTTTGAAATTGGGTCTTTCTGCTGTTGGGAGTGGTCAGGTTATTTTTAAGAATTTTAGATATAATGCTTTACCATAATTAAGCATTCTTTTTTTATAAATTTGAATCAAACATAAATCTTACGAAAGGAAATTGGATTTAGTTGTTGGTTTTTTTACTCCAAAAACGATTTTAATTCATGTCTGTATTCAGAAGCATTTTTTCCGGTAAATTCTTTGAATGATTTATTAAAATGACTGAAATTATTAAAGCCGCTTTCAAAAGCAATTGCCGATATGCTTATGGGTTTTTCGGCTAATAATTTACAGGCATGAACCAGTCTATAATCGTTTACGAATTTGGTAAAGGTTTTATGGGTTATTTTTTTGAAATAACGGCAAAATGAAGGCACAGTCATACTTACCTTTTCTGCCATTTCTTCCAGTCGGATAGGCTCTTTAAAATTATCCTTTACATGATTAAAAATGTAATTGATTCTTTCATTATCCTGTACATGCATTTCCATTCGAAAACCTTGGGCGTTTAATACCGTAGCATCTTCGGTGGCTAATTCTAACTCATTGAAGATTTCGATAATGCTTAATAGACGTTCAAACGGAGTTTGGTCTTCCATTTTTCCAATTTTCTTCCCAATTTTTCTCTTCGTTTTTCCACCAAAAGTAATTCCTGATTTGGCTTGTTGTAATAAATCTTTAATGTTTCGCATTTCAGGAATGTTGAAAAAATGTTCTCCCAGAAAATCGGGTTTCATTTGGATTACAATTTCATTTTTGTTTCCTGTTAGTTCGTCTGTAAAACCACAGTGCGGTAAATTGCTACCTATTAAAGTCAAATCGCCATTAGAATAATAAGAAATATGACTTCCTACTTGGCGTTTTCCTGCTCCACCATTTACATAAATCAATTCTATTTCCGGATGATAATGCCAGAAATGAGAGTTGTAATTAATATCGTATTTGGTCAATGTGAACGAACTTCCAAATGAAGGTTCTATGATTTTGAGTGTTGGTAGGTTTGATTTCATTTTTTTAGTTTTTAATTTGGCTATACTAAATTAACAAAAAAATATGTAATATTATCTATATAGTACTAAAACGTTTTCGTAAAAGGTAAAATAACATACTAATTGGAAAATATACAGTTCTTTTTGAGTTAAAGCTTGTAATACCTTTGATATTGTTAAATGATTATAAATCTAAAAACATATATTATGAAAAAGATTTTAAAAATTAGTTTAGTAGTAGGAGTAGTTTTATTAGCTATGAATGTGTATGCAGTGGCGGTTAATTTTTCATTACATAATAAATTTCGACAAGAAAAAATGATTTCATTTGGTCTAGAGGATAAAGATCAAATTAAAATAAGTATTTATGATGCTGATGATAAGTTAATCCATACTGAGAGCCTTGCGGTCGATGGAAAGGTAGTTAGAAGTTATGACTTAAATAACTTTAACGAAGGGGTGTATTATTTAGTTGAGGAATCTAAAACTAAAACTACAAAATATGAAGTTTTAGTCTTAAATGATTCTGCAACCATTATGTCTGATCCTCTTTCTGAAGTGGTGAAACCAGCTTTGTAATTAATATTGAAAGAGGTATTTTTTAATAATTATTTTAAATAAAAAAGTTTCAATTTAATTTTTTGGCACGAATTATGTTAATAGAACAGTGGTTAGAAATTTGCTATTAGTTAGTAATTAATTAGTTTGTGTAGTGAAAAAAGAAAGCTTCAATATTTGAAGCTTTTTTTTATTTTATAGAGTTCCCATTATTTTATCCATAATCCAGCTGGTATGCGTAGCTGATTTTCCGCTAGAGGGATGAATTCCCTGATCAAATAAATGTTCTTTCATTTGTTGCACATGATGAAGTTGTACGTTTTCCGGATGTTCTATTTCAAGCGGAATTATCCCGTTTTCATTTGTTAGGATTATTGGATCTTCATTGAATATTGAAAATTCTATTGTTCCCTGGCTTCCATAAATAATTACTTTGTCTTCTCTTGTAGCACACCCAAAATTCCAACTACCAGTTCCTGTAACACCACTTTCGTGTTTCCAGCAGGCAACTAAGGCATCTTTTGCAGAATATAAACCTTGCTGATTCAGACTCATTCCTGAAACTTCTGTGATATCTCCTAATAGATAATTGAATAAATCCAATCCATGACTGGCTAGGTCATCAAAATAGCCTCCTTTAGCAACTTCGGCATCGGTACGCCAATTGTACAAACCTGATAAATCCTGAGGAGATGCTGGTTTGCTTAAATGCCAATTGATATGTCTGATTTGTCCAATGCTATTGGCTTCCAGCCATTTTTTAATTTGCTTAAAGCGGGGTAAAGTACGTCGGTAGTAAGCGGTAAATAGCGGAATATTTTTAGTTTTGAAAGCCTCATAAATGGCTTTGCTGTCTTCATAGCTTGGAGCCAATGGCTTTTCGATACAGCATATTTTTCCTGCTTCGGCTACTTTTAATCCGTATAATTTATGCGAATCAGGAGGAGTTGCTATATAAACAGCGTCAATTTCGGGGTCATTGATTAATGCATCAGCGTCCGAATAGAATTTTTGGATTCCGTGTCTTTTAGCATAATCAGCTGCTTTTTTAGCATCTCTTCTCATCACAGCTACGATTTTGAAACCTGCTGTCTTTTGATATGCCGGACCACTTTTCTTTTCGGTTACATCTCCGCAACCTATAATTCCCCAACGAATAATTGTATTCTCTTTATTTATAGCACTCATTATTATCTTAATTAATTACAACCATCAATACCACAGCTATTTTCTGAAGTAGCGTTCAAGATAGTAATTTTTGATTCGAAATCTCCTTCTTCCCAAACTTTTTCCAGTGTTTTTACAAAGGTTTCTACATGTTGCGCTCCCGAAATAGCATATTTGTTTTCGAAAACAAAAAAGGGAACTCCCTGGACTCCGATTTTTTGTGCGGTAAGCATGTCCTGTTGTACTTCTTTGGAATAAAGATTCGAGTTAAGTACTCCGTCTATTTTGTTAGCATCAAGTCTTGCATAAATCCCTAATTGCTTTAAAGTTTCTTTTTTATTTACATCTTCTCCGTCTGTTAAATAGGCTTTAAAGAGCAGTTCTTTTAATTCGTTTGCCAGTTGATGTTCTTTTGCTAAATGCAATAAACGATGGGCATTTAATGAATTGGCCATAATGGCTTTTTCAAAATGAAATTCCAATCCTGAATTCGCAGCATTTTGAGTCATGTTTTCTAAGGATTCAATAGCCCAATCTTTATCTTTTCTATATTTTTCGGCAAGATGGTCGACTAGATTGTCGTCTTCCGAAGCTATGAAATTGGGATCTAGTTGAAAACTTTTCCACTCGATTTCAATGGTATCCTGATGACCAAATTGGGTAATAGCATTTTCTAATCGTCTCTTTCCTATATAACAAAACGGACACATAATATCCGACCATATTTGTATGTTTAATTTATTTTCCATCTTTATTTTTTAAAGTGAATAAATTTTTATTTGTATATACAAATGTAGTCAAATGATTTTGGAAAAGTTGAGCTTTTATGTTTTTATTTGGAAAAGGGGATTCAATAAAAATGTTTTAAAAACAAAAAAGCCATCAAAATATCACTCTTGATGGCTATTGTATAATTTAAAAATAAAGTTTTTTATCCTAATAGATCCAAAACAAAGGATGGGAATAAACCTAAAGCGATATTTAAAACAATCGAAATAACTGCTACAACATAAATAACTGCTGGAGTTGGAATTTTAGCTTCGTTTGGTTCTTTGGTGTACATTGCCAAAATCAATTTGAAGTAGTAACCCACACTTATAATCGAATTGGTTACAGCAACAATAACTAAGGCAATAAATCCAGCTTGGATAGTTTGATTGAATAAAAACAATTTAGCGAAGAAACCACTAAATATAGGAATACCAGCCATAGAAAGTAATGAAGCCGTTAAGATAGCTGCCATTAATGGATTGTTTTTCCCTAAACCGTGGAAATTAGTGATGTCTTCATTTTCTTTGGTTTTACATACATATAAAATCACGCTAAAAGCGGCGATTCCCGCTAAGGCATAAGCCGAAGTATAATACAATAAAGTTCCGGAAGATTTGGCTGTGCTTAATAATGTCATCAACATAAATCCGGCATGTGAAATACCAGAAAAAGCCAACATACGTTTTACATTTACCTGACGTAAAGCCATGATGTTTCCAACGGTCATCGAAGCAATTGATATAATTACAATTATTAGTTGGAATGAAGGAGATATATCAGCATTCATGGTTTTAACCAATTTGTATAAGGTGGCAATGGCTACTACTTTTGCCAACGTACTCATTAAAGCTGTTGTTAAAGCTGGAGAACCTTCGTATACATCAGGTGCCCAAAAATGAAATGGTACAGCTGCAATCTTGAAAAGCATTCCAATAAAAACCAAAACAATTCCAATTGGGAACCAAATTGGTAATTCGGCAGAACGCGATAATTCGCTAATTTCAATAACATCAAAACTTCCCATAGCACCGTAAATTAAACAGATACCAAAAAGGATAATTCCTGAAGCAAATGAACCCATCAGGAAATATTTCAATCCGGCTTCGTTGCTTTTAATGCTCAATCGGTTGCTTGACGCCAAAACATATAAGGCAATAGATAAAACTTCGATTCCTAAAAAGAACATCGCTAAGTTTCCAAATGAAACCATGGTAACCGCTCCCGCTAGCAAGAATATTTTTATGGCAATAAAATCGGAGATTTTAGTTTGATGATTTTCATAAAATTTATGACCTAAACTCACTAAGAAAATAGTTAGTATGATAAATAACGCTGAAAATGCAGACGAAAATTTACCTACAATAATCATGTTGTTGTAGTAGGCGTTAGGGCTGTTAAATTCAGAAATATCTAATCCCAGTACAGCCAATAATCCAATAACTACAACTGGAATAATTGCTTTTCTAGCATCAAAAATTTCTAATATAAGGCATAAAATACCTAATCCTATTATTGCTATTAATGTATTCATATTTTATTTAGTGATTCAGGATTTAAGATCAAAACACTTAAATCTTTAGTGTGATTTATTACTGAATTTTATTTATTGTTCTTAAAATCTGATCCAAACAAGGAGTGATTAACTCATTAATTGGCCTTGGATACAATCCAAAAAAGAATAAAACTGCAATTATAATAACCAAAACTAAGCCTTCGTGGGAAGTTACATCGGCAAATACTTTTGTATTCGTTTCTCCAAGCATTACTTGTTGGTACATTTTCAACATATAATAAGCGCCTAAAATAATGGTTGTTCCTCCTAAAAGAGCAAACCATAGATTGATTTGAGAAAGACTGTATAAAACCGTGAATTCTCCAACAAAGTTAAAAGTAGTAGGCAAGGCTACAGATGCTAAAACCAAAATCATAAACATAGAAGCAAATTTTGGCGCTTGAGTTCGAATACCACCCATATCAGCAATGGTTCTGGTTTCGTATCTTCTATAAACAATTTCGGCAGCAAAGAATAATCCAACAACAACAAAACCGTGTGCAATCATTTGTAAAACCGCTCCTCGTAAACCGTCAATTGTTAGAGTGTAAGCTCCTGCAGCAATTAATCCAACGTGTGCCAATGAAGAATAAGCCAATAATTTTTTCAAATCTTTTTGTCTTAAAGCTACAATCGAACCATAGATTACACCTGCAATTCCCAAACCAATCAGTATAGGCAAATAAGTTCTTGCGGCAATAGGAGTTAATGGTAATTGCCAACGCAACACGCTATACAATCCCATTTTTAGCATAATACCTGATAAAAGCATGGTTCCCACTGTTGGTGCTTTTTGGTACACTTTTGCCTGCCAGGTGTGGAAAGGGATGATTGGGATTTTGATAGCATAGGCTAAGAAGAATGCCCAGAATATCCAGAATTGTTCCATTCGGCTTAATTCCAATTTGTATAAATCCTGAATCAGGAAACTACCTGCTTTTTGATATAAATAGACAAAAGCAATTAACATGAATAAAGAACCTGCAAGGGTATAGATAAAGAATTTAACTACTGCTTTTTTGCGTTCTTCAGTATCTCCATTACCCCAAATTAAAGCAATGAAATAAATAGGAATTAATGATAATTCCCAGAAGATATAGTATAAAAGCCCATCTGATGCTAAGAACGTTCCAGACATAGCAAATGTCATAAACAGTATTAGCGCATAAAAAGATTTAGCATTTTTATATTCGTTCCCAAAAGAAGAATAGATGATTAAAGGAGTCAATGCTATAGTTAATAATAACATGATTATTGATAATCCATCGGCTGTTAACGAATAAGAAATCGAAGGATTGTTAATCCAAAATTTAAAACAACTGATGTTTTCACCTGCATTATAAATATTCAATAAAGCAATTGAAGTTCCTAAGGCGAATAAGCTGAATAATAATGCCACTTTTGAAGCTAGCTTATCACCGGCAAAATAAGTAGCAAATGAGCCAACAAGAAGTATAATTAATAGTACTGATACGTTCATGATATAAAATTATTGAGCTAAAAATAAATAAGTTACTATGCTGCAAAGTCCTAGAACAAATACAAACAAGTAAAAACCAATACTTCCTGTTTGTAATTTCTTCCCTTGGTAACTTAATTCGTTGGTTACTTTTCCTAATCCAAAAACTGCAGCTGATAAAGCAGTTTCTACATAATCTCTAAAGAATCTAGACAAGCCGTTTACTGAATTTACGAAGATAGCATCATAGATTTCATCTACATAATATTTGTTGTAAAGCACTTTTGCAAAACCTGTAATTTCGGCATCTTCGGCTGGAACCTGATTTTGTTTGATGTATTTTACAAAGGCAATTGTAATTCCGATTAATCCACCAAGTACGGCAACAGCCATTAAAGTGTATTCTGTTGTGCCAAAATGATGTGCTTCGTGAACTTCTTTCGAAAATAAAGGTGCTAAATAACCACTCAACCAGCTATTCGTTGGTAAACTAATTAAACCACCAATAGTTGCCAAAATAGCCAAAACAATAAGTGGAAAAGTAATTAATGCCGGGCTTTCGTGTAAATGATTTTTTTGGTGTTCTGTTCCTCTGAATTCCTTAAAGAAAGTCAAGTATAACAAACGGAACATATAAAAAGCAGTCATTAATGAAGCTAGCGAAGCAATAACCCAAAGCGCTATGTTGTTATGAAAAGCAGTCATTAAGATTTCATCTTTCGAGAAAAATCCTGAAAATGGAGGGATTCCTGAAATAGCTAATGATGAAAGTAAGAAAGTAATAAAAGTGATTCCCATTACTTTTTTCAATCCACCCATTTTGCGCATATCTTGTTCTCCGTGTAAAGCATGAATTACCGATCCTGAACCTAAGAACAAACAAGCTTTAAAGAAAGCATGTGTGATTACGTGAAAAACGGCAATTTCATAAGCTCCAAAACCTAAAGCCAAGAACATTAACCCTAATTGGGAAACCGTAGAATAAGCCAATACTTTTTTGATATCGGTTTGAACTAAAGCAATGGTTGCGGCAACTAATGAAGTTACAGCTCCTACAATAGCAATGATATTTTGTACTTCCGGAGCTAAATCGAATACAAAATTCAATCTTGTAACCATGAAAATACCAGCAGTAACCATCGTAGCGGCGTGGATTAAAGCCGAAACAGGCGTAGGTCCAGCCATCGCATCAGGCAACCAGGTGTACAATGGAATTTGTGCCGATTTACCACAAGCTCCAATAAATAAAGCAAAAGCAGCAACTGAAAGCATTGTGATGTCTAAATTACTAGAAGTAGCAATAGCTGTTTTTAAAGTAGTATAATCTAAAGTAGAGAATAAAGAACCGATGATGAAAATACCAATCAACAATCCTAAATCTCCAATTCTGTTCATGATGAAAGCTTTCTTAGCCGCATCATTGTATTCTTGATTTTTATGCCAAAATCCGATAAGCAGGTAAGAACAAAGTCCAACGCCTTCCCATCCGATGAATAGTACTAATAAGTTGCTTGCGATAACTAATGCAATCATGAAGAAGATAAACAAATTCAAGTAAGCAAAGAACTTGTGCATATTCTCATCATCATGCATGTAGCTGATAGAGTAGAGGTGGATCAAAGAACCAATTCCTGTTACAAAAAGCAACCACAAAATTGATAATTGGTCTAACAAGAAACCAAAATTCACACGGAAATTGCTAATTTGAATCCAATTGAATAATTCAATTTGGATAGCTTCTTTGGTTTCGTTAATTTGCAGTAAAAAAACAAGAGTAGCTACAAAAGATACTACAACGGTTAATGTTCCAATAATTCCTGAAGCCGATTTTCCAATCTTTTTCCCAAAGAAAATATTAAATAAAAATCCTAAAAAAGGAGCTAATAATAAGAGTAAAGCTAAATTCGTATTCATTATCGTTTATCCTTTTAAGTTTTTTAAATTATTAATATCAATCGAACCTAAATTTCTATAAATCGATACCAAAATTGCTAAACCTACTGCAACTTCGGCAGCAGCTACAGCCATAGAGAAAAATACAAATACCTGCCCTTGTGCATCCTGATGATAGGTTGAAAATGCTACGAATAAAAGGTTTACCGCATTCAACATAATTTCTATCGACATAAATACGATGATAGCATTTCGTCTGTATAAAACTCCAAATACTCCAATACAAAAAAGTATTACAGAAAGGAAGATATAGTTCTCGATGCCTATTTCATTTAAAATATTTGTCATTTTATTTCTCCGTTTTTTCTTTTTTAGACAATAATACAACTCCAATCATCGCAGTTAAAAGCAAGATAGAAGCAAATTCAAAAGGAACCATGTATTCGTTTAGCAAAACACGTCCTAAAACTTTAATCGATTGATAATCCTCACCAGTTGCAATGTATTCTCCGGCTATCGGTTTTGAATTGATAAATACTAAAATCAAAACAATACAGATTAAACAAAAGGAAACTATAGCTCCTAATCGGGTTATACGAGGTTTGTGGACTTCATTTTGCTTATTCAAATTCATCAACATGATGGTGAAAAGGAACAAAATCATAATCGCACCCGAGTACACTATAACGTGAACAATAGCTAAAAACTGAGAGTTCAATAACAGGTAATGGCCGGCTATAGAGAAAAAGCTAATAACCAGGTAAAGCGCACTATGAATAGGATTTCTACTAAAGATGGCTAAGAAAGCGGTGATTACCGTGATAAACGCTAAGAAACAAAATATAATTTGTACAGTAGATGCGTGTGCAAAATCAGGAATATGTATCATTTAGTTAGCCTTTTTAAGTTCAGTATTCTTGATAGCCATTTCTAAAGGCATCAATAATTTATCTTTTCCAAAAATAAAATCTTCTCTTTCATAACTGGAAGGAACCAATACTTTTGAAGTGGTCAAATAAATCGCGTCTTTTGGACAGGCCTCTTCGCACAATCCACAAAAAATACAACGCAACATATTAATCTCATATATTTCGGCATATTTCTCCTCGCGATACAAATGTTTTTCGTTGGGTTTACGCTCGGCAGCTTTCATGGTGATGGCTTCTGCAGGACAAGACAAAGCGCATAAACCGCAAGCAGTACAGTTCTCTCTTCCTTGTTCGTCACGTTTCAACATGTGTTGTCCGCGATACACAGGACTCATCGCACGAACTTGCTCAGGATACTGAATGGTAACCTTTCTTGAAAACAAGTGTTTAATGGTAATGAATAATCCTTTTACAATCGCAACAAGATACAATCGCTCTAAAAAAGTCATCTCTTTATTAGAGACTTGTACTTTTCTTCCCGATAAGGATATGGTTTCTATTGACATCTTTATTTTATTTTTTATTTGAAGCTAATCCTGCTTTCCGTTTCAATCTTTTAAGTTTTTAAAGAAAAAACTTAAAAGGATTTCCACTGCTATCAGGGCTAGGGATTTTGGTATTAATGTTGTTATTTTTTATAGCCTATTTTTGTTCTTTCAATTTTATTGTCTTGTTTGTCCATTAACTCATCAAGATAAGTAAAGACTAATTCGATGTTTTTATCGTGATTAATTAATTTTTTCTTAATCATATCGACTTCCATTTTTAAATTCAAATTATCAGTCAGGAAATCTCTTAAACTTACAAAAACTTCAATGATTTTGATACTCATTTGAGTTGCTCTTTCACTTTTCAAAACATTAGATAATTGTAAAACACCGTGTTCTGTAAAAGCATAAGGTAATCTTCTTGATCCTCCCCAACTTGAGGTCGCAATTTGCGACTTCAAGATTTCAAATTCACTCTCACTCAATTGAAACATAAAGTGATCAGGAAATTTGGCGATATTTCTTTTGACTTACTCATTAATTCTTTTAGTTTCAACATCAAAAAGTTCTGCTAAATCTTTATCGAGCATCACTTTTTGATTTCTAATAAAATAAATTTTATTACTTATTATTTCGTTAGGAATGATTATTTGACTCATTATTAAAATTTATAGCATAAAATATAATTTCTTTTCTAAGGTGTCGCATTTTGCGACACCTTAGAATTTTGTTATTATAGGTGGTCACAAATTGCGACCACCTCGCTTTTAATGTTAAGATGCCAATTTGGCTCCTTAAGTTCAATAATCTTAAAATCCCAGAAAAACTGCTATTTCATGTCTCAAAATTACAATTCCTGTAATCATGATATTTACAATCGATAACGGAATTAATATTCTCCATCCTAAATTCATCAATTGATCGTATCTGAATCTTGGAATGGTCCATCTTACCCACATATAGAAAAAGATGAAGAAACATATTTTTGCAAATAAAACTCCAATTCCTATTACGTTTGCCAAATTTACACCCACGTTTTCTACCATCCAACTCATTCCCGGATAATTATAACCTCCAAAGAATAAAACCGCAATAATGGTAGAAGAGATAAACATATTAGCATATTCAGCAAATAAGTAGAATCCCATTTTCATCGAAGAATATTCGGTGTGATAGCCACCAATTAATTCACTTTCGCATTCCGCTAAGTCAAAAGGCGTTCTGTTAGTTTCTGCAAATGCACAAATCAAAAAGATTAAGAAAGAAAGCGGTTGGTAAAACACATTCCAGTGCATTCCTGATTGTTGTAAACTAATTTCTCTTAAGCTTAAAGTTCCTGTCATCATCAACAAAGCAATCATTGATAATCCCATGGCTACTTCATAAGAAACCATTTGCGAAGCCGCACGAACCGCTCCCATCAAAGAGAATTTATTGTTAGATGCCCAACCTCCAATCATGATTCCGTAAACGCCTACCGAAATAACTCCAAAAACATACAATAAAGCCACATCAATATCGGCAGCTTGCAGGATAATATCTCTTCCAAAAAGGTGAAAATGATCTCCCCACGGAATTACTGCACTGGTCATTAAAGCCGTACTCATGGCTACAGCTGGGCCTACAAAGAATAAAAATCTATTGGGGGTATCAGGTTCAAATTCTTCTTTCGAAAATAATTTTAAACCATCAGCAAGTGGTTGTAAAAGTCCCCCTTTTCCAGCTCTGTTTGGACCGATACGATCTTGTAACCAAGCTGCAACTTTTCGTTCTGCAAGTGTAGAATACATTGCCATAACCATCGTAATGGCAAAGACAACGAGAATGATAACACTTTTTTCTATAATAATTGTACTGTCCATTTTTTATAGATTACCATTGTTAAATTCTTCTTGCTCTTCTTTATCCAACGGGATCGCTGGCATACTGATTTTTTTACGGTCTTGCTCTCTTCCTTTAAGAATTCCTTCTTCGGTATCAATATGAACTGTATCTAATTTTTGAGTATAGTTATTTTGATTGATAACCGAATCTTTGTCAAATTTTCTTGGCCCTTCAATTACCCAGTCAGCTGGATCTTTGTGGTCAAAACGACATTCGTTACAAATAAAATCTTCTACTTCATGGTAAACATCTTTTCTGCCTGTAACTCTTTGGATTTCGTCTCCAAACATCCAAACAGTTGTTTTTCCACAACATCCCGGAGTAGTACATTCTCTGTGTGCATTGTATGGTTTGTTGAACCAAACTCTCGATTTGAAACGGAAAGTTTTATCAGTCAATGCACCTACAGGACACACATCAATCATATTTCCAGAGAATTCATTGTCAATAGCTTTCGAAATACAAGTCGAAATATTAGCGTGATCCCCACGGTCTAAAACCCCATGAACTCTCTTGTCTGTTAATTGATCAGCAACTTGCACACAACGTTGGCATAAAATACAACGGTTCATATGTAATTGAATATTTGGACCAATATCTTCCGGTTCAAATGTTCTTTTTTCTTCTATAAAACGTGTTTTAGATTTTCCGTGTTCAAAGCTTAAATCCTGCAAATCACATTCTCCGGCCTGATCGCAAATAGGACAATCCAGCGGGTGATTGATCAATAAAAACTCAGTAACTGATTGACGCGCTTCACGCACTCTATCTGAATTTTTACTGTTGATTTCCATACCATCCATACATCCTGTTACACATGATGCCATTAATTTTGGCATTGGTCTAGGATCGGCATCGCTACCTTTTGCAACTTCAACTAAACAACAACGGCATTTTCCACCGCTTCCTTTTAGTTTAGAATAATAGCACATCGCAGGCGGAACTGATTCTCCTCCTATCATACGAGCCGCTTGCAAGATGGTTGTTCCTGCTTCAACTTCAATTTCTTGACCGTCTATTGTTACTTTCATCTTTTCCTCTCCCCAACCCTCTCCAAAGGAGAGGGAGTCATTGGGTTAATTATTAAGTTATTACTTTCTCCAAACATTCCTCCTCGCCGAGGCGAGAGGCTAGGTGGGGATTAAACTGTTTGCTTGCTTACCAAATGTCTTACTTTGTCAAAAGGCTCAGCAACAAAATGATTTCTGTTCTTTATTCTTTCCGGGAAACGAATGTGGTATTCAAATTCTTCTCTAAAATGACGAATTGCTGCTGCCACTGGCCATGATGCTGCATCTCCAAGTGGGCAAATAGTGTTTCCTTCAATTTTACTTTGAATACTCCACAACAAATCAATATCTTCTTCGCGTCCCTGACCGTTTTCAATACGCCACAATACTTTTTCTAACCATCCTGTTCCTTCACGGCAAGGGGTACATTGTCCACAAGATTCGTGGTGGTAAAAACGAGAGAAATTCCAAGTGTTGCGTACAATACAAGCCGTATCATCATAAACAATAAATCCACCGGAACCTAACATAGAACCTGTTGCAAATCCGCCATCACTTAAAGATTCATAAGTCATTAAACGGTCTTCGCCATTAGCAGTTTTAAAAATTAAATCGGCTGGTAAAATTGGCACTGATGAACCTCCTGGAACTAAGGCTTTCAATGGTCTGCTAGAACTCATTCCTCCCAAATATTCGTCAGAATTCATGAATTCGTCTACACTTAATCCTAATTCGATTTCGTAAACTCCAGGGTTTTTAACGTGACCAGAAGCCGAAATTAATTTGGTTCCTGTTGATCTTCCAACCCCAATTTTTGCATAATCATCACCTGAATTGTTTACAATCCATGGCACTGCTGCAATAGTTTCTACGTTGTTTACCACTGTTGGGTTTGCCCAAAGTCCTGAAACAGCCGGGAAAGGTGGTTTGATACGTGGATTTCCTCTTTTGCCTTCTAACGATTCGATTAAAGCGGTTTCCTCACCACAGATATAAGCTCCAGCTCCACAATGAACGTGTAATTCTAAATCGTAACCTGTTCCTAAAATATTTTTTCCTAACCATCCGGCAGCCTTAGCTTCGGCAATGGCTCTTTCTAAAATTTTATAAACCCACATGTATTCTCCACGAATGTAGATATAAGAACGGTTTGCACCCAATGCAAAACTGGAAGTAATCATTCCTTCAATCAATAAATGAGGAATAAATTCCATCAAATATCGGTCTTTGAATGTCCCAGGTTCTGACTCATCGGCATTGCAAACTAAATGTCTTGGTTTTCCTGATTTTTTGTCAATAAAACTCCATTTCATTCCAGCTGGGAAACCTGCTCCACCACGACCACGAAGCCCTGATTTCTTTACTTCCTCAACTACTTCGTCCGGAGTCATTGATTTCATGGCTTTTTCTACTGAAGCATAACCTCCATGTTGGCGGTATACTTCATAGGTTTTAATCCCTGGAACGTTTATTTTGTCTAATAATATTTTTTTTGACATCTTATTTATCGTGTAATATTATTTTATTATCTCGGCAATCAGCAATTAACTGATCGATTTTTTCTTTAGTCAAATGTTCTTTGTAGAAATCGCCCAATTGCAACATTGGAGCGTATCCGCAAGCGCCTAAACATTCTACGCCTCTTACTTCAAAAAGTCCGTCAGCTGTAGTTTCGCCAATGCCTACGCCTAATTTTTCGCAGGTATAATCCATTAAATCTTCGGTTCCTCTTAGGCAGCAACATGAAGTTTGGCAAAATTCGAACATGTATTTCCCAATTGGTTTTAGGTTGTACATGGTATAGAAAGTAGCTACTTCGTAAACTTCAATAGGTAATATTCCAAGAATTTCGGCAACCTTATCCATTAATTCAATGCTCATCCAGTTGTCGTGAGCGTCTTGAACTTCGTGCAAAACAGGCAATAAAGCTGATTTTTTCTTGTCTTCAGGATAATGACTAAGTAATTCATTGATGCGATTCATCAATGTTTCTGTCATGTTTATTTCTTGTTCGTAATGTTTTCTTTCCATTTTTTCTTCTAAATCTGAAATCTTTATGCGTCTAATTCTCCGGCAATTACATTTAAACTGGATAAAATAACAATGGCATCTGATAGTAATGCCCCTTTTGTCATTTCTGGATAAGCCTGATAGTAGATAAAACAAGGTCTTCTAAAGTGAAGTCTGTATGGAGTTCTACTTCCGTCAGTAATCAGGTAAAACCCTAATTCTCCATTTCCTCCTTCTACCGGATGGTAGATTTCGGCAACCGGAACGGGAACTTCTCCCATTACAATTTTGAAATGATAGATTAAAGATTCCATATTATTGTAAACATCTTCTTTTGGAGGCAGGTAATAATCAGGAACTTCAGCATGGTATTCGTTTCCTTCAGGCATTTTGTCTAAGGCTTGACGAATGATGCTTAAACTCTCCCAAACTTCGGCATTACGAACACAAAAACGATCGTAAGTATCTCCTGATTTTCCTACTGGAATTTTGAAATCAAAATCTTCGTAAGAGCTGTAAGGTTGAGCCACACGTACATCATAATCAACACCGGCAGCACGTAAATTAGGGCCAGTAAAACCGTAAGACATTGCTTTTTCGGCAGTAATTGGACCTACATTAACCGTTCTGTCTATAAAAATTCTGTTTCTTTCGAATAAGTTTTCAAATTCTTTCCATGCCGGTGGAAATTCTTCAAGAAAAGTGTCTAATAATTCAAATGCTTTTGGAGTCCAGTCTCTTTCAAAACCACCAATTCTACCCATGTTTGTTGTCAAACGGGCACCACAAATTTCTTCGTAGATTTCGTATACTTTTTCTCTAAATTGGAAGACATAAAGGAAACCAGTATATGCGCCGGTATCAACTCCTAAAATGGAATTACAAATCAAGTGATCGGTAATTCTTGCCAATTCCATTACAATAACTCTCAAATATTGAGCTCTTTTAGGAACTTCAACACCTAGTAATTTTTCTAAAGTCATCCACCATCCCATGTTGTTGATAGGAGAGGAGCAATAGTTCATACGATCGGTAAGAGGAGTAATTTGGTAAAACGGACGATTTTCGGCAATTTTTTCAAAAGCACGATGGATATAACCAATAGTTGGTTCAGCATCTAAAATGCGTTCTCCATCCATCAACAGAATATTTTGGAAAATTCCGTGAGTAGCTGGGTGAGTAGGCCCTAAATTCAGGATAGAAAGCTCGTTTCCATCTTCATTTAGTTGCTCTTTTATTATTTTAGCATAGCGATGCTCTGGTGGTAATAATAGTTCTGACATTTATAGAATGTGAAAAATTATATATTGTTTTTTTAGCAATTGTCTATTGTTCTACCGAAGAAACGGTCGTCTTTATCGGTTCTTCCTCCGTCTTCCAATGGGAATTCTTTACGCATAGGAAAAGAAGTCATTTCATCCATATTCAAAATACGTTTCAACTGTGGGTGACCAATAAAATTAAAACCATAGAAGTCATAGGTTTCTCTTTCCATCCAATTAGACGATAAGAAAATATTTGATAGTGTTTTTATTTCTGGATTTTCTCCGTTAATAAAAGTTTTGATTTTAATACGTTTGTTTTCGTACCAATTGTGTAGAAGATATACAACCGCAAATTGTTTTTCTACCGGATTTTCAGGATAATGAATACCACATAAATCAGTTAAGAAATGAAAACGTAAATCGGGATCGTTTTTTAAGAATAAAATGATAGCGGTATTTTTGTGAGCATTTATTTCAAAGGAGAAAATATCTCTTTCCTGTTGGAAATTAAAAACATCTTCTGCAAAAGTTGCTACTAATTTTTCTTGAATAGCTGTGTTTTCTAATGCCATTTTATTTGATATTATAAGAAGCTAATAATTCTTGATACTCCGGCGAACTTCTTCTTCTTACAGATTCTGATTTTACTAGTTCCTGTAATTTCATCACGCCATCAACAATTTGTTCAGGTCTTGGAGGGCAACCCGGAACATAAACGTCAACAGGGATTACTTTGTCAATTCCCTGAAGAACAGAGTAAGTATCGAATATTCCACCTGAACAGGCGCAGGCGCCAACAGAGATTACCCATCTAGGTTCAGCCATTTGTTCGTAAACCTGACGTAAAATAGGAGCCATTTTTTTAGAAATAGTTCCCATAACCATCAACATGTCAGCCTGACGTGGAGAGAAACTCACACGTTCAGAACCAAAACGTGCCAAGTCATAATGAGATGCCATAGTGGCCATAAATTCAATACCGCAACAAGAAGTTGCAAAAGGCAATGGCCAAAGCGAATTGGCACGAGCCAAACCTACAACGTCATTTAGTTTTGTGGCAAAAAATCCTTCGCCTACAACACCTTCAGGAGGGGCAACCATTTTTATTTTTGAATCGCTCATTTTAATCTTAGATTGCTGATTTTAGATTTTAGATTTTGAAAAATTCTAAAAAGTAAAATCAATTTTTAAATCAATTTTTATAGTTTGAAGAGTTTATATTTTAATTCTAAACGAGGCTGGATGACAACCAAATCCTAAGTCTAAAATCACGAATCTAAAATCTACAATCTTTCTATTCCCATTGTAAAGCTTTCTTTTTGATGATATAGAAAAAACCAACTAAAAGCAAAGCCATGAACACCACCATTTTTATCATTCCTTCTATTCCAAGTTCTTTGAAGTTAATAGCCCATGGATAAAGGAAGATCACTTCAATGTCAAACAGCACAAATAAAATAGCAACAAGGAAGTATTTTACAGAGAAAGGAATACGTGCATTACCTACAGATTCAATTCCGCACTCAAAGTTTTTATCCTTAATTGCAGATTTTCTTTTAGGTCCTAATTTCCCAGAAATAATGATGGTAGCTACTACAAAACCTATGGCAAGTAAAGCTTGCATTAGTATTGGGAAGTAATTGAATTGTCCTGATTGCATAATAATAAATTTTGTGCTAAAATAAGTCACAAAGATATGCTTCAATGTTATAAAACACAAGCGGACTATGAAAATTAGTGCTTGATTTTAAGGAGTTTTTTTCTAATTTTTAACGATTATAAATAAGCTTTTTTTAGTTTTCTTAAAAAAAACTAAAAATTTAAGATTTAATTAAAAAAAAAACGTTCCGAAATAAATCGAAACGTTTTTTTTAGCATTCGTAACAAAAAAATATTTTGTTTAGATAACTGCAACTTTAGCAGCAACTTTTCCTTTTCTTCCTTCTTCTTCTTCGTAGCTAACTCTGTCACCTTCGCGTAATTCTTCCGCGTTGATTCCTGAAGCGTGAACAAAAATGTCTTTTCCTGTTTCTTCGTCTGTAATGAATCCGTAACCTTTAGACTCATTGAAAAATTTAACTGTACCTGTACGCATTGTAATAGTAATAATAATTTATAATGAAGCAAATGTAATGTTTAATATAATACGAAAATCATTAATATCAATTTTTTTCATAAAATAATTGATATTCAGTGTATTCAGGCCTTTTCGAAAGATATTTATTATAAATCTAATTGGATGTGTAATTCGTTTAATTGCGCGCTGTCAATGGCCGAAGGAGCATCAATCATCACGTCTCTTCCTGAGTTATTTTTAGGGAAAGCAATGAAGTCACGAATGGTTTCCTGACCACCTAAAATAGCTACTAATCGATCCAATCCAAAAGCCAAACCTCCATGTGGTGGCGCTCCAAATTGGAAGGCATCCATTAAGAATCCGAATTGTGCTTTTGCTTCTTCTTCAGAGAAGCCTAAATATTTAAACATCAATTGTTGGGTTGCTTTATCGTGAATACGGATAGAACCTCCTCCAATTTCATTTCCGTTTAAAACCATGTCGTAAGCATTAGCACGAACTTTTCCGGGTTCGGTTTCTAATAATTGCATGTCTTCTGGTTTTGGAGATGTAAATGGATGGTGCATCGCGTGGTAACGATCACTTTCTTCGTCTAATTCTAATAAAGGGAAATCAACTACCCAAAGAGGTGCAAAAACTGCTGGATTACGCAATCCTAAACGAGTTGCTACTTCCATTCTTAAAGCACTCAATTGTGCTCTGGTTTTATTAGCCGGACCTGAAAGCACAAAAATCATATCGCCTGCTTTAGCTCCGGTTGCTTTAGCCCAATTAGTTAAATCGTCCTGGTCGTAGAATTTATCTACCGACGATTTGAAAGTACCGTCTTCGTTGCATTTTGCATACACCATTCCTGATGCACCCACTTGTGGACGTTTTACCCAGTCAATTAAGGCATCAATTTCTTTACGGGTATAATTTCCAACGCCTGGAACAGCAATTCCCACTACTAATTCAGCAGCGTTGAATACCGGAAATTCTTTATGTTGAGCAAATTCGTTTAATTCTCCAAATTCCATCCCAAAACGAATGTCTGGTTTGTCATTTCCGTAGGTTTTTATCGCATGCTCATAAGTCATACGAGGAAATTTGTCTACTTCAATTCCTTTGATTTCTTTTAGCAAATGACGCGTTAAACCTTCAAATATGTTCAAAATATCTTCTTGTTCCACAAATGCCATTTCGCAATCGATTTGTGTGAATTCAGGTTGACGGTCGGCACGTAAATCTTCGTCACGGAAACATTTCACAATTTGGAAATATTTGTCCATTCCACCTACCATCAATAATTGTTTGAACGTTTGTGGTGATTGTGGCAAAGCATAAAATTGTCCTTCGTTCATACGGGAAGGAACAACAAAATCTCTTGCTCCTTCAGGAGTTGATTTGATTAAATAAGGAGTTTCTACTTCGCAAAAATCCAAATCAGACAAATATTTACGTACTTCCATTGCCACTTTGTGACGGAAAAGCAAACTGTTTTTTACCGGATTTCTTCTGATATCTAAATATCGGTATTTCATTCTGATATCTTCACCACCATCGGTTTCATCTTCAATCGTGAATGGAGGAGTCAGCGCTGCATTTAAAATGTTTAGTTCAGTAACTAAAATTTCGATTTCACCTGTTGGGATGTTTTTGTTTTTAGCTTCTCTTTCGATAACAGTTCCCTTAACTTGAATTACAAATTCTCTTCCAAGGGTTTTTGCTAATTCGAATACTGTTTTTTCTGTACGACTTTCGTCGAAAATTAATTGTGTTATTCCATAACGGTCTCTTAAATCGACCCAATTCATGAATCCTTTATCACGTGATTTTTGAACCCAACCCGCAAGTGTAACTTCGGTATTGATATGTGAGGCGTTCAACTCGCCACAGTTATGACTTCTATACATGGTATAAATTTTAGTTTTTTTGCTCTTTTTAGCGCGAGTGCAAATTTAGGACTAATTATGAATTTTAGATTGTGAAAGACGATTTTTTGCATTTTCCCTTTTTTAATTTTTCATTAAAAGTGATTCTTTGATTTAAAATGCTTCTAATTTGCTCTTTTTGGAGAGAATTTTCTTGTTTTTTAGTTTCCAATGTTAAGCTTTTGTCTATGTTATGAAATTGTTACCAAAATGTTTTTTTAATGTAAATTTTGTTTCTAATTTTGGTGAAAAGGATGTAAACAATTAATAATTAACGATATGAAAAAGTTTGTAATTTTAGTAGCAGTATTATTCTCAGGGGTTATTTTTGCTCAAGATGTGAAGCCAGTTTTAGAGCCATTTGGGAAAAAAGTAAAAGCCACTTATTTTCATGAAAATGGTCAAGTACTACAAGAAGGTTTCTTTGTTAAAGGAAAATTAGAAGGAACTTGGGTTTCTTATGATGAGAATGGAAACAAAACAGCATTGGGTGAATATAAAAATGGGAAAAAAGTAGGTAAATGGTTTTTCTGGTCTGAAATCAGCGAAAAAGGATTTACTAATTTAAATGAAGTGGATTATTCAAACAATAAAATAGCATCAGTTAAAAACTGGAAAAAAGAAGCTATTGCTAATGTGGATTAAATACAATTTGTTAATTAAAAAAAGGCTTTTCCAGATTTTTGGAAAAGCCTTTTTTGATGCAATTATTTTACCTTTTACAGTTTTTAGGCTGTGAATCAGTCTCGAATCTGCTAAATTTTTAGGATACGGATTCGTTTTTTAAATCAATTATTTCTGAAATAATTTAAAACCTATTCCAATTTCTAATCCTCGCAATTCAGCTAATCCTTTTAATCGTCCTATTATAGAATAACCAGGATATTTGTCCTTTCCGTCTTCCATTGAATGGAGAAATCCGTGGTCAGGTCGCATGGGTAAACTAACTTTTTTATTATTCATAAGAACTATTAATTTCTCCATAACAGCTTCCATAGGATTATCTCCATTAAGATGTTCTGATTCTCTGAAAATATTTTCATCCTCTCGAACCACATTTCGCAGATGTAAAAAATGGATTCTATCGCCAAATTCTTCAATTATTTGAACCAAATCATTTTTAGGATCAGCGCCTAGAGAACCAGTGCAGTAGCATAATCCATTGGCATTTAAAGGAACCGCATCAAATATTTTTCTAATATCGGCTTCGGTACAAACAATACGCGGTAATCCCATAACTGAGAAAGGAGGATCGTCAGGATGGATAGCTAGTTTCAAACCTAATTCTTCTGCTAAAGGAGCTACCTCAGACAGGAAATAAATAAGATTCTCTCTTAATTTGTTATCGTCAATATCTTTGTAATTGTCTAATAATGATAAAATTTGTTCAGCAGTAAAATGGATTTTGCTTCCGGGTAACCCTAAAAGTACATTTTTAAACAACAGCTCTTTTTCTTCGGTAGAAAGTGAAGCGCCAAAAGCAATTGCTTGTTCTTTTTGTTCAGCTGTATATTCATTTTCGGCATTGGGTCTTTTTAATAAATGAATGTCAAAATAAACAAAAGCAATGTGATTGTAAAGTAATGCTTTGCTGCCATCTGAATTAATAAAATTATGGTCTGTTCGAACCCAGTCCAGAATAGGCATAAAATTATAAGTAATGACCTTAATTCCGCACTGAGCAATGTTTCTTAGACTGGTTTTGTAATTCTCGATGTATTGTTTGAAATCGCCGCAAGCTCTTTTTATTTCTTCGTGAACAGGCAAACTTTCGATTACTGTCCAGTCCATTCCTGCTGCTTTAATTAAGTTTTGTCTTTCTTGAATGGCTTCAATAGTCCAAATTTCTCCAACAGGAATCTGATGTAAAGCGGTTACAATTCCAGTTGCGCCAGCTTGTTTAATATCTTCTAGATTTACAGCGTCTTGGGGGCCAAACCAACGCATGGTGTGTTGCATTTTTATCATTGGAGAAAAATTAAAATCCGATACTATTTCCACCATCTACTGGTAAAATTGTTCCTGTTACATATTTTGATTCGGCGGTAGCATAAAAATAAGCCGCATCAGCTATATCATCTGGTTCACCTAAATATCCCATTGGTGTTCTTCCTAAAACTTTGTTTTTTCTTTCAGGATCACTGTCTAAAGCTGTGGCTGACATTTTAGTTTTGATGAATCCCGGAGCAATACAGTTAACACGAATTCCAAAAGTTGCCAGTTCCACTGCCATAGCACGAGTCATGGCTTCAATAGCTCCTTTACTTGCCGAATAAGCAATTACTTTTGGGATTCCGTATTGAGAAGCCATAGAACTTACGTTAACAATACTTCCATTTTTGTGTTCTTTCATGTTTTTTACAACTTCTCGGCTTACAGCAAAAACACTTAAAAGGTTAGTATGAATGATAGATAGAAAATCTTCATCGGTAACATCGGTAAATTCTTTTTTTAAGTTAATCCCAGCATTATTAACTAAAATGTCAATTGGTGCATCTTTGGTAAGTTCAGCAATCATAGCCGGAATTCCATCTAAATTGCTCAAATCAAAAATTACGGGAATAGCATTGGTGCCAATTTCAGCACAAGCTTCTTCCGTTTTTTCTTTTGAACGTCCTATTATGTAGGTTTTAATGCCGTTGTCGCATAATTTTTTTGCTGTAGCAAAACCTAAACCGGAATTTCCTCCGGTAACAATTGCTGTTTTTGAATTCATTGTGCTTATTGTTTTCTTTTTATAATTAATTTCCGGCTGCAAAAGGGAATTTTAAATCTTCAAAATATTCCAGATATTTTGTTGGTTTCTCAACTGCTTTAGGAGTTTTTTTATTCGTACACAAATTTATACATTTTGTTTTATGTAGGTGTCCTGCATTGAAACCCCTCAACATCTTCGGGCTATTTTAAAGCCATTTCTTCCCAAAGTGAATGACCATTGTTTAATTTATATTCTTATGATATATAATTACCATAACAAATTTTTTCAGGACTAGACAGATTTAAAAAAGAGGAAGCTGTCTTTTCGGACAGCCTCTTATTTTGTCTTGAATGGATAAAATTACATACTGAGTTTTGGGTTAAAACCGTCTTTGCTTAGTTCTTTGTGTGTGTTTATTGTAATTTATAAGGGGCTAATAAGAACTCTTCATAATTTTCTGGAGAAACTATTTTTGATATTACATTGGTGTAGTTTACCGAAAAAGTGACTGGAATCTTATACTTGGTTTTAGCGTTCCATTTTATTTCGCAAGCTAAGATTGAGTTGTCGTTTTTTTCAATATAATCTATTTCCTGTTGCTGCGTGGTTCTCCAAAAATAAGAGTTGGCTTCGTCTTGTTGAATATTCAGTTGTTTTATGCGTTCGCTTATAATGTAGTTTTCCCAAAGACTGCCTGTATCAGTTCTTAGAGCTAACGGATTGAAATTAGCTGTAACCGCATTGATAATTCCATTGTCATAAAAATAGATTTTTTTACCTTTTTTTATTTCGTTTCTAACATTGTTCGATAAAGCGGGAAGTTTAAAAATTACAAATGCTTTTTCGAGCAGATCGATGTATTTTTCGACGGTTTTGTTGTCTATTTGAATGAGTTTGCCCAATTCGTTATAATTAACTTCGCTGCCCACTTGCAGTGCCAAAGCTTTCACAATTTTTTGGAGTAATACCGGCTTTGAGATTTGCTCCAGCAGGAACAAGTCTTTATATAAATAACTGTTGGCAATCAATTTTATATGTTCTTTGGCGTCTATAGGATTGGTAACTATTTCTGGATAGCTGCCATAGATAAGGCGTTGTTCTAAAGATCTTTTTTCTTCCAATAATCCACTATGGGTGACCATTTCTGAAAAGGCAATTGGGAACAAAAACATTTCATATTTTCTTCCTGTTAAGGGTTCGTTCAGTTTGTTGGCCAGTTCAAAACTCGAGGAACCTGTGGCGATAACCTGAACGGTTTTAATTTGATCTACAATAATTTTAAGTACAATCCCGATGTTTGTAATGCGTTGCGCTTCATCAATGACTAGAATTTCGTTGTCGCCAATGATATTTTTTAGTTTACTGACGTTTGGATTTTCGAATAAAACAAGTACATCCGATTCATCTCCATTCAGGAAAAGTGTTTTTTTGTTTAAGTCGGCAATTAAGTTTTGGACAAAAGTTGTTTTTCCCACTTGTCTTGGTCCAAAAACCAGCAGTGCTTTTCCTTTGAATAAGCGTGCTTTGGCGTAGGCTGTTTGTTCTCTTCTTATCATAAAGAATTGATTTTGAGAAAACAAAAGTACTTAATTTAGTTTTTATTCCAAAATAATTATGTTTTTTTTGGATTCAATTCCAAAATTATTATGTTTTTTTTGGATTCAATTCCAAAATTATTATGTTTTTTACTATTTGCTCGTGAATAGGGGGACCGTTTCCAAGTATCGTTTTAGATGGGAATAGGACGAAATCAGGAGGCATTTGCTTAGTATCCAGTTTTTTTAAGAAGATTTTTTAAAGCGGTTTTAGTTATCTCTTTATTTCGTTTAATATGTATTCCATTACTCGATTATTACCATTTAATAGGTCTTGAAAAGTATTGTGTATTTCAATATCAGGGACTAATGATTTTTCTTGATTTTTCGTTTTGTCCGGTCGTTCAATATAGACATATGAAATCGAGATAAATTTTTTTGTATTTGGTAATTTAAATGCCGAGCTTCCTGTTTGTGTTGTTGGTTTATTGCCTAATGGTTTACCAATGACTGTTGCCAAATGGTTATCTGCGATTGTTGTTGCTAGAACTTGCGCTGCACTAAAAGTTTGATTTCCAATAATTAAATAAACTTTTCCTTTGAATTTTGGTATTGTTTTGTCTAACAAAAAAGGACTGTTTTCTTTGGTTATATTTTCAAAATAAGGTTCGTTGAATAGTTTTTCGGTAATATTTACTTCTCCTTTGGGCAAATCTGTTTGATATTTTACTTTGTATAAGGCATTATACTTTCTATAATCTTTTTTAATTTGGGTTTTAAAATATTCAGAATTATTTATGTATTCTTTGAAACCATTGGGTTCTTTTTCTGTTAAATACCAAATAAGTTGCTTTCCAAGTCGTTCGTCTCCTCCTGTATTGTAGCTCAAATCAATTATGAGATTTTCAATTTTTTGTTCTTGTATTTTTTTAAAAAATGATTGAAGATATTTGCCGAAATTAGCTTCTCTAACTTCTTTTTTTATAAAAAAATGTGTCGCAATTGGTCTTGTTATAAAATTAGTGTAATTTCTTATTTCTGAGTTTATTGCGACATAATCTAAGCATTTGTTCATTTGTAAATAGGCAATATTTTCACTCTTGAAAATAGTGTCATAGAACCCATTATTTTGTTTAAATGTGAATCGATATTTTGGTTTTTTGGGCTTAACATTATATCCCTTTATTTTTGTTTTTTCTTTGTCTTTTAAAATAAAGCTGGAAATTCCTTCTGGATTTTCAACTACAAAGTTTAATTCTTTATTTTCAGGTTTATTAACTCCAATAGCTTCCCAATAGGAAGGAAAAGAATAATGAGAAAGAAATTGAAAGTATTTCCAATGTTCATTTTCACCACTTTCAAATTCAATTATTTTTTGTTCTATTTCTTTAATTGGAATATTGTTGATTGAAACTATTTTTTTTCCAATTATGGTACTGTCAACTTCCTTATCGATGTTTCCAATAACCCAATTTTCTTTTTCCTTATAAATCCCCAGACCATATCTGGTTTTGTCATATTTATTAAAATCTATAGAATAATTTGAATGTCCATCATTGAGGATAGAAATAAATTTTTTGAGTATTATATCAAATTTTTTTTCAGTTACTGTTTGAGACGCTTTTTCTATGAATTGATTCGATTTTTCATCAAAATTCGGTATTTTTTCATAAAGTCTGGGATACGTTTCTTTTATGATTTCTACAGTATAGATAGCGTCTTTATGAAAGTCTGAAAAAGATTTAAATCCAACTGAATTTTTATAATCAATTTTGGGAGTTTTAATTACCATTTTCATCAGACTTTGTTTGCTGCACGAATTCAACAAGATAGAAAGCAATGCTGAAACTAAAAGAAATTTTTTATTCATAATGGGGTTTTAATTGTACCTAATTTGTATTTATTTCCGCTAATATAATAAATCCATTCCTACAAAAAACAAGAAACCACCCAGAATCAAATTTTCGGATGGTTTCTTTAAAGTATATTAAATTAGGGGAATTACATAGTGTGTTTCGGGTTGAAACCGTCTTCACTTAATTCTTTGTGCACATAATCGGCAACCATTTCAGTTTCGTAATCCACTTTTTCTCCTTTAGAAAATTTAGCAATTATTTTTTCCATGATTTCATAAATCACCGGTACAATAATCAGGGTTAAGAATAGTGAGGAAATCAATCCACCAATAATTACCCATGCCAAACCGTTTTTCCATTCTGCTCCAGCTCCAGAAGCTAATGCAATTGGGAACATACCAAATACCATCGCAATAGTCGTCATCAAAATCGGACGCAAACGAGCGTGATTGGCTTGGATTAAAGCTGTTCTAATAGATTCGCCAGCTGCTCTTCGTTGATTGGTATAATCGACCAACATAATCGCATTTTTACATACTAATCCAATCAACATGATGATTCCTAAAATGGTAAAGATGTTTAATGAATTGTTAGTTAATGCTAAGGCTAACATGGCTCCAATGAATGAAAGCGGAATCGCAAACAATACCACAAAAGGGTGAACAAAGCTGTCGTAAAGTCCAACCATTACCAGATAAACTAAGATGATAGCTGCTAATAAAGAAATCCCTAAAGTACCAAAACCTTCACTTTGGTTCTCTTGATCACCACCCCAAATATAGGCTACACCTGTAGGTTTTTCTAATTTGTCCAGTTTTTCCTGCCATTGGGTTACAATTGTTCCAGCAGGAACTCCAATGTTTTGACCTTGTACAGTAACCGAAGCTGTTTTGTCTCTTCGTTCCAGTTTACTTGGTCCAGAACCTTCGGTGATGCTGGCAAATTGAGATAGTTTAATTTGTTGTCCTGCGTCATTAACAAAGATAAGGTTGCTTACGTCATTGATATTTTTTCTGTCAAAAGCATTGTATTTAATGTTAATGTCATATTCATATTCTCCGGCTCTAAACTTACCATCAGTGTTACCGCTATAAGCAGTTTGCATCGTCATACCTACAGTTTGTAAAGTCAATCCCAGTGCCGACATTTTATCGCGATCTACCTTAACATTAATCTCAGGATTTCCATCTTCAACTGTTAATTTAATCTCTGTAGTTCCAGGAATTGTTCTTAATTCAGTTTCAGCTAATTTGGCAAATTTCATGGCACTTTCTACGGTTGGTCCTGTTACAATTAATCCTAATGTAGCATCTTCAGCTGTACCAAGAATACCTACTGGAACGGTTTTTACTTTGGCACCAACCAATATTTTCTCTAATTGACGTTTCATTTTTGCAGCATAAACTGAAGCGTCATCAGTACGTTCTGATTGCTCAATCATTTTTACATCAATCTCCGCTTTGTAAGCGGTAGCTTGAGAAGCACCCAATCCTTCTGACGTTTGACCTACAGTAGTAATTTGGCTGTGGACATATTCTTGGGACTTCAAATAGGCTTCCGCTTTTTGAGTCATAAAGTTGGTTTGTTCTAATGAAGCATCTTTTGGTAATTCTATTTGAACTAAAAACTCCCCACTATCTGATGCAGCAAAGAACTCTCCACCAATGAAACCACCACCTAATAATCCGACAGTTGAAGAAAAGAACAATACTAATACCACTAAGATAGTTTTGATATAGTGATCTAAACACCATTCTAAAATTTCAGTTACCCAATTTGTAAAACGGCTTAATAATTTTTCGAAACCAAGAATGATTCTTCCAAAAAGATTTTTTCCTTCAATGTGTTCTAATTTTCCAAAACGAGAAGACAACCAAGGAATAATAGTAAACGATGCTAAAAGGGATAATAAAGTAGAGATCACTACAGTCATACAAAACTGTGTAATAATGTTAGATACTAATCCCGTACTCATAGCAATTGGCAAAAATACCACCACAATTACTAAGGTAATTGAAGTTACAGTTCCGCCAATTTCGGCTGTACCATCATAAGAGGCACGAATACGGCTTTTACCCATTTCCATGTGCCTATAAATATTTTCCAGTACCACAATTGCATCATCGACCAGAATACCTACCACAAGAGATAGACCTAATAAACTCATTAAGTTTAATGTATATCCTAACAGATAAATACCAATAAAAGTAGCAATTAACGATGCCGGAATAGAAATCATTACAATCAATGAGTTTCTAATACTGTGCAAGAAGAACAACATTACTAATGCTACCAAGATTACCGCAATTAATAAATCGTGTAATACAGAGTCAGCAGCCTCCAGTGTAAAAACGGTACTGTCTTTTGCTATGGCTAATTTTAGTTCGTTTACTTTGTAATCTTTTTCTAAAGCAGCAATTGTTTGTACTAATTGCTCACTTACCGCAACCGCATTAGCATCCGATTGTTTTACAATTTGTAATACGATGGCGCTTTTTTCGTCTACACGAGCTACTTTTTCAGCAATTTTTTGTGCATCCTGTACATCAGCAATGTCTTGTAAACGAATTTGGATTCCGTTTTTGGAAGAGACTACTAAGTTTCTTAATTCGTTAACATTTTTGTATTTACCAGCTAAACGAATTAATATTTTTTGTTCGCGAGTTTGGATATTTCCAGTAGGGAAATCCAGGTTTGAGCTTAAAATTATTTGTTGAACTTGTGGTACTGATAATCCATAACCTTGCATTTTTGTAGCATCAAGGTTCACCTGAATTTCACGTTCCTGACCACCAATAATATTTACTTGTGCTACCCCTTGAACACGGGATAAAACAGGGGCGATTTTTTTGTCAATTAAGTCATAAAAAGCCGCTTCGTCCATTTTCCCATTGGCAGCAATAGTCATAATTGGTAAATCACTCAAAGAGAATTTAGTCAATGAAGGCGGATCGGCATCATCTGGTAAATCACTCAAAACAGCATTAATTTTTCGTTGTGCGTCGTTCATTGAGTTGTCAACATTGGCGTTTGATGTCAATGTTATCGATACAATCGAAAGACTTTCGTAAGACTTAGAATCAATTTTTTTGATGTTTTCCAAAGAAGAAATCGCATCTTCAATTTTTTTAGTAACGGTATTTTCAATCTCACTTGGAGAAGCTCCAGGGTAAACTGTAGAAACCGTGATTACATTGGTTTCGAATTTTGGAATCAATTCATAGCCCAGCTGGCTGTAACTGAATAGTCCTCCAAGGGTTAGAATCGTAAAAAGAACGATAACTAACGAGGGACGTTTTATGGATATTTCGGCTAATTTCATACGTAGCTTATATTTGTTTTTTTAGTGGAATATGATACCGCCATTCTTCATTTATTTCTAATTTAGAATCATGGCGATTTCATATATTTTTATCTATTGCTTATTGCAGGCAAATTATTTTATAATTTCTATCGTATTACCGTCTTGCAAGTTAATTTGACCAGTTGTAATAACAGTTTCGCCATCTGATAAGCCGTTTAAGATCTCCACTTTATCACCTAAAATTCTTCCTGCAGTAACTGTTTTTAGTTTTGCAATTCCATTTTCAACTACAAAAACCTGATTGCTACTTACACTACCTACAAAAGCATTTCTAGGTATTACAGTTAAGGTTTGTTTTTGTTGTGCCGATTTAAATACAGCAGTTCCATACATACCCGCTTTTAGGTCATTGTTAGCATTGTTTGTGATTTCAATTTCAATTGGGAAACTCAAACTACTATCTGCTTTAGCAGCGATAAAAGTAATTCTGCCTGTGAATTCTTTGTCTGGATAAACACTGCTTTTAACAGTAATATTGTTGCCTGTTTTTAAGCTGGCTACCTGTGCTTCGTTTACTGTTACTTTTAATTTTAGAGTATTCACGTTTACAATTTCGAACATTTTAGTAGGAGGCATAGCGGCTAACATGGAACCTGGTTCGATGAATTTGTCATTAATGACTCCGTTTATAGGAGCTTTGATTCTAGTGTCACCAATATTAATCCTTGCTTGCTTGTAAGTCGCTTCGGCATTTGTCAAAGCTACTTTTGCCTGGTCTAATTGTTGTTTAGTAACCCCACCTGTTTTATAAGCGTTATCAAAACGGCTGTAGTCTGATTTTGCATTTTGGTAAGACGCTTCGGTAGCTTGTGCGTTAATGTTTATAGCATCTCCTCTCATGATGGCTAAGGTTTGTCCTATAGTTACACGATCTCCTTCTTTAACAAGTACACGAATTATTTTTCCAGATTTCTCTGCTTCTAAGCTTAGTTCTTGTTTTGGTTCGAAGTTTCCATTGGCAACAAAATCTAATGAAACTTCTTCTGTTTTTACAGTAGCCACTTTTACTGAAACACTGGCGTTTTTTTCAGCAACAATGGCAATTTTCTCCTCATTAGCTTTTTTGTTGTTTGCTAAAATAAATCCTATCAGTGCTAAAGCAGCAATAATGATAATTCCGGTAGTTATATTTTTTTTCATGTTAATTATTTATAAGAGTTTTTAGTTCGCCTTTTGATTTGATAAGTTTGATTTCTGCCAGCTTGTAATCTAAAATTGCTGCAGTATAGTTGTTCTGAGCTTCGGTAGAAGCGTTTTCAGCATCCAGTAAGTCTGTTAAAGAAGCTAAGCCTTGTAAATAATTGTTGTTGATGTTTTTCAAGATTTCATCGGCCAATCTCATATTTTCTTTCTGATTTTGAAGTGTTATAATGCTGTTTTCAATTTGAGTTTTGGCATTTTTATAATCCAAATCCAATGATAACTGAGCATCTTTGATGTCTTCTTGTACTGTTCTTAATTCTACATCAGCTTGATTTACTTTGGCTTTGGTTCCAAATCCTGTGAAAATAGGCACTTTTAAATTCAATCCTATAGAAGAGAAATCAGACCAATAAACACCATTAGAAGGTTTGGCAAACCAAGGTACTTCAGGTCCTTGACCAATGTAATTGTAGCTTGCAGAAAGTGAAAGTGTTGGGTAATAACCCGCAATTACTGATTTTTTTTGTAGCACTAATAGTTCTTCTTGTTTTTTAAGGAGTAAATATTCGCTTCTGTTAGCTACATTTGGAGTCTCTGAAAAAGCAGCCGGTGTTACTTCAAATTCCGATTGGGGAATATCAATTTGTGCATCAATAGGCATTCCTATGTAAAATTTCAAAGCGTTTTCTTGTAATTGTACCGAGTTGATAATCTGCTGCTTTTGAGTATTGATGTTAGAAAGATTTACCGTCATTCTGTCTAAGTCAATTTTTTTAGCTAATCCGTTATCAAATTGTCCTTTTACTATGTCACGAACTTTAGTGGTTGTTTTTAAATTGCTTTCTACTAATGCTAATTTTTGACGCAACACATAAACCTGGTAGTAATTGTTAGCCACTCTTTCAATTACTTGCTCTTCTGTTAGCTGATTGTTAATCTGGTAAAATTCACGTGTTGATTTTGCCGCTCTTAAGCCTGTAAAAACGGCCTGGTCAAATAAGGCCTGTGTTAAAGAAAGTCCGGCAGTAGAATTCCATTTTTGTCCAAAAGCCGCTTGAATGGTTGTTCCCGGCGCTCCAAATGCAGAGCCGTCAATAACTGTTGTTTGAAGTATCGGGTTGTAATTCAGGCTTCCATTTGCCGAGATTTGCGGCAAAGCTCTGGAACGAATTTCCTGAATTTGGTATTCGCCTTTTTCAATTTCCAATTTTGCTTTTTTAGCTTCGGCCTTGTTTTCAAGAGCATACTTAATCGCGTCTTTGAGTGATAGCGAAGTTTTTTCCTGTGCATTTGTAATGGATACAAATGATAGAATGGTTATTAAAAGTAATTGTTTCATTATTGAGATATATTTAGTAAATTTTTTTCGAGTTCGATAATTCCTTTTTCTGTTGCAATGGCTCGTGTATGATATTCTAATGCTTTTCCTTCCAGCTCGTATGCGTCACGTTCTAAAACGGTATTTTCATTTATTGAAAAAATCAATGTGTGGTAAAATCGCGTTGCAGCTTCAATATCTACATTTGGTCTGTAAAGTCCTTGTTCAATTCCTTTGATGACATTTTGAGTAAACATTTGACGGCAATCTTCCATTTCATTAGCCATCATTTTTTCATAAATTTCAGGATAGTGCTTTTTTAATTGGTAGGCTGGGGAATGATCAACGGATTGGAACATTTCTTTAAACATTTCACGCATTTCAAAATTTTCTTCGATGGCGTTATGGTTTTTAGAAATAACTTCATCCATTAGTTTATGAATGTTTTGGTGAATTACCTCGGTTCCTTCTTCGATGAGTTTTTCTTTGTTGCAAAAATATTTGTAAATGGTTTTTTTAGAGATACACATTTCTCCTGCAATATCATCCATAGTTACGCTTTTGAAACCCAGTTTCAAGAACATATCTGTTGCTTTTGATATAATTTTATCTTTCATTTTGTTTATCAGTTAGATGCTAAATTCAACATTAGCTACCAGTTTGATGTCTTGTCCAGTTGCTAATCCGTTATTCGAAAGAAAAGAATTTGATGCCAGTCCGAAATCTTGTCTGTTAATGTCGGCTGTGAGTTCAAATGCTACTGTTTTATTTCCGTCTAAAGAATCAGTTTCTATAAGTTCTACATCCAGTTCCACTCTTTTAGTGATGTCTTTGATTGTTAAATCTCCTTTAAGAAAATGAATATTTTTGTTTGCTTTTTGGAACGATGTCGATTTAAAACTGATGGTTGGGTATTTGTTTACATCAAAAAAATCATTTAGTTTTAAATAGTTGCTAAACTGCTCCAGTTTTGATTCTCTGTTTTTTACGTCCAATGAAAATGCTATTGTAGCGTCTTCAATTTCGTTGTCGTTAAAATCAGCGTGACCCTGAAAACTGTTGATTGGTCCTCCTAAATAGGCAATTATTGAATGTCTCATTCTTATTAAGACATCCGATTGGTTTGAATTAACGTTCCATTTTGTTTTCATGATTTTTTTATTTACAGCATTTAATCGTTTCTGTTATAGCCTTTTCAATTCTAATGGCTACGGAATTTGATTGTTAAATTCTTTGCAAATATAGAACGGAAACTTTAAAAACCAAAATAGTTTCCAATGTATTTGTGATAATTTAACATTTGATTTATAAACGAAGTTTGTAATCCAGCGTGAATACTGTAAATTAGCCCGAAAATTAAGTTTATGCATACCGTTAGTCAATATCAAGAATTTGTAATAGAATATCTTCAGTCGCAATTAGAAGTTAAAGAGCCTAAAAATCTATATGAGCCTATACATTATATATTAGGTCTTGGAGGAAAAAAGATTCGTCCTGTTTTGACAATTATGAGTGCTGAGATTTTTGATGTTTCCTACAAGAAAGCTTTGCCTGCTGCTTTAGCGGTAGAGATTTTTCATAATTTTTCTTTGGTACATGATGATATCATGGACGATGCTCCGTTGCGAAGAGGAAATACTACCGTGCATGAGAAATGGAATACCAATACAGCTATTTTGTCTGGAGATGCTATGTTGATTTTGGCATACCAATATTTTGAGTTTTATGAACCAAAGATTTTTAGAAAATTAGCGAAGTTATTTAGTAAGACGGCTTTGCGAGTTTGTGAAGGTCAGCAAATGGATGTTGATTTTGAGACGCGTCAGGATGTGACGATTTCAGAATATATGAAAATGATCGAATATAAGACTGCAGTTCTTGTGGCGGCAGCTATAAAAATGGGTGCTATTATTGCGGAAGCGGCTACTGAAAATGCTGATTTGATTTATGATTTCGGACTAAATTTAGGTTTAGCATTTCAATTGCAAGACGACTATTTAGATGCTTTTGGAAATCCGGAAACTTTTGGAAAACAATTAGGCGGCGATATTATTGAGAATAAAAAAACCTATTTGTATTTGAAAGCAATGGAATATGCTAATGAAGCAGACAAACAAAAATTAGCTGATTTATTTTCGACTCAACTGGAAGATAGCACAGTTAAAATTACTGAGGTTAAAGAAATATTTGTGAATTCAGGTGCTTCAGCAGCGACCAAAAAAGCAATCGAAGAATATACTTTTAAAGCTTTTGAGTTGCTAGATCAAATGAATATCAAAGACGATAAAAGACAAATTTTACGCGCTTTTGGTGAAAATTTAATGGGAAGAAAAGTATAAAAAATTGCAATGTCAAAATTCAATAACAATTTCAATTTTTAAAACTGACATTTTTTTTTATTGCTATTGAATTTTGTTATTGCCATTGCCATTGAGTTTTGCCATTATCATTGAGTTTTGAAATTGCTATTGGATTTTGTTATAAAAATTGAAAACTATGTATGTTACTCCGTTAAATACCGATTTGTTATTCGAAGAAGCTGAAAAGGAATCTTTGTATCTTAAATTGATAGAGCAATTAAATAAAGATTTTAATTTAGCGAATGAAGGAGTTGATTTTCCTATGAGTATTTCTCCAGAGGAATTGAAAATTCAGTTGCATGAAAAAATCTACCGATTGATTCAATATAAGTTTGCAGAATATTTAAATCTCCTCTATATTATTGATGTTGCGGAAGATCAAATAAAAAAACTCGATGGTTCTGATTTAGTTGTCTTGGCTGAGGATGTTGCTTTTTTGATTCTAAAAAGAGAATGGCAAAAAGTATGGTTTAGGAATAATTTTAAGTAAGGTTTTAAGGTTTAGAGGTTCTTAGATTTTGCTGTTTGGTCGAATAATGTTTTTTAATTTGTATAATTCTTCCCAAAGCCCAAATCCGCTCACATCAATTTTACTTCCTATAATCTGGAAACGACCACATTTAAAGCAAATCTTGGCTATTCCAACTGTTTTTTCTTTCTTTTTAAAAAGAAAAATATCCCGATATTCTGCAATACAGGCGTAGCTTATATTTTGTAATGAATCTTTTTCGCTAAAAATATTTTCAATCTCTTTTTCTTGTTTGATTGATAAGTTTGATTTTTTGTAGTTATGGCTTAATAGAATTTTTTCGAAATTTTCTTTCGGTATTCTATCTGGAAAATGCCCTGTAAATAAATTCGAGAATTCTACTTCTTTTTCAGTCCTATTATCTTTTCTAATAAGCTTTGTAAATTCATCCTCAGAGAAATTCAAATAATAATGATCAATTTTATCCGACTCAAAAAAAGGTCTTAATTCTTTTTTTACAACCTTTGAAGTGTTTTTGTTTTTGATTTCTTCTTTCTTTGGATGATTGCAACTAGAAATTACAATAACAATAAGTATAAAAATATATTTCTTCATTATCAGGGTTTTAAAATCTTAGAGTCTTAGCTACTTAGTATCTCAGCGCCTTTTCTAAAAATAAAACCGCACAAAAGGCATAAAAGCATCACTATATGCTCCTTTGTTTTCTTTGTATAAAACATTGTAGCGTGCGCCAATAGTTACATTTCCGCTGCGGTAACCAGCGCCTAAAAACAAGCCTGTATTCCAAAAATTATCGCTGAAATTATTGTTGCCAACTCCTTTTAGGTTTACTCTTAATTGTTCCAGTTCAGCCGAAAGTTGGATTTCAGGAATGGGGTTGAATAAGGTAATTAAACTGCCTCCGTATAGATTGGAATTGTATGAGTTTCTTACTTTTACATAAGTATATTGTGCGCCTAAACCTACTGCGAAATATTCGTTTACATTATAAATAGCACTTGGGGCAACCGAAATATCGGTATAACCGGAACCAATACTCAAGCCTAATCCGCCCCCAAATTGTACGTTTTGCCAAAAATCACTGTTTGATTTAAAGTCAGGATTCTGGTTTTGAGCCGATAATTGAATGGAAAAAAATGCGAATAAGGTAGCTAAAATTAAATTTGAAACGACTGGGTTATGTTTTTTTGCCATAAGTAGTAAGGTATTTAACATTTTAATAGTTAAAAGTGTTTTAATTTAAAGGTAAATTTAGTTGATTATTGTACTTTTGCCAAACTATTTTAACAAAAAGTATATTCACTAACATTATGGATAGGTTTTCATTTTTAAATGCAGCGCATACCGAATTTTTCGCTCAATTATACGATCAGTATTTAGTAAATCCAGATAGCGTAGAGCCTAGCTGGAGAAGTTTTTTTCAAGGTTTCGATTTCGGAATGGAAACGTATAATGAGGAAAATCCAATTCAATACAATAGAGAAACAGCTCCAGTATCTTCAGTGGCTTCAGCTCCAGTAGATAATAGTAAAATATCAGAGCAGCTTCACAAAGAATTCAACGTTGTGAAATTGATTGACGGATACCGTTCCAGAGGACATTTGTTTACTAAAACAAATCCTGTTAGAGAGCGTAGAACTTTTTCTCCAAATTTAGATTTAGAAAACTTTGGTCTTTCTTCAGCTGATTTAAATACTACATTTGATGCAGCAAAAATATTAGGTTTACAACCTTCTACTTTATCTCAAATTGTCAATCACTTAACTACTGTTTATTGTCAGCATATTGGTATCGAATACATGTATATTCGTAGACCGGAAGTTGTAGAATGGATTCAAGAGCGATTGAATGTTAATGAAAATCGTCCTACTTTTAATGCTGAGGAGAAAAAGGGGATTTTAAATAAATTAAATCAAGCGGTTTCTTTCGAGAACTTCTTGCATACTAAATATGTAGGTCAAAAACGTTTTTCTCTTGAAGGAGGGGAAACGGTTATTCCTGCTTTAGACGCTTTAATTGAAAGAGCTGCTGAAAAAGGAGTAGAACAATTCGTTATGGGAATGGCTCACCGTGGTCGTTTGAACGTTTTGGCTAATATCTTTGGTAAATCTACTCAGGATATTTTCTCTGAATTTGATGGTAAAGATTACGATCAGGAATATTTTGACGGTGACGTAAAATACCACTTAGGTCTTACAGCTGATAAAATCACAAAATCAGGTAAAAAAATCAATATCAATTTAGCTCCAAACCCTTCGCACTTAGAAACTGTAGGTGCTGTAATTGAAGGAATTACCAGAGCAAAACAAGATAAATATTTCCCAGATGATTTTTCTAAAGTGTTACCTATTGCTGTCCACGGTGATGCTGCTATTGCAGGACAAGGTATCCTTTATGAAATCATCCAAATGGCTCAATTAGATGGGTACAAAACCGGTGGTACAATCCATATTGTAATCAACAACCAAGTTGGTTTTACAACTAACTACTTAGATGCACGTTCTTCTACTTATTGTACTGACGTTGCTAAAGTAACTTTGTCACCAGTATTACACGTAAATGCTGATGACGCAGAATCTGTAGTACACGCGATGCAATTTGCATTGGATTTCAGAATGCAATTTGGACGTGACGTATTTATTGACTTATTAGGATATAGAAAATACGGTCATAACGAAGGTGATGAACCTCGTTTTACACAACCATTATTATATAAATTAATTGCTAAGCATCAAAATCCAAGAGATTTGTATGCTGAAAAATTATTGTCTGAAGGAATTATCGATGCTAATTTGGTAAAAACTTTAGAAAAAGAATACAAAGACGATTTAGATCATAATTTAGAAGCTTCTCGTAAAAAAGACTTGACTATCATCACTCCATTTATGCAAAATGAATGGAAAGGTTTTGAACAAGTTTCTAATGTTGGAATGTTGCAAAAAGTAAATACTAAGGTTGAAAAATCAACTTTAGATTCTATTATCAAAACAGTTTCAAGTTTACCGACAGATAAAAAATTCATTAACAAAATCACTAAGATTGTTACTGATAGAAAAACGGGTTACGACAACAATACTATCGATTGGGGAACTGCTGAAACATTAGCTTACGGTTCACTTTTGACTGAAGGATTTGATATTCGTATTTCAGGTCAGGACGTAGAGCGTGGAACTTTCTCGCACCGTCATGCTGTTGTAAAAGTAGAAGATTCAGAAGAAGAAGTTGTTTTGTTGAATAACATCGAAAACAAAAAAGGAAACTTCCGTATCTTCAACTCATTCTTATCAGAATACGGAGTATTAGGATTTGATTACGGTTATGCGTTAACTAATCCAAATGCTTTAACAATTTGGGAAGCACAATTTGGAGATTTCTCTAATGGTGCCCAAATTATGATTGACCAATATATCTCTTGTGGAGAGGACAAATGGAACAATCAAAACGGATTAGTAATGTTGTTGCCACACGGTTATGAAGGTCAAGGTGCTGAGCACTCTTCTGCACGTATGGAGCGTTACTTACAATTATGTGCACGTCACAATATGTATGTTGCCGATTGTACAACGCCAGCTAACTTCTTTCACTTGTTGAGAAGACAAATGAAAACTACTTTCCGTAAACCATTAGTGGTATTTTCTCCAAAAAGTTTGTTGCGTGATCCAAGATGCGTTTCAACAGTTGAAGAATTGGCAAGTGGAGAATTCCAGGAAACTATTGACGATACAACAGTAAACAAAGCTGACGTTAAAACTTTAGTTTTTGTTACTGGTAAATTCTATTATGATATTACTGCCGAAAGAGAAAACAACGGACGTAAAGATGTTGCGGTTGTTCGTATCGAGCAATTGTTCCCATTACCAGTTGAACAATTAAAAGCAATTATTGCTCAATATCCAAATGCAGATGATTATGTTTGGGCACAAGAAGAACCTAAAAACATGGGAGCTTACAGCTTTATGTTGATGAACTTCGATCTTGTAAAATGGAGATTAGCTTCTCTAAAAGCTTATTCAGCTCCTGCAGCGGGAAGTTACACAAGAGCAAAACGCCGTCATGCTGATGCAATCAGAATGGTATTTGATAAAAATTTATTTAGATAAAAATTTGAAGCTATTTCCTGCTGTCCGCTGTATCTTTTATCCTGAACTTGTTTCAGGATCCTGAAACAAGTTCAGGATAAAAGGATGCCGCTACCATCAGGGCTAGATTTAAATACAAGAATAACGATTCATAATTAAAAAATTAAAATTCATAATTTAAAATATTAGGACATGATTTTAGAAATGAAAGTTCCATCACCAGGGGAATCTATTAAAGAAGTTGAAATCGCCACTTGGTTAGTAAAAGACGGAGATTATGTTGAAAAAGATCAAGCAATTGCTGAAGTAGATTCAGACAAAGCTACATTAGAATTGCCAGCTGAAGCAAGTGGTATTATTACGCTAAAAGCAGAAGAAGGTGATGCAGTAGCAGTAGGAGCAGTAGTTTGTCATATTGACACTGCAGCAGCTAAACCATCAGGTTCAGCACCAGCAGCGGCAGCGCCTGCAGCAGCTCCAGTTGCTGAAGCTCCAAAAGCAGCACCTGCGCCAGCGGCTCCTGCAGCACCAGCAGCTACTTATGCAACTGGAACTCCATCTCCGGCAGCTAAAAAAATATTAGATGAAAAAAACATCGCTCCAGCTACTGTATCAGGAACTGGTAAAGGTGGAAGAATAACTAAAGATGATGCAGTAAATGCTGTTCCATCAATGGGAACTCCTACAGGTGGAAGCCGTGGAGTAGAGCGTACTAAATTGTCTATGTTGCGTCGTAAAGTAGCTGAAAGATTAGTAGCTGCTAAAAATGAAACAGCCATGTTAACTACTTTCAACGAAGTAAACATGACGCCAATCAATACTTTGCGTAATGAATACAAAGATGCATTCAAAGCAAAACACGGTGGTATTGGTTTAGGATACATGTCATTCTTTACAAAAGCGGTAACAAGAGCTTTAGAATTGTTCCCTGATGTAAACTCTATGATGGACGGTGATCACAAAATTGCTTTTGATTTTGCTGATATCTCTATTGCAGTTTCCGGACCAAAAGGATTAATGGTTCCTGTAGTTCGTAATGCTGAAAACTTAACTTTCCGTGGAATTGAAGCTGAAATTAAAAGATTAGCTATCAAAGCACGTGATGGTCAAATTACTGTTGATGATATGACAGGTGGTACTTTTACAATCACTAATGGTGGTGTATTTGGTTCTATGTTGTCTACACCAATCATCAACCCTCCTCAATCAGGAATCTTAGGAATGCACAACATTATTGAGCGTCCAATTGCTGTAAAAGGTAAGGTAGAAATTCATCCAATGATGTATGTGGCTTTATCTTATGATCACAGAATTATCGATGGTCGTGAGTCTGTTGGTTTCTTAGTTGCTGTAAAAGAAGCTTTAGAAAATCCAGTAGAATTGCTTTGCGGTGGAAACCCTAAAAAAGCATTTGAATTGTAATTCAAAAATGTCATTCTGAGCGAAAGCGAAGAATCTAATCCTGCAAGGTTTTAATAATCGTGTAGGCATAATTTAAAATCCCAAATCCCAAATTTTATGGAGTTTGGGATTTTATTTTTATATTCGAGAAATAGATTATGCGTAAATAACACCCCGCCCGCCGCGGCGGGCACCCCTCTTAAAAAGAGGGGAAGTGTAACGTTTATTCATAATGAGGTTTTTTTAAGAAGTATGGATTTCCCCTCCTTTGGAGGGGTGCCCGAAGGGCGGGGTGGTAACTATACATAAAACAAGAAATAAGTCAGATTATGAAACCTGAAATAGTTACTTATATTCATGAGAAACCTATTTATAGGAGAAGTATCAACTTATTGCCATACAATAAAGCATTATCTAATAGAGCCAAGGCTTTGCGAAAAGCGGGAGTTTTGTCGGAAGTTATTTTTTGGAGACAAGTACGAAATGATAGTTTTTGGTCTATTGATTTTGACAGGCAGAGAATTATAGGTAGTTTTATCGTTGATTTTTATGTGAAATCGCTTGGTTTGATTATAGAAATTGATGGCTCGAGTCATAATGGTAAAGAGGAATATGATATTATGAGAGAAGAGTTTTTTATTAATTTAGGACTACATGTTTACAGGATTTCTGATTTCAGAGTGAAACACGATTTAGATAATGTGATGAAAGAATTAGAGAATTATATTATTCAGGAATTCGGTTAATTATTATAATAATGAAATAAATAGAAAATTATGAAAATAAAATTATTGTTGCTTACAGTTGTTTTGGGCATAGGATCTGTTTTTGCTAATCCTCCGGCTAAAAAACGGATTTTAGTTTATACCAAAAACGGTAAAGGCTATGTACATAAAAATATTCCCTTCAGTGTTGAAGCTTGGAAAAAAATTGGTGAAGCAAACAACCTAATTGTTGATGTTTCAGATGATCCGGCAGTGATGAATACCGAAAATCTAGCCAAGTACAGCTGTCTGGTTTTTTCGAATACCTGTAACGATATTTTTGATACCGAACAGCAAAAGCAAGCATTGGTAGATTATATTCATGCTGGTGGTGCTTTTGTAGGGATTCATAGTGCGTCAGATTCCGAGAAATCCTGGCCTTGGTTTGCAACAATGGTAGGAGGGAAATTTAAAAGACATCCTGCTTTTCAATCTTTCGAAATAAAAGTGATTGATAAAAACCATCCTTCCACTTCGATGCTAGGGGAAACATGGAGAAAAGAAGATGAGTGTTACTATATGAATGAATTCAATCCTAATATTCAAGTACTTTTGGCCGCCGATATGCGAACGGTAAAAGACAGCGAAAAAGAAGTCTATCCAGGACGTACTTTTGGGGATTACTTACCATTGGCATGGTGTCATGAGTTTGAAGGTGCAAGGGTGTTTTATACCGCTTTAGGACATGATAGTAAAGATTATATCGATCCTGTATTTATTCAGCATCTTACAGGCGGACTTTTGTGGGCATTAGGTGAAAATCCAAAAGAGTCTCATTCGAAGAAAAAATCAAGGAAATAAATTGTTCTAAAAATGTTTTAACCACAAATTACCCAAATTAGCACTAATTGATTTACGCTAATTTGGGTAATTTGTGGTTAATTAATTTAAGTGTTGAGGCCTTGTAGACTTTTTAGTTAGCTAAACCAAATTTATAGATTTTAAATAATATTTTATTTGAATTCAACCCAATCAAATAAGGCATGATTCTGTGTGTACGGAATATGGTCCCCTATAAAACTTAGGTTTTCGACACTACAGAAAATCTTAAACTTAGTAGCTGTGCCATAAGTAAGCGTTTTTGTAGTTAGGATTTGATTGTCAATTTTCCAGTTAGCAACATATTTTTTCTTTGTATTTAATGATAAGTCGATGGTTAAGGTGTACCAATTATCTCTTTTGATTTTACTTTGAAAAGAATGACTTGGATTAGCCTGAGAGGTTGCATAGACTATAAGATCATCGGATGCGGCATTCAGTCCTTGGCGAACAGTTTCTTTGCCGTAGCCTATTTCAAAATCAAGTTCGTGGGTATCGTCAGCGTATAAAAATGCGCCAATACTTGCACAATCGCCAACTCCCATTGTAGGAATATAAACTCTCCAGGAATAACTTCCAGTAGCGTAGGTAGCAATTGATTTTATTTTTGTTCTGTCCCAAGTATTAGCATTGGTAAAAATATTAAGATTCCCATTTTCAATCCAGTAATTAGGGACGCCGACTTGGGTGGCATCTTGCCATTCATTCAAATCGTTGAAATCCCAAATTTTTAAAGTGGTAGCTCTTGAGGTTGTAGTTCTTGACATTTCGGGAGTACTTGAGTTGGATTCTGTTGTAGGGACTTGATCGTCTTCAATTATATCCTGAGTGGAACAAGAAAACAAAAGCATTGCAAGAGCAAAACTTGCTGCTTTATAATAATTTTTTATCATGTGATTTGTGGTTTAGGTTGGTTATAGTAAATACAAATAATAATTAGCATAGTCAATTATGGCTTTACCTTTCAATAGGACATCAGCGCCTATAATTCCGTCAACTGTTTTTGATTTGTATGCTTTTAAGGCTTCGTTGACATGTGACATATCAAAAATAACCAAATCAAAATCATGATTTTCCCAAGAACCCAGTTGTAATTTATTTTCGGTAGCCGTTTGTGTCAGCATTCCTGTTGCTCCTGCTCCCGAAGCTTTTGTTTTTGAATCTTCGGCGTTTAAATTAAATAATGCAATGTGTTCAAAATCGACACAGCTGTTAGAAGCTCCTGTATCTAAAATAAAATTGCCCTGAACGCCATTGATTTTGGCTTTTATCAACAGATGTTGGGTTTTGGTAATCTTAAATTTTACTTTTTTATAATGGTGTTTTTTTAGAATTTCGTGTAGGTTTTTCATTTTCGAAAGAGATTGAAAATCAAAAATAAACCAATTAAAATCAATATACCAAATATATAAAAAATATAACTATTTGATTCTTTAGTGGTTTGTAAATCACCATAATAAATAAAAGCACTCCAGTAATAAGGTGATTTTTTAGCATTCGAAATATTCGGGTTTTTTAAGAAATCACGTTTGGCATTGGCGTTGGCTTCCAAATAAGATTGACCGTTTTTGATGTTTTGGTAAAAGGAATCCATGAAAACCGAAGTCGTATAATCATTGACTTTCCATAAGGAGAACAACAAGTTTTGCGCTCCAGCCAATTGAAATCCGCGGGCAATACTCATGGCGCCTTCGGATTTATAGAGTTTACCAATACCTGTTTCGCAGGCACTCAAAACGACCAAATCAGGATTGATGTTTAAATGATACAATTCGGAATACATGATTTCCTGATCGTAAAATTTGATGCTAGCCGGAGTAACTACATCGCCAGCATCAGCATGAGTGGACAAATGTAAAATGCTATAATTAGCGGCATTTTCTTTGAAATTATGGAAAGTAGCATCAGCATTTTCTAAATATTTTCCTTTGAAATTTTTTTGAATCGAATGCAACTCGTCTTTTGAATAAGTCAGTGTGTAAGGCGTGTTTTCGAAAACTGGAAAAATCCCCAGAACAGTTTTTTCTTGTATTTTTTTACTTTGGCCAGAAGCCAAATAAAATTGTGCCGAATTTTGATAACCAATGTTGTAATCATTCAACAAATAGTGCATTTGAGCAAAATTAGTTGTGTTAGATTCTTGAGTGATTAAGGCTTCAAAAGGGAGGAAGTTTAATATTCCATCAGGTATGATGATGAGGTTTTGGTAAGTTGTCTTTGTTGGTAATTTCAACATTTTATAAAGTGAATTACCATAATGGTTATATCCATTTACATCATTGATGATCGAGTTAGGATTATTAAAATAATCAATAAACTGTGCTATTTTTGGAATTGCTGTATCAGTTATATTTATTTTGTTTAGACTTATTGTATTATTTCCAATAACAAAATAATATAGGTTTTCATTCCCCATAAAATACTCAATCATTATGGCTTTATCTTTTTCTAGTTTCGAGAACAAGGCCTTTATGTCGATAACTTCTTTTTCGGAAGCAGTGTTTTCAGAATGTATTTTTTTTAGCGAAAGCATCAATTCATTTTGTTTTTGGATGGCTTCGTTTATTTTTTCAATGTTGGCCAAATCACCTTTTTGTTGTTCTTTCAAGATGGTGTTACTCCAATTTTGCAGTTGTTCGATGTGGAGTTTTTCTTTACGGGAAATGTTTTTCTTTTGCAATAAATGATTTTTCAAAATACCCGATTTGCTTTGTTCTGCCAATTGAAAAGCCGCTTCAATATAAGTTTGTTTTTGCTCTTTTTGATATAATGCCTCATAGAGGACAATACATTTTTCGGTACGGTTACGAACATGATTTTGATTGATGATTTTGGAGTTTTCATAAATTATCATGTTAGCCAACAATTCTTCAATATGGAAAGCCAAGCGATAGGCTTCTAATGCTTTTTTAGGTTGGTTTTGTTTCGAATAAATTTCGGCTCGTAAATCCAATGCATCCAGTAAACTAGTTTCGGTATATAATGAATTTTGTTCTGGTAAGCTGTTTTTCTTGTTTGAATAATTCGGAATTAAAAGTTTGAAAATAGATTCAATGATAGCAGTTGATTCATTTAATTTTTGTTGTTGAAATAATAAAGAGGCTTCTTCGTATTTAAATTTGGCTATTTTTCGAGGTGAAAGATTTGGGGTTGCGTAGAAATAAGTTTTAGCTTTTTCGAAGTAAGAATTAGCGATATCAAAATGTTGCCATTGGGAATTTAGGGAAGATAAATTGCGGTAACAATTCGCTAATGTTTCCGTTTGGGTTTTATCCGATTTTAATAACTGTATAGCATTAAGATAAGAACCTTCAAGTTTTTCAAAAATATTTGGAATAATTTTTACAATTATATCTGTTTTATTGTAACTCAATAGATAGCTGTTGCCCAAATTATTCAACAAAATCCCTTTTTGGGTATTAGCTAATTTCTCGGTTTGGATGGTTTTTTCCAGCAAATCGATGGCTAATTCAATCTTACCTGAATTTTGATACACATTCGATAAATTAAGTATCGCGGCTATTTTTTCTCCCGAGGCTTCGGGATTGTTTTTTTCCTGGTTGGCAATATAATAATACTGTTTGATGGTGTTTTCGGCATTGTCGTAATCACCCAGTATGGTGTATAAATTCCCCAAAGGTTTCAGGCAATATTCTACAATATCGTAATTGTTGAGACGGTATTTTTGATAGATTTTCCAAGCTTTTTCATAACTGGAAACTGCCTCCTGGACTTTGTTGAGTTGGTTTTCGTAATAGGCTTTGTTGCAGTTTAAAATGACAATCGCGAGCAGTTCGTTTTTAGTTTTGGGCGTTGGGTTTTTCCAGAATGCTCTTTCTACGTTATTGAGAGTGTGTGTTTTTTCTGCTGAAGGATTTGCAACAAAAGCATCAACGGCATTGTAGATTTTGTCTTCTTGGGTAAGTGTTTTTTGCCCGAAAAAGGATAACGATAATAAAAGAGTTAGTGTAATGACAATATTTTTGATAGAATTTGTTATTCCGACGAAGGAGGAATCACACTTGATGAGATTCCTCCTTCGTCGGAATGACAAAAATGACTTATGTGGTTTAAAAAAAATTAAAACTTCCATATCCCATATACTTGAAAATAATTAAAATTCTCTTTGAAATTCATCACATAACGTGCTCCTAAACTAGGGCCGATGCGGGCGAAACCCAGCGTTAAATCAAACAATAATCCCGATTTGAAATTGCTGAAAGTTTTACTGCTAGAGCTGCTGCTTTCTTCGGTTTTGATAATTGGTGTGTCGGGCTTGTCCGATTCGAAATAATCAATTCTGCTGTATTGTTCCTGTTTTTCAGAAGCATTAATGTTAGCCTGTACTCCAGCTCCAATTCCGATGAAATTATTGATATTGTAACGAAGAAGTAAAGGGACTTCATTATTTAAATTAGAATAACTTGTAGTTTTGCTAGTTCGTGTTGCTTGTCGGACTCCGTTGGCTGTGGTTGTGAAACCATTGGTTATTGTGGTAGCAGAATTGAAATCATGAACACTATTGATTAATTCGGCTTGCCAATAGAAACGATAAGATTTATACGGTGAAATGGTGGCGCCCACAAAGTAGCTTTTGGATTTGTCTAAACCAGGGTAATAGTTATAACCGGCTTTAATGCCAATAGAAATTCCGGGTAGGAATCGGGTAGTAGCGTAATTGGTTATTATGGGTTCGTTTTTGTCGAAAATAATAGCAGTTCTGCTTCGGGTGTTTACTTTATGAAAGTCTTTGTTGAATTTCAAAGAATATTTTACAAAACCTTTGGTGCTGTCTTTTTCTTTTACATTTTTCTGTTCGCTTCCCGGCAGATAAATGTTTTTGAAGGTAAAGAAGATTTGGTTTTGCTTAATTATGGTATCCAGACAGCTGGTAGTTGGGATTTCGTCTTTTGGACAAATAGGGCATTTAGGATACATGTCTTCGATTTGAAATGTTTTCTTGTCGAACATATTCGGAATATCGGTTTCCAGACGAATCATTCTTGCCGGACCTTCGCCGTTGTTTTGAAAACGGGTTTTGAAATTCACTCTTTTAAAACGAACGAATCTGTAATTCATAAAACTTCCGTTAGATCCCATTTTGTTTGGGTCATGGGAAGTTACAATTTCCATTTCCAGATTTTTTACTTTGTGGTTTTTATAGCTGCGATTTGGAACGTAAATACCTCGCATGGTGATGGTGGCGCTGGTATCTTTTAGCATTTCGGGAGTCGTTTTGAAAGTGTAAAAAACATTGCGTGTTTCCTGTGGATTTACATCGTCAAATTCTAAGATGGAAACGTTTTTGAACGTTTTATGCGCTTCGGCCAGAGTGGCGTCTAAATCTTCTTCGGTGGTGGTGTTTTCGTATTTTTTTATTGGGAAATAAGTATTGGTTGAAGCCAAATACAAATTGGATTGGTCAATGTCGTTGATAGCAGCAAAAGTGTTTTCTGTGACTGTTCTTTCTCCTGCATAGGTTCGAAAATCGGATAAGGTAAAGTTGTTGTCTTTAAATTGCGTTTCGTTATAAAAAAGATACAATTTACCATTAGCAACATAGCTTTCTAAGTTTTGATAACTTAAGATTATTTCCATTTCCTGATCGGGAATGGGGTCGCAGTTTTTTTGCAGAGCAAAACCATTTTGGTCTGCAACAGCTGCGATTTCGTCAAAAGTTTTATCTGATACTTCGTTGATAACTACTTTTTTTGGTCGGGTAGCGGGTGGTTTTCCGTTGTCGTAATTATTGGTTACTGCTAATCTGGCGGTGTAAGTTCCTTTGTTTTTGTAGGTATGCTTGGGTTCGGCAGCTTTGCTGTAGCTTCCATCTCCAAATTCCCATAGATAAGAAAAACTTGGTTTTGGCGCACCTGCAATAGGAATTAATGGTGGCGTTTCGGGTTTGTATGAAACCGAATTCGCATTTTGACTGTAGTTTATTGCGGCTCTTCGGGTAACGGTATCTTTGACTTTTTTTTGTGAGAACAAGAAGAAAGAAGAAAGAAGAAAGAGAAAAGATAGATAGTATTTCATAATCAAATCTGGTTTTAGCCCTGACCTGTCTGCCGACAGGCAGGTGGTAGCGGCATCCTTTTTATTTTGTACTTCTTTATTTTGTACTTCGACAGGCTCAGTATGACAAAATAAAAAAATATAGCGGACAGCAGGAATAAGCTACTAATTCTTATTTGGATAACGATTAAAAATCTTTTAAAAATAGAAAAAAGTGATGAGCAAATCACCACTTTTTTCAGAAATTAAATTTGGGAGTCTTTATTGGATCGCATTGATTGCGGCAACTAATTGGGCTTCGGTTCCTACGGTGGTTTCAGCCATTGTGAAAGTGTAAACATCATTAGCCTGAACGGTTACTCCTTTGATCGCATATCTCCAGTTTCCGTTGTCTTCGGTTGCAAAAATGATGTGACAAGCTAGACCCACCGGAATTTGACCGTAGTGTTCGCTAAATAATCCTTGGGCAGTGTAAGTATCCAGTTTAGCAAGTGCATTTGTTCCTTCGCCATCATAAGATAAATAAACGGCACTGTTAGTGTTGTCATATCCTTCTGGAGCATCCACAAGAATGGTAGTTTTAGGTCTTGGGTCGCTGTAGAATTTATCCACATTTGTCCATCCAAAGTTTCCAAAACTTACATAATAGCTGTTTTGTCCTGCTTCTACGCCGCCTTTTCCACCATTAGTTCCATCGGCTTTTCGCGCATCCTGCCAGGCTAAGTTTCCTTCGTCATCGATGATTCCTTTCCATAAAGTCATGGCAGTGTCAACACCGTCGGTAAGGCTGGTAGGAACTTGTAATGTAATGTTGCAAGTGGTTGCTAATTCTTTGCCGTTTTGGGTTGCTTTGATAAAGAATTCTCCTCCGGAGATGAGCAAATTTCGGTTTCCATCGGGCATGATTCCCATAGTTGGTTTGTTAGTTACTAACATGTTTCCTTTGTCAAAAAGTTCAGCATATTCAATTTTTACTTCGCCTGTTACCGGGTTTCCGTCTTTAGTTAAGCAATTTCCGTTGATGGTAATTTTTACGCCTTTTTCAGAAGTAAATGTTTTTACTCCGTTTTCGGCAGTAAAGGTAAATTCCTGAGTTATTTTGTCTAAAGCAGCTTCTCTAACATTTGCAAATTCTGCTGCTGTTGCTGGCGTTTTGTCGTTTTCGTCGTTGATACAGCTTACTAATGAAATTGCCGCTAAAAATAAAAGTCCGATGGTTTTAAAATTTGTTCTCATGATTTCTTGATTTTAATTATTGTTAAAATGATTTTACTTGTTTTATACTGTTATATCAATTGGGTTTTAAAATTGTTACCCCAGTATTTTAATTTTTTTTAAAATTGTTTCTGATTCTGTTGTTATATCAATTCCTGTTTTAATTTGTTACCCTGTTTTTTAAAACATTTTTATTATTTCTGTTTTCTATTGTTATATTCATGTGGGTTTAGAATTGTTACCCTTTAATCTGAATTTATTTCAGATTCTTTTTTTTTAGATAAGGCTACTTTGGATGCTAAAGAACGATTACAGTCTTATATCAACATGATTTTAAAATTGTTACCCCATTTTTTACTATTTTCGAAAAAAGTTTTTTTATGATTAATAATAAGGTTCATTCCGACCAATATTTTATCGAAGGATTGGCGAATAACAATTCGGCGATAATCCAGTCTATTTATAAGAAGTTTGTTCCAAAAGTGGTTTCTTATATAAGGAATAATTCAGGCGATGAAGATCAGGCTCAGGATGTGGTTCAGGATATTATGATTTTGTTGTTCAATCAGGCTAAAGCCAAACAGCTGCAATTGACTTGTCCTTTTGATGCTTACTTTTTTTTGTTATGCAAAAGAAAATGGCTCAACGAATTAAAAAAAGCGTCGAATAAAGGGGTAACAATTCAGGATGATTTGACATCTACTAATGAACCCACGGAAGAGATGGTGGCACAAACAGAAATATTTGAAGAGAAACAACAGCTTTTTGATATGATGTTTCAAAGATTAGGTGAAAAATGTCAGGAAGTTTTAAAGTGGAGTTTTACTTTGAAATCAATGGAAGAAGTAGCCGAGAAACTCAATGTAACCTATGGTTATGTTCGAAAGAAAAAATCCTTGTGTACGGGTCAGCTTACCCAATGGATTCATGAACACAGTAGTTTTAAATCATTAAAAATTTAAGGAGCCATGAACGAAGATAAATACATATTATTCGATCAATACCTTCAAGGCGAATTGTCTGATGAAGCCCGATTGGATTTTGAAAAACAGCTTTCAGAAAACCACGAACTAGCATCTGAATTTGAAACTTTCAAAGAAGTACAAATACAGTTAGAAACAAAATTTGATTTCGCAGCCGATAGAAAAGCTTTTGAAGAAAATCTAAAAGCGATTTCGAAAGAACATTTTAAAGCAGATAAATCTAAGGTGATTTCTATTAAACCCTGGGCTTATTTGGTTGCTGCTTCAGTGGCGCTTTTGTTTGGATTGTTTCTGTTAAATCCTAGTCCGAAACCTAGTTTTGGAGAATACAACCAATACGAAAACGCCTATTTAACTGAAAGAAGTGAAGGAATTGACAATTTAAAACAAGCTGAAACCGCTTTTAATGCTAAGAATTACAAAGCAGCCATTCCGCTTTTTGAAGCTATTTTGAAAGAAAATAAAACGGCAGAGATTCAGTATTTTTATGGCGTTTCTTTGTTGGAAAACAACCAAATCAAACAAGCTGAAACCGCGTTTAACGAAATAAAATCAGGAAATTCTATTTATAAAAATAAGGCCATTTGGAGTTTGGCTTTAGCCAAATTAAAACAAAAAGACTATAAAGGGTGTAAAGAGATTCTTTTGACAATTCCATCCGATTATGAGAATTATGATAAGGTTCAGGAATTGTTGGATAAATTAGATTAAGGGTTATATCACAGAGATTCATAAAGATTTTCGCAGAGCCACACAAAGATTTATTGATTTTTGTGTGGCTTTTTTGTTTTTTTCTTAATTTAATCTGTGGAGATCTTTTAAAATCTGTTTAACCTGCCTGTCGGAAGACAGGTCTGTGTTCCATTTCATTAGCATAAGGTTTTGTGAATCTTTGTGTAATAGCTTAATTTTGCATTTTAAAGAAAACCACTTGGAAACAAAACCCATAATTACCGATACCCACACGCATTTATACAGCGAAGAATTTAATGAGGATAGAGACGAAATGATGCAACGCGCTTTAGCGGCTGGTGTAACTCGTTTTTTTATTCCAGCCATCGATTCAGCTTATACTGAAGCCATGTATGATTTGGAACAAAAATATCCAGAGAATGTCTTTTTAATGACAGGCGTGCATCCTACGCATGTGAAAGAGGATTATTTGGACGAATTGCAATTTGTTAAAGAAGAATTAAAGAAAAGAAAATTCTATGCTATTGGCGAAATTGGAGTCGATTTATATTGGGATAAAACCCATTTAAAAGAGCAACAATTGGCTTTTAAAAAGCAAATCCAATTGGCAAAAGAATATCAATTGCCTATTGTTATCCATTGTCGTGAAGCCTTTGATGAAGTTTTTGCCGTTTTAGAAGAAGAAAAATCAGCTGATTTATTTGGAATTTTTCATTGTTTTTCGGGGACTTACGAGCAGGCTTTGCAGGCTTTGTCTTATAATATGAAATTAGGAATTGGTGGTGTGGTGACTTTCAAAAATGGAAAAATCGATCAGTTTTTGGATAAAATCGATGTAAAACACATCGTTTTAGAAACTGATGCACCTTATCTTGCTCCCGTTCCTTTTAGAGGAAAAAGAAATGAAAGTAGTTATCTTGTAAATGTAATTGATAAGCTATCACAGATTTACGGGATTTCAACAGATGAAGTAGCGAGAATAACAACTGAAAATTCGAAAGCAATTTTTGGGATTTAAAGCAGAATTCGCTAAAATTTAATATTTTTTTTGTTCATTTGTTTTTCTAATAGTACCAAAATGCAAAAGTTTGACGAGATTCGGCCTTATTATGATTCCGAAATAAATAAAGCAATTAAAAAAGTGATTAATCATCCAATGTTGAAGTCATTGATGAACTTTTCTTTTCCTGATGTTGCTGATGAAGTTTGGAAAGAACAATTAATGAAAACGCATTCTATTCGTGATTTCCAATGTAATTTTATTTACCAATCGGTTCAAAAAGTATTAGAGAAAAGTTCTGAAGGATTGATGACTGCGGGCTTTGAACATTTAGAACCCAATACCCCTTATTTGTTTATCTCTAATCATCGTGATATCCTTTTGGATACTACTTTGTTAAATGCCACTTTATTTGAGCATGATTTAGTGATGACAGCTTCGGCTATTGGAGATAATTTGGTTAAACAACCTTTTTTGAATGTTTTGGCTAAGTTGAATCGAAATTTCCTGGTTCAGCGTGGTTTAACTCCAAGAGAGATGTTGCAAAGTTCTAAAACATTATCAGAATACATTAGTCAATTGTTGCAACATGAAAACCGTTCGGTTTGGATTGCGCAACGTGAAGGAAGAACTAAAGATGGTAATGATGCGACTAATCCAGGAGTATTGAAAATGCTCGGAATGGCTTCAGATGAAGCTACTTTGATGGATTACTTCAAAAAAATCAAAATTGTTCCTGTTTCCATTTCGTATGAATATGATCCTACTGATGCTTTGAAAATGCCTCAATTATTGGCGGAAGCTAATAATGAAGTGTATGTAAAAGAGGAAAATGAGGATTTTATGACCATTTTGAGTGGTGCTTTAGGGCCTAAAAAACGCATTTTTATCCACATCGGAAAAGTTTTAGATACTGAAATTGATGCTATCGTGGCTGAAAATGATAATGTAAATAAACAGATTCAAGCCTTGGCGCAAGCCATAGACGATTCAATATTGACTAGCTATAAATTGTGGCCTACTAATTATATTGCTTACGATATTTTACATAAGACCGATAAGTATTCGCATTTGTACACTGAAAACGAAAAAGCAGTTTTTCAACGTAGATTAGAAAAGCGAATTGACGCAGAAAATCCTATTGCACTACAAGGAATATTGGCTATGTATGCTAATCCGGTAGTCAATAAATTAAAATATATCCATGAACTCAAGGACTAAAATTCTTTTAATTTACACCGGAGGAACTATTGGAATGCGCAAGGATTTCAATACCGGAGTATTAAAAGCGTTCAATTTTAGTAAATTATTACAAAGAATTCCTGAGTTGAAGCAATTGGATTGTGAGATAGAAACTATTTCGTTTCAGAATCCAATTGATTCTTCAAATATGAACCCTTCTCATTGGGCAGAAATTGCTGCTATGATTCAATCAAATTATGCTGAATTTGATGGTTTTGTGGTGCTTCATGGTTCAGATACGATGTCGTATACGGCTTCGGCTTTGAGTTTTATGCTCGAAAATATATCCAAACCGGTTATTTTAACGGGTTCTCAATTGCCTATTGGTGATTTACGTACAGATGCCAAGGAAAATTTGATTACTGCTATCCAAATAGCCTCTTTGCAAGAAAACAACAAACCCGTTATTACTGAAGTTTGCCTTTATTTCGAAAACAAATTGTATCGCGGTAATCGAACAACTAAGATAAATGCAGAACATTTTAATGCTTTTGCTTCGCCAAATTATCCTGCATTGGTCGAATCGGGAGTGTATTTGAATCTTAGGTCAGAGTTGTTTTTAGGACAAGAAGCTAATAAAGAATTAATTGTTCATCCATCATTAGATACTAATGTAATTATCATAAAAATGTTTCCCGGAATGTGCGAAAGCATTTTTACGGCAATTCTTGAAATCCCAAGTTTAAAAGGAATTGTATTAGAAACCTATGGTTCAGGAAATGCCATTACCGAAGATTGGTTTATAAACGCATTAACTAAAGCTGTAAAAAAAGGATTGCATATTGTCAATGTAACCCAATGTACGAGTGGAAGCGTTAATATGGGACAATATGAAACGAGTTCGGCATTGAAGCAAATAGGAGTGATTTCGGGAAAAGACATTACTACCGAAGCGGCAATTACCAAATTGATGTTCTTGTTGAGTCAAAATATTCCGTCTAAAGATTTTCAAACTGTATTTGAAACGTCATTAAGAGGAGAAATGATATAATTAATTGCAATTTGGCTTTTCTAAGTCAGATTTTTTAGTGTTATTTGCAAACCAAAATAGAGAGGTGTCCGAGTGGTTGAAGGAGCTAGCCTGGAAAGCTAGTATGTGGGTAACTGCATCGAGGGTTCGAATCCCTTTCTCTCTGCAATATCTCTTGATTTTCAATTGGTTATGATTTTAGCACCCAATTTTACACCCAAAAATGTAAAATTGGGTGTTTTGTTTTATAGGATACTTAGAACCATATACTTTGTTAAAATCCATAATCACTGTGATAGCATCTTTAGTATTTTGCTAATTCTTTTTTTGATTTTAATCTTTGCGTGGAGCAAGTAAACAAAGAAAGTATGATAGTTTATATTTTATTGAAATTTTCATTAAACCGCAAGGTTACAAAGTAAATTGATACTAAAAGAGGTGAAATCTTCCTGTCCAAATAATCTTTTGGGCGTTACTTGTCTCCGAGGGTTGGGCTATTCGTTTCAATATTTTCGTTTTTTAAAGAAAAACAAAAGGATTTTCATTTCACCCCTAACGCAAAACTCAAACTAGTAACGCCTTTTTTCTTTAACTACAAATTAGTAAACTACAAACTAAATCAAAATAAACATTCGATAGTCGTATTTCAAAACTATATTTCTTATTCTTTCATTAAGAAACAAAAAATCATTTAACTTGATTTGTTTTAAGTTAACATTCTTTCTTAACATACTCTTCTTTGCTTTTTTTTTGAATTTGTGTACCCAAAAAGAAGACTCACCACAACTTTAATTTGTCTATTTAATAACCTTAATTTAAATAAAGAGTCAGTAAAGACGCATATTTTTGGATTCATTTTGAATGAATATTTTTATAAATAGATCTTAAACTTTATTAAAATGAATAAAACTGCTACTTTTCTACTGTTATTATGCGGTTATATATGTCAAGCACAGATAGCTGACCGTATTACTTTTTCTTATGATGATGCAGGCAATCAAATACAACGATTATTATGCATTAACTGCTCAACATCAAAATTGGCTAATGAGAATGCTAAAGAAATAACTGCATTAGTTGATGGAGATTTACAAAAATTTTCTGAACAAGATGCAATCTCTTATTATCCAAATCCTGTAAAAGAAGAATTGTATCTTAAATGGGAACTAGTAAACAATAATCTAGTTTCTTCAATATATGTATATGGTGTAAGCGGACAACAATTAGCTTCTTATACTGGATTTGGTAAAAAGAACACACAAAACATTTCTTTTCAAGAATATCCCACAGGAGTTTATGGAGTTATATTATTCTACACAAATGGAGAACAAAAATCTATTAAAATCATTAAAAAATAAGATATGAAGCAACTTTACTATAGTTTACTTTTACTTGGGTTCTCATTTTTAGTTTCAGCACAAAATTCAGAAGGAACGCCAGTTGAAGGATTAATTCCAATTACAAGAACAGATAGTCCTGAACAAAAAACATTAAATGTTACTAGCGAATTTAATGTAATGTCTGAGATGCAGTCAGTAGCAACAACAGCACCTACGGGAAATTCTACTGAAGTAGGAATCACTGAAGGAGAATTGGCTGTTTCTCTTTCTGGAGGTGCTACTTACAACGTTCCTATTAAAGTCCCTAAAGGAATTAACGGAATTGTTCCTCAAATTAGTTTAGCTTATAACAGTCAAGGAGGTAACGGATTAGCGGGGTATGGTTGGAATATTGCAGGGATTTCTAAAATTACCCGAATACCATCAACAAAATTTCATGATGGGATAATAGATGGAGTAGATTTTGATTATCTGGATCGTTTTGCCCTTGATGGACAGCGTTTAATTGTAAAAAATGGAACAGGAGCTACTTATGGTGCAAATGGGACAATTTATGAAACAGAAAATCATTCAAATGTAAAAATCACTTCTTATGGAGTACATCCAAATGGAGCTACTTATGGTCCTGCTTATTTTTTAGTTGAATACCCTGATGGATCTAAGGCAGAATACGGTAACACTACAAATAGGTATGGTAGTTTTTCGGAATCAAGAACTTTGACAACTTGGGCAATTACCTATTGGGAAAATCCACAAGGTGTTAGGATCAGTTATCTATACGGAATTAACAATAATAATTTAAGGATAATAAATATATCCTATGGTAATATAGGAAATCCTCTTGACGAAACATACAACGAAATACAGTTTGTTTATAAAACAAGACAAAGACCAGAACAGACTTATGTAGGAGGTCAGAGTATTATTGATGATAAAATTTTAGATAAAATATTGGTTAATAGTTTTGGAGTTGGCTACAGAAGATACGAATTAACATACGAAGCAAATTCTCTTAGTTACGAACGCTTAAAAACCATCACCGAAAAAAGTGGAGATAATACCAAAAGTTATAATCCTACTGTTTTTAGTTATGATAATACCGTTAATTCTATTTCATATGCTGATATTACTACCAGTTTAGGCGTTGGTAACATAACTTCTTTAAATGCAGATACTGTTTCGGGAGATTTTGATGGTGATGAAAAAATGGAATTTTTGATCTATCCTACTACAGGTACAGACAGCAAAAAAAAGTATTGGTTTTTTTCAAATATTGACTCGGGGAATTATATGAATATAGGTGCTGAGCATAATGTTGGTGCCTTTGAAACTATTTTTCCAACCTCTTGGTTGAGTTGGAATAATCACTTAATGCCTAAACAAGGATGGACAGTTGTTAAAAAAACAGATGCTAATTATACATTTACCGTTTATAGTGCTGGAACCGTATCTCCAATTTATTATCAATATGAACGAGTAGTAAATTTCCCAATTGAACCATATGGAAGTAGCTGTTATTCTGCTAAAATTATTCTGAAAAAGATTATTTCAGGTGATTTTAATGGTGACGGACTTACTGATGTGATTGCTATTGATAATGCATGTTTCTCCAAAAAAGTTTATTTTGTCGATTTAAAAAGAGACAACACCTCTAATTTCCTAACGTATTCAGGAGAATTGTTAGCTTATATGTCTACAAGTTCAAAAGTTGAAGTAGCTGATGTGAACGGAGATGGGAAATCGGATTTTATGGTTTTCGAAAATGGAAAAGTAACCAGTTACACTCTTAATAATAATAATCAATTGGTTTTATTGTGGGATTATTCAGATGCAAATATCTCTGTTGACACTAGTAAAACTATTCTATTGGGAGATTACAACGGAGATGGTAAAACCGATTTTATTATTCCTAGTGGATACGGTTCTACGACATGGTATAAATATAGTTCTACAGGAACTAGTTTTATAAAAGTAGTGGAAACATATTCTGGAATTCAATTTAGACAAAATACTACTTCATATTCTTATATTTATTTAGCTTCTGATTATGATAAAGATGGAAAATCAGATTTAATTGAAACAGTAGGATATAAAAGTTCAACAAATTCAAATGGTCAAATAACGGTTTTGTGCTATTTTAATAGAAATGGAACTTTTTGGGTTGGTGATAGATCCCAAGCTAGTAGCTCATATAGTACAGACATCAATTTATATCCTCTCCCTATTTACTTAGCCTCAGGAAAAGGAGCTCCAACTAAAGATAAGCCCTATAAACCCACATTGGAAATAGCTTTCGCGAATAATAATAAAATATTCTACTTTAATTCCAATAAAAACAATGTTCAAGACCAATTACTAAAGTCTATTACTACTGGCAACGGAGTACAAGAATCGATTACTTATAAACCTTTGAATACTGATTATGATGAAAATTATAACACTATCTATAACAGCTCTTATTCAGAAAATTATCCTAATTCAAATATTGAGTCGGCTTCAAGTATGCAAGTTGTTTCTATGTTAGAAAAACAAAGTGCCACTGATTATAAGAAGCAATTATTTTCTTATTATGATGCTATTTCTAACATGGAAGGACTTGGTTTTTTAGGGTTTAAATCTACTGCTAAAACCAATTGGTTTGATGACAACAATCCTATTATCACAACGGTATCTAAATTTGATACTAACTTACGTGGAGCTAATACCGAAAACTATACCGTTCTTGGACAGTACAACGCCAGCGATTACGCTGCACCAAGCAATTTTATTAGTAAAACAACATCAAACTATAACAGTTCTTTGGAAGCAAATAAAGTTTTTAACCTCAAGGTCACTGCCTCTCAACAGTACAATGGTTTAGACAATACCAGTACGGAGACTACTGATATTGTTTATGATACTAATAACAACCCCTTAACCTCTACAACGTATCTAAAAAACGGAAGTACTACTGAACAAACCACAATAAGTAATATAACTTATGCTACACCTACAAGTTCACCTTATGTAGTGGGCAGACTTATAAATAAAACCCAAAGTGTAGCAATTTCGGGAGACACAATGACCTCTGAAGAGCAATATGTATACAATACAGGCGGTTTATTAACCCAAGTAAAGAAAAAAGGACATAATACCAATTTTATTACCGAAGACAATATTTATGATGAGTTTGGTAACATCACTAAAAAAACTATTTCGGCGCCTGGATTGATCGCCAGAGAAACAAATTATGAATATGATCCAGCTTATGGGGGAATATTCTTAACAAAAAGTACCGATATAGAAGGATTGTCGACAACATTCGTTTACAATGGCTATAATGGATTGCTCCTTTCAGAGACCAATCCTTATGGTTTAAGCACCAGTTATACTTATGATTCCTGGTTTAAAAAAACAAAAACTACCGACTATTTAGGAAAAAGTATTAATATGATCTATACTCGCAATGGAGCAAACGCCACTATTACAACAACTGGAGATGACGGCAGTTATAGCGAAGAACTTTATGATGATTTAGGACGAAAAATAACCGCAAGCGTAAAAGATATCAACGGGAATACCTCCAGTGTTTCATATCTATACGATATTTATGATAGAAATTATAAGATAAGCGAACCTTATTCAGGTGGTAGTCCTTCACAGTGGAATGAAATCCAATATGATGAATATGGAAGAACGACTCAAAATATAAGTTTTACTGGTAAAACTACCAGTATCAGTTATTCAGGTTTAACCACTACAGTGAATGATGGTACTAAAACCAAAATTGCTGCCAAAAATGCCATAGGCAATATGGTTACTATGACCGATAGTCCTGGAGGAACAATTAATTATACCTATTTTGCTAACGGTAATCTCAAATCGTCGGATTATGGAGGTGTAGTTACAAGCATTGAGCAAGATGGTTGGGGTAGAAAAACCAAACTGACTGACCCATCGGCAGGAATATATACCTATACTTATAATGATTTAGGAGAAGCTTTAACGCAAACTACACCCAATGGCACAACAACTTATACCTTAAATAGCGTAGGGAAGCCAACTCAAAAAACGATTGTAGGAACCAATACAAACAGTACGACGACCTATGCGTATGACAGTACCACCAAATTACTAACGTCCAGCACTTTTGTAGATGCCTTAGGAAATAATGCTACAACCACAACAATGTATACTTATGATGGCAATAAGAGACTGACTAGTTCTATTGAAACAACACCTTACGCTACGTTTACGAAACAATTGACTTATGATGCATTTGGTAGATTGAATACCGAAACTTCAATAGCCAGTGCAGCCGGAAAATCAAGTTCTAAAACGGTTCAACATACTTATAAAAATGGAAAACCATGGCAAATTATAGACGCTGCTAATTCTCAGGTATTATGGCAAACTAATACGGTCAATGCAAGAGGGCAACTTACTGAAGCAACAATGGCTAATGCTAATATTACTGTTAGTAATGCCTACGATTCTTATGGTTTAATGACCCAAACCAAACAGGACAGGTTGATTATTTCCCCTGGAAATATTATGACACTTAATACAGTTTTTGACCCGCAGAAAGGAAATTTAACTAGTAGAACGAATAGTTTATTTAATTGGAGTGAAGACTTTACCAATTCATACGATTCTTTAGACCGACTTACTTCTTTTAAAAATATAGCAGGAGTAACTGAAACACAAAGCTATGATGATCGTGGAAGGATAACACAAAATGCTGTGGGAACTTATAATTATACCAATACCTCTAAAGTTTATCGAAATACATCAGTAACGGTTACGCCTGACGCTTTAACGCATTATCAAACGAACCACGAACAAAATATTAGCTATAATGCTTTTAAAAGTCCTTATCAAATTGAGGAAGCAGGGAAAGATAAAATAAGTTTTACTTACAACGATGCGAACAATCGTAGTTCGATGTTTTATGGTAGTTTAGATAATGATAAATTACTAAGACCGTTGCGCAAATACTACTCAGCCGATGGCAGTATGGAGATTAAACACAATATTGCGACAGGAGCAATAGAATTTGTCACCTACATTGGAGGTGATGGCTACACTGCTCCTATAGTGTTAAAAAGTGATGGGACTACTCAAAATTATTTATATTTACAACGGGATTATCAAGGCAGTATTGTTGCTATTAGTGATACTACTGGGCAAGTGCTAGAAAAACGATTGTTTGATGCCTGGGGAAATGTATTGGTACAAGACGGAGCAGGTAATGTGTTAAATGGTCTTACTTTATTAGATAGAGGTTATACCGGGCATGAGCATTTGCAAAGTGTAGGACTCATACACATGAACGGGCGTTTGTATGATGCTAAACTGCATCGTTTCTTGCAACCTGATAATAATGTACAAGATCCTAACAATACGCAGAATTATAACCGCTATAGTTATGTTCTTAATAACCCCTTAAAATATACCGATTGGACAGGTGAGAAATGGAAAATTGGTTGGAAAGATGTATTTGCAGGACTTGAAATAATTGGTGGAACTGCATTAACAATATTTTCAGGAGGGACATTAGCTGTAGTTGGAGCAGGATTAATTAGTGCAGGTGTTACCCATTTTGCTGCTGCTTATAATGAATATAAACAAACTGGCGATTGGGCTTCTGCTTCTAATAATGCGGGAATATTTTTTAATGTTTCGTTTAATACAGATTTTGGGTATAATAATAACAAAGACAAACAAAATGGAGTTAATCAAAATACTCCTGTTGTAACGCCCAAAAGTGATACGAATGGAGGAGGTAATGGTGGTGGGAAGGATAAAGGATACGATTCATGGTTTTATGAAAATCAATATTTTGGTAATGAAGGTGGTTTAAGAGTTGGAACATATCTAGATTTTTCTCCAATTAAAAAACTTTTGGGTATAACTATAGGAGAATATAGAGAATCAGGTTATAATGCAGATTATTATCATTATGAGGGTAATACAACTAAAAATTATATGAATCATTATTTTGTAGCTGGTTTTGCCGTGGGTGGCGGAATTAATTATAAATACAACCTAGGAGAAGATAGATTTGAATCATTTTCGCTTAGTTTATTTGGTTTTTCTGCAGAGTATTCAAAACAATCTAGTTACCAACGTCAATTTTATATTGGATTAGATACTGGATTTAGTTTAGGTATTGGTGTTGGTGGATCTGAAAACATAAAAGGGGGTTGGAGATGGAATTGGTAATTAAAATATAAATAGTAACAAATATGAACACAAATTATTTTTTAAAACAAAGTGCAAAAAAAAATATTTTTTTGATTTTGATAATCCCTATTATAATTCAATTGGTACTGATAAATTTAGTTCAATCAGTTTCGGATGTAAGCTTATACTATGTAACATTTGTATTTTTTGGGGTTTTATATTTACCCTATTTTTATTGGTTAAATATTGCTGTAAATTTCTTGTATGCTCATTCAAATTATTTTAAATTAAAATTAAATAATTTCAAAGTTAGCTTAGTAATAAACGTTATTATGGTGTTTAATTTTGTTTTTTTTATAGGATATATGTTTAGTTTTGTTTTTAAGGGAGGCGAACCTAATGATGTCATGTTTCTTTGTTTTGGTTTAATTCAGTTTGTTGGCATTATCTCTTTTTCTTATACTAGTTATTTTGTTTCTAAACTTATCGCAACTATTGAATTAAAAAGGAATGTCTATTTTAGTGATATCGTTGGCAATTTAGTTGCTTTTTCATTTCCTCCACTAGCAATGTGGATTATTCAGAATAAAGTTAAAAAAATACAATTGAGTGAAAATAACCAGTTGGAGCTGGATTAAACACAGCACAGATGTTGCCCACTTTGTTGCAGCCTATATGAAAAGGACAAAAAGGGGACTAGACTTCTGCTTCTAACAATGCGGGGGTGTTTTTCAATGTTTCGTTTAAGACAGATTTTGGATACAATAACAACGACAAACAAAATGGTATTAAACAAAATACTCCTGTTGTAACTCCTAAAACAGTGGATGATGTTAAAAAAGACAAAGGAGATATATGGGGTAATTCAAGCACTATTTTAGATATTGGTGCGGGTATTTATGGAGCATTAGAAACTACTGCAACACCAGGTGATCAATGGCTTGGTAAAAATGGGAAGTACTATAATAACTCCTGGGGAGGAAATCAATATACAGGTAGTCGTGTAGGTGCTTTTGAAGCAGCAAGTAATTATAAATGGGCAGGAAGAGTTGCATTAGGTGCTGGTATTATAATTAGTGGTGTAAAAACATATAATGCTTATCAATTGGATGGAAGGCATTTTGGGTATAATACACAATATACAGCTATAAGTGCTACTGGAGGAATAGTAGGAGGTTGGGCAGGTGCAGAAGCAGGTGCGGCAACAGGTGCGGCAATTGGTGTTTGGTTTTGGGGTGCTGGAGCAGTCCCTGGAGCTATTATTGGAGGATTTATAGGTGGTTTTTCTGGAGGGTATATAGGTAGTTCTGTAGGTGAAAATTCGGTTAACTATTATCACAACAAATAATTATGAAAACAATAGAATTTTATTTCAACATCGTTCATTTTTGCTACTATAGAACCCATTATAAATTACATTTATTTACAAATAAAATAAATCCTTTTAATCTTATTCATAAGTTACCTTTTCAGAAAAGAAGATATGAAAAGCTAGGAATAAATATTCAAAAAGAAATAGATACAGCTTTCGGAGACAAAAAAAAAGGTTTGAGCATAACTGTTGCAGGAGGTTTTTTATTTGTGTTATTATTTTTCTTTTTCTTTGGTGTGTTTGGTTTAATTTATAAGCTTTTTACAACAGAATATTTAGAGACGATTCATTTTATAATTTTTGGAGCGTTATCAGCTTTAATATGTTATACTTTTGTTTTTAAGAATGATAAATACATAAAGTATTTTGATAAGTTTGAAAAATGGAATAGAGAAGAAAAAAGAAAATATAGTTGGATTACATTTATTGTTAGCATTGCTGTTTTTTACCTCTGGCTTTTGAGTTTTTAGGAGGAACAGATCTCCAGCTAAAATTAGGAATTGTAACAACCCGTACTTATTATATATGGGATTGGATCTTTTGCATATTGTGTTTACATTATAAAAATTAAAAAATGCTAAGAATTTATTATAAAATATGTGTTGACGCAATTGTAAAATCCAAAGTTGCTAATTACAGTAACAGTATCTTTATACTGGTTAAATAGATTGATGAAACATAAAATTTTTATTCTATTTTTACTTTACACTACAGTCGTTTTTTCACAGCAGGAAGCGAGTGTTTGGTATTTTGGACAAAATGCAGGTATGAAATTTAATCCTGATGGAAGTGTTACTCCATTGGGAGATGGTAAACTGAAAACCAATGAAGGCTGTGCATCAATTGCCAATAGTAATGGGGATTTATTGTTTTATACTGATGGACGTACTGTTTGGGATAGAAATCATGTTGTTATGCCAAATGGGGATTATTTTAATGGAACTGGACTTTTAGGAGACTTTTCCAGTACACAATCAGCTATAATTGTCCCTAAACCCGGAAATTCAAATCTATATTACATTTTCACATTAGACGAGCCACATCATGAAAATGCAGCTAAATATCCAAATGCTTTTTCTGGAAATTATGCTGATATTGATAGTGGAAAAACACCTGATACTGATGATGGATTGAATAATGGGTTGAATTATTCGATAGTAGATATTAGCACAATAGGGAGTAATGGAAGTATTGGGGATGTTGTAAGCAGGAATAATCATCTTATTACTTATGATACAAATCCTTTAGGAGAGGAAATAAAATACAAATGTTCTGAAAAATTAACTGCTGTAAAAGATGCTTCAGGAAGTGGTTATTGGGTTATCACTCAATTTACTGATAACTTCTATGCCTTTAAAGTAACAACATCCGGAGTAAATACTACTCCTGTTAAATCAGCAATTTCTCCGATTGTACCTGTTTTTGGGTATCGAAGAAATGCAATAGGATACCTTAAAGCATCCCCAAATGGAAAAAAATTAGCAGCAGCATATGATCAAATTGATACTCCCTCTAGCCCATTTAGTCTTTACAAAGGATGTGTGTATCTATTCGATTTTGATGCATCCACAGGCTCGGTTTTTAATTCTAAATTAATTCTCTCTGATGTCCGCGCTTATGGAATTGAATTTTCTAGTAATTCCAACGTGCTTTATACTAGTTTTTCAGCCACTGTAACAAATCAAACATTAGCTCAATTTAATTTACTAAACAATGATATACCCAATTCAAAAGTTCTTCTTTCCGCGAGCTATTACGGTGCTGGTGCCTTGCAACTCGCACTAAATAAAAAGATTTATTTTTGTACTTATGAGTTAAATTCCTTAGGAGTAATAAATAATCCTGATGTTTTAGGCTTAGGATGTAATTTTGATAAATCAGGTCAACCACTTGCAACCAATACAAGCCGAGTACTTGGTTTACCCCCATTTATAACATCTTTTTTTGATGCTTTTTTTAATGCTGAAAATTTATGTCAAGGAGAATCAACAATGTTTAAGTTGACTTCCAGTGAAACTATAACTTCAGCTACTTGGAATTTTGGAGACGGAACTACTTCTACAGACATTAATTCTACCCATATATATGCCAGTCCTGGGACTTATAGTGTCTCCGTTACAGCTACAAGCGCAGTTGGTACAGTTACAAAAACAAAAGACATTGTTATTTCAGCAATACCAACGGCTACTAAGCCACAAAATATCTTAATTTGTGATAGCAATAATGATGGTTTTAATACTTTTGATTTGACTTCTCAAAATGCAGCAATACTCAATGGACAAGATCCTAATTTATATGCCATAAATTATTTTGTAAATAATGTAGCCATTGTTAATCCTAACACTTATAACAATACAGTTCCTTATCAGCAGGAAAACATTACAGCGGAGGTATACAATAAATTAAATAATAATTGTAAAAGCACTACCAGTTTTACTATTGATGTATTTGATACTCCAAAACCAAGCACATTAGTAAGCAAAATAAATCTTTGCGACAATACTAGCGTAGGAACAGATACTGATGGTAAAGTCATTTTTGATTTAACCCAAAGAGCAACGGCTATTTTAAATGGCCAATCAACCACACAATTTATACTTTCCTATTATAAAGATGTTACTTTAACTCAAAGTATTAGTAATCCAACAACTTACCAAAATACGAATGTAACCGAAACTGTTTATGTAAAAGTGGCTAATAAAGACAATCTTAATTGTACTGCTGTAACTTCTTTTCCAATTGAGGTTTTGGCTTTGCCAACAATTAACAGTGTGGTTGATTTGAAACAATGCGATGATAATACAGATGGATTCAGTGTGTTTAATCTGGAAGAAGCAATTGCTAAAATAACCTCCAATGCAGCAGCTGAAACTATTTCTTTTCATAAAACAATAGCAGATGCTCAAAATAATGTGAATCTTATTGTAAACAGAACCGCTTATACCAATCAGACTGTGAGTGCCGATAAAGTGTTTGTGAGGATTGCCAATAGCAACGGATGTTATCGAATAGCACAATTAAACTTAATCATTTCTACAACTCAAATTCCTGCGACTTTCTCAAGAAGTTTTACACAATGTGATGATGTTGCATCAGGTTCTAATACGGATGGGATTGCTGTTTTTGATTTTAGTAGTGTAGACAATGAAGTTCGGGCAATATTTCCGTCGGGGCAATTATTAGACATTACATATTATAAAAATATAGCCGACGCACTTGCTGAAAAAAATGCTATTGCAGATATTGCCCATTACAGCAACATTGGTTATCCAAACATTCAAAGCATCTATATCCGTGTCGATAGCCGATTGAATAATGATTGTTTGGGATTAGGAAGTTATATCACACTTAAGGTAGAAACTATTCCTATTGTCGCTCCAATAGCTCCTTTTGTACATTGTGATGATAATCAGGATGGTTATTATGCTTTTGATATTACTGGTTTGGATAGTCAAATTAAAAATGGACGAAATGTTATTGTGACTTATTTTGATGCGAATAATAATCCATTGCCAAGTCCGTTGCCCAATCTTTTCGTAACCGCTTCACAAACGATAAAAGCAATCATTACCAATAATTCAACAATAGCTGCTTGTTCGTATAATGTCAGTATTTCTTTTGTGGTAGATGATTTGCCGGAAGCTTTTCCGGTTTCAACATCATTAACGACAGCTTGTGATGATGAAACTGATCCAGGTCAACAAGACGGGAAATTTGCTTTTGATACTTCTGCTTTTCACAATATTATTTTAGGTAATCAAACAGGAATGATAGTGAAGTATTTTGATGGAAGTGATAATGCGCTTTCAAGTCCGTTGCCAAATCCATTTGTTACTGACACACAAAATGTCCGAGTGGAAGTGGTGAACTCTGGAAATACTAATTGTATAGCCACAACAACAATTCCTTTTGTAGTAAACTCAATCCCAAATATTTCATTAGAGGGAGACGAATTAGTGTGTAGTAATTTACCAACTTTTACAAAAGTAATCGATGCGGGAATTCAAGATGCTTCTCCGATAACGGATTACAGTTATGCATGGTCTTTTAATGATGAACCAATAACAGGAGAAAATAATTATACGCTTACAGTAAACACAGAAGGTATTTATACAGTAAAAGTGACAAATAATCAGGGCTGTTCCAGATTAAGAACTATTACTGTTTCCGCTTCGGATATAGCTGTTATCAATAATGTAGATATTGTAGAGTTATCCGATTCTAATAGTATAACAGTTTCGGTAAGCGGCAGTGGAGATTATGTATTCGCCTTGGATGATGAATTTGGAGTATACCAAACAGAAAACAATTTCACGAATGTAAGTGCCGGAATTCATACTGTTTTTGTAAAAGATTTAAACGGTTGTGGTATAGTACCAAAAGAAGTAGCAATCTTAGGTATTCCTAATTTTTTCACACCGAATCAGGATGGACATAATGATACATGGAATATAAAAGGAGTCAATGCTTCTTTTAATGCAAAAACATTGATTCATATTTTTGATCGTTATGGGAAATTAATAAAACAAATAAGTCCAACAGGAGCTGGATGGGACGGTACTTTTAACGGAAATCCAATGCCGGCATCAGATTATTGGTATTCCGTTCAATTAGAAAACGGCAGATTTATGAAAGGTCATTTTGCTTTGAAACGATAGTGTAATCCCTATCACTTTTTTTTATCACATAGGTTACAATGCCCCAAATGATGAGTTCGTTTTCTTCGGTTACTTTTATTAGGAGTGTAATTGCTGTTTTCGGGCATCACATCAGGTAGAGACAGTCTTTTTCTAGTTTAATGCGTTTTATGGTAAATTCTCCGTCGATAAAACAAATAAATTTTGTTGTCTTGCGGTTCAATACTCCGGTCTACAATCAATGCCAGGAACTGCCGCGCTGATCCTTTCTTCTGGCTCGTGTAAATAGAACTAAATTTTCGATATTTACTCTATGTAAGAAAGATAGAAATGAGTAGAAATTATAAATTTCATAATCCAGAGGGTTTGTATTTTGTTAGTTTTGCTATTGTGGGTTAGACCCGGATGTATTTACTAGAAAAGAATAATAAAGATTTGTTTTTTAGGATGTAGATGTTTAACAGAACGTGCCACGAAAAGATTCGTGCGGCAGCGTGAGGGTTTTGTTTATATGTTTGTTTTTTCAGTTTTGTTTAACATGACTATTATAACGTGTTAACTTTTTTCTGTTTTGTTAACATGACAATACAAATATATTTTAGTACAATTGAATTAATTAAGGTAAATTATTCATAAACCAATCACTATTTATCCCATTCTTTGTAAGATCCATTTTTAATAATTGTTCTTCCTTTTCGGAGTCTTTCAAGAGCTGTTTGTACATCATCATAATTGTCGAATAATCCCCGTAATTCAAGTATGGTTTTAATTTTTTCGGACAATTCATCTCCTGACTGTACATCTCTATTGTTAACTCTTTCAATAATTTGTTGGTATTCCCTTTCATAGTCGCTTCTAATTCTTTCCTCAACTGCGAATTTTGTGAATTCTCCAGTTGCTCCTTCATCCGATAAAAACTTTTTTCTAAGTCTATCAAATTCTTCTTGTTCATGTCTTTCAAGTTCTGCAAATTTCTGTTCAAGCTCTCTTTCTTCGTTCTCAAGTTTAAGTCTTTCTCCCTCAAAATTTTCCTCAAATCCTGATTCTGACTGGATAGATTCCTCGATATATCTCTCTTCTCTTTTAGTGCTATTAAGCTCGTCGACAATTCTTGTTTCTTCAGATTCAAATTCTCTTCTAATGTCTTCTTCAGTTCTCCCAGCACGGTATCTAAACTTAATTTCCCTGTTAACAATAGCTTGCTCTTTGTTAATTGACTCAATTTTTGCAAGGTATCTTCCTTCCAAATTAGCGTATCGTTGTTCAATTTCTGTTTGTTCTCTGTTATACTCTTCGTATAGCTGTTTTTGAGCATCGTAAAATGAATGTTCGAATTCACTTTCCTCTCTTTCAAGGATGTCGTACGATTCTCTATATCTTGACTCAACTGATTCTCTATGTTTGATTCGTAGCTGTTCCAATCGCTCTCGATTTCGTTCTGAATTTTCCTTAACTCTTGATAACTCTGATTCAAGTTTTCGTTCAGTGTTTCTGTAGTATTGCGATTCCACACATTTTCTAAGTCCGCGTATAAGATTTCTAATTTGGTTCTCTCGGCAGACGAAAGATTCTCTAAAAAATCCCATTTCGATTGGGTCAAGTGGTAATATTCTTTCTGAAGTTCTATTGGAAAGCTGAAAGTAGTTGGTGTTCTGTTCGACATGATTAAATACCCATTTTGTGTTTTTAGTAATTTGAAAATTTTTTGCAATATTTTCAGGAGAATCTTTTGGTATTGTTATTTGAATTGTATTAATTCCTAGTCTTTTAATTTTTGCTTTTTTATCATCATCCAACTTATGGGAGACCACAATTTCGATAAGTAAAATTGGTTTTCCATGAACATCAAAGAATGTTACATCGGGTCGTATCAATAAGTTTTTGTTATCTATCTCCGGATTCTTGCCCCAGTGTACCCCTGCTTCATCATTTTCATAAAATGTAAGTTCAGCTCTAACTGAGTGTGCTTCTATAAATTTGGTTTCTTCAAGTAATATCGCTTGGGAATCATCAGGAGCATACTTATAGAGATTAGGAACTTTGATTCTCTTTGTACGTTGCAATATATCTATTGCCAGCCTATGACGGTAATCCTGATTACTAAACGTACATTTCCTTTCAATTTCTACATCTTTTGCACAATGTCTAAAATAGGATTTATGGTGGATGTTTTTAATTTTGCGTACCGCTTCCATTTCCTCGCCACAACCCATACACCAATAGCCTTTACGACCACTTTCGGCTTCAAGGATATAAATAGGTTCTTCTTTTACGTTTTTGGCGTATTCATTTTGTTCTTTTGAGGGGGATTGTTTCATTTTATTTAAATTTCGCCTAATCCAGACAACATAGCTAAATCCTTTGCTTTTCTAGATACATTCTGCAGTCCTCTTGCTTTTCCTAATTCATATGGAATAGTAATTCCTCTACTAGTATATTGATCGGAAGTTATATCTAATATATGACCACTTGTTTTGTTTTGTAAAAAATAATGAGTCCCATGATTCCAGTCTCTAGGATCATTAATACTTTTTATAAACCAATTATCTTTCCCTCCAGTTAATCTATATATCACTTCGGATGCTGTAAAGCAAAAACCCGTCGTATGTATTCCATTTTGTATGTTTTGTTCTAGCCAATAACTATCTAAAACTTGTTGTTTCACTTCAGTATTTAGAAAAGCATCTTCTAATTTTAATATAATTTTCTCCAAATCCATAATAATAAAATTTATTGAGTTATACACTTAATATCTGTTTTATGTTTTTTTGATAAATCGGTTTTGCATTCACCATTCTTTCTATGGATTTATGAAAAATACTTGTTTTAAATTGAGAACGGTTTATCCTAAAACAAAAT
>NZ_JAAAPM020000050.1 GCF_009909155.2 Flavobacterium undicola
TTTAGGATAAACCGTTCTCAATTTAAAACAAGTATTTTTCATAAATCCATAGAAAGAATGGTGAATGCAAAACCGATTTATCAAAAAAACATAAAACAGATATTAAGTGTATAACTCAATAATTTTTTTATGCCTTGAATAATTGAGCTATTAATTTTTTGTCTCCCACAATCCATAATAAATCATTTTTTTCTAGGACAATATTTGATTCGGGGTTGAGGATACGTTGTCCTTTTCGTTCAATTCCGACTAATAATCCATGTGTACGCTCTCTTAATCTAGATTGGCCTACGCTAAGACCAATAAAATCTTCATTAGTCAATTCGACCTGACGTAACATAATTTCGTTCGTTACTTTTTCAGGAACTTCAACATCATGTTGATTTAAAAAGTTCGAAAATTCTTTGACTTGCGCATCTGAACCAATAACGCAAATTTCGTCACCTGGAAACAAACGTTCGGTTTTATTGGGAATTTGGACGATGATTTCTCCACGTTTAATATAGGCAATATTAACGCCTACCAATTCTCTCATTTTAATTTCACGAAGCGTTTTTCCCGCCAGATTAGATTCTTTTGAAATTTCAAAAGTAGTCATGTGACCATCCCAAGGAGTTAGATTAGCATATCTACGATCTATTTTCTTTTCCTCTCTATCGTTGAGGTTAGTCAGGAAATGGCGTTCTATTTTATGGTATTGTTCGTGTAGTTGTTTTGGGAAAAACAGGTAAACTACAATAGCCATTACTAAAGCAAAAAAGGCAATGACAGGAGAGAAAAAGATATTCAATAAAAATCCGATATAAAATACTGCTAATCCCATTCGGAAAAAGAAGAGCATTAAAATAGGACCTCTATATTTTTTTTCTTCGAATAATTGATCCACTTCTTTTACGGCGACACGTCTTAATGAGAGTGCCCATAAAAATGGGGAAATAACAACCATAGTGATTAATGCCGCGATGGTATTTCCGAATTTTGAATTTTCTACTAGTGGCAATATGAATTTAGAAGATAATAAAATCACTGAGGTGATGATGATAGTATGTAATAAAATTTGGAGCAAGTGAGCTCTAATGACTATTTGCCAAGTGCTTACGGAGCGAATGGCTTGTGCATTAGTACTGTATCGGGCAATTCTTTTTGTCCATTTTCTAGGTAATTTTTTTTCTAAATAGCCAGAGAATGGAACAGCCATTTTGACCATGAAAGGAGTGGTAAATGTAGTTACTGCCGATACTGCTACAACCACAGGATATAGAAAATTACTCGTTACATTCATCGTCATTCCTAAGGTTGCAATGATAAAAGAGAATTCACCTATTTGTGCCAAACTCATTCCTGTTTGTACCGATTGTTTTAAAGGTTGTCCCGAAATGATTGCGCCAAGTGTAGAACTGATGGATTGCCCAAAAATAGTAACAAAGGTTAAAATAATTACAGGAAGAGCATATTCGTATAAAGTATGCGGATTGATTAACATTCCAACAGATACAAAGAAAACCGCACCAAATAAATCTTTTACTGGTTTTACCAAATGTTCGATATGCTCTGCTTGGGTAGTTTCGGCAATGATAGACCCCATGATAAAAGCACCTAAAGCAGGAGAAAAACCAGCATTGGACGCTAAAATTACCATCATCAAACACAAGGCTAATGATAGGATAAGCATCATTTCATCAGTCAGTAAGTGCTTGGTCTTTTTTAATAAAGTTGGGATAAAAAAGATTCCACCCACAAACCAGGCAATCAGAAAAAAAACTAATTTAAGTACAGAGAGTAATAATTCACTTCCTGAAAATTGCTGACTCACAGCCACTGTTGATAATAATACCATCATTAAAATAGCTATAATATCCTGAACGATAAGGGAACCAATTACAATTCCGGCAAATTGCTGTGCTTTTACCCCCAATTCATCAAAGGTTTTAAGAATGATGGTTGTGGATGAAATGGAGAGAATAACACCTAAGAAAATACAATCCATGTTTTTCCACCCCATCCATTTACCTACCAGATAGCCCACGAGAACCATGGTTATAATTTGAGTGATGGCGGTTATTGAGGCTGTGCCGCCCACTTTCATCAATTTTTTGAAACTGAATTCGAGTCCTAAACTGAATAATAAAATAATAACACCTATTTCAGCCCAGATTTCCACACTTTTGATGTCTTTTACAGAAGGAAAAAAATCAAAGTGATTCCCTGCCAAAAAACCAGCAATTAAATACCCAAGAACCAGAGGTTGTTTGATTTTTTTAAACAACAAAACAGCAATACCTGCTGTCATCAGGATTAATCCTAAATCGCTAATTAAGGGTTTTAAATGGTGTGATGCTTCAGCAACTGCGTCTACCGTACTCATATATTGTTTGTTCTTTTATTACAATTCTGCTAAATATACTAAAAGCAGTTTTGTTGTGCAATTTTCAGCTTTAATTAGGAAATATTTATAAAAAAAGTCCCGATTATCTCGGGACTTTTTAAAAATGATATGTAGTTGTTGAAACTATATTCCTAAAAAGTTGCTAGGAGTAATTTTTAATAACTCAGCTTTAATTTCGTCAGAAACTTCTAATGTACCGATAAACTCATGCATTGATTTTTTAGTAATCGCTTCGTTAGTTCTGGTTAAGCCTTTCAAAGCCTCATAAGGATTTGGATAAGCCTCACGACGTAAAATTGTTTGGATTGCCTCAGCTACTACAGCCCAGTTGTTTTCTAAATCTTCGTGGAATTTAGATTCGTTCAATAACAACTTGTTTAAACCTTTTAAAGTAGCTTCAAAAGCAATAATAGTATGTCCTATTGGCACACCAATGTTTCTTAAAACAGTACTGTCAGTCAAATCACGTTGTAATCTTGAAATAGGCAATTTAGCTGATAAATGTTCGAAAATAGCGTTGGCAATTCCTAAGTTTCCTTCTGAGTTTTCAAAATCAATAGGGTTTACTTTATGTGGCATAGCCGATGAACCAATTTCTCCTGCTTTGATTTTTTGTTTGAAATATTCCATCGAAACATACGTCCAGATATCACGATCTAAATCGATAATGATGGTGTTGATTCTTTTTAAAGCATCAAAAAAGGCTGCAAAATGATCGTAATGTTCAATTTGTGTTGTTGGGAACGAATGGTGTAATCCAAGATTTTCTTCTACGAATTTAGTACCAAATTGTTTCCAGTCAATTTGTGGATAAGCTACGTGATGTGCATTGTAGTTTCCTGTTGCTCCACCAAATTTAGCTGCAAACGGAATATTGAACAACAAACGCATTTGCTCTTCGATACGCTCTACAAAAACAGCAAATTCTTTTCCTAAACGAGTAGGAGAAGCCGGTTGTCCGTGGGTACGAGCTAACAATGGAATGTCTTTCCATTCGGTGCTTAATTCTTTTAATTTTGAAATTAAAGTAATTAATGATGGCATATATACTTTCTCAAAAGCTTCTTTTGTAGAAAGTGGAATAGCTGTATTATTGATATCTTGAGAAGTCAATCCAAAGTGGATGAATTCTTTAAATTCTGATAAACCTAATTTTTCAAAGGCATCTTTGATAAAATATTCAACGGCTTTAACATCGTGATTGGTTACTTTCTCTGTTTCTTTAATCCAAAGTGCATCTGCAGTAGAGAAATTTTTATAGATATTACGTAAACTTTCGAATACATTAGGGTTTACATTTTTCAATTGTGGCAAAGGAACTTCGCACAACGTAATAAAATATTCAATTTCTACCAATACACGGTATTTGATTAAAGCTTCTTCAGAGAAAAAAGGGGCTAATGAAAGGGTTTTATTTCTATATCTTCCATCAATTGGAGAAATAGCATTCAATTCGTTTAAAGTCGTCATTGTGTTGTTATGCTAATAATATTTGTTATTTAGTCCTATATCATTCTGGTATAATGCCGATATAGTATGAAAACAGGCTGCTTTTTAGCCTGTATTGAATACATAATCGGTATTATTTTTTCGAAAGGCACAAATATAGGCAGAATTTTAGGAATTTAGTATGCATTTTTGACTTCTTTTCGAATATTTGCTTACTGAAATTCTGCCAATAATCTGTTTTTTAAATGTGGAATTCCTGCTGTGGCTTGCATGGGAATTGTTTCCAGAGGATTTTTTAAATTCGGAATTTGGATTGGTTTAGGATCAATATAAAAAATAGGAACGTTTGCTGGTACAAAGTCAACTAAACCCGCTGCGGGATACACTTGTAGCGAAGTCCCAATAACGGCAAAATAATCGGCCGTTTCAGTTATAGCAATCGCTTCATCAAAAGCAGGAACTGCCTCGCCGAACCAAACAATATGGGGACGCAATTGATTTTTATGAGAATCCGTATCGCCTAAATTCAAATCGCCTTCCCATTCTAAAATGAAATTTGGATTTTTAGTGCTTCTCACTTTTAAAAGTTCGCCATGCAGGTGCAATACTTTTTTACTGCCGGCACGTTCGTGCAAATCATCTACATTTTGGGTAATAATATGCACATCAAAATGAATTTGCAATTGGGCTAGTTCCCGATGGCCTAAATTAGGTTTTACTTCTTTGAGTTGTCGTCGTCTTTTGTTGTAAAAATCCAAAACCAATTCAGGATTTTTTTGCCAGCCTTCAGGTGAAGCCACTTCCATGATATCGTGTCCTTCCCACAGTCCATCGCTATCTCTAAAGGTTTTTAGGCCACTTTCGGCACTGATTCCAGCTCCAGTTAAAACGACTAATTTTTTTTTCATTGTATTTATTTCAACATTAATTTCATAAGTAAATCGGTTTGTTCGTCATTGCCTAATCTAAAAATATGTTTGTCAAATTCTACAAAGCCATTCTTTTTATAAAAATTTAAAGCTCTATGGTTTTCTTCCCAAACTCCTAACCAAAGATAATTTAAATCTTGTTTTTTAGCTACTTGTAATGCTCTATCATATAATAATTGTCCAATTTTACTTCCGTGGAATTCCTTTAAAACATAAATACGTTCTATCTCTAAACCATTTTTATCTTTGAGTTCGGTTTGTTCTTCTCCAAAATTTAATTTTAAATATCCAAGAGTTTCGTTCCCGCGAATAGCAAAGTAGAATTCAGAATTTGGATTTGTTAATTCAGATGTAAGTTTGTCATTCGAAAAATTATTCTTTAAATATTTCTTCATGTTTTCTTCAGAATTCACTTCAGCAAAAGTTTCAAAAAATGTTTGTCTGCCTATTTGTTGCAGTTTTTCTATTTCTTCAACTCCTATTTTTTTAATTTCTACTGTTTCCATCTTCCGATATTTTTTACGAATTTAACCAAAGTTTTTTGATGGCAGAAAGGATTCATTCTTTTTGATTGAAATAAAAAGAAAGATAAAAAATGTATTTTTGCTTCAAAATAAAATAGTACAATGATTGATATTGATTACCTGAATTTCCTTGAAAATATATTGACTGACAACCGAAAAGAACGCTTTTTAGAAGTATTGGAAAAGCGTACCAAACATTTTACCATTGTTGTAGAAGATGTTTTTCAGTTGCACAATACCTCTGCGGTGATGCGGAGTTGTGAGGTTTTTGGTATCCAGGAATTGAATGTAATTGAGCAGCGTTACGGAAAAAGTATCGACAAAGAAATTGCGATGGGCGCCCAAAAATGGGTTGATATTAATAAATATGATTCGGTTTTCAACTGTATTTCGTCTTTAAAACAAAAAGGCTATCAAATTATTGCAACCACACCGCATGAGAATGATTGTTTGTTGGAAGATTTTGATATTTCGAAACCAAGCGCATTGTTTTTTGGTACAGAACGCGACGGACTTTCGCCAGAAATATTAGAAAAAGCGGATGGTTTCCTGAAAATTCCGATGGTAGGATTTACCGAGAGTTTGAATATTTCGGTTTCAGCAGCGATTATTATTCAGGATTTAACCAATAGATTGAGACGTTCGGATATTGATTGGAAATTATCAGCGGATGAGATTTTAGAAAAACGTTTGGCTTGGGCGAAGAATTCGATTAAAGATATTAAACGAATTGAAGCTAGGTATTTTGAAGAAAATCCTAAAGTGTAGTTTTATATTTAACCGCAAAGTTCTCAAAGAATGGTTAGTTAGGTTTGAATAAAAAACGCAAAGTTCACAAAGCTTTGTGTGCTTTGCGTTTTCTCAACACAATTAACAAAAAAACTTAGCGAACTTTGCGGTAAAAGAATATCTGTTTTTTATTTCTTCAAAAACAAAATCAATCCAAGCACACTAACAATTAAAATGCTTAGTGCGGCTAAAACCATAGTGAAATCGCGGATGTTTTTCCCTGCCCAGTCCATAAACAAAAATTTGTGTAAGATGGCAAAAGAATAACCTTCGACAACATCTGAATTTTTGATAACTGCGGCTAGTCTTGAAGTAGCGGTTTCTATAAAATAAGTTGTTTTCTCTGGAGTGTCATACCCCAGTTTTACTACAGGCAAACGTTTGTTGACAAAACCATATTCTCTACTTTCAAAATCAGTCAGTACTTTAGATTCTAATAGTTTTATATTTTCTAAAGAAGCTTCTGATTCTTCCGAAGGTTCTGGAGTCATCATTTCGCAACAAGGGGCTTTTGGAGCGCCATCAGTAAAATAATAGGCTAAGAATTCGGCATATTGTAAATCTAAATTCAGCGCAATTTTATTTGTCGTCGCATTGATATAAACTACTTCCGTTTTTGGAGTGTCTTTTTTATTCCATTTCGAATTTGAATCTGATTTTGGTTTCTTGAATTTTCCAGTGGCTTTTTCTTCTAATTGACAACGGTAATACGTGCTGTCATTAAAACTGATAATGCTGGCATTTTGAAAACGATTCCAGTCCAAATCGAGTTTGTTATTTCCTAATCCAATTTCTTTGGTTTTAAAAGTTGGCTCATATACCATTTGATCCAAGGTGTAAGGATTCCATTTGGTTGTAGCGTGATAAGCACCACTAAAAGCAAAGGTCAGTGTGAATAATGAAATCCAAATCCCAATTTGGCGATGGTATTTTCTAATACCTTTTTTAGGTTCTTTGTTATCTGATTTTTTAAATTGTTTCCACAAAAAGCCATAAATCACAATGCCACTAATAGCCGAAAATCCAATGATAGATAACAAGAAAATCATTGTGATAATGCGAATACTATTGTTGCTGATAGCGTCTACAAAAGACCAGTTGTGAAAAACATCAAAAAACCAAATGAAAAATTGTCTTGATGTTGGGTTGTAAGTGGCTAATTTGCTAGAGGAAGTTTCCACATAGACTTCCATAGTATCCGGACGATCCAGAGTTACTTTGTAAACAGGCAAATAGCGATTGACATATTTGTACTGATTGTCAAATTCAGTGATGATTTCGCTGTTTTTTACACTGCTTTTTTGGTCGTCTAAGAAATAACGCGACAACCATTCGGCGTATATTTTGTCGCCGTTTTGGAGTTCTTTTCCGTTTGAAGCATCAAAATACAACAAATCACCAATGCTATTTTTTACCTGGTAAAAAGTAGCATTGTTGAAAGAAACAATTCGGAAATTTTTAAATTGCTGAATATCGTTTTTTTCTAAAACTTCCTGAATAGAAAGTGGTAATTGGTTTTGATTGATAGTGTTGATTTCCAGTTTTTCATGGGCAATTTCAGGTTTGAAAAAATGCGCCATAAACGGATGCATTAATCCTGATAAAGTCCAAAAAACAACAGGTATAATGGTGATGATTCCAATAGTTCGATGCCATTGGTACATATTCTGCTTGATTTTCTTGACGAATTTCGAATCTTTCTTTTTGATGTTTTTCTTGCTCATTTTGAGAACTTATTTGTTTTTTCACCATTAAGAAATTTAAGTTTGTTAAGCACAAAACCTAAACGTCTTAATGATTCCATTTTTTAAACTGTGGCTAAAATTATTTTTTTAAACAAAGATTGTATTGTATTCCCAATAAAAAAGTTCTGGGAGGAGCAGCTACATAAGTAGTTTGAGAGTTAGCGGCATTTCCTCGGGCTAAATTATAAGCATATAATTTATCGGTTAGATTCATCACATTTCCGTAGATTTCGATGTTGTGGTATTTATAACCCACACGAGTATTAAAGATGTTATACCCATCATATTTGACTGAATTGATTTGGTTTTGGTAATAACTACCCACCGATTGCCATTCTATTGAGGTTCTAAAATTAGGGAGCCAATTTGGATAATAACTCAATTCTGAATTTCCTGACCATCTTGGCGAAGTAGGCATTTCGTAGCCACCTAAATTTTGTAATACATCTGCTGAATTGTCTGAAAGTTGAAAGTCGATATAACGGTGTTTTGCAACGGTTCCTCCCATGCGAATGTTCCATTGTGCATTTGGACGGTAATTGAAACCAAATTCAATTCCCTTGTGGTTGGTTTCTCCTGCCGAACGATAATCAGTAGAGCTGTCTTCCAAGCGAACGCTTAGTAATTCGTTTTTTCCATCCATATAATAAATGGCATAATCCAATGTCAGTTTATTATTCAGTAAGTTAATCCATCCGCCAAATTCGTAATTTTCGAATGTAGCCGGTTTTAAATTATAGTAAAATTCAGCTGGGATTCCTGTATTTCCTCCTGTTCCTGTTCTGGCTTTGAAAATAGAAGTAATGCTTGGTGGTGAAAATCCCTGAGAATAGTTTCCGTAAAATCCAGCAGCTTTTATAGGGTTGAAATTTGCTCCTGCTTTGAAAGTAAATTTATTATAGTTTTTATTTCCCGTTGAATTGTCTAAGGCATTGTCGTAGTCGATTTTCATAGCATCATAACGTCCTCCAACAGTAACAATTAGTTTGTTGATAGGGTTGAAGCTGATTTGTTTAAAAACGGCAGTGTTGTAAATGTCGGCAGTATAATCAGCTAGTTTTATTTCAGGATGTTCGGCTACGATTTCGAATTTATTTACCGTTTGTTTTCCTGCTTCGCCCGGATTTAGAGTAGCTTTAAGATTAATTAAATAAGCCCAATAAGTTACCGGAGAATAATCGTATGAGATACCACCCACGATGGTAGTGTTCCAAAAATCAAATTTTTGAGTGTGTTGTCCAATGGCACCATAACTTTTAAAATTGTTCGAATTGACCTCACCTGTTGCTGCTGTAGGTTTGATTGTGGCACTCCAACGAATTCCATAAGAAGGATTTTGACCTAGTTTGTTGTCTCTGTGATAGACCGTCAAATAACTGCTTGCATTTGGATTCCAATCGTGTTCCAGTGTCAATCTGGTACGTAAAGCATCTGATTTTCGATAGGTAAAATCAGTACTGCTTTTGTAACTTCTGTTATTGAAATCACTTTCGTTTACGCCACCACTCATATCAGAATAATATTTTCCAATCATGGTATTGCTAATCAAACGGGTTTTGTCATTGATGGCATAATCTACTCTAACATTCAAATTGTCTTTAGTGTAATCAGAATAGGTCATCCAAGAGTTTTCCTGAATGCTGGAAATTCCGGCAATATGAAATCCAATTTTACCAATGGTAGCTCCACCGGCAGCCTGAATTCTTTTATATCCCCATTGATCGGCTTGAACGCCAAACTTAAACTCAGGATAGAAAGAAGGTTTTTGTGAAATTAAATTAATTGTTCCGCCTACGGCTTCTGGTCCATACAAAGAGGAAACAGGGCCTTTTACCACTTCAATGCTTTCTAAATTGAACTGATTGATTTCTAATAAAGCATTGTGATTAAAGATTCCCAAAGGACGAATAGGCAATCCATCTTCAAGATATAAATAATAGGCGTTGGTAGTCATGGGTTGGCGAATGGCCATCATGTTTTGTTCGTTGCCCAAGTTCACCATTAAAACACCGGGAGTTTTATTGATGACTTCGTAAATAGCTGCAGCCTTGCTTTCGTTGATTGTTTTAGCAGTTAATTTACTAATGGCAACAGGTGTTTCTTTGCGTAAAGTGGCAGTACGATTAGCGGTTACAAAAACACTTTCAAGTTCCTCAACCTTAGTAGTGTCTTTTTGTGTTTTGTTTTGAGCTACAGTACATTGGCTTATTATGGCTAAAGCCAAGAATATATTTTTCATTTTGATTTATATAAATTTTATAAATAGCGATATTTCCTTGGTTAAAACCAAGAAAAAGCAATTCAATACCCATTGAAAAGCGATACTAGAATTTATATAAAATAGGAGGGTGGTCTAAAAGAAGAAAGGGAAACAGAAACCGTTTTCTTTTCTAAAATATAGAAATTAGGTTTTTCTATAGGTGTAACAGCGATTGTTTTAAAATCAGCGAAAACAGTGTTTTGGATGAAAACTAAATCTACTTTGTTATCCAGATTGTTTTGCATCTTTTTTTCGTTGTCGTCGTATTTTTTAAGGCTTTTTTGAAGTTCGCATCGACCATTACAACTATTGTTTACCAATTTGCGTTGCACACAAATGGTTTTTGCAATTTCGTCCTGATTTAATTTGAATGAAGTATAAACAAAGAAACTACCAAAAGAAGGTAGTAGTAAAAGAATAGAAAGTACTATGCTAAATAATGACTTCAAAAAGCGCTTTTTTGTTTTCGAATGCAAAAGTACAGATAAATATTTTTTCACTGCATTTTTTTAACAGAAAAATCCTTGATTGCTATTATCATGGAATATGCAGATTGTTTGGGTAAATGAGGATAATGGATTATAGCGTATTGTTCTTTGAAGTCAGGAGATTTCGAAGAGCTAGTTTACTTTGCTCAAAAGGACCGTTTTGCTTCAAATAAAAAGGAATAATAATGTAGTACGATTTTTGTATATTTGTTATTCAAAACTTAGGATTATGATAACAGTTAAAATTAAAGAAAATAGCAAACAAGCAAAAGCTATTATCGAGTTTTTGAAAACTTGTGATTTTGTTGAGTTTTTAGAAAATCCAACAGTTAAAACAATAAAAAAAACAAATTCTGACAATCTGGATAAGCTAATTAAAAATGCTGAAAAACAGATAAAAGAAGGGAAAACGACTACCGTAAATACAAAAGATATATGGGGAAGTTTAGGGTTGAAATAACTGATTCTGCTAAAGCACATTTTAAAAAACAGTATAAATCAGGAGACAAAGCAAGTATTAACAAACTTGAAAAAATACTTGTTGAATTAGAAGAAACTCCTTTTACAGGCATTGGAAATCCCGAACCATTAAAGCACAACTATTCAGGGTACTGGTCACGCAGAATTAACCAAAAAGACCGAATGATCTACAAAGTAGAAGAGGCAATCGTGACAGTAACTGTTATTTCGGCACTAGGACACTATTAAAAAACTGTTTCTGCTTTATTAAAAAAGTTGTCAATTTCTTCAATACACAATCTTGTCATTCGACGAAGGAGAAATCTCATCTAGTAACTCTTTTTTGCTTATTGTTGTGGGCATAGAATGTAATTCTCCGCTAACTTTGTGCAATTCGAGTTTGTCATCTTAATACAAAATATCTGCGTCTGAATTTATAAGAAATATGATTTCAGAAAAAGTTTCTGCTATAAACTCAGGTTGTTCACCATAACTTTTAAATACACCATTCTGATCTTTTTTAAAGCCATACTGATGTGAGTTTATCAAATAGTCTGCAAACACTATAAAGTTTTTGTCGCTTTCGTTATTATATTCTTCTATAATTCTTGCCAATGGCCAAATTGAAAACATATTTTCTGTCCAATCCCAATCTGCAAAACCATCAAGTTTTAAGTAGAATTCTTTAAAATCATCCGGAAATTGAAAACTTAGAATTTCTTCAGTAGCCTTAATTAATTCCATAGTTGAAGGAGGACTAAGTTTGATTTTTTTATTTGTCCATTGATCAATAATTTTGTCAATCGAAATATTTTCCATTTTATTGATTTCTTAATGAAATTCTTCGCTGATTTTTGTGAATCGAGTGTTTTTAAAAATAAATGTAATTATAAAGTCTATTAATTAATTTCCATGAAACAAATATAAATGCTGTGATAGGGAGAATGTAAGGTTTCCATGCCTGCATTCTTCCTAACCCATAATCTTCATAATGATATTCCAGTTTTTCACGTCGTCTTTTTTCGCTTTTATATTTCCAATAGACAAGTCCGAATAGAAATAGTTCAATTCCTATTAGAATAAATATATTGACATCTTGAAATTTAATTGGTTCCAATTTTCTATTCGGTTTTTAAAAATCAATGCTAATGTTTAGTGACTTTACGTTCGGGGGATCTTGGAAAAAAACAAATAATTTTGCGAAGTCTTTTTGATATTGATGAAATTATTCAGTTTCTTGAATTAAGGAGTCAATCTCCATTTTTAATTTTGGTAAGTGATTCGTTAAAATTGACCAAATGTTTTCATCAGAAATATTGTCATAAGCATGAATTACATGATTTCTGAGTCCTATAATGGCTTTTGCGTTTGTGATTTTTTCATTGTAAGAGCGATCACGAGTAATTATTCGGTTAATTGCTTCGCCAATAATTTCAAGATTTCTTTCAACGGCTCTTTTGAGCATTACGTTATTTCGATACTTGAAAAAATCTTTTTCTTCATTGTGGAAGAATTCGTTTATTTCATCAATAGACATTTTGACATCAAATAACCATTTTAGAATTCTTTCATCCATAAATTAGTTTTTTTGAGTTGTCGATTGATTTAATTAAGATAGGATTTCTCAAAGTTTGTTCCTCTAATAAATCTACTTCACGACCAAGTAAAGATTCCAGTTTTTCCTTGAAATTGATGTAATTGTCAAAATACTGTGATAATTCAATAGGTTTAAATTTAACTAATAAATCAACATCACTTTTGTCATTGAAGTTTGAATTTACTGCTGAACCAAATAGATACATTTTCTCCACATTGTATATAATGCAAAGTTTTTTTAAGTTGTCTATATTGTTGTCAATTATTCCCATATCACAAATTTAGGCAAAAAACGTTTATACTCGACTCGTCATGATAATTACTCAGTACTATCGGTGTAGTTATTTCTGCAATCTTGTCATTTCTAAGAATTAGGAATTTCCATAAGTAACTCGACAAAGTATTAGCTCATTGTTATGGGCACAGAATGCAATTCTGCGCTAACGTTTGCGCATATCCGAGCAATCGGGAAAATCCTTGAGCATTACCGCAATCTTGTCTTTCCGACGAAGGAGGAATCTCTGTAAGTAACTCTACAAAGTATTTAGCTCATTGTTGCGGGCACAGAATGCAATTCTGCGCTAACATATGCGTATATCCGTGTAGAGGCGTATTCCGTCAATTTCTGGCGGAGCCGTCTACTCGATTAGCTTTTCTTCTTTATTTCATTTGTTTATTTATAAGCTCGGCTACTACTTCAACTCCAATATCTTTTGCCGTATTCAATACCCATTTTCCACCACTCAAAAGATGTTGTATAACCTTATTACCATCTTTCTTTTTTGCTGCATTTTCTGCTTCTACAACAGCGCTAATCGCATTGAATTGTTCTGATGTTTCTGCATTAGATTTTAAACTATCCTTTAATTTACTTAACTCCTGACTTAAGATATCAAAATTTAAATTTTCAGGCAAATTATAATTATTTTGTTCAAATTTATTATTAGCTTTTGCTTTTGAGCCTACTGCTCCAATCTGTGAATTGTTGAATATGTTTTTATCTCCCATTGTTGTTTCGTTTATATTGAAATTAAATAATTTTTGAAATTTATGTAGATTCTCTATGGATATCATTCCGTTTGCTATATCAATTATTGGGAACTGTACTTTTTCAAAGTGATTATAATATTCGTCGAAGTCTCCAATTATCAAAGGCGTATCTGTTTGTGAGTACTTTATTGCATAATTTCTTAACCAATCTGTCACTCCGTCTAAATTATTTTCTGTTGCAGATGGTGAAAATTGACAAAAAGAATAAGAAAAGGCATTATATTCTTTTATTTCTTCTTCGTTTGTATAAGTAATAGCAACACTTACTAAACCTTGATTTGGATTGTCATTTTTCAACAATTCTATTTCCTCAACTTCAATATAAAATTTAGGAACCTCTCTATTGTATTCATTGCTAATTAAAGAAAGTTCTTTAGGAAGTATCATAATCCTTCCAGTAATATTTACCGTTGGATTTTTGTTTGCCTTAATTTCGGTAATTACATCGCTGTAATGTTCAGGTTTTAATAAAACAACTATTCCTTCGTGACTTACTCCATTAGAAGTTGCGCACATTATATATTGCAGATTATCATCAATTTTTTTTGGACCAAGCCTTAAAGAACCAATCCCACCTTTAACCATACTTCTTTTATCTCCAGGTCTTAATTCTATGATGTGTTGTTCAATATGACCGTTTCCTTTTCTTCTTTCCTTTTCAAAATGTCTTTCAAATGCTCTTTCTCTTTCAATTCTTCCAAATTGTGTATGAAATAACCCCGGTGAATTTGGAATCCATTCTAGCATTTTAAAATTTTGAAGTTTTATTATTTGTCCAGCATAAAGTTTAGAAATAAGAGCTTGCGACCAAAAATCATTATTGCTAAAAAATTTCAAGTCTTTTGCACTTAAATTTTTTTCCATTTTTAATTTGGAAAATAATGCAATATTGAAGTAGTCTTTTAGTGATGAAATTAAATCACTTCTACTGTTTACATTTTGTTGATTTCCTTTTAACATTGCTTCATTTTTTACGTAATTTTTTTAAGGTGGAAGCTGACTAGTTTATTGGCGCATAAACTAAACTAGTTTTATTCTAAAATGATATGTTGAACTAAACCTTCGGTAGCACTTACCGTAGTTTTAGTACCTTACGAATATAATTAAATTTCGTAAGTTATGGCTACAAAAAAAAGCATCCAGAAGATTTAAGAGAAAATAAAATTCTCAATC
>NZ_JAAAPM020000051.1 GCF_009909155.2 Flavobacterium undicola
TTTTGTTTTAGGATAAACCGTTCTCAATTTAAAACAAGTATTTTTCATAAATCCATAGAAAGAATGGTGAATGCAAAACCGATTTATCAAAAAAACATAAAACAGATATTAAGTGTATAACTCAATTTGTTTTTTCGTATTTTTGTTTTTATTCTTTGTCTCATATAAAATATTGACATAGCAGTAAGTAAAATATAAACTAAATACGCTAAAAAATGTCTATACCATGGTGGCGAAACCGTAAATACAATAAATGTTTCTTCTGATTGAATTCCATAGCTATTTCTCACTTTTAATTTCATCTTATAATTACCTTCTCTTAAATAGGTATATTCTTTAAATGAAATTGTTGACCAATGGCTCCATTTATCATCAAAGCCTTCCAATTGATAAGAGAATTCAAGATTTTCAAGATTTTCATAAGTTGGGGATGAAAATGTAAATTTCACATGATTTGAAGCATACGGAATTAAATATTTTTCAGATACTTTTTTCTCGTTTCCAAAGATTAGTGTATCACCGGGAGGGGAAAAACTTCGTATAAAAACGGTGGGTTTAGTTACGGTATTGTTTAATAATTGGGAATCATAATGTGCTAATCCGTCTATAAGTCCTATAAATATGTTTTTTGGATTAATGGTATTTACAGAAAGACGATCAGTGATTAAATTACCCGTCAAACTTGAAAATGGGGTGACAAGATTTGTATAAGTACCATTGCTATTTTTCATTAATTCGCCTAATGATTCATTAAATACATACCAGAGGTTTCCATTGGCATCTTCAGTTAATGCTTTAATTCTGGGAATGTCTTTAAAAATCAAACTCATTTTTTTATCTTCATAAAACAAGTCTTGTTCTTTTGAATATTTGTAAAAATGATTGTTTGTTTGAAAGTAAATACTGTTGTTTATTTTCTGGATGCTTCCAAATCCTTTATCATTAGCGGACAAATTAGGAATAGTTTTTATCGATTTAAATTTTTTTAAATCAGAAGACAGTTCCATTTGATATAATAATCCATCATTTTTTAGCCATAAATAGTTATTGTCCAGTTCGAAAGATAAAGAGGATTTATAAAGGCCTCCAATTTGATTTCTGAATTCTAAACCATTAGCTGTCTTTTCGAATACCGCAAACCCATTTTTATTTGATCCTATAATAAAATTTGGCCGACTGGGGATGGTTTGAAATCTAGAATAACCATTTTTATCTAGTACTTTTATCGTCTTCCCTCCTTCAATCACTAAAGCACCATTATTGTGTGCGCATAATAATTGGTTTCCAATTACTTGAATAGCGTCGGCTTGACCAATTGTTCCTTCTACTAGGGTAAAACTGCTTTCATTGAAGTTTTTGTTCCAGGGATGGTAAAAAACACCTTGGTTTGTGGCCACATACAAATTTTCTTTATATACGACTGATGCATAAACAGTACCTAGATTATAGCTAAAAGGAAAATAACTAAATGGTGAGTTTTCGTTAATAAATGCAATTCCGCTATCTAAACCAAGCCAAAGATTATTCTTGTTGTCAATAAAAGAGGTTAGCACAGTATTATTCTGGAGTCCTTTGGTGCGATCAATATGTTGAATGATTTTCCCGTTCAAATCACATATAATAATCCCGTTTAAAACTGAATTGAGAACAATGAATTTGTCTTTTATAGCTACGCCTCCAAGTGAACCATTCTTTTTGATGAATACATTCGCTTCGGTATCCCAAGGAATCATTTTTTCATTGTCATATTTAAAAAGACCCTTGTTTAAAGTAGCAACGAGCAACTTGTTATCAGGCATAGGAAAGATACCCCAGATTTCTGTATTGTTTAAAATGGTGGTGTTTTTTAGCTGGAATAATTTTCCGTTTTTGTATTCTATTATCCCTGCTGTAATATCTTGAAAATACAAGTGGTTATTTACTTGGAATGAAAATTGGAATTTAGTGGGGGCTTCCAATAATCTAAGTTTATTGTTTTTAAAGATAAAAGCCCTTTCAAAAGATTGAAAAATAACTTCCCCTTTATGAATATGTATCTTCCAAATGTAACCAGTTAATTTGACTGTATTTATATTTACCATTTTAGATAAAGAAAAATATTCTAGTTTTCCTTTAGAATTAGGTTTGAAATAGCCAAATTCATTATTACCTCCGACAAATATTTTGCCTGAATCATCGATTTTTACTGATCTAATAAGGGGAGAATTTGGTAAGCTATACTTTCGCCATGATACACCGTCAAATTGAAATAGACCGTTATTGTTGGCAAAGTAAATATTCCCGTTTTTATCTTGGTCAATATTCCAGTTTTGTGTACCACCTTTATACTCGGATCTTTTATAATTTCGAATATCTGGAAGTCCAATGTTTTTGATTTGACCAAAAAAGGGTATTACAAATAACAGAAAAAAAAGAATGTTTAATTTTAGTTGATTCATGATTATCTCTTTAAGTTGTAGTCAGTCAATTTTTCTCTTTAAAAAATGATTGTCATTTTAGCTATAATCTGTAATACTTACTGATTACCAGCCTATCAAAAAGGCTAAATTATCGTTTTTTTTAGCAATGCAAGTTTTTTTGTTTTAAAAATACTTTGATGTGCAATATACGTAAATTACAACTACCTGTTAATCAATATGTTGAAATAAATATGCTGAGGTTTTGTTTGGTTTTTTTTCGGTGTAAAGTTAGATTTGCTGAGGTTTTGTTTGGGTACTAAATTCCGAATAGCAGAAAAATAACTTTAATATTGCTTCAAATTACTAATTAATTAACCAAAATTTTAGAAAAATGAAATTATTAAAAACATTTATTGTTTGTATTTCGTCACTATTATTCTCAGTTTATGCTCATGCACAAGATGCTACCATAAATGGGAAAGTACTTGACGATAAGGGGATGCCAATACCAGGGGCAACCATAGTACTAAAGGGGACAAAATCGTCAGTTGCAACAGACTTTGATGGGAAGTTTCAAATAAAGGCTCCAAAAGATGGGACTTTGGTAATCAGTTATATAGGATATAAAACCGTACAAGAAGCAATTAACGGGAGAAATGAAATTCAAGTTAAACTGAACTCTGACACACAATCCTTGCAGGAAGTTGTAGTTGTTGGTTATGGTACTCAAAAGAAGAGTGTTGTTACGGGTGCAATATCTTCAATAAAGGCTGATCAGATAGCAAATTTATCTGTTGCAACTACTTCACAAGCATTGCAAGGACAAACAGCTGGGGTTACAGTTTTGTCACAATCGGGAGCTCCTGGAGCAGGGGCTAAGATTCGTATCCGTGGGGCAGGATCAAATGGCAATTCGGATCCTATTTATGTTATAGATGGAATGCGTACAAGCAACATTGATTTCTTAGACCCAAACGATATCGAAAAGATGGAGATTCTAAAAGATGCCGCTTCCGCAGCTATTTATGGTGCCGATGGTGGAAATGGCGTTATAATGATTACAACCAAAAAAGGGAAGTCAGGTGCTATGAATGTATCTTATAGTACACAATACGGCTTTCAATCATTAAGAAGCAATTTAAAGATGATGAATGCTGACCAGTATGTTCAATGGATTGATGAAACAAAACCTCCTGGGAACAAGCCAAATGTAGCGGAATGGAAAGGCAAAGAAGGCACAAACTGGATTGATGAAACTGCTGAAGATGCTGCGCCTATTCAACATCATACTCTTCAGGTTTCCGGAGGAAATGAAATATCAACATTTTTACTTTCAGGTAACTTTTTTACTCAAGACGGACTTTTTGGGGGAGATAAGACCAACTTTAATCGTACAACAATGAGGTTTAACTCAAACCACAAAGTAAGTAAGTATTTAGAAGTGGGTGAAAACTTTTCTTATTCCATAAATAAACGCAAAGCTTTCACAGAAGATGATAGTTTTAATGGTATTATGAATCATGCTATGTTGATGGATCCATTAACTCCAGTTTATTATCCAAGTGGAACTGCATTACCGCAACATGTACAGGCTGCATTAGCGGCGGGGTATCCAATACTTACCAATGAAAATGGAGAATATTATGGTTTATCAAACTATATTATTGGAGAAATGGCCAACCCTATTGGGCAAATCGCACTTGATAATGGTCTCTCACAAGAAACTAAAATTATTGGCAATGTATTTGCTAACATCAAGCCTTTTGAAGGATTTGTTTTTACAACACGTTTTGGGATTGAACAAGCATTTAATAACTATGATGATTGGACTCCAAAATATTGGTGGAATCAAAACAAACAAAACACTACAAATTCTAAAGTATACAATCAAGGGATATTTAAAACATGGCTTTGGGAAAACTTTGCTACCTACAGCAAAAAAATTGACAAGCATGAATTCTCTGCTATGCTGGGAATGTCAGCCCAAGATACGGAATTTCGGTACTTGAATACACGTACAGCCGGTATGATTAAAGAAGGAGATCAATGGGCGCAAGTTGGTGAATCTCCTGTAGCAGGAACTATTTCAGGTAATAAATATCCAACATCGATGAATTCTTATTTTGGACGTATTACTTATTCATATGACAATAAATATTTGTTTCAGGCTTCTTTGAGAAATGACAATTCTTCACTTTTTGCACCAAATAAACGAGCGGGTTACTTCCCCGCCGTATCAGGAGGTTGGGTGTTATCAAATGAATCATTTTGGAAAATGGAATCTATAAACTACCTTAAGTTAAGAGGTTCTTGGGGTCAAAACGGTTCAACTTCTAATATTGGAGCAGGCCAATGGAAAGCCCTTATTACTAAAGATGGTTTAAAATACCCGGATGCACTTGGTAATTACCATACGGTTGGAGAACTTAAAGCCTTGGCAAATGAAGATATAACATGGGAAACAACAGAGCAAACCGATTTTGGATTTGATTTAAGAGCTTTTAACAGCAGATTATCACTAGGTTTTGATTATTACAACAAAGTAACCAAAGATCTATTAACGCCTTCTTCCCCTCCGTTATCAACAGGTTACCCAGCTCCTTACGCTAATGCTGGAGATGTAACTAACAAGGGTATTGAAATAGAATTAGAATGGAGAGAAAGAAGAGGCGATTTCAAGTATGGTATCAACTTTAACTTAACTACTATCAAAAATGAAGTAACATATTTGAATCCATTACTTGACAGAGTTGATGGAGCAGGTCTTCCTGTACTAGGGACTATCACCTCTTTTGAGTTGGGTAAACCAGTTTGGTTCTATAGAGGGTATAAAACAGATGGTATATTCCAAAATCAATCAGAGGTTAACGCTTATAAAACATCTTTGGGTGGTGTTACAACGTGGGCTCCAACACCTGGTGATCCAATTGTAGTAGATGCCAATGGTGATGGTGATATCAATGACAAAGATAAAACATACATTGGGGATCCACATCCAGATTTATTGATTGCAACAACTTTAGATTTTGAGTATAAAGGATTTGATCTCAAAGTATTTTTACAAGGCGCTTTTGGAGGAGAAAACTTCATGGCACTAGCCAGAGTTGACAACCCAACTACTAACCGTCCATCCTATTTTTTTACTGACAGATGGACGGGGGAAGGAAGTACCAATAGCTTCCCAAAAGCTTCGTACAGTGACCCAATCATTTATTCAAGTGATTTAATGGTTCAGGATGCCTCTTATGTAAAAATAAAACAAATTCAATTAGGCTATAATTTTAAGTCAGAATTAATCAAACGATTCGGAATGACCGGTCTAAGACTATATATGTCGTTAGATGATTACTTTACATTCACAAAATACAAAGGGATCGACCCGGAAGTAGGAAGTTTCTTAAACAACTCTCAAGGTATTGATAGAGGTTTATATCCTACCGCAAGCCGTTTAATGACAGGGTTATCAGTAACATTTTAATTTAATGACTATTACTATAAATATATAACAATGAAAAAATTAATTTATAAATTATCGGTTATTGCAGGCCTAGTTTTAATGCTAACATCCTGTGAAAAAGATTTCTTGGATAAACCAATTTATGGTGTTCTGGCGGCAGAAGATTATTTTAAAACGGAAGAAGAATTACAAGAAGGTGTATTTGCCTGTTATGATGTTTTACAATGGGCAGTTAATACAGACTGGAACTCAATGTATGTTGTAAAATCATTTCCTTCTGATGAATCCTACGCAGGGGGAGGTTCAGATGCAGATCAACCACCATACCAACAACTGGACGACTATTCTTACACCTCAGAGAATAAGCCAATAGAACATTCATTTAAAGCTATGTATTTTGGTATAATGAGAGCGAATGCAATTATTAATATTGCAGTGGGTGATACACCGGCAAAAATCAAAATGATAGCTGAAGCCAAAGCTTTGAGAGCGTATTTCTACTTTGAATTAGTTTCAATGTGGGGTGGAGTGCCATTGCGTTTAACGCTTCCATCACCAGCTGAATATGCAATTGCAAAATCAACCCCTGAGGAAATTTATGCACAAATACATAAAGATTTAGATGAAGCTATTCCAAATCTTCCTAAAAAGAGTGAGTACTCACCTGAAATGCGTTTTAGAATGTCACAAGGTACTGCTTGGGCTTTGAAAGGTAAGGCTTATTTATATCAAAAGATGTATGCAGAATCAGCAACTGCACTTGATAAAGTTATTCAATCAAATGAGTACGGTCTTGCTACAGATTACTCAAAGATATTCTTAAAAGAATCCGAATATGGTATAGAATCCTTATTTGAAATTGGCTATGTTTCTACTGCAGGCTATGATTGGGGATCTTTCCCATGGGCAAGCCGTGCAATGGAAAGTAATATTAACTGGCAGTTGATGGGGCCAAGAGGTGATTATTTTAAAGGTGGTACTTCTGGACTTCAAGGGGGTTGGGGATTTAACTATCCAACAGCTAAAATGGCGCAGGCATTTGATGCAGAAGGCGACATGATTAGAAAAAATGCTTCTATATTATCAGTAGCGGATCTTAGATCGAAATATGGCGGAGATTGGACAGAAGACTGGACAAAACCAGATCCGGTTTGGGGAATGGAAGGTTACTTTAGACTTAAGTATGGGACATTAACGGCCGAAACTGGTGGGCCTGTTGCAGAAGTGAATTATGGGACAAACTTTAGATTAATCAGATATGCTGACGTTTTATTAATGGCTGCTGAGGCGAAATTTTTAGCGGGAAATATTGCAGAAGCTCAAGTGAATTTTGATCAAGTACGAAACAGGGTGAATTTGCCGGCTAAAGTAATTTCGATGGATGCAATTAAGACAGAGAGAAGATTGGAATTGGCATTTGAAGGATTTAGATTTCTTGACTTAATTCGTTGGGGTGATGCTTCCAATGTATTGCAAAATCAAGGTTTTAATAAAAATGGCAACTTTGCAGAAAAACATAAATTATACCCAATACCTGCTGCAGAGATTAACAATAATGATAAGTTAACACAAAACCCTGGTTGGTAATTTAGTTAAGTTTGAGTAGGTGGAATGACCCATTCTCTTTTGATTATGGGTCATTTTTATAAAAGAATTATTTTAATTAGTATATTAAAGAAATGAAAATATATTATTCTAAAATAAGTTTGTTTATCGTTTTGAATTGCTTTCTATTGTTTGCATGCAGTGGTTCAAATTCAGAAGAAACTGTAGTTTATATAAAACCTACAAATCTTGTAGTTACACCAACAATAGTTGGGGCTACAACTCAGACTCCAAATGGTGATGGAAGTGGCGTGGTAAATTTTGCCCTTTCGGCAACCAATGCAACAAAGTATAAAATTGTACTCGGAAATGGAGAAACAAAAGAAATAACAAATGTAAGTTTTACTTACACCTATACCACATCGGGTTTCAATACTTATGTATTATATGTGTCTGCTTACAATACTGATCAATTTGTTAGTACAACACTCTCTATAATTGTTTTGGTTCAACCCAAATTAGTTTGGTCCGATGAATTTAATACTGATGGCGCTCCGGATAGTTCAAAATGGGGTTATGATTTAGGTGCAGTACCGTTATAATTTCGAATGCTGAAACTGAGTTTCATATCTATGCTATAGATTGGTCAGCGGCATCTATTAAGTTTTATGTTGACAATCAGTTGTTTTATACGTTTGCAAATACGGCTAGTTTTCCTTTTAATCAGAATTTTTTCTTGATTATAAATAGTGCAATAGGAGGTGGTTTTGGAGGTACAATAGATACTGATTTTACTTCCTCCACTTTTGAGATAGATTATGTTAGAGTTTATAATTAATGGTGTTTGTTTAAGTGGTTCTTCATTGTAAGCTTCTATTTGTAAGTTGGATAGGGGCTTCAATGGAGAAATTTAAAAATAAAGAAATGAATCAGTAAAAAAAATAATCTGTTCAGTGCTTTTTCTTGTAATGGGCTTGTTTTTCCAAGCTCAAACATTAAAAGTAATGACGTATAACATTCGCTTAGATGGTATCAGTGATGGAGAAAATGATTGGAGCCACCGCAAAGATTATTTCGCCTCTCAAATACAATTTGAACTTGAAAAAACAAAATTGAAATACGAGTAGGTAGTTCTTCTGATGCTATCGAACGTACCAAAATAATTGCTATTAAAAAATAATTTACACTATGAAAAATAAAATTATCACCTTATCGGTTGCACTTGCAGTACTTACATTTACGGGTTGCAAAACGAAATCGAATATGGTGGATGCTCCTGTATCTTCAGAGAATAAACAAGCAGTGCCATTTGAAGGCAAAGAATTAAGTGGTGAGTTTGATGCAACAATCGATAAAATTGTGGATCAAATGACAGTTGAAGAAAAATCAGGAGTTTTACACGGAACTAGTATGTTTAACACTGCAGGTGTAGAACGACTTGGAATTCCAGAATTAAAAATGGCCGATGGCCCCTTAGGAGTTCGTGAAGAAATTTCTCGTGACAACTGGTCTTCGGCAGGTTGGGACAATGATTTTGCAACTTATTATCCTGCTGGAGGAGCTTTGGCGGCCACTTGGAATACAGAAATGGCTTATACTTTTGGTAATAGTTTAGGTCAAGAACTGAGAGCCAGAGATAAGGATATGTTGCTTTCACCGGCAATAAATATTGTTAGAACCCCACTTGGAGGCAGAACATATGAATATATGTCTGAAGATCCGTTTTTGAATAAAAAAATAGCTGTGCCTTTAATTGTTGGATTACAGGATAATGATGTTATGGCTTGTGTAAAACATTTTGCAGCCAATAATCAGGAAACCAATCGTGATTTTGTTGATGTACAAATTGATGAACGCACCCTTCGCGAAATATATTTGCCGGCATTCGAAGCGTCTATAAAAGAAGCTAAAGCATACAGTGTCATGGGTGCTTATAATAAGTTGAGAGGTGAATATTTGTGTGAAAACGATTATATGCTGAATAAAATATTGCGTGATGAATGGGGCTTTAAAGGAATTGTAGTTTCAGATTGGAATGCCGTTCATAGTACGGTAAAAACCTTAAAAAACGGTTTAGATATTGAAATGGGGACAAATGCTCCTTTTGATAAATTTTGGTTAGGTCAGCCCCTTATCGATTCCGCTAAAGCAGGCAAAATTTCGATGGAAGAAATCGATAAACATGTAAAACGCATCTTACATGTATTGTTTCAGGTAAAAGCAATGGGTGGTAAAGACCGAGCTAAGGGCAGCATTGCAACTGAAGCACATTATCAGGATGCTTACAAAATTGCATCAGAATCTGTGGTTTTATTAAAGAATGATAACAATGCATTGCCTTTGAAATTGGATGGAGTAAAATCTGTTGCTGTAATTGGAAACAATGCAACTAAGAAAAATGCTTTAGGCGGATTTGGGGCAGGTGTAAAAACAAAAAGAGAGATTACTCCTTTGGAAGGTTTGAAAAACAGATTGCCATCATCAATCAAAATTAATTATGCGGAAGGGTATTTAGAACGTTATGAAGAAAAAAACAAAGGTAATTTAGGAAATATTACCTCGAATGGTCCTGTAACCATTGACCAATTAGACCCTGCTAAATTGCAAGAAGCAATTGAGGCTGCTAAAAATTCAGATGTAGCAATAATTTTTGCAGGTTCTAACCGCGATTATGAAACCGAAGCTTCTGACCGTAGAAACCTAAAATTACCATTCGGACAAGAAGAACTGATTCAAAAAGTATTAGCAGTTAATCCAAGAACTATCGTGGTTATGGTAGCTGGAGCCCCTTTTGATATTGATGATGTAAGTAAAAAAACTTCGACTTTAGTATGGACGTGGTTTAATGGTTCAGAAGGAGGAAATGTTTTGGCAGATGTGTTGTTAGGAAAAATAAATCCATCAGGAAAATTGCCATGGACAATGCCTAAAAATCTTATGGATTCTCCTGCACATGCAACAAATAGTTTTCCGGGTGGAAAATCTGTAACCTATGCAGAAGGAATTCTGGTAGGATACCGTTGGTTTGACACCAAAAATATCACACCTCTATATCCTTTCGGATACGGATTGTCGTACACCACTTTTGCTTTCGAAAATGCGAAAACAGACAAGAAATCATACACTGCTGATGAAACTATTACCGTTTCTGTGGATATAAAAAATACAGGAAAAGTGGATGGTAAAGAAGTGGTACAATTGTATATGTCTAAATCAGATTCAAAAATTACCCGTGCTGCCCAAGAATTAAAAGGGTTTCAAAAAGTATTGGTTACAGCAGGAAATTCAAAAACAGTAACGATTCAAGTTCCGGCAAAAGAGTTGGCGTATTACAACGTGAAAGCTAAAAAATGGACTGTAGAACCGGGAAATTACACCTTGAAATTAGGAAATTCTTCTCGTGATATTCAAAAAGAAGTTATCGTAACTATTAAGTAAAAAAGTTTTAATTGTTGAAAATACAATCGAAATTTCAATATTAAACCCAATGAAAATTGGGGGATAACAGCATTAGAATCGGGTTCGGTAAGAACATATAGTTGGTAAAAATAACACACACATAATATTTATAGAATGAAAAAAATCACAACAGCAGCACTTTTAGCACTGTCTTTTTTAGCCCTTGCTCAGCAGAAAGGCAAAAGACAATTGAAGCCCTTTTCAACAAAAGACAAAACAGTTAGCGTTTATACCACAGCAGATAATACAAAATTAAGATTGACGCTCACAGACAAGTTAGTTCTCTCAGCGTCTAAACAACCCTTAGAAACAGAGATTTCCGTTTTTGTTGAGCCTAAAAAAACCTTCCAAACCTTTTTGGGTATTGGAGGCGCAATCACCGATGCAAGTGCTGAGGTTTTTGCAAAATTGACCAAAGACAAACAACAAGAACTTTTGAATGCTTATTATGATAAAGAAAAAGGAATTGGTTATTCATTGTTAAGAACCACCATTCACAGTTCTGACTTTAGTAGAGAAAGCTATACTTATATCAAAGAGGGTGATGCGGCTTTGAACACTTTCAGTATTGACCATGACAGACAATATCGTATTCCATTGATTAAAGAGGCCATGAAAACTGCTAACGAAAAATTAACAATTTATGCATCACCATGGAGTCCACCGGCTTTTATGAAAAGCAATAATAATATGCTAAAAGGAGGGACATTACTACCAGAGTATTACCAATCTTGGGCAAATTATTACACAAAATTTATCAAAGCGTATGAAAAAGAAGGAATCCCAATTTGGGGTCTTACGGTTCAAAATGAACCTATGGCAGTTCAAACTTGGGAATCTTGTGTGTATACCGCTGAAGCTGAAAGAGATTTTCTGAAAAATTTTCTTGGTCCCACAATGAAAAAAGAAGGTTTGGGAGACAAGAAAATTGTGGTTTGGGATCACAATCGCGATTTAATGAACCAGCGGGCAAATGTTATTTTTTCAGATCCTGAAGCTTCAAAATATGCCTGGGGAATTGGATTTCATTGGTATGAATCTTGGGCAGGCGGAGCATCCATGTTTGATAATGTTCGTAAAGTTCAGGAGGCTTATCCAACTAAAAATTTATTGTTCACTGAAGGTTGTGTAGAAAGTTTTGATGCCAAGAAATATCAATTCTGGGCAAACGGGGAACGATATGGTACTTCCATTATTAACGATTTCAATAACGGAACGGTAGGCTGGACCGATTGGAACATTCTTTTAGATCAAAACGGAGGTCCAAACCATGTGGGTAATTTTTGTTTTGCACCAATTCATGCCGACATCAATTCAGGGGAATTGATTTATACGCCGAGTTACTATTATATTGGTCATTTTTCGAAATTTATTCGTCCTGATGCCAAAAGAGTCAGTACAGCTGTGAGCAGAAGCAGTCTGCTAAGTACTTCATTCCTTAATACAGACGGAAAAATGATTACAGTAGTCATGAACCAGTCTGATAAAGAGATTACGTATAATTTGATCATTGCTTCAGAGAAGACAGTGGCAGTAATTCCTGCACATGCTATTCAAACATTAGTTTATTAATCATTTTTTTTGATGGCTTTAGTCAGCACAGTTTTGAATGAAAATAATAAAATCTCCTTGTAAAAGCCAAAAGCATCTAATTCAAACTGCTATGGTCAATATTGAAACGAAAATTATATTATGATGAAAATTAATTTAAAAAATCCTAATAATCTAAGAACTGCTAAATTGATAGCTTTTAGTTTAGTCATCAATCTTTGGGCTTTTACAGGTTTTGGACAGCCTTATGCCAATACATATGTAAAAAATAACTTAGTTGAGCAGAATCTTTATATCGGGATGGCTAGTGACACCTCTTCACCTCCCAGTTTTGTTGAAGCAAAAGAGCGATTGCCGGAGCCTTTTTGGAACGTTAGACCTGATGTGATAAAATGCTATTGGAGAACATGGAAAATAGCTTTTTCAAATCTTAAACAAGTCAATAAAAATAGTGGTTTTGTTTCACCATTTATTGATCCGGCCTTTAATGGGAATATTTTTATGTGGGACTGTAGTTTTATGACCATGTATGGCAAATACGCCAAGCCTGTATTTAATTTCCAAAATACATTAAATAACTTTTATGCAAAACAACATAGTGATGGGTTTATATGTCGTGAAATAAGAGGCAGTGACGGCAGCGATTGTTTCGAACGCTTTGACCCTTCCAGCAC
>NZ_JAAAPM020000052.1 GCF_009909155.2 Flavobacterium undicola
CAAGCTTCATCATTTGGCAATTCTTTTATAAAGTTTAGTATGCTTTGTCCTTCAAATACTTCCATAACGACTGTTTTTAAAGACATAAAAATACAGAAACTAAATGACTAACTCAATTTATTTTATTACAATAAAAGTTAAGGTAGCACTGTACTTGTATTTAAAAATCAAACAGATACAAAACAAAAAGACATGTTGTTTTTCTAAAATATTTAGAAGTAAAACCGTCTGTATTTTTAGTTTTAAAATATTTAGGTTTTCAAAATATAAAAGCTAAATTTGATAAAAACCCAATTGATGTTTAAACGCCTACTAAGTTATTTTTACCCTATAAAAATCCATACCCAAAAATCGGTTCTAAGTGAATCTTTAGAAATTACCTGGGCTAATGGTAATTTAGTTTTGGATTCTCAAAATACCAATTATTCATACGGAAGTTTGCAACGTGTTTTAAAACTAGGTTTGAAAAATATTGGCTTTGCCAAAATAAAAAAAATGGAATCCATTTTAGTACTTGGCGTTGCCGGAGGAAGTGTCATCAAAACTTTAATCGATGACATTCATTTTACAGGAAAAATTACAGGAGTTGAAATTGATGCCGAAATTATAAAAATAGCAAATCAATATTTTAAGCTGAATAAAATTCCACAACTCAATATTGTTATTGATGATGCTTTTGAATTTGTTTTGAAAACTAAAGATAAATACGATCTCATTATTGTTGATATTTTTCAAGATACAAAAATGCCGAATTTTTTGTTCGAATCTTTTTTTATCGATCGAATTTGTTTTCTTTTAAAAAGTAAAGGCGTTGTTCTTTTTAATACCATGCTTTTAAATAAGGAGCAAAATAAAAGGAACCTGAAATTTATCTCCGAATTTAAAAAAGAAGATTTTACTATTAAAGCGATTCCAAGAGTCGAAAAACACAATGAACTAATTGTTATCGAAAAATTAGTCTAAGAATTACACAATCTTTCTGGCTTTTTCTAAATCTTCTTTAGTATCGATGCCAATTCCGGCATGAGTAGTTTCAACCATTTTAATTTGTTTACCAAATTCCAAATAACGTAATTGTTCTAATTTCTCAGAAGCTTCTAAAGATTTCATTGGTAAATGATAAAAATCCAATAAGGCTTGTTTTCTAAAAGCATAGACTCCAATGTGCTTCATATAACGCACACCTACATTTTGCTCTCTTGGATATGGAATTACCGAACGTGAAAAATACAACGCAAAGTTGTTTTGATTCACTACCACTTTTACATTATTAGGATTGTTGATTTCTTCCTCATCTTTGATTTCATACATCAACGAAGCTAAATCTACTTTTTTATCCAAATCATTTTTGAAAACTTCAATTACCTCTTTTAAAGGTTCAGCATTAATGAAAGGTTCGTCTCCCTGAACATTGATTACAATATCCACATTCAGATTTTCCACCGCTTCAGCAATTCGATCACTCCCCGATTCGTGTTCCTTGATACTCATAATGGCTTTTCCACCATGAGCAACAATTTCGTCAAAAATTAAATTGGAATCTGTAACCACAAAAACATCATCAAACAAATTGGTGTTTACTGCGGCTTCATAAGTTCTTAAAATGACTGTTTTTCCTCCAAGATCCTGCATTAACTTAGCGTGAAATCGTGTAGAGGCGTAACGGGCGGGAATGACTGCTATTATTTTCATATTATTTTTTAGCCACAAAGGCACTAAGGCGCAAAGATATATTTTTTATTTTTTGTTGATTCAAAAAATAAAAATCGAATCTCAAATAAATATATTAATTCTTATAATATCATAAATAAGGTAAATTTACTTCAATAATTTTATTAAGAAAAATTTATTTTTTTCCAATACCATATGTGTTTTTCAACCAAATACCAATTCTCTTATTTTCAATATTTTTAAAAACATTATCCATACCTCGGACTATTATATATAGACCACCTCCTAATTTTACATAAACTTCTATATCTAAAACTCTTGATTGATTATTCATATTTTCAAATAATGAAATTATTGTTAGTAAACCAACAATAATCTCTAAAATACCATAACCCAATCTATAATTTTCTCTATATAAAAATAGGAGAAATCCAAATAACAAAGAAATTCCGACGAGGCTAATAGTAGAAATATTATTTTTAAGATATTGAAGGTTTTGAACATTTTCAAGAAAAAAACAAAAAGTACTAAAAAACCCTAAAAAATAAAAAATAGGACGAATCTGATTTATCAATTTGAGTGAATTTTTCACTTGTCTTTCTAATTTTTCAATATTTTTTTTATAATCTATATCATCCATTTTTTTATTTTTTTTCTTTAAAAACAAAACAACTTTACACAATCTTCACCGAAGTCATACTCAAAGAACCTCCCAATAATTTATCATTAAACAAACTCAGTTCTTCTTGTTTTTCTTTTAACCCCAAAGTATAAATCAAAGGCAAATAATGCTCTGGTGTAGGAATGGCTAGTTGTAAAGCTTGTCCATTTTTTTCATAATCAATCAAGGCTTGAAAATTACCATCTAATAAATAGGAGTTCACTTTTTCTCTGGCTTCAATTGCCCAATCAAAACCATAGTTATCTATGTCCATATTATAGAAATCAACTAATCGTAAATTGTGTACAATATTTCCGCTACCTATAATAAGGATCCCTTTATGTCGCAAAGCACTTAATTTTTGCGCCAACTCAAAATGGTATTGTGGCGATTTTGAATAATCAATACTCAACTGAATCACGGGAACATTGGCTTCGGGATACAAATGTTTAATGACACTCCAGGCACCATGATCCAACCCCCATTCATGATCGAGCTCGACTTCTGTTGGTAATAATAATTCTTTAGTTGTAATTGCCAAATCAGGATTGCCTTTAGCAGGATATTGCACGGCGAACAATTCTTTAGGAAAACCACCAAAGTCATGAATTGTTCGAGGCATTTCCATTGCGGTAACTTTAGTTCCTTTTGTAAACCAATGTGCCGAAATACACAAAATAGCATTGGGCTGTGGCAACGTTTTAGCCATATTTCTAAAACCCGCCACAAACTGATTTTCTTCAATGGCATTCATTGGACTTCCATGTCCTAAAAATAGCACTGGCATTTTTTCGGTATTCGAAAAAGTGTTTGAAATTTTATGTAGGTCGTTTAAATTATTCATAGACACTATTTTTTACCATTAAGAAGTTACGTTTTATTAAGTGTTAGTTATAAAACTTAACTTCTTAATGGTTTTTAAATTTTAGATATTCTAGTTCGTATAAATATAAAAAATCTTTTCTTTCAAAAAATTATTTTAGATAAAGCTCTTTCAAAAAATCAGCTAAAGTTGCCGGTTTTCTACCTAATAGTTTTTCTAAATCACTGGATTCAGCCTGAAATTCTCCTTGTTTTATGGCTTCTGCAAAAGCTACAAACATTCCAACATATTCTCCTGGAACACCAGCTTTTATCAAAACATCTGAATATACTTCAGCACTTGGACTCGTATAGCTTACTGTTGAATTGGTAATTTCGCTTAAAGTATCCGCAATATTTTTCATCGAATAATTTGCTACATTATTCATATTGTATTCTTTGTTTTCGTGTCCAGCTGAAATCAATACATTGGCCGCTACTTCGGCTAAATCATTTCTAAAAACATAAGCAGCCAGACCTTCTCCGGCAGGGAAAAAGATTCCTTGTTCCAGTACTTTTTCTCCTAAAAACATCGGCAATACATCTAGGTATAAATTATTTCTAAAAATAGTATAATTGATTCCACTTGCTTTAATAGCATTATCCGTATCAATATGTGATTGGGCTAAAAAAGCAATCGGAGAAGTTTCAGTCTCATTTTTACGCTCAAAACTGGTATATAAAATGTGTTTGACTCCAGCTTCTTTAGCAGCTTTAACCGCATTCAATTGTTGCTTACCACGATTTACTAAATCAGTTCCGGAAACCAACAATAATTTATCGATTCCCTGAAATGCTGCCAACAAAGAATCGTAATTATCATAGTCTCCTATTTTCAAGTTGATTCCTTTTGCTGCCAAGTCTGATGCTTTTGCTTCATCTCTAACCAAAGCCGAAATATCAGCTGCAGCAATTCCTTTATTCAATAAAAAATCGATTGTTAATCTTCCGAAATTCCCTGTAGCACCTGTAACTAAAATTTTTGTACTCATTATTTTAAAATTTTATGATTAATTTTTATTCAAAGTTAACTACATTTGCTATATAAAATATAGTAACATACTAAAATATATCGATATACTTTAGTATACTAGCAATAAAATCAATAGATTATGGAAATAGAAAATGTAATTAGTTTTAAAGAAGCCAAAGCCTGCCCGATTCAATTTGTATTAGCAGTTAACGATACTTTAAATGTAATTAGCGGAAAATGGAAGTTACCTATTATAGGTTCGTTACTATTTGAAAAAAGACGTTTTACAGATATTCAACGTACTATTTCAAAAATCACTCCGAGAATGTTATCTAAAGAATTGAAAGATTTAGAAATGAACGGAATGGTCAAACGCACCGTTTATGATACAACTCCCATTACAGTTGAATACGAATTGACCGAATCAGGAAAATTATTGAGTGATGTGCTGGATAAAATGTTGGAATGGGGTATGCAACATCGTGAAGCTACAATTGGTAAAAATTAATCCACAAAACTTTCGTCTTTAAATCCTATTAGATACAATTTGTTTTTGGCACGAGTCATTGCCGTGTACAACCAGCGAATGTAATCCCGATCAATTCCATTAGGCAAATATGGTTGTTCTATAAAAACAGTGTTCCACTGCCCTCCTTGTGATTTATGACAAGTAATAGCATAAGAAAATTTCACCTGAAGTCCATTGAAATATTCGTTGGCTTTTACTTTTTGGAATTGCTTGAATTTGGTTTCGCCTTCGTAATCTTTTAGAACTTCCTGATACAAACGGTTTGATTCTTCGTAAGTCAATGATGGCGATTCGCTTTTTATAGTATCCAATAACAAAACCGTTTCAAACGGAATCTGATTTGGATAATCGACCATTCGGATTTTTACTTTGGCAAACTTAAATCCGTACAATTCTTTGATATTAAAAATCTCCAAAATTTCGATAATATCACCATTGGCAATAAAACCGGCTTCGTCAGATTCTTTCAACCAAAAATAGTTGTTCTTAACTACCATTAAAAAATCTCCGGTAGACAATTCACTTTCTTTATCCAGAATTTTGGTTCTGATTTGCTCATTATATTGATTCGCTCTTTTATTCGAACGAACAATAAAAGCGGTATCTTCAATACTATAATTACTGTAAGCCGAATTGATCGCATCCTGAATATCGTAACCATCAATTAATCGAACGATATCTTTGAACTTTCGAACGTTAAACTGAAAATCGGTGATGAAGGAATCTTTCAATAATTCCCGAAGTTCGGTGGCATTATGCAAAATCCCGGAACTCTCTTCCTGACGCATTACTTCGTCGAGTTCGATATAATCGACTTCTTTATTGTAGTTCATACTCAAAGTACGAATATCTAACGCGGGACTGATATCTAAATTTACAGGAGGCAACTGAGCGGTATCTCCCAAAAGAATCATCTTGCAATTGGTTCCTGAATAGACATACGAAATCAAATCGTCAAGCAAAGAACCATTGGCATACATTTTAGAATCGGAATCCACATCTGAAATCATCGAAGCTTCATCGACTATAAAAATGGTATTCTTATGTTTGTTTTGTTGTAACGTAAAAGACAGGCCACCACCCGAATTTTTCTTAGGAAAATAAATTTTCTTATGAATGGTAAAAGCAGCTTTGTTCGAATAATTAGCAATTACTTTGGCAGCACGACCTGTTGGTGCCAACAAAACATATTTTTTATTAATCTCCAAAAGATTATTTACAATAGTCGAAATCACCGTAGTTTTTCCCGTTCCAGCGTATCCTTTGAGAACAAAAATGCTATCATTAGTTGTTTCAGTCAAAAAGATGGCAATCTTCTGAAAAAAAATATCCTGATTATAAGTGGGAGAAAACGGAAATTTCTTTTTTAAAAGACTGTAAAACTGGGAGGAAATCATGTATTGAATTTTAACCGCAAATTACGTTTAATAAATTTCAATGGCAATAGCAATGACAATAACAATTGACGGAAATATCAATGATCCGTTTAAAATTGCATTTCGGAAATTTTAGAAAATCATTCTACATATATATAGGAGAAAATAAATTTAATCCATTCACTATTGTCATTACTTTTCATTGAAATTGAATTTATTGAAATTGCTATTGATTTTTGAAATTGTTATTGCCATTGCCATTGCTATTGCCATTGAAATTTGTAAGTTTGCCATTCAGAAAAAATCTTCATTAATGGACATTACCGAAAAGAAATATAAAAAACTCTCCATTCAGGTTTCCTTGACTGGACTTTCTTTTTGCTGTTTTGACACGCTTAACAATACCGTTTCATCATTCAAGGAAATCCATTTTGACCCTTTCGAGAAAAATTTAAAAATAGAAGATTTATTTTCGAATGCGTTTGCAGAACATTCGGAACTGAATGATCAATATGATGATGTTCTTGTAATTCACAATAACAATCTATCGACTTTTGTTCCGACTCCACTTTTTGACGAAAATTATCTGGGAAGTTATTTGCAATACAATACTAAAGTTTTTGAAACTGATTTTTTTGCTTTTGACGAAATCAGCAATTACGAAATCAATGCCGTTTATATTCCGTATGTGAATATGAATAATTTCTTTATAGACAAATTTGGTTCTTTCGAATACAAACATGCCAACAGTATTTTAGTCACTAAATTATTAGATGCTTCTAAAAATGTGGATACTAAAAAAATGATGGTCCATTTTAATTCCACTCATTTTGAAATTGTGGTGATTCAAAATCAGAAGTTGTTGCTTTTTAATTCTTTTGAATACCAAACTCCCGAAGATTTTATTTATTACATCTTATTCACTGCCGAACAACTGAATATGAATCCCGAAAATTTTCCTTTGGAATTAATTGGGAACATTACTCCCGAAAGTCCGTTTTTTAAAATGGCTTACAAATACATTCGCAATGTTTCACTTCTTGATGTGGAAGATTTACGATGGAACAATTATTTTTCTGAGGCCGAAAACAGAAATCATTTTATACTTTTCAACTCATGAGAATCATTTCAGGAAAATACAAAGGAAGACGCATTAGCCCGCCAAAAGGTTTACCCGTTCGCCCTACAACCGATATGTCCAAAGAAGCTTTGTTCAATGTTTTAAACAATCATTTTAGTTTTGACAGTTTAAAAGTGTTGGACTTATTTGCCGGAACTGGAAACATCAGTTACGAATTTGCTTCTCGCGGAAGTTCGCCTATTACTTCCGTTGATGGCGATTTTGGTTGTGTAAAATTCATAAAACAAACGGCTGCCGAATATGATTTCCCAATTGCGGCAACCAAAAGTGATGTTTTTAAGTTTCTTGAAAAATGCAATGCTTCGTTTGACATAGTTTTTGCAGATCCGCCTTATGGATTAGACCAGACTACTTTTGAAAAAGTGGTGTTACTTGTTTTTGAAAGAAATATTCTTAACGAAGAAGGAATGATGGTTATCGAACATTCGAAATATACTAAGTTGAGTCACTTGGCTAATTTCTCTTTTCAGAAAAGTTACGGCGGTTCTATTTTTAGTTTTTTCGAATTTGAATCGGAACAAGAAGTAGAAGGTGATTCTTTAGAAAATGATGGCGAAGAAGAATAATTAAGAATTCAATCCTGAAGAAAGTTTATCAAAAACCAATTGATAAGTTGGTGTTTCCACTTCATATTTTTCACCTTCTTTAATAACAAATTCAGTTAAAGAAACCAATTCTGATTTATTGCCTGCTAAAATATCCCGGTGCATGGACGAAGTAGCATCTTGAGGTGATTTTTGTAATTTTTGAATGGTTTGCAAAATAATGTCATTCGGAATAGCCAAACCTTTTACAGCAGCCACCAAGGTAATTTCGTTCAGCAAAGCAACATAGAATTTTCTATTCGATTCCGAGTTGATAATTTCACCAATATTTTGATTGAGATAAGAAGTCGCCGAAGCTAAAGGCGAAATAAAAATGAATTTCGCCCAAACTGTTTCTTCAATAGTATCCGATAAATGACTTTGAATTCCTGCATTTTCAAAAATGGATTGCAGCGCATTCAGTTTAGAAAGGGAAGCGGTCATCGAACCAAAAAATAGTTTTTCAAAATGTCCTAACTTTCTAATTACTCCAGGAGATTTAATATAGGAAACAATATAAGCACAACCTTGTAAAACTTCGATTTCAGGAAAAAGAGTCTGAATACGTTCGGGAGCATCTACTCCATTATATAAAGGTAGAATGACTGTGCTTTTCTTGACGCATTTTTGAATTGAAAGCAAACTTTCTTCAATATCATAGGTTTTGGTTGCACAAATAAGATAATCTAATTTACCTATAACTTTAGGATCATTGGAAACCAAATAAGGAAAAGCAACAAATTCACTTTCATCTGAAATGACTTTTAATCCATTTTCGGCAATTGCTTTTTGAGTTTCACCACGGGCAATAAATACAATCTCGATGGATTCAGATTTAGCATAGGCTTTAGCCAAAAGTCCACCAAAATAACCACCTACTCCACCCAATCCTAAAATCCCAATTCTTGTTTGCATAATACCATATCAATTAAAAAAATAACCATTAAGAAATTTAAGTTTTATTAAGCCGTTGTCTTAATTTTCTAAATTTCTTAATGGTTTTATTTTTGTTTTAAATAAAAAAACAGACCTATAAGCCGGATTCTGTATTCGCCGAGGCGAACCCTTATCATTTATCTAGCCTTGTTGTTACCAACAAGATCGAGCTACCTACCCTTCAACAACGGACGAGAAATCCTTAAATGCTGATATACTTGGTATTTCACCGCATAGAGTTTACCTGGTTTCACTACAGCATTACCTGTACATACTTTCTGTTGCACTTGTCCTATCCCGAAAAATCGGAATGACGGGTGTTACCCGCTATGCTTCTCTATGGTGTCCGGACTTTCCTCTTTATTCCGAACTTGATTCAGAATCTTTTCAGATGCTGAAACGAGTTCAGCATAAAGCGATAAGGCGGTCTGTGCGGCAAAAGTACAATAATTAAACTAGGGTAACAAGCCCAATAAAACTACTTTAACAAGCATTTTGCAATGCATTAAAAATAAATTGGTTATATTTAAGTATCTTTTTAACTTTTAAAATTCAATATTATGGACACTATATATCACTATGATTCAGTCTCAAAAGCTTTAGACGAATTGAACGAAAATGGTTTTAATTACGACTTTAATCTACACGAAGATGAGATTCTAAAAACACCTGGCAATTACGAAATCAAACACATCTATCGTTATGAAGGGGAATCCAATCCAGACGATGAAGCAATCGTTTATGGAATCCAATCAAAATCAGGCAAAAAAGGGGTTTATGTTGCTGGATTTGCAGCCAATTCTATTACCGAAGCGGGGCAAATTTTATTAGATATTACCATAAAATCAAAAAGGAAATAACATTAAAATTAGCTTTTTTTAGATTAAAAAATAAAAAAACAACAGGGTATCAAGTTCCTAACTAATTCCTAAAATCTTTTAATATTTAAATTTTTCATTCACTAAATTAAAAGCTATATTTGCTTTCGAATAAAAATTTCTATGGAACAATTTATTGTATCGGCGCGTAAATATCGTCCACAAACATTTAATGATGTTGTGGGACAAAAGGCGATTACCAATACTTTATTGAACGCCATAGAAAACAACCATCTTGCCTCTGCCCTTTTATTTACAGGTCCTAGAGGAGTTGGAAAAACTACTTGTGCCAGAATTTTAGCTCGAAAAATCAACCAACCTGGTTATGATGACCCTAACGAAGACTTTGCTTTTAATGTTTTCGAATTAGATGCTGCATCAAACAACTCGGTAGATGATATCCGTAATTTGATTGATCAGGTTCGTATCCCACCACAAACTGGAAAATACAAAGTCTATATTATTGATGAGGTACACATGTTGTCATCGGCGGCTTTTAATGCTTTTTTGAAAACATTAGAAGAGCCACCAAAACATGCTATTTTTATCTTGGCTACGACCGAAAAACATAAAATCATTCCAACGATTTTGTCCCGTTGTCAAATATTTGATTTTAAAAGAATTACCGTAAAAGATGCTAAAGAACATCTTGCAGAAGTAGCACAAAGTCAAGGAATTGTTTTTGAAGATGATGCTTTGCACATTATTGCTCAAAAAGCGGATGGTGCTATGCGTGATGCTTTGTCTATTTTTGACCGAGTAGTTTCATATTGTGGGACTAATTTGACTCGTCAAGCAGTTACTGAAAACTTGAATGTTTTAGATTATGAAACTTACATTAGTGTAACCGATTTAATTTTAGAAAATAAAATTCCTGATTTATTGATGGCTTTCAATGATATTCTTTCAAAAGGATTTGATTCTCATCATTTTGTATCAGGATTAGCTTCACACTTTAGAGATTTATTAGTAAGCAAAACACCTGCAACCCTAAGCTTATTAGAAGCAGGTGAACAGGCTCAAAAATTATATGGTATTCAAGCTCAAAAAAGCACTCAGGAATTTCTTTTACAAGGAATTGCTATCGCTAATGAATGCGATTTAAAATACAAATTAAGTCAAAATCAGCGTTTATTAGTTGAGCTTTGTTTGATGCAATTAGCCTCTATCAATTTTGATGGAGAAAAAAAAAAGTTGAGTCCTTTATAATTCCACCTACCTATTTTAGAAAAAATGACTATTCCATAGTTGAGCAAACTAAAACCACTCCAACTGCAGTTACACCTTCTTCAATTCCTCAAAAAGAGGTAGTAACTAAGACTCCAACTCCTGAAATCCCTAAAAAAGTGGAACCAACAGGACCACAGTTTTCAGCATTATCATTGTCTAGTATTCGTGCCAAAAAAACATTAGAAGATAACAAAAAAGTAATAGTAAGAGAAACTGTTGATTTACCTACAGAAGCTTTTACAGAAACAGAAATGTTATTGCAATGGAATAATTACGCTAAAAGACTTGGAGATAAAGGCTTCAGAATCATGGAATCTTTATTACTTATTAATGATCCCGTTTTAAACGGAACAAACATTAGCATCGAATTGCCAAATGAAGGTTCCAAATTGGATTTTGAAAAAGAAATGAATGGGCTTTTAGGACATTTGAGAGGACATCTTCACAACCACAATATTAATATTGAAGTAATTGTGAACGAAAATGTATCAATAAAGAAAGCATTAAATGATCAAGACCGATACAATCGTTTACACGAAATAAATCCAAATATTGATCTATTAAGAACAACATTTGGATTAGACTTAAACGCTTAATTTTTATTTTTCTCTATTTAAAATCTTTTTTTCTATTCGAGAATCAGGAATCAACCACATCATGGCAACTATTAAATAAATTGCCAATGAAACCCATTGATAAAAAAAAGAGACAATAATAGCCGTAAGATATAAACCTTGAGATAATTTTCCTTTTTCATCTTTTCCAACTGCTTCTGCCAAAAAAGATTTTTCTCCATCTATGCAAATAATTGTTGTTTGCAAAATTATAAATGCTATGGCCGACATAAAAAGTACAATTCCATAAACAGTTACAGTAGCTTTTGCAAAATCATGTTCCCCCATCCAGCCAGTAGAAGCCGGAATTAAAGACAACCAAAAAAGCAAATGAAGATTTGCCCAAAGAATTCGCCCATTAACTTTTGATGCACTTTGTAATAAATGGTGGTGATTGTTCCAATAGATTCCAACATAAATAAAACTCAACACATAACTAATAAATACCGGAAAAAGGGTCAATAAATCACTAAAATGTTCTCCTTCGGGAACTTTTAATTCTAAGACCATTATTGTAATAATAATAGCTAAAACTCCATCACTAAAAGCTTCTAATCTAGTTTTGTTCATATTATTTATTTGAGTTATACACTTAATATCTGTTTTATGTTTTTTTGATAAATCGGTTTTGCATTCACCATTCTTTCTATGGATTTATGAAAAATACTTGTTTTAAATTGAGAACGGTTTATCCTAAAACAA
>NZ_JAAAPM020000053.1 GCF_009909155.2 Flavobacterium undicola
TTAGGATAAACCGTTCTCAATTTAAAACAAGTATTTTTCATAAATCCATAGAAAGAATGGTGAATGCAAAACCGATTTATCAAAAAAACATAAAACAGATATTAAGTGTATAACTCAAAAAATAAAATTCAACTCTAAAAAGTAAAGATTATGAACATTATCGGAAGACTGACAAGGGATGCGGAAGTACGCACAACGTCAAAAGAAAAACAAGTAGTGAACTTTTCAGTAGCCACTAACGACAACTACCGCAACAAACAAGGCGAACGCATAGAACAAACTACCTATTTTGACTGCTCTTACTGGATAAGTCCAAACGTAGTGAAAATACTAACCAAAGGCACTTTGGTAGAACTTACAGGTAGAGTTAGCACAAGACCGTGGACAGCTAATAACGGAGAATTAAGAGCTAGTTTGAATTTCCATACCTCAACTATCAAATTGCATGGAGGCGGTAAGAAAACAGAAAACGCTCAGACAAGCACCAACGAACAGAAAACTAAAACTCCAAATCAGGATACTGGAGACGATTTACCATTCTAACATAATTCATTTCATCTTTTTCAATTTTTAAAATCTGAATATCATGGCACATAATTTAAATTTCAACGAAAAAACTGGACGTTATTCTTTTTTAAGCGTTCAGGAAAAAGCATGGCACGGTTTAGGACAAATTGTACAAGATTATCCCACAAGTGCAGAAGCAATCCAACACGCAGGACTGGATTATGAGGTAATCAAAAGCCCTTTATACACAAAAGGCTCCAATATCATTGAAAATACAAACAGCATAGAAATTAGAGACAACGAACTAAACGTGCCTAATTATTTTGCTACTATGCGCACTGACAACAACACCGTTTTGGGTGTGGTAGGCAAAGACTACCATATTGTACAAAATCGAGAGGCTTTTAGTTTTTTTGATGCTATTGTAGGAGGTACTGACGGAATCTTATACGAGACCGCAGGAGCTTTAGGAAATGGAGAGCGCATTTTTATAACTGCAAAACTGCCTGATTATATCCGTGTTGGTAATGGCGATGATGTAACAGAAAAATATATTTTTCTCACTACTTCGCACGATGGTAGCGGAAGTATTACCGCAGCCTTTACCCCTGTTCGAATTGTTTGCCAAAATACGCTTAACGCTTCACTTCGCAATATGAGTAACGTGGTCCGAATTCGCCATACTTCGGGAGCGAAACAACGTTTGGACAATGCGCACAAAGTAATGGGATTAGCAAACGAATTCAGCAACCAATTAGAAAACATCTTCAATGACTGGGCGAAAGTAAAAGTAAGCGATAGGGAGGTAGAAAAATTGATACAGTTGGCACTTTGTCCCAATAAAGAAACCCTAGAGCATATCAAAAAGGGTAATAATGACGAAATCTCAACCGTGTTCAAAAATACTGTTGAAAGTGCTTTTGCTTATGCAATGACTAATGAGACACAACAGATGGAAACCACAAAGGGGACATTATTTGGAGCTTATAACACTGTGACTGGCTACTACCAGAATGTACGCAATTATAAAGATGATGAAGCCAAATTACAATCCATTGTATTAGGTGGTACGGCACAAATAAAGTCCCAAAAAGCATTTGAACTGTGTAGCTCGTTTGCAAAAATTGGTGCGAACGCTATCAACATAAATTTTTTAATTAATGGAAGTAATTGATTTGAATGGTTACGCTATTGAGGTAACTGACCTTGATGAAGCCATCAAAATAACGGCAGAATACAAAGACTATCAACAGGAGGGTAACGATTTTTCAGATTTCAATGAAAGACAAAAAGCCTATTGGCTGGATATGCACGAAAAATTAACGGTAATTAAAAACGGATTAAACAACACTTTAAAAATTTAAAAGATGAACACTAATTTTTTCAATCAGATAGCAGAATTAGAAATCACTGGCGATTTACAGCTAACCATATCAAGAGGAGTAGAAAACAAACTGGTCGTTTCTATTTTACTCCAAAATGAACAATGTGGAGACAATGCCAAACAACTAATCCCACCTCTTAATCTTAGAGGAACAGCAGATGAATTAGACGAGGGATTTTTTGAAAGTATTGCAGTACCCTTACAAACTGCCTCGGGTTTAATGGTCAACATGGAAGCCTATATGAAGCAATTGGAAAATGCCCAAAAACAATCGGCAATGGAAAAAGAGAAAACCGATAAGGAGAAAAAAGCGAAGGACGAAAAAGAAAAGAAATACAAAGAAGCTATAGCAAAGGCTGATGAATTGGACAACGATGGTAAACCCCGTGATGCCTGGATGAAAGTACCTAATCCTAACGATTATTCTGAATATGCCGAAGCCATAAACAAACGCAAAAAAGAACTATACGATAAATTCGCTTCGCCTAGTCTTTTCGGAGCAGAGCAAGAAAATGTTTAATCTAAATTGAATCATTATGTTATTAGCCACACAATTAGAAAGAGTATTTCTGTTTAACGATAAAGGACAAGAAATCAAACTCACAGACCCCGAACCAAAATGGAGTGTACAAGCAGTACTAAACTTTTATTCCAATACTTATCCCATCCTTACAACCGCAAAAATTGGCGCACCTGTAATAAAAGATGATACGGTACAATACCGCTTTGAAAGTGCTATAGGTACGAAAGGTTAAACCTAAAACAATAAAAAATGACTTATGCAATCACATATCATAGCGGGTACGATAAAGCTACCCAAAGAATCCAAACAAAAGCAACTACACCGCCAATTAGGAGAGTTCGCAAACTGGATGAAACGAACAAAGGACGCAAACGAAATCCGCAAGGACAAACAGCAATCTGTACCATTACCGATGCTACCAATGGTTTTTTAAAAACTTCGTTTCTGCCAAAACTGGCAGAAACGAAAACGGCACAGGCTTGTAAGAAAACAGCAAGTTTGGAAAGAGATTTCTACCAATCTCTTTCCAAACTTGCAACGCATTATAACATTAATCCCATACACACCCAATCTTTTGGTTTTCCTTATAAAATCGCTTTGGCTTTATGGAACACCAAAGAAAAACTAAAAGATAAAGTTAGAGATTGGGAAGAAATCAAACTCGTACAGGATAATAACAAAACCTTTTTCACAAGTGAAGAACGATACAACACTAACTCAACGCTTTATTATATTCCAGTAGTACCGCTGTACCGTTTGTTAAAAAACAAAAAACGAAAACATAGTGCACAGCTTTTATTATCAGTCTGTAGTTATCTCTATCATAATGTTAACATCCCTTATTACAGACAGGGAAATAGTTTTCTTTATTATCAATACGAGATGTTGAAAGAATGGCAACTAACTGATGATGATGCCGAAGAAACATCAATTTATTTGCGTGAATTCGAACAAGCGGAATATATTGGCGACAAAATGGAACAAAAAATCTTCAATACTGCCAATTTAACTTTTTTCAAAAAACGATTGAACCGCTTTAAAGGTACGGAAGTTTTTGAACAGGATTGTTTAAAATTAGCTCAAGAAGCCTATTCCCTTTTAGAGCAATATCCAAACGAAAATGTATTTCGAAATGCAAGACCCAACGAAGAAGCAGACGAAAACGAAGAAGAAATAGAAAACATTTTAACAATGGATTACTACGTGTCCTTTTATGCTGATGGAAAAGGTTGGCTGAATGAAAATATTATACAATGCGTAAATAACGAATTACAAGAATACGGACAGATTGAAGAGCCTAGTATCCTTAAACGTTTTGACGGAAGTGACATAACAATAAACAATCTTGATTTTGAGAATAGATTGTTTGCCCTTATCGGACAATTAATTTACCTGTTAAACAATTTTTAAAAGTATATAGTTATGAACGATATAACAGAAAATTTTGGAACACTGTATCATCCTAAATCTGCATTAGTATTCTATCAGACTAAAGGAATGAATTCTGACAACTATGTAGAATCTTTCGACATGGATAAAAATGGAAATCCTATTAATGCCCATCCTTTGACTGTAAGAGAAGCAAACCAACTGGCAAAAGCATTGAAAACAGCCAAAGAAGAAAAAGAACCTTGTTTAAAATCAGAAGGAATAATAAGCAATGCTATTTTACATATTGACCCTACTCAAAATAAAGTAATCTGGTTTACCAAAGCCATGCAAAGAGAAATGTGTTTTACAGAAAATTTAGGAATCCCAAAAGGCTTGGTAAATGTACCTCCTATGTTATGGATTGCCAACAAAAACAGTCTTTCTGTTTTTGCTTTGGGAAGTAATCGCAGACCTAAAGAAAACACAAAATTGTACAATGCTCCTTTTTTTAATGTATATGAAAATGCCAATGTTTGCATGGGAACGGTAGATGTTCAGATGAAGAAAATTGCTTCATTAGAAAAGTTTACAATCGCATGGGAAACTTATTTTTTCAACAGCTATTTCAGTCATTTGATGCCAGACTACAATCCGATAGAAGGAAACTGTATAACACTTTGGGAAAGCCTTGTCAATACAAACAACACTTTTCCAAAAGAAGTATTAAAAAAGAATGGTAAAACCTTAAAAGATATATTGTCATGAATATCGAAAAAATAAAAGTACATTTTACAGACAACTATTTAATAAATCCCACAAATCCAATAACGGTAAATCTTATCGGTGCAGGTGGTACAGGTTCTAAAGTAGTAACTTCTCTAATTGAAATGAATCATAGCCTTATTGCATTAGGTCATGCAGGTTTGAGCGTTTGCTTGTGGGATGATGATATAATCACAGAAGCCAATTTAGGCAGACAACGATTTGCAGATTCTGAAACAGGACTGTACAAATCCGTCGCATTGATAAACCGTGCCAACCGTTGGTCGGGTACAAACTGGAAAGCAGAAACCATAAAATTTGAAAAAGACAGTTTGGAAAGGTTACCCGAAAATGCGGCAGCAAGTATTTTTATTAGCTGTGTGGATAGTGTGAAAGCTCGTTTTGAAATTGCTGACATTTTAAAACAACTTAATAACAGCAATGCTTATGCTAATCGTCCCCGTTATTGGATGGATTTTGGAAATAGCCAACATACAGGGCAAGTTATACTATCCTCTATAGGCAATATAAAACAACCTAATTCAGAGAAATATGAAACCGTTGCTAACTTACCATTTGTAACCGAAGAATTTCCCGAACTGCTAAAACAGTCCGAAATTACAGATGACACTCCAAGTTGTTCCCTTGCGGAAGCATTGGGAAAACAAGATTTATATATTAATTCTGCACTTGCACAGATAGGTAGTTCTCTTTTATGGGGTTTATTTCGTAACGGACTAACCCAATACCGAGGCTTTTTTCTCAATTTGAAAGATTTTAGGTCACAGCCCGTCCCAGTTGGCTAACCAAACCCCGATAGTTATCGGGGCGGGCTGCAAAAAGACACTCTTTTCCGATGGTCAGGAAAGTCTTTTTGCAGAAGAAAAGTTGCAAGTACTTTAGTTAAATGCGAATACTCCCATTTCACCAAAAAGCTTGCGAGTTTTGCGTGAGGATATTCGTTATCCTCCTTATTCGTTTTGTCCGACTTCTTTTCTTTTCACATCAGCGACCAAAGAAAAGAAGCAAAAGAACGTCGCTGGATTAGTAATGTTAAAATCAGAGTAAAAAAGACACTTCCTCCCGATGGTCGGAAAAGTCTTTTTTCAGAAGAAGGATACAATCACTTTGGTAAAATGCGAAGATTCTACATTTTACCAAAAAGCTTGTGAGTTTTGCGTGAGGATATTCATTATCCTACTTATTCGTTTTGTCCGACTTCTTTTCTTTCCACATCAGCGACCAAAGAAAAGAAGCAAAAGAACGCCACTTGATTATTTTGGATTTTGTGTTTCAATTAAAACCACCTCTTCTTTTTCTTTCTTCTGTCTTGAATAACTCCAGAAAAACAAAAGTCCAAAAACAATCAGAATAAAGGCAATCCATTTTCCTGTACGTTCTAAAAATAAAATGAATACTGATTTTTCATAACTAGAAAAACCTTCCGCCCCCATGGGACTTCTTCTATAAAATTTTCTTCTGTTAATCCAGTAACGAAGACCAAAACCACTTAGCAAAGCTAAAATACTTAAAACCAATGTTGGATTCATAATCTGTATTTTTATATTTCACTTTATTAATTTAAAAAAACGTTTAAACACCTAAATTATTGTTTTAAAACAAGTTATAAAAAATAATATTTTCAACAAATAGAAAAAGGCTGCTTCACAATTATGAAACAGCCCAGCCCTATTTTTCAATTTTTAAATTCAATTAATCTTCAACTTCATATTCTTAATAAGCTTAGCCTTGACCAAATCAGAATTCTCTAACTCTAATAATTGCTGCCTGCCACCGTTCTTTTCAAAAATTTCTATCAGCAGTACTTTGTCATCGGCAATAGTAAATTGATCCAACAGAAATACATTTCGTTCTACTGCATTGCCAGCAATTTCGTTCAGTGGTTTATAGACTCGCAATGGAACTAGCGTTCTTTCCTGTATCACAGTACGTTTAGCAATCTTTTTATCTACTACTTTGAAATTAATAAAATCGATTCTGAAAGGCACATTAGTAAAATTATGGATTTCGGTATGAAAATAGAATTTATCATCATGAATATAAATTCCTTTTAATAAAAACTTAATCCCAAAACTCTGAGCACTAATATGTCTTATAAGTTGTTTATCTTTTTTATAAATCGTTTCCAATAACTCGCCTACTAATGATGGGGAATTTTTTCCTAGTTCCTCAAAAAGAACATCATTAATATTCTCCCTACTTATCCCCTTTTGCATTTCCAAAAGATTGTAATTCATAGTAACTGGAAAAGAGTTGTAAAGCACATTGAAATTATAAAAACGTCCATCTTCGGTAATTACCGAAAAATTGGTTTCCTCTTTAAAATTACGAACTGCTGCCTTTACTCTTAATACATTTTCTGCATCTTCTGCCTTGGCTGCAACTAAATAATCGCTTCCTAAATCTACGTAGCGAATAGCAGCAGGAAATATCAAGTGCGAAGTCTTACTATAAGTCGCTTCTATCCGATAGGGTTCTATTTTTCCCAAGTCTAACTTTGTGGTATTGCGAACAGTCTGTTGTGCCTGAAATGGCGTAGCATAGCATAATACTAAGACCAGTACTATTAGTATGTTTTTCATTGTTGTTTTCATATTCTATTGTATAAGTTTTAAAGAATTAAATATTTATTTTTTGGAAACAAGGAACACCTGATGCCCTGCTTTCAATGTTACTTTTGGGGTTCTCATTTTTTTAGAAAAATACCCTGAAACACCCTGTACAAGCCCTCGGCTCAAATCAGCTGCTATTTGTTGCCCGGCAGAATTTGTCATCATAATACTGCTTCCTGAACTCTGCCCCATATTAGCAGCCATTTCTTTGAAAGCACTTATTTCGGGAGAATAAGGAATTAACAAACCTTGTTGTCCATCCAGTCCATACACTATAAGATCAACAGAAAAGATATTCCCATTCATCTCTATCGAACTAACTTTCATTTGAAGACGCCCTTGTTGAAATTTTGAATTTGCAGTCAATACTGTTCCTGGCGGAATAATATGAGTTCCTATTTTGGCAGGTTCTAATAAGCGTAAACGAACATTGCTCTCTTCAGCTACTAACTGTGTTTGTTGAACAACAGCACGGACACTATTTTTGAGTTGTATTTGCTGCTCTGTTTTCCCTACGGTATAAAATCGGCGGTTGCGCTTTTCACTCCAATTAACTATAAACGTACTATCAGGAAGTACTCTCTGTAAAGAAGAAACCACATTTTTATGGGCAGGAACAAATGCAACAAAAGATTCTTTTTGGTTTGATAAACCTGAAAGTACTGTTTTTTGTTCCTTTGGATGTTCCCCTGAAACGGCATTTGTTGGAAGATATTTTGCAGCCATCTGATACGATTTCTCCATCAGTTCCAATTGACTTTCGACTGGATCAATTGGTGTCTCATTTTTTTTAGCCAGCTGTTCTTTTAGTTCATCCAGTTGTTTACGCAGTTGCAATGCTTCTGAATTATCATTCTGATAAAAAGTTCCAACTGTATTCTGTGCATTACGATAACTGGCTAAAGAAGGATTATCATTATTTAATGAACTATTATACACTTCACTCTTAGCCTCCGAAGCATCCTGACCATTTTCATCTGTAATGTCCTCATTCCAATAGTCAGACAAAGATGTTAGCGTATTTTGTTTTTCCAGATTCTTTTGTTCCAACATTGCCTCCTCATAAGCTTTCTGCTTATCATCCTGCAAAACGTTATCAGCAGCCTGAGGGACTGAATCGTTGAGACCAAAATCTTCTGTCTTTTTTCTATTTTCGGATGGTTTAAATATTAAATACATACACCCCAGAAATACAATACCCATCAACGCAAAAATGAGTGGCTTTTTAAATTTATTGACTTTATTTAAACTGCTTTCCAGCACTATATCCGAAGGATTATTTTGACTACCACCTGTTACAAAGACAGTATTCTTTTTGTTTTCATTCTCTTTCATGACTTTTATTTTTTATAATTTTCAACAATGAATCCTGCATTGATATAGCGGATTCTTTCTTTTTGACAGCTGGATTTTCAATATGCTCAATAACCACTCTGTGATTGGATTTTCCTGTATCATACCAAACCTTTAGAATAACAGCTATAGTGAGAACCAGATAAACTAAGAAACAGTATAAAAGATAATTGTACTGTTGTCGCAAGGGTAATGCTCGCCAACGACCATCCACTTTGTCAAAATACCTATCCATATTTTCTCTTATTTTTTTCATACTTTAATTTTTATCGGGTTTCACAGTTTAAATCGCCTGCTTCTGGAAGACAACTGTTGCTTAGGTTTATCTGACACTTGAGCAATAGCTTCTTTTGCTGTCGGAACTGAACTTGCGGTAAGAGTGGTCAGTTTAGATTGCTTCAATAATTGCCCGTAACGGTCTATACTTCTTATATACATTTCCATTTTCTGTAAATCGAATTTCCCGTTCTCATATCTTACACACATATTACACTTAATCTTTGGTTTGTCTTCACCATTCCATTGGAGGTAAGTAGATAAATGCAGATGATTTTCTAACAATGGAACTTCTTTACCATTGTCCCAAGCTTCCAAAAACTCACTGATGCTATCCTTCAGTTTGCCTGCACAACAACCCTCCGTATAGAAATAACCGTCAAACCCTTTATCAGTAAGGATTTTTGAGAATGCGTCTAAATCAAATTGATGTCCCATATTCTTTGTCTTTAACGTTCCATAATTTCAATATCGTTGTTCGCTATCACATTGAACTTTTCTATATTGAAGCCTTGTGGATTGTTATCCGATCGAACTGAATTCACGAGGTAACATGATGTCACCAGATTACGCTTAGTTACATTACTGGATCTAATAATAAATTGCTCAGCATAAGTTCTCACAGCATACGGATAACTATCGAAGTTGCACACCACACTATCTATTTCGATACGCTGTTGCACATTCCCTGAAATGATACGATTGTAATACCCTTTTTCAGACAAGTCTTTATAGTAATTGAAAGCACTTTTGTCTGCAAGGTTGAACGCACGTTTCATATTGCTTTCGATAGCATCCTTGTCGGGTGCCAGAGTAAAAAAAAGTTCGTGAAAACGTCTGACGTGTTCCCTAGCTTCAACCGGACGATTGATAGAAGCATCCTGTGCAAGAGCCAGCATTAACGATTTACCATTATCCAACACATACACCTTTTGACGTTGCAATTCTGCAAAGTGATACGATTGCCACACCGCATATCCGGTTACTCCAATACAGAACAATGCAAACACAATGGCATAAAGTCTGATTTGCCTGAAACTGTTTTCGATATTTCTTAAGGTTCTAAATTCCATTTTACTACTATTTAAATATTTGAGTTAGTCATTTAGTTTCTGTATTTTTATGTCTTTAAAAACAGTCGTTATGGAAGTATTTGAAGGACAAAGCATACTAAACTTTATAAAAGAATTGCCAAATGATGAAGCTTGCAAAGCTT
>NZ_JAAAPM020000054.1 GCF_009909155.2 Flavobacterium undicola
TTGCAAGCTTCATCATTTGGCAATTCTTTTATAAAGTTTAGTATGCTTTGTCCTTCAAATACTTCCATAACGACTGTTTTTAAAGACATAAAAATACAGAAACTAAATGACTAACTCAAAAATTTTATTTTCTTTCACAATCAAATCGTATTCTGGTTTGTGCTTAGTAAACCATTCCCGATTGTTATTTTCTTTTATCTGTTTAAGAAATTCAAATCCTCTTTTCATAATACTATACAGGTCAAAAGTCCGAATATTTTTCTCATTTTTTCAAGTCTTAATTGTCTTTTCGGGTTGTAGCTCCTTAAAATTTCATTACTTAATCTCCTTTGTGGGCACGGTGTGCAAAACCGCGCTATCCGTTGAACGAGATATTTATTACATATCCGAGTCTAGTGAAAAAATTTAATGAGCATTTTAAAAATTTAATTTTTTGAAAGACGAATATCTAATTTTGTAGCTAATAATTTTATGTTTTCGCTACTATCTTTTCTATCCCTGATTGCTTGTTTAAAATCTGAGACATCATTTGGAGAAGATTTTTTTAATAATTCCTTTATAACATCTGAATGCTTATCTTTTAAATTCACCAATCCCTCATCATCAAGAAATTCAACTTTAAAAAATGTTCTAAAAGCATCACCTGGCTTATCATTCAAAACAGATGATTCTATAAATGGATCAATTAAAAACATAAATAAAACTTTATCAACTAAAGTACTATCACTGTAGAGTTTATCTCTTATATCTTTTAGTGTATTTGTCAAACTTAAACCTGATTTATTAAAGCTATCAAATAAATAAGACCAATCTTCCGGTTTGTCAAAATTTTTATTCAAAATTGACTGTATTAGTGCATCTTTTAAACCTTCTAATGAAAAACTATTCCAACCTTGAAAATCAATTATTTTTAATAATTTAAACTTAAACAAATCAAAATCACTAAAGATTAAAGCCCATTCCTCTTTATCCAAATAACTGAAATACTCATTTGCTAAATTCAATATATGTTTCGATATATCTAATTCATTTGTCTTAATGACTTCAAATAAATACAATGAAAAATCCATAACGTTTTTATAATCAAAACCTTCTAATTCCCAACTATTTAAATCTAATAAAAAAACATTAGGTTCAATTTCTATATTACCACATATATCTTCAAAATTTTCTAATAGTTCACGAAGATTTGCTTTTGAAACACCATAATCATCAGTAATTATTTTTCTTGTAACATTTTTGTATAAAATAGAATCTGTAAAATGTTTAGAACCAATAAGAAAATCATCATAGTTTATGTAGAACTCAATCCTTTGCGCAATTTTTTCCGCAAGATCCTCTTTATCTGAATTTAAAATAACAGAGAAAGCTGAGGCATAAGAAGGATGGTAACTATTTAATTTTGACATCCTCATAGCGACTAAATCATAATAAAAATCTTCAGTTTCCGTAATTTGATTAAACAAGGAAAAAATTTCGGAATCTGACAATTTAGCTTTTAAAGGTTTTTCTGAAATATCCTTAAGTCGTTTGTATAATATTGACAACGTATTTGCATCTGACTTGTCTAAATCTATTTTATTTGATAATTCTTCAATAAAATCTTTTAATGTAAAATCATCTTTTAGGTGACTTACATAATTTAATTGCGCTAATGAATCAATATCAAGTTCAATTAGGTACTGATTTAGTCCATCATTTTGTGTAGTTACACAATATTTCTTGTAATTTGCTTTTTTATTGGAAACAAGCGGGATAAATGTTTTTGGCTCAACTTCTATTTCTTTTAAAGATTTTAGCAAATCCAAAATATCTATTTGAATTTCATTGTCATCCAAGAACTTATCGAAATCATCTACGATTGTAGCAAATTTTACGGAATCAAAATCATTACGAATCCTTAGTTGTTTGATAATAGATTTAATCCAAGTTTTTGCTTTGTTAATATCAATATGCTTAACAAGAAGCTTTTGTGAATATTTTATCTCAGAGCTATTGTGAGTTATGTCTTTTATCCTTAGATAAATATCATCCCAGATAGATTGTTTTTCAATCTCTGAAATTCTCGAGGTATCAGATAAAGAGTCCAAAACCAAAATCGGATTATCAAAATTTTCAATTTCTTGAAGCACAGCTGGAATAATCTTGTGAAAAGTACTTGTATTTGAAATTTCAAGAAATATTTTAATATCATTATTTACCAAACTATCTTTTAATTGTTTTCTATAAGCAATTTCTAAAGCGTCGTCAGGCTTGATTTGATATGCTAATGCAGTAATATATTTTTGAAAATCATCATTATCCTTATACAAATATGATAAACCTTTTAGAAATTCAGGATTAGAAATAGCTTTTAAAGGATCCATAATAATTTCATCTTTATTCAAGACAAAAAGTGTAATATATCGATCAGGAATAGTATCATCAAGTAGTTTAATTGATATTATCTCATTGATACAAGCAATAATCTCTCGGGGTGTAATAGTTGCTTTATAAACCTCATAAATTTGTATCACTTTTATAAATTCAGCTTCATCAACGACTGTAAAAGCTTCTTGCCATCGGTCTTTGAAAAACACTTTCCAACTTGACAGAATCGGAGGAGAAACTCTATAAACCAAATCAAATGTTTTATTAATATAATCATTAGCGTAGTTTCCATCACTTCCATTCAATTCTTTAAAAGCATTTTGGATATGAAGCCGATCAAAGGGAATGATAACTTTTATGTTTTTATATTTCTCTTCTGCGAAAAAAATATGGATTGATGACCATATACTTAAGATGTTTTTTTTAGGCAAACGATCAAAATTATCAAAAACTAAAACAAGTTTTTTTTCACCCAAATCTGCATCAATTTCTTTCATCCAATTTCTGAAGTCCTTAACCGATGGTTCATTTTCAGAAATAGTTTCAATTTTAGTTTCTTCCTCTTGTTTATTTGTATAGACTTGAAATGTTTGTTGAAGAGCGATTTTAAAAGATCCCCATTTACTGCCTTTCCAAAAAAGCTGAAAAACAACTTTACAGATATAAATTATTATTATAAGAAATAATGGAAATAGAATTAATAGTGCTTTACCTAATTCATTTTGAATGCCAAAAATGTCCCCAGTATCTTTTTTAGCAAAGGTGTTTATAGTTGGCGTGTAAATAATTAATACTAAAGATAGAATAAAACCTATACTTAGATAAGGTCTATTGATAGTAGTCACTTCTTTTTCCTTAGCCAGTAATCTTTTTAATTTTGCCTTCCATTTAGATTTATTGGAAACCATATTATTTTCCTTGTCAGAAATAAATTCTGTCAGTTCTACTAGAATAGCCTTGCGTTGGTCATCTTCTTGATGTCCCCAAACATCATAAATAAAGAATTTAAAATCGGGTAGTTTGTTGTCTATAATTTTTACAAGATTACTTTTTCCTGTCCCCCAAGCACCATCTATTCCAATTATTTGAAAACTTTTGTTTTTAATTATATCAGCAACTACGACACCTATTTTTTCTTGTGATTTCCCTTCAAACAAGTCGTCTCCAATAGGTAGATTATCTAAAAAATTTGGTTGTATTGTACTCATAAAAATATTTCATATAAAAATTTCAATTTCAACTTTGGTTATTTTTCAAATTAACAAATAATAAACCACAAAAACTCCAAATAATTTAGAGAATTTGTGGTTACAGTCTAAAACAAAAAAAGCCCAAGAACTAAATCCTGGGCTTTTGCTTTTTATTTTTTTCCGGATTTTAATTTCCAGAGGGTTTCTATAAAAACATCCACATCCTGGGTGGTGTTGTAAAAGGCCAAAGACGGCCTTACACAGGTTTCTACGCCCATGCGTCTCAAAATAGGTTGCGCACAATGGTGTCCGGTTCTCACGGCAACTCCTTCCTTATTCAATGCCTGTCCTACCTCATCATTGGTAAACCCCTGCAGGTTAAAAGAAAGTACACTCGCTTTATGAGCAGCAGTTCCTATCAATCGAACACCCGGAATTTGTTTCAGCAAATTAGTCGCATATTCCAATAAATAATGCTCGTATTGCCCGATTACTTCTATCCCGATTTTCGAAACATAATCAATCGCGGCACCCAAACCAATAGCATCGGCAATATTACCCGTTCCTGCTTCAAAACGATTCGGTGCTTTGTGGTATTTGATCTCCTCAAAAGTCACATCCTGAATCATATTGCCGCCGGATTGGTACGGCTGGGTTTCGTTTAGCAAATCTTCCTTGCCATACAAAGCGCCAATTCCTGTAGGTCCAAATAATTTATGACCTGAGAAAACCAACCAATCGGCATTAAGATACTGCACATCTACTTTCATGTGTGAAACAGATTGCGCTCCATCCAACAGCACTTTGGCACCAACAGCGTGAGCCATTTCTACCATTTGCTTAGCCGGAGTTACCGTTCCTAACGCATTCGAAACTTGAGTGAAAGCTACTAATTTCGTTTTCGAATTCAGCAGTTTCGCATATTCGTCTAACAGAATTTGTCCGCTATCATCGACAGGAATCACTCTCAATTTCAGGCCTTTTTTATCAGCCAGACGTTTCCAGGGCACAATATTAGCGTGATGTTCTAAATTACTCACCACAATCTCATCGCCAGCAACCAAATTCTGATCGCCCCAGCTTTGAGCCACTAAATTGATTCCTTCAGTCGCGCCACGAACAAAAACAATTTCGTTCACGGATTTAGCATTCAGGAATACTTTCACTTTTTCACGGGCCGCTTCATACGCATCAGAAGCTCTGGCTGCCAGTTCGTGTGCAGCACGGTGAATATTGGAATTTTCATGCTCATAAAAATAACTTACCCTATCAATTACAGATTGTGGTTTTTGAGTTGTTGCAGCATTGTCAAACCAAATCAAGGGTTTGCCATTCACCGTTTCCTTTAAAATTGGAAAATCTTTCTTGACAATATGTGGATTGAAATTAGTTCCGCCAAAACCTTCAAATTCGTTGTGACTTACCGGAGAAATAGCTGCTTTTTTAGAATCAAAGCCAAAAGGATTTTCATTCAAAAAATAATACGAACCCGGAGTATCGATAATTCCCGGAGTTGTTACCAAAGATGGAATTCCGAAACTCGAATTCAATGCTTCTAAAGCGGTTTTTAATTCGGCTTCAAAAGAAGAATGTTCTAATTCGAATGGCAAATAATTCTGATTCAAATTTGAAGATGAAGACGAATTACCACCATTATTATTCAAATTGGGATCGTTGAAACCAGTTTGCGGATTTTCGGCATTGATATTGTTACCGTTGTTCACCGCATAAGGATCAGCTCCACTTCCTGCAACAGGAGCAGATGCAAATCCTTGATTGTAATCCAGATTCAAATCACCTAATTGTGAAATATTTTCGATAGTAGGATCGGAAAAAGCATTGGAATAACCTCCAAATGCGGGTGCCTTTCCATACTGTACCACCGAAGGAGATCCGCCAAAACCACCAAATGAAGGCGGAGTTTGTACTGACCCAATCGGACTTGCCGAAACCGCCGGAGTTGCCAACGGAGCAAAACCGGATTGTCCCAACAAGGTATCGTGATTGCTAACCGGAAATGCCGCTTCTACTCCACCTAAATTACCAGCCGCAAGCAGCGTTTCGGCAATTTTGGTAGCGCGAGGATGTTCACTGGCATTGGGACTCAACGAAATTTCTTTTGGAAACTCATTGGGCAACGCACTGAACAACTCATTGGCTAACTTTTCCAAGTCATCAATATTAGGTAATCCCGTACCTGTTGTATTAATATTTGTACTCATGATACTTTCCTATTTCTACATCTTCTAATACCGCAATAGCGTCATCAACAGTTACTGCCAATGAGCAATATAAAGATACCAGGTAGGAAGCAATTGCTTTTTCGTTTATTCCCATAAAACGCACCGATAATCCCGGAGATTGTTCCCCTTGTAAACCTGGCTGGATAAGACCTATTACACCTTGACGGCTTTCTCCTGTACGCAATAAAATGATTTTAGATTTACCATCTTTGATTGGCAATTTATCCGAAGGAATAAGCGGAATTCCTCTCCAGGTTAAAAATTGAGATCCAAACAAAGAAGTTGTTGGAGGTGGAACACCACGACGTGTACACTCACGACCGAAAGCTGCAATAGCTAATGGGTGCAACAGGAAAAAACCTGGTTCTTTCCAAACTTTTGTCAACAATTCATCTAAATCGTCTGGTGTTGGAGCTCCTGTTCTTGTTTTAATAATTTGCGAAGGTGCTACACTATTCAACAAACCGTATTCTTTGTTGTTGATTAATTCGCTTTCCTGACGCTCTTTAATTGTTTCGATAGCCAAACGCAATTGCTCAGAAATTTGGTTGTATGGTTTACTGTATAAATCCGAAACACGAGTGTGTACATCAACAATAGTCTGAACCGCTGCCAAATTGTATTCTCTTGGATTCTCGATATAATCCACGAATGTATTCGGTAAAGTTCTCTCGTCTCTAGCCGAACAATCCACTTCAATATGATTGGCATCTTTTACTTTATTCAAACGATACACCCCTGATTCAACCGGAACCCAGTGTAACAAATGAGTAAGCCATCTTGGAGAAGTTGCCATTGTAGGCACCGAACGTGTTGCTATTGCTAATTGTCTTGCTGCTACGTCTCCTAACGCAGTCTGTTGTTTTTTTACTTCTGCCATTTTCTTAGTTTTAGATTATTTAATAATGTATTCGTAAAATTCTGTTGCGTAGTACTCTTCTGCTAATTTAATGTTTTACGATTAATTATCCACATCGACTACTTGTTATTTTTGTTAAATCCTTCTGCCTATAAAACCGCATCAAACAATTCATCTACAGATAAATATCGTTCACCGGTATCATAATTAAAAGTTAGGATTACTGCGTTTTCAGGTATCCCCTCAAGCTTTTTAGAAACTCCCGCCAAAGCCGCTCCTGTAGAAATTCCTGAAAAAATCCCTTCTGTTTTTGTCAGTTTTTTTGAAAATTCAAAAGCATCTCCTTTTTCAACGGTAATGATTTCATCTATATATTCCCTATTAAAAACGGCTGGAACAAATCCGGCACCAATGCCCTGAATGGGATGTGGCGCGGCTAATCCACCACTCAAAACGGGTGATAATGCCGGCTCAACAGCAAAAGTTTTTAGCTTGGGAAAATGTTGTTTTAGAATTTTGGAAACTCCTGTAATATGTCCGCCCGTTCCCACTCCGGTGATTAAATAATCAATTCCATCAGGGAAATCTTTTAGGATTTCCTGAGCGGTTGTTCTTTCGTGAACTTCTACATTGGCTGGATTATTGAATTGCAAAGGCAAAAATGAATTGGGAGTCGAAGCGGCTAATTCGTGCGCTTTTTCTACTGCACCTGCAGTTCCTTTTTCTCTTGGTGTCAAAACGAATTCGGCGCCATAGGCATTCATGATTTTCCTTCTTTCGATACTCATCGATTCCGGCATTACCAAAATCACTTTGTATCCTTTTACCGCAGCTACTAATGCCAAACCAATTCCTGTGTTTCCGGAGGTGGGTTCTATAATAACCGAATCCGAATTTAAAAGTCCTTTTTTCTCTGCATCTTCAATCATCGCCAAGGCAATTCTGTCTTTGATACTCGAACCTGGATTTGATTTTTCTAACTTTATCCAAACCTGATGCGTTGGGAAAAGTTTGTTCAACTTTACGTGGGGTGTATTCCCTATTGTTTCTAATACATTTTGATATTTCATAATACTATTTGTTAGTTTTTGCCACAAAGGCGCTAAGTCACAAAGAAAAATTTTTAGCACGCAGATTCAGCAGATCTTAACAGATTTTTTTTCTTAAAAAAAACCTTTGTGCCTTTGTGTCTTCGTGGCACTTTTCAACTCCTTAAATCGAATAAAAAATAGGCTCTGGAAAAGGATTATTGTCCTTAACCCTGATTTCGTTTTTATGATAGACTACCGAATTCGATGGAATGGAATACGTCAACCAAACATTTCCTCCAATAATGGAATCCCTTCCTACGGTAGTTTGCCCGCCAAGAATGGTACTATTGGCATAAATAATGACGTTGTTTTCAATCGTTGGATGTCTTTTGATAGACGCTTCTCCTTTTTTCACACTCAAAGCTCCAAGCGTAACTCCTTGGTATATTTGAACATTATTGCCAATAATCACCGTTTCTCCAATCACAATTCCGGTTCCGTGATCGATGGCAAATTCATCGCCTATTTGGGCCCCGGGATGGATTTCGATACTAGTTTTACTATGCGCATATTCCGAAATGGTACGCGCCAACAATTTCAAATCCTGTTTCCAAATTTGATGTGAAAAACGATAAATGGCAATGGCAAAAAATCCGGGATAGGTATACAAAACTTCTTCTAAAGATTTTGCAGCCGGATCTTTGGCATAAATAGTTTTAGCATCGTTTAATGCCTTTTTATGTAAATTGGGTAATGCCTTAAAAAACGTTTTGGTTTGTTGCTGACTTTTCTCGTTTTTAGGTTCAAAATCCAAAACCAGTTCATTGAATTGTATTTCTAATTCTGTGAATTTATCTTCGATAATAGTCACATTACCGAAAGATTTTGATGTATTCGAAAACAAAACCGAAAACAACTCATCTATAAATTGATGGATTAATTTCTTTTTTGGCAGAATCAATAAGTCTTGATGCTGTTGGGCTATTTCTTGGTAAAAAGATTTCATAATCTATTATTTTTAAGAGTTATAGAGAACCCGTAGGGTGTAATTAGTTTTTGATGGTAATTTTTCGTCAGTTCGAGGTATAATTTTTTTACAAAAAAATGCAATATAAAATGACGTATTATTTTTATATATTGTTTTGTCTAAATAATTGAAAATCAATTTTTTAGACAAAACGTCAATGGTAGTGATTCCGTTTTTGGACGGGATTGTATCGAGAACAGAAAAATTAGATTTATCAATTTTCTTTTTTGCTTGATCAAAAAAGAAACAAAAAAATCAAGTCTAACGCTTCCTCGTCGGTCAAATTAGTTTTCGAATGCTAAAAGAAAAGAACTCTCCGCCGCGGCGGATCAAACAGCTTTTCTTTTTACGCATTCTTCAAACATTTGACACTCGACTGCGAAAGCTAAGGACAATTCAAACCCCAGAAAAAACAAAATTTAATTTATAAAATATCAACGTCATTTCATATTGCTTTTTTTGTAAAAAAACATCTACCATTGACGTTTTTATTTATTCTGTTAAATATCAATTAGTTGCATATTTAGTTCTTTAGCTTTTTTAGTTAAAAATCTAAATTGTTGATCCTTTTGATGTTGTAAATATATTTCCACTCCTTTT
>NZ_JAAAPM020000055.1 GCF_009909155.2 Flavobacterium undicola
TGTTTTAGGATAAACCGTTCTCAATTTAAAACAAGTATTTTTCATAAATCCATAGAAAGAATGGTGAATGCAAAACCGATTTATCAAAAAAACATAAAACAGATATTAAGTGTATAACTCAATAAATATTATTCAGAAAGAAATAACACTCAAATTACGATTCTATAATCGAATTTATTTGTTTAAATAATTGCCCATCACTCAAGAAAGCACCTTGCTGAATTAATGAAAAAACAGAAGCATTTCGCTCTTCGGCAAAAACTTTTTTACCTACTTTCATTTCGATGGTTTCAGTAAACATATTATCACTAAGCCATTGTAAACCTTCTTTTGTCAAAAAATCAACATCAGCTACTAATGATTTCAAAACGATAGATTGTACATAAGTATCAAAAGCCTGAAAAAGGAAAATATGATTTTTAGAAAAATGTTCTAGATATTCTGCTTTCGCCAAAACACCTTCCCATATCAAATCGGAAAAAACATCTAATTCCTGTTCTGCTACTTCTGGTTTTTCTTCTTTTATCTTATCCCATTCTGCCTTATCAATAGATTGAGTTGCTAAAAAGTTAGTGAATTCAGGATGTAATTCCTCAAATTGTTCTTTTGTAAGTCTTGTGTATTTCATATATGCTGAATTTATTTCAGCATCTTTATTTAAGATGCATAAACTGTTATAAAAAAAAGAATCTGAAATAAATTCAGATTAAAAAAAAAATCCCGATCTCGTTTTTTAGAACGAGACGGGATTTTAAATATAGAGTTTAGAAATTATGCTTTTTCAGCAACAATTTCGTAAGCTAAATCAACAATAACATCTCTGTGTAATCTTACAGTAGCTGAATATTTTCCAGTACGTTTAACAATTCCAGAAGTGATGAATTTTCTATCGATAGATTGTCCTGCTTTTTCTAAAGCTGCAACGATGTCTATATTTGTGATTGAACCAAATAATTTTTCACCACCTGCTTTAGCAGAAATTTTAACCTCAAGAGCTTTCAATGTTTCAGCCAATGCTTTTGCATCAGCAACAATTTTAGCTTCTTTGTGCGCTCTTTGCTTTAAGTTCTCAGCTAATACTTTCTTTGCAGAAGAAGTAGCTAATTGAGCAAATCCTTGTGGGATTAGAAAATTACGACCGTATCCGTTTTTCACATTTACTACATCGTCTTTAAAACCTAAGTTTTGAACGTCTTTTTTTAAAATAAGTTCCATGTTGTTGTCCTTTGTTATAGAAGTTAGGTTTCATGTTTCAGAAAACCAACAACTGTTAATTTTTAATTATTTTAATAAATCAGCCACATATGGCATTAAAGCTAAGTGACGCGCTCTTTTTACAGCTACAGACACTTTTCTTTGGTATTTCAATGAAGTACCTGTTAAACGACGAGGAAGAATTTTCCCTTGCTCATTAACAAATTTCAATAAGAAATCAGCATCTTTATAATCGATGTATTTGATTCCTGATTTTTTGAAACGACAATACTTTTTAGTTTTGTTAGTTTCTATATTTAAAGGAGTAAGATATCTGATATCTCCGTCTTTTTTTCCTGAAGCAGATTGTTGTAATGTTGCCATGATAATTAAGCTTTTTGAGATTTAAGTTTTGCTCTTCTTCTTTCAGCCCAAGAGATAGCATGTTTGTCAAGACTTACAGTTAAGAAACGCATAACTCTTTCGTCACGTCTAAATTCAGTTTCAAAAGCAATTAAAACTTCTCCTGGAACGTTGAATTCGAATAAATGGTAAAAACCAGATTTTTTGTTTTGAATTTCGTAAGCCATTTTTTTCAGACCCCAATCTTCTTTTGATACCATTGTAGCTCCACGACTAGTAAGAAAATCTTCAAATTTGCTTACTGTTTCCTTTACCTGAACGTCAGATAAAACGGGATTTAAAATGAAAACAGTTTCATAATGATTCATAAAAAATTTATTTATTTGTTAAATTGGCTGCGAAAGTAATCTTTTTATTTGAATAAAAAAACATAAATCAACTTTATTCGTTGTATTGCAAAAAAAGCCGATTAAAATTAGTTTTTAAAGAAAAAGTACAATACTTTTACTTAGCCAAATCTTAAAAAACAAAAATTATGAAACTTAATTGTGTCGTAGTAGATGATAGTTCGATACAAAGGATGATCATCGCAAAGTTAGTAAATAATCACCCAAACCTACATTTGATTGGTGATTTTTCCAATGCAATTGAAGCAAAAAGTTGCATGTCCGTTCATTCAGTGGACTTAATCTTCCTAGATATCGAAATGCCTGTAATTAGTGGTTTTGATTTTTTAGATGGATTAAAAACAAAACCTCAAATCATTTTTATTACTTCTAAGGCAGAATATGCTTTGAAAGCTTTTGATTATGATGCTACTGATTATCTACAAAAACCTATAGCTGTAGATCGTTTTAGTGCATCAGTAAAAAGAGCCATGGACTTGCATTTGCTTAAACAAGACATTAAAGAAGAAGAAGGAGAACATATTTTTATCAAAAGTAATTTGAAAAAATTAAAAATCTACACTTCAAGAATTAAATGGATTGAAGCTTTTGGAGATTATGTTAGAGTGGTTACTGAAGACGACAGCAATTTAGTTCTTTCAACGATGAAATCTTTTGAAAATGATTTATCTAAAAAGAAATTCGTTCGAGTTCACAAGTCATACATTATAAATATCGACAAAGTGGAGCGCTTCAATAGCAAATTTGCAGAAATCGGAACAACTAAGATTCCTTTGAGCAGAAACAAAAAAGAAGACCTTGTAAAAGCATTGTCTTTTGCATAAAACTACTTTTTAATAAAAATCTACATTTAGAGAGACTCTTATCGACCTATATTGTGGAACAGCATCAAAACTATTCAATATTTTTTGAATAGTTTTTTTTGTGCCTATAATTGATAAATCCTGAGGGATTTTTATCATAATAGTTCTAAGATATTCATTTCGAATCCTATTAATAGCCGGTTCTTCCGGTCCAAGAACAGGTATATTTAAATGCTGACTCAAAACTTGGTACAACCACATTGATCCTTCTTTTAATTTATCAAAATCCCTATGTTTTAACGTAATTCGTATAATTCTGAAATAAGGCGGGTATTTATAAATTTGCCTATCATACAATTGTTCCTTATACATTCCCAAATAATCATTATTAGTTACTTGCTGTATCGTATTATGATCAGGATTATAGGTTTGAATAATTACTTTTCCTTGTTTTTCTGAACGACCTGAACGTCCTGCCACCTGAGTCATGGTTTGATAACTTCTTTCAAAAGCTCTAAAATCAGAATGATACAACATATTATCGGCATTCATGATTCCAACTAAACTCACATTGTCAAAATCCAATCCTTTGGCAAGCATTTGCGTACCTACCATAATATCAATTTCACGATTTTTGAAACTATCAATGATTTTTTCGAAACCAAATTTACCACGCGTCGTGTCCTGATCCATTCTTCCAATTTTTCGTTCTGGAAAAAGCTGTGTTAATTCCTGTTGGATTTGCTCTGTTCCAAAACCTTTGGTCGTTAAATCAATACTCGAACAACTATGACAATTTGTAGGTTTAGCAATCGAATAACCACAATAATGACATCGCAACTGGTTTTTATGTTTGTGATAGGTCAAACTCACATCACATTGTTGGCATTGCGGGATATGACCACAAGTCATACATTCTAACAAAGGCGAATAACCTCTTCTATTTTGAAACAAAATCACCTGTTCTCCTAAATTCAAAGCAGTTATAATTCCTTCAATCAAAACATCACTAAAATGTCCGGTCATTCGTTTGCGAAAGTACTTGTCTTTTAAATCGACCAATTCGATTTCAGGCATCATCACATTTCCATAACGTGTCTTTATTTCGACCAAACCATATTTAGCAGTTGTTGCATTATAATAGGATTCCAAACTTGGCGTAGCCGAACCCAACAAAACTTTAGCCTTGAAAAAACTGGCCAAAACTATCGAAGCATCACGGGCATGATACCTCGGTGCCGGATCTACTTGTTTGAAAGTTTGTTCGTGTTCCTCGTCAACAATAATGAAACCCAAATTTGAAAATGGTAAAAACAAAGCCGACCTTGCTCCTATTACAATTTGTGCTTTCTCCGAATTTTGTATTACCTGATTCCAGACTTCAACTCGCTCGTTATTATTATATTTCGAATGAAAAACTGCCACTTTATTTCCAAAATGCGCTTGTAATCTCGTTACTAATTGAGTAGTCAAAGCAATTTCGGGCAACAAATACAAAATCTGTTTTCCGGTTGCCAGATAATCTTCAATCAATTTAATATAAATCTCGGTTTTTCCACTCGAAGTCACACCGTGCAAAAGACAGACTTCTTTTTCCAGAAAACTGCTTTTAATTTCGTCAAAAGCTTTTTGCTGTGCTTCGCTTAACTGCAATTGACTGTCGTTAGAGGCTCCTGTGAAATTCACCCGATCTTCCTGCAACAAATAATCTTCGAAAATTTCTTTATCAATTAATGCTTTTACCACCGCCGGAGTAGAATTAGAAGCTTCCACTAATTTCTTTACCGAAATAGGCTTTTTCTTCTCACTGGCACTAAGCTGAAAATAAGTCAGTACAATTTCTTTTTGCTTATTGGCATTTTTCAAAACCTCCAATAAATCATTCAAGCCTTCATTAGATTCGTATTTAGAATGCAGGCGAATGTATCGCACCAATTTAGGTTTGTAGTTTTCCTGCATTTCTTCCTGCAAAACCAATATGTTTTTATCAATCAATTTTTGAATGATAGGAAAAACATTTTTCTTATTCAAAATTCCAATAATGTCTTGCACTTTCAAAGAAGATTGCTGTTGCAAAGCCTGATAAATCAAAAATTCATCATCTGTAAGCTGACTTTCATCAACAAAAACAGCTTCTTTTTGCGTAATCAAGGTTTCATTTTCCAGCAACAAAGCACTTGGCAAAGCCCCGCGATACACATCACCAATAGCACACATATAATAAGTTGCAATCCATTGCCAATGCTTAATTTGGTTTTCGGTAACTATTGGTTTTTCATCTAATATTTGATGAATTTCTTTAGCTTCGTATAAAGTAGGCTTGTTTTGATGCAAATCTATCGCCAGAGCAGTATAAATTTTACTTTTACCAAAAGGAACTGCCAGTCGCATTCCCTTTTGAATATAATCATACTCAGCTTCAGAAACACTATAAGTAAAGGTTTTAGCAAGCGCCAACGGTAAAATTACTTCAACAAAATACATGATAAAAAGGCAATAGGATTAAGCGGCAAATATGAGGAAATTAAAAATCATTTTTTGACTCTTTGCCAATATTGTGTTCTCCCTAATAATGAAATCCCAATATAACCACGAACTTTTAATTTATCACTCCCCACGAGAGTGATAAAACACTGGTATAATTTTCCGTTTTTCGGATCCAATATCTTACCCGAATTGTATTCTTTACCATCTTGAGTCAAGCCTTTTATGACAATCATACCAAGAATAGGTTTATTAGCATCTTCACCGGAACATTCTTTACAAAAATCGTTTTTATGTACAGTATCCAGAATCTCTATTACTTTACCATAAATTTTTCCTGATTTTTCATAGATCTCTACTATGGATTTCGGTTTCCCTGTTTCATCATCGATTGTTTTCCATTTCCCTAAAACTCCTTTGTTTTGGGAATAGAAAACACAACTAACAAACAACACAACTATAGTTAGAATCTTTTTCATAATTTGTTTTTTTTAGCCCTAATAAAGCCTTCTACACAAAGATAACAACAGACCATTTTAAGATTGTTTTTTCTCTCTTTTCACCTTATTAATCACCTCGTTTAATTCAAAACCAAGTAATAAAACCATACAGTTAATCCAAATATAAAACATCACAATCAACAAAGTTCCTATGGAACCGTAAAGCTCGTTGTATTTTGAAAATTGGATAACCCAAACTCCAAAAAAATAGGAGCTAATAAGAGTTAGAATCGTTGTAAACACTGAACCTATTGAGATAAAAGACCTAGTGGCTTGATCATTTTTTGTTCCAAATTTAAACAGAATTGAAGTGGTCATTAGAATCATCAAAATCAAAAATACATAACGTCCCATAACTATAAACGGAATACTTTCATTCAAAAAAGAACTAGCATTTAATTTCTGAATAAAAACTTCGAAAACAACAATGATAGCCACCGTAATAATCAATAAAAAAGCTAAGAACAACGACATCCCCACTGCTACAAAATATTGATGAAAAAAACCTCTTTTAACCAAAACATGTTTAGAGTTTTCAAAACCACCCAAAATAGCATTCAATCCATTGGCCATCAAAAAAACAGACAATATAAATCCTGACGATAATAAGCCCGAATGACTATTATGAAGAATGTCATTAATTATATTTTTGATAGCATAAAAAGTATTGGGCGGAACGCCATCAGCTACAAAATCCAAGAAATCATCCTGAAAACCTTCAATTGGAATAAAAGGAATAAGGTTCAAAATAAACAATGCAAATGGAAACAAAGCCATAAAAAAGCTAAAAGCAATTGATCCTGCACGGTTTGACAGAGCACCTTCGGTAATTCCGATAATGTACAATTCTAACAAATCATACAAAGGCAACCCGCCAAGCCATTTGAGTTTAACCTCTTTTGCCCAACGCATAAAATTTCGCAACAAAGGGATTCTTTTAATCCTCTCTTCTATTTCTACTGACATTAATACTATTCTTTATGAAGCAGTTATTCAATAGCTTTTAAACTCAAATCCATATTATAAATAGAATGCGTCAAAGCACCCGAAGAAATATAATTTACCCCGCATTCAGCATAATGACGAATGGTGTCCTCATTGATATTTCCTGATGATTCGGTCAAACTGGCATCACCTATAAAAGCAACTGCTTCCTTAGTCATTTCGTAATCAAAATTGTCTAACAAAATTCTAAAAACTCCACCTGCAGCCACAATCTCTTTGACTTCATTCAAATCTCTGGCTTCTACAATAATCTTCAAATCGCGCTTCGTTTCTTTTAAATACGCTTTGGTTTTGGCTATAGCCAATGAAATTCCGCCAGCAAAATCAATATGATTGTCTTTCAACATCACCATATCATACAATGCAAAGCGATGATTTTCTCCTCCTCCTATTTTCACTGCCCATTTTTCGGCCACACGGAAACCTGGAGTCGTTTTACGGGTATCTAAAATTTTAGTATTTGTTCCTTCAAGCAGTTGCACATAACTATTGGTTTTTGTTGCAATGGCTGACATGCGTTGCATCGAATTCAAAACCATACGTTCTGCCTTTAAAATAGACTGAGAACTTCCTGACACATGAAAAACAACATCTCCAAATTTCACAGGAGTTCCATCTTCTATAAACGTTTCTATTTCTAAATAAGAATCCACATAATTGAAAATCATTTTCGCAAATTCAACCCCTGCAATTATTCCATTATCTTTCACTAAAAGTTTTGCTTTTCCCTGAGCAGTTGCAGGAATACAAGCCAGCGAACTGTGATCTCCATCTCCTACATCTTCCCTGATGGCATTTGCAATTAATAGTTGTAACTCGTTTTGAAATTGTGCTTCGCTAATCATTTTTACTAGAAATTTATATGTTGCTAAAGTAGGACATATTTTGTGGAATAGAAAATTTGTTTCCACATCGCTTAAAATTATTCTGAAGCTAATTCTGGCAAAGATTTATGTTTTACATTTGAAAAAAATAATCCAAATTTGTCAACAAATACAATTACAATGTCTGAAACAACATCTGAAAACGCCAAAATAATCAAATTGGTATCTCAATACATCGATCTTAGTGTAACGCCTTTCAATAAGCCGGAAAGAACCGTTGTAAAAGTCGATAAACGCGACCCCATGTACGGAGGAAACGGAATTGTTTATTTATTGCAAATGTTTGACGAAGGCGAATTAACTAACAACCGCATTGGAGCTTATATGGTTTTCTTCAACAAAGGTGACGAAGTGGGTTTTCATACTCATGGAACTCGAAATGAAGAGGAACTTTATATCGTGATGCACGGTGAAGGCGAATATTCTGAAATGACTAAAAAAGAAGGTGTAATCCGAAAGAAAAAACTCAAAAAAGGAAGTATTACCGCTATGAGTGGCGAAGGTTTTCATTCGCTAATCAACACCACTGATGAAGTTTTAATTGTTTTTGTAATTACTACAAACAACCCGAAATAATCGATTTTAATCAAAGTTTCACAGAGAAAGACTAAAATTTAGGAGAGTAAAAAAAATCTGTGCCAATTTCTAAAATCCGTGTCATCCGTATTCCTTTTTCCAAATTTTGAAGCTGCAATAAAAATGCAAAACTACTTTAATATCTTTACCTCTTCGAAAATCATCCTTTAAAATGAACATCAAACTCATCGCCATAGGCAAAACAGATAATAAAGCACTTCAAAACTTAATTGACGATTATACCAAACGCCTGTCTTTTTATATCAAATTTGATTTAGAAATCATTCCTGATATCAAGAATGTAAAAAACTTATCCGAAAGCCAACAAAAAGAAAAAGAAGGCGAATTGATTCTATCGAAAATCAGCTCGACTGATCAACTTATTCTATTGGATGAAAATGGAAAAAACTTTTCCAGCGTAGGATTTTCGGAAGAATTACAAAAGAAAATGAACTCGGGAATTAAAACTTTGGTATTCGTAATTGGTGGGCCTTATGGTTTTTCGGATACGGTTTACGCCAAAGCGCAAGGGAAAATCTCGCTTTCGCTAATGACTTTCTCTCACCAAATGGTTCGTTTGTTTTTCATCGAACAATTGTATAGAGGTTTTACCATTCTAAGGAATGAGCCTTATCATCATCAATAGTTTTTAGTTTTATTTCACTTAATTTAGTATAAATAATGAAACAAATTTTAAAAGTAATAACAGTTGTCTCCATTTTATCTGTACTTTCTTATGTTCTTTTATTAAGTGACCTAAACCCTATTTTTAAAAACAAAGAATTGAGTTATACACTTAATATCTGTTTTATGTTTTTTTGATAAATCGGTTTTGCATTCACCATTCTTTCTATGGATTTATGAAAAATACTTGTTTTAAATTGAGAACGGTTTATCCTAAAACAAAA
>NZ_JAAAPM020000056.1 GCF_009909155.2 Flavobacterium undicola
GATTTTCTTTGCAACAAACCGTTGCCAATCCATTGGCAATTGCTTTGGGACCAATAAAAACAGGATCTCAACGATTGACATTGGCGGGAGGAATTAACAATTTCGGAACCACCATTGGCCCCTTAATTGTAAGTTTTGCTATTTTTGGTTCTTCTGTATCTGGGAATACTGAATTGAGTGTAGAAAGTATTAGAATACCTTACTTGATATTGGGATTAGCTTTTTTGATTGTGGCAGTTTTGCTGAAATTTTCATCCTTGCCGGAACATCCTGAAACAATTGAAGAATCTACTGCTGATACTACTTCCTCCAAAAATTCCGCTTTAAATTACCCACAATTACTCTTAGGGATGCTTGCCATATTTTTATATGTTGGTGTTGAGGTATCTACAGCCAGTAATTTACCGGCTTATATGGAAACCGAATTGGGGTTTGCCATTGGTGATATCGCTCCTTACATTTCATTGTATTGGGCAAGTTTAATGATAGGCCGTTGGACAGGAGCTGTAGAAGCTTTTACTGATGTTGTTAGTGTTCAAAAAATGCTGCGGTTCATTGCCCCTTATTTGGCGTTTGGCGTTTTTTTAGTTGTAAATGCTATTGCCAATCATGATTTAACTCCATTTTATATCTATGGATTAATTATCCTTGTTTTGATTGCTGCTGATATGGCAAGCAAAGGAAATCCTGCCCGAATGTTGCTGATTTTTTCTTCTCTGGGAATTGTAGCCTTGTTTACTGGAATAGGAACCACCGGAATTGTAAGTGTGTATGCTTTCACTAGCGTTGGTTTGTTTTGTAGTACCCTATGGCCTTGTATTTTTACTCTGGCAGTAAGCGGATTAGGAAAATACACCAGCCAGGGAAGCAGTTTTCTAATTATGATGATTTGTGGTGGTGGAATTATCAGTTGGCTGCAGGGTTTTGTATCTGATAGCATTGGTATTCAAGCTAGTTATATTGTTGGTGTTTTATGTTTTTCTTATTTGGGTTTTTATGCCTGGAAAGTAAGTGGGATTTTAAGACGTCAAGGCATCGATTTTGACACTAAAATCAGTGGAGGGCATTAATTTTTTTAATGAAGTATTAATAGATTCCTTGGATTAGCTTTTGAATTGTTTTAAAAGTATTTCTTTAGAATTTATAGAGGCAGCAATAAATAAATTAACTTTAGATTTGTAGTTGTAAAATACAGCTCCAAGTCTAAAGTTATTTTTTTGATGAATAGAGAAGAAAAATTAAAACAACTTCGTGAAAATAACGAATTTGATATTGTAATAATTGGAGGAGGAGCAACTGGTCTTGGTTGTGCCGTTGATGCTGCAAGTCGCGGATATAAAACTTTACTTTTAGAGAAGTTCGATTTTGCTAAAGGAACCTCCAGTAGATCTACAAAATTAGTTCATGGTGGAGTGAGGTATCTGGCACAAGGCAATATTCATTTGGTTCGTGAGGCTTTGTTGGAGCGTGGCCGAATGTTGAGAAATGCACCGCATATTTGTCATAAATTAGGTTTTGTGGTACCTGTTTATAAATGGTGGGACAAATGCTATTATGGTTTTGGTCTGAGGATTTACGAATTTTTATCGGCTAAATTCAGTTTGGGTAAAACAAGAGTCCTTTCTAAAAATGAGACTTTAAAGCATTTGCCGGATTTAGATTCGACCAACTTAAAAGGAGGCGTTTTATATTATGATGGGCAATTTGATGATAGTCGATTGGCTATTAATTTGGCTCAAACCGCAATTGAACATGGAGCATTAGTGTTGAATTATTGTGCGGTTACTGATTTTATTAAAAAGGACAATAAGATAATTGGTTTAAAAGCAAAAGACGAATTATCAAATCAAGAATATACTATTAAGGCGAAAGTAGTTGTTAATGCAACCGGTGTTTTTGCTGATGCAATTTTGCAAAAATCGGAAGGACATGCAGAAGTAACTATTGCGCCTTCGCAAGGAATTCATTTGGTATTGAATAGGTCTTATTTTAAGGGTTTATCAGCTATGTTGATTCCTAAAACGTCTGATGGCAGGGTTTTGTTTGTAATTCCCTGGCATGATAAATTGGTATTGGGTACTACTGATACTCCCGTTAAAGAAGTCGTGTTGGAACCAAAACCATTAGAAGAGGAAATTCATTTTATCATTAATCATTTTAATAAATATTCTAAAAATAAAATTGATTATGCTGATGTTAATAGTGTTTTTGTGGGTTTGCGTCCGTTGGTAAAAGTAGGTTCTGAGAAAAAAACAGCTTTGTTGTCAAGAGAACATAGTATCAAAGTGCTTCCTTCGGGTTTGATTTATGTAACAGGAGGCAAGTGGACTACGTATCGAAAAATGGCCGAACAAACCATCAATAAGGCAATACAAGTTTCGGATTTAAAATTTGTTCGTTGTAAAACAAGGCACTTAAGAATTCATGGCTATACAAAGGAAAAAGTGATTCTTGATTTAGCTATTTATGGTTCGGATGCTCATTTGATTCAAGAAATGATTGCTGCAGATGTTTCTTTATCTGAAAAAATCCATCGGTCATATTCGTATACAAAGGCAGAAGTAGTATGGGCGGTAAAAAACGAAATGGCTTTAACTGTTGAAGATGTTTTGGCAAGAAGAATCAGATTGCTTTTTCTGGATGCCAGAGCAGCAATGGAAGCTGCGCCAATTGTAGCTGGTATTATGGCTTCTTTGTTAGAAAAAAACACAGAATGGGAGCAAGAGCAAGTTGCTACTTTTCAGAAATTAGCTCAAGGTTATTTGATAAAGTAAAAAGCCGACTCTAAATTTTTAGAGTCGGCTTTTGCTTTTGAAAAAAGTTATTTCTTAACGATAGCTTTTATTGTATAATGTTTTCCATTCTTAACATGTAAAAAGTAGATTCCTTTGTTTAAATCACTCATAAACATTTGTTGCATAGTGCTTGTTAAAGGTTCTGATTTGACTTTGCTTGCTAAAATATTATAGAGCGCAAGTTCTGCTCCATCATAAACATTATCTACTTTAACATTTAGAATTGTCACAACCGGATTAGGAAAAACCGTAACATTTTCAACAATACTAGCCGCAGGAGTATTATTGCAACTTCCCAGTTTATCTCCGTGATTCAGATGAGCCTGAACTGCATTTGGACTGATACAAGTTTCCTGACCGTTATGACAAACCATAACTTTATCACCTGAGTTGCCACATTGTACATTTATTGCATTAACATCTATAGAAGCTGAAGTTTGGCAGCCCTTGGCATCAGTTATTATTACAGTATAGGTTCCAGCTGTTGCTATAGATATAGTCTGAGTCGTTTGATTTGTGCTCCACATATAAGAGTAAGGTGCTGTTCCTCCTGCAGGAATAACTTTGATTGGCAGCAAAGAAGAGCCATAACCAACATAGATTGTGTTTTTTTCCTGTGTATTGTTAATACTATAAACATTAGGAATTGAAGTAGTCAGTGGGATAGCATTTGAATCATCACAATCATCATTGTTCTCTACACCACAAGCTACTGGAGCACCACTACCAAGTTTGTCGCCATCGTTATCTGCATATAATATTTTACTATCGTCGCAATCGGTATTATTTGTAGCATATCCTTCAGGAGCTACTGATGAACATAACATCGCTGTTACAGTCGAACCAAATCCGTCTTTGTCTTTGTCTACATAATACAGTATTGGTTCATGAACAGTTGTATCATTGTCATTACAATCAGTATTATTTGTAGCATATCCTTCCGGAGCTACTGATGAACAGAACATTGCTGTTTCAGTCGAACCAAATCCATCCTTATCCGCATCTACATAATATAGTTTAGGTTCATGAACGGTTGTGTCATTGTCATTACAATCGGTATTATTTGTAGTATATCCTTCCGGAGCTACTGACGAACAGAACATCGCTGTTTCAGTCGAACCAAATCCGTCTTTGTCTGTATCTACATAATATAGTTTAGGTTCATGGACAGTTGCATCATTGTCATTACAATCGGTATTATTTGTAGCATATCCTTCCGGAGCTACTGATGAACAGAACATCGCTGTTTCAGTCGAACCAAATCCATCCTTATCCGCATCTACATAATACAGTATTGGTTCATGAACAGTTATATCATTGTCATTACAATCGGTATTATTTGTAGTATATCCTTCCGGAGCTACTGATGAACATAACATCGCTGTTTCAGTCGAACCAAATCCGTCTTTGTCTGTGTCTACATAATATAGTTTAAGTTCATGAACAGTCGTGTCATTATCATTACAATCGGTATTGTTTGTAGCATATCCTTCCAGAGCTACTGATGAACATAACATCGCTGTTGTAGTCGAACCAAATCCGTCCTTGTCTGCATCTACATAATATAGAATAGGCGTATGTACGGTAGCATCATTATCATTGCAATCATTAGTGTTGGAATAACCGTCATTATCAGTATCAGTTGGTGTTGTTACATTAAATATTTCTGAATATGATGAAGAATCAGTTTTATTAGTTGCTTTTAATCGGTAATAGTATTTGGTATTAGCAATTAAATTTGTATCGGTGTAAGTAGCTGTGTTAGCTCCAACTTCTGCTATTTGTACAAAAGAGAGCCCGTCAGATGAACGTTCAATTATAAAATTAGCTTCGTTGTTCGAATTGTCATTCCACTTTAAAGTTACTATACTTGATGGAGTTGGCGTTGCTATAATATTCGTCTCGAATGTTACATTAGATGGCGAATTAATTAAGGTTGTGTTGTATATCGCTGCAACTTCTGCAGCTGATAAAGCGTAGTTAAATATTTTTAACTCATCTATTTTTCCTTTGTAAGGAGCAGGAGTAGTATTAGCATACAACTCGAGTACTCCAATATTACCAACTACTAAATCAGTTGGCTCGCCAATACCTACAGCTGTTCCTGTTCCATCAGCTAGTTCATTCGTGAAAACACCATTAGTATATAATTTTAATTTTTTCGCAGTAACATCTCGCATGATAACTACATGTACCCAATCTCCGGTATAATATTTAGTAGCAGCTAATGTTGATGTAAGTTCTGTTTTTACTTTATCATCATCTATAGCAAATCGGAATTGATTATTTTTAATTTCTACATCAAATCTTTTACCTGTTGCACCTGTTGTAGTGTTTTTTGTAATCGAGCCTTTGCATAATATATAAGAACTCAAAGTTGAAGTAGCTGGTAATTGACTAGCATCAGCCTTCATCCAAAAAGAAACAGAAAATGAATTTTTATCGAATAAAAGATTGTCCTGATGAGGGATAGTCACCATCTGCTTATTTGGTAAAAATGTTGAAAAATCTATAGCATTATTAGCTTTTCCGGCTACCCTAACAGTAGCTTTGTCGAAAGCAGCATCTAACTGACCATCATTAGCATAAGCAGATATATCTGCAATTTGTTCGCCTTCACCTGCCACTTCTTTAAATGGCCAATGACCAATCAGTTCTGCTTTTTGAGCGCTGAAGTTCCATACATCTCCAGTCACAGTTCCTTTGGCATTAGTAGCATCAATTCTCCAGTAATAGATTGTTGCCGGGCTTAAACCTGTAAGTGAATAGCTTGGAGCTGCAACATAAGCTATATCACCTAATTTTGTTAAGTTAGCAGGATCAGTTCCAAAATAAACAGAATAAGTTGTTGTATTTGCACTACCTGTCCATTTTAAAGCTAAAGTGCCATTTACTAAGTCTACTGTATTCATTCCTGTTGTAGGAGTAGGAGTAGCTGCTTTTGTAGGGGCTGAAGGAATAGCTGGTGTGGTAAGGGAATTTACATCACTATAACTGGAAGATTCAGTTGTAGTTGTTGCTTTAATACGGTAATAGTATTTAGTATTTGGAATTAAATTATTATCAGTGTATGTAGTTACATTTGCAGCTACTTGCGTAATTTGTGTATAATTTGTTCCATCGATTGAACGCTCAATTACAAAATTAGTTTCGTTATCTGAATTGTCTTTCCAGTTTAAAATAATCTTACTTGAAGGAGTTGGGATTTCAACTGAACTAGCGTTGAAAGTAATCGAAGTTGGCGGGATAACAAAATCAGGAGGTGTTTGATTTGTTAAACCATTAATGTATACTTCAATATTTAAATAAGGTGCGTTTGTTGTACTTACAGTTAAAGCATCGGCACTGTTGTTTTTATTCAAGCCATTTGTATCTTCCCAAGCATCCGGCATACCATCATTATCAGTATCTAAAGGAGCTGGAGCTCCATAAACATGTCCTGCTCCACCGTTAATAAAACCAAACTTTGATGTTAAATCGGTTTGAACATAAACATAGGTAGCAGTTGTCCCTTTAGACATCAAATCGGAAATCATTAAATTCTCTACCTGATCACGTCTCGGGTACGATGCTCCTACTCCTGATATAATTTTAGTGTAAGCATCTTGAGCTGTCAGGGATGTGTTTTTCATTGGATAATCATAAGGAGCTGATTTAATCGTTGCTATGTCTCCAGTAGGATATCCTGTTAAATCTTGAGGAACTAAAGTACCATCTAACACCCCATTTCTATTATTGTCAAAATAGTTGCCCGCACCATATAAAGAGAAATTGTCATTTCCTCTGTTAAAAGGTGTAGTAACTGAACTACTTGTGTTTGGTCCTCCAATAAAATAATTATTGATAATATTTACATCTGAACTTCCTGCAGAATCTCCACCCATAATGTAGGCGTCTCCAGATTCGGCATGTCCATAAGTATTATTATAATTACCCCAATTGTAAACCACGTTGTTTACAAACTCATTAATTCCTTTTATCTTGTTGTTACGAGTTTTGTTGCAGATATATAAATTTCCAATTAAACTTATCTTTCCGCCTGTGGGAGGTTGCATCAATCCTCCAGCAGAGTGATTGTGACGGTGTAATCCTTGGCCTATGATAGAATTCTGAATCGTTATATTGTCAGGACTTGTGCCTTTACTATCCCAGTTAATAGAAAACACTTCATCAGTACCCCAGGTAAAAGACATGTGGTCAAAAATCATGTTTGCACCATTTGCAATACCTGATGCGTCTTGACCTTGAGTTGTGGTTCCATAACGAATACGAAGATATCGGGCTATAGTATTGTTTGAGCCTGTAAATGTCACCTTTGCGCCTAAAAGAACAATTCCTTCACCAGTAGCCGTTTGTCCTGCAATGGTTGTGTTTTTGGCTACCACAATTTGAGATAGGGTGTTGATTATCCCTCCAACTTTAAAAATTACAAATCGGCCTTCTTGACTAACTGCGTCACGAAACGAACCAGCACCGCTGTCATTTAAATTGGTCACGAAATAAATTTGAGGATTAGCAACTCCTCTTGCTCCAGTTGTGTACCTGCCAAATCCCGTAGCTTCTGGGAAGGCTAATGTTTGGGAACTTATATTCCCGGAACTTAATGCAAGTCCGCAAATCATTAATGCTTTTGGAACTTGTTTAAAAAGTAAAGTTTTAAATTTCATAAATAAATAGTTAAGGTTGGTTATTTCAAAACTATTGCTTTAATACTTTGTTATCATCCTGTCCTGTCCTGTTCTGCCTGTTTTGATAGATTGTTGGTTTGTAATAAAATTTATTGAGTTAGTCATTTAGTTTCTGTATTTTTATGTCTTTAAAAACAGTCGTTATGGAAGTATTTGAAGGACAAAGCATACTAAACTTTATAAAAGAATTGCCAAATGATGAAGCTTGCAAA
>NZ_JAAAPM020000057.1 GCF_009909155.2 Flavobacterium undicola
TTAGGATAAACCGTTCTCAATTTAAAACAAGTATTTTTCATAAATCCATAGAAAGAATGGTGAATGCAAAACCGATTTATCAAAAAAACATAAAACAGATATTAAGTGTATAACTCAATAAAATTTTTTTCGAACAGATTTATTCCGAACTTCAAAAACAGGATAGTTTACAAGGAATCCATATTTTTAGAATTTATAAAGATGTTCGTTTTTCTAAAGATAAATCTCCTTATAAAACTAATTTTGGAGCTGGATATTCCCGTACAAAACCAATGTTAAGAGGCGGTTATTATATTCATTTAGAACAAAATAACAGTTTTGTAGGTGGAGGATTTTGGGCTCCAAATAGTGAAGATTTACTTCGTATCCGTAAAGAATTCGAAATGGATACAACAGAAATTGAAAAGATTACTTCCGACAATACTTTCGTAAAATATTTCGAAGAGCTTAAAGGAGAAGATGGAGTAAAAACTGCTCCGAAAGGCTTCGATAAAAGTCATCCTGCAATTAATCTGATTAAGAAAAAACAATTTGTAGTGAAGAGAAAATTTACAGATGAGGAAGTTTTATCTGATGATTTTCAGAAAGAAGTGATTGCAACATTTTTAGCAATGAGACCTTTTTTCGATTATATGAGTGAATTACTTACTACGGATTTAAATGGAGAACCTTTATTCTGAAAGGAAGTTGATAATAAAGCAATGTATCAGTCACCTGATCGCTCGGATATCTACTAAATAGCCCCGATAGCTCGGATATAGAATAAATATCTCGTAAACGGATAGCGCGGTTTTGTAAACCGTGCCCACAAACGAGAGCAAGCAATAAAAATTAAGAAGCTACAGCAATAAAAACGTTGTAGCTTTTTTATATCCTAGACTTCGACCTATCGAATATTTCCTGTGAGATTTACGGTTATTGCTCCCCAACTTATGGATATACCACTCCGACTTATAGTTATAGTTTCCGCATTAAATCAAATGGTAGTCTCCGCATTATGCTTCACCGGAAAGTTCACTGAATTGGCAATAAAACACAATTGATTAGCTTCTGTATACAATTGATTGGCTTTGGCTAAAAGTGATTCGTCTGTAATAGTCACAACAGGATTTAAGGTCACTTCAATAAAACGTCCCGAACCATCCTTTTTGACTGTCATAATTCCGGTAGCATTGTCAATATAATCGGTTACTACAATTCCCGCTTTGACACAAACGTGTAGATAAGACATTATATGACAGGCAGAAAGCGAAGCCAGCAATAAATCTTCGGGATTATGTACCGTTTTGTCTCTGTGAAAAGTAGGTTCCATATGCATATTTATAATTTTCTTAAAAATATATGTTTTTTTTAAGAAAATACATAATAATTATTATATGTTTGTAAAACAATTCTGAAAAACAATTGAAATTATTTAAAAAAACAAATCTCTAATTTTTAAAAAACAAATGTCTATGTCAAATGTCCAAAAATCAAAAAATCAAATGTCTATACAAGATGTTATGACTCCCGAGCTTAACTTAGTGCCAGGATCATCGGTGCTAGGGTTCGGAATAAATATAGCTCGTTCTAGCGGTCCTTCAGACGTAACTGCAAGAATAGTTAATATTAATGAGAGTGAAGGATCGCCTGTTATTGAAGGTGGAGTATCTTATCTTCTGCCAGCAAATGTCAATCTAGTGGATGACTCAAAGTTTTCAATTGAGTTCAATACTTTCTCCTCGCGTAATGAGTTCAGTAAACATATGGCCGCCGAGACACAAATTGAAGCTTCTGGTTGGGGTTTTACAGGCGAATTTGACGCAGCATATTCAAGTCTTACAGAGGGTGAATCAGTGTCAATTTACGGTCTTGTAGAGTCAAATGTTAAACTTTGGACATTGTCGGTTGAGTCTCTTCAGTCATTATCATTAGATTCCACGTTTAAAGCTGAACTTGATGCATTACCACAAACTTTTACGCCGGCTACTCAGCAAGCTTTTTTTAACTTTTTTAACAAATATGGTACACATGTCGTTACAACATCGATTGTCGGTGGTCGTTTACATTATGTGACAGCGGTGTCAAGTGCGTCTCAATTTGACAAAGAAACAGCAAAGGTGAATATGAGTTTTGAATATGATTCTGTATTTGTTGACACCTCGGGTTCTGCGAGTGCAGACTGGGAAAATATTGCCAAATCGTGGTTTTCCAGCCGTAAGGCAGAATTGATGGTTATAGGTGGGGATCCTACAATTCTTGCTAAAGCTCTACCTCCTGATGATCCCAATACTCCTGTCAATTATCAAAGTTTAGTTGCAGATTGGACAACTTCAGTTAAGACGACCCCTTCAGTTACGGGACTTCAACTCCAGCCTATTTCTCACGTTGCACCAGCAGCAGCAGGAAATCTTTTAGATCAAGCTCTCGAAAAATATTTAAACTCCAGTGCACGTGGGCAATGCCTTATGGAAATTGACCTGACAGTTGGAGTGCCTGTAGGCGCTGCATGTACTATCAATATGGGAACACAGGAAATTCTCCCTCCAAATCCTCCAACAAAAAGCCAATTATCTATGTATTGGATTGTTATGACAGATCATGAGGGTAATCTTAAATTTAATGAAAACTTCTTGTCAAGTGATCCTGACGACTTCGATACGCTTGTTAGCAAGGCTCAAAAAACTTCAGAAGGACAAAACTGGTGGACAGTAGTAATCGTTGCTACTACACCTCCTAGACCCGTTAGTGTTGAAGCATTAGCTTGGATGGAGTCATGCGGAATTTTAATTACAAATATAGATATGGGATATCCTAACTGGCCCATTCTGTTTTCAGGAGTAGGAAAGAGTAATACACCAGCCTTTGATGGTCAATTTAACTTGATAAATAGCCCATATTTTGAAAATCCAGATAATTTGCAAAGTTGGCAACAGAGCGTAGAAGTGGAGATTCCGCTTTATGTGACGATTTAGTCTTGGCACTTGTTCTCATAGTCTCAAATACAGGTAGAGGAACTGGATTTGGAAGAATTGCAGCAGGAATAGCTAAATCTATTGCTGTGGAATATGAGGTACATGTAGTAGGGTTGGGCCTTAACGAAGTCGAAGAGACTTGGTTAGGGCATCAACACCACATACTTGATGCAACTCGTACTTCTACTTTAGCAACATTAGCAAGTAGGTTGTGTCCAAGTTTGATTATTCTAATCGGACAGGGACAATTGCTTGCATGGCAAGTTACGCGATTGCGCCGTGATGGTTTTTTGGGAGCGATCTTGTCTTATGTACCTGTGGAAGGAAAGGTACACAGTTCATTACCTCTAATCGGATTAGAGCAAAGCACGACAGTTGTGGCTTATACTGATATTGGTGCAAAAATATTAACACGTGCGTTGGAAGAACAAAGTCAACTAATATCAAGGAGATTGCCTTTCATTACAACTATTTCGCATGCTATTGATAAACCACTTATCTCTAAGATTGAACAGCGTCAGCAATTACGTGAGAAGCTATTTCCAACTTATTCACACCTGTCTGATGGGATTTGGATACTTAATGCAAACCGTAATGACCTGCGTAAACGCCCTGAACTAACACTCAAAGCTTTCGCTGCAATAGCAGTATTAAGACCGAATATCACATTAGTGCTTCATTGTCAGCCGACACGTGGAGGATGTGATCTTCGAATAGAACGTGACCGTTTAGGTTTACGAGGCAGAGTTATTTTAACCCATGAAATGAGACCTGAATTATGGTCAGATGAGCATTTAGTACAACTTTATACATGTTGTGAAATTGGTATCAATAGCTGTATGGGTGAAGGATGGGGTTTAGTAGCTTTCGAGCACTCATTATATGGCGGAGCGCAAATATTACCAGCACATGAAGGTCTGCGTGAAATTTGGGGAGATGCTCCACTTTGGGTACCAGTTAGTGGAAATATACCTATGGACGATGTTTTTTCTGGTCAAATACCAGATCACGAAGATTTATCTATTGCTATTTTACAACTTATCGATCAACCTAATAAAGCGAATCAAATTGCTTTGGCATGTGCTACTCGCTCCTTCGACCCTAAATTGGGATGGAAATCAATAGGTATTGAGTGGCTAAACCTTATAGCATTGACCCTTCAAGAACAGAATAGTCGCAATATATCATTTGTTTAAAAGAGTTTCTTAGTTATATAAAAGATTTTATAAAGCAAATTGAATATCGAATCATGGTTTTAAATTATATAAAATATGTCTTGAAAAAAGAAATCAGATCGCTAAGATATGTAATAAATATCTCGCACAACGGATAGCGGTTTTGTAAATCGTGTCTACAAATGAGAGCAAGCAATATAATTTCAATAAGCTACAACAATAAAAACGTTGTAGCTTTTTTTTGTATATTTAAAACAAAAATATACTCTAAGTATATAAAATAATCACAAAATACACTTAAAAGTGTATTTTTGCTTGTAAACAACTAATAAAGTGAATATATTTGCTCTGGAAATATGGGATGATGAAGGTGCTAAATGCACTTTTTATACCGTGAAACAGGATGGTGAGGAGAGCAATGAAACTGATTTATTCTTTGAAAAATATGATGCTATGGCAGAATACAAGGAAGCGAATCAGGAATTATTATCATTCGTTATATATGCAATTGGAGAAACTCACGGCGCAGTTGATGCATTATTCAATAGAGATGAAAACGAAGTCAAAGGATTACCTGTTCAAGGTAAACGAAAAGTTCAAAATATTACATATCATTTTCCCAATTTTCCATTGAGATTATATGCCTTAAAAATCACAAACAATATTGTTGTTCTTTTCAATGGTGGTATTAAAAATGGTCCGACAAATCAAAAAAGTAGATTGCATTTAGAATGGAGGGCCGCTTGCGAATTTGCCAAACGAATTGACGAAGCTATTCGAGATAGCTTCATTATTGTAGATGAGAAAAATAGAAAACTGACTAATTATGATGGTTCAGATGAAATCATCCTCTAAAATTCCAAAATTATGAGAAGTAAAGTAGCCCAAAGAATTCTAGCTGAAACACCCGAAGAAACAAAAATCTTTGCAAGGTTATATGCAGATATCGTGGTACGTGTACATCAGCTATTGAAAGAAAAAGGATTTAGTCAAAAAGATTTAGCCGATAAGTTAGAAAAAAGACCTTCGGAAATCAATAAATGGCTAGTAGGAGAACATAATTTTACCTTGCGTTCTCTTGCAAAATTAGAAGCAGAACTAGGAGATACAATTATCAATGTGCCTCATAGAAAAACAGTTTCTTCAACAGAAGGAAATAAAACTTATATAACAGTTTATAAAAATGCACACATCAATACCGATGTTGAATATATAAATGTTTGGAAAAAGTCTAAAGCTAAATCAAAAACGCAGATAGCAAATGTTAGCTAATTATGTTACAGCCAGAAAAAATAGAAATTGTAGATTTTAAAATCATTAAAGGACAAATAAATAGTCCGTTTGATTTTGAGATTGAAAAAGTAGAAGGTCACACATTCAATGTTAATTTTGAACTTGGATTTAATTTAGATGATAAATTAGTAAAAGCTGATTTTTTAGTAAATGTTGAAACCAAAAGTAAAGGAGATGATATTGAAGAAGCAGTTGGAGCATTCAGTTTTGTTTATGTTTTTTATGTAGATAACATTGAGGAATTAACAACACTAGAGAAAGATCAGACTGTTGCTTTACATCAAGCCTTAGGAAATGCTTTGGCGTCTATCACTTATTCTACATCTAGAGGAATTCTAATGACACGGTTTCAAGGAACAGCATTAAGCGATTTTATTTTACCAGTCATTAATCCTAATAATTTATTAGTAAACGAATCAAACAATAAAAACTTCAACAAGCTACAGCAATAAAATGGTGCATTCTTGAATCAGAATATCATAACAATAAAATCTTTATCTATGTACTATAAAATTTTATGAAACATGAACTACAAAATATCATTTGAGGAAAGAGCTAAGATAGGCATGGAGATGTTATCCAAGCAATCGCCTGTTACTTTAGAACAAGCAATCGCACAGGCAAAATGGCTTAAAGAGATGAGTGCATCAAAAAAAGAAAATGCCACTCAGATTGTACAGATAAAACCAACAAAAAATAAATAGTAAAGTCCCAATTCAATCGGGATTTTTTTATTCCTGACTTTTGGTCTTAATCAGTTTTTTTTCGTTTTTTATGATGTCTTCAATGGTGTTTCCGCTAAGTACTTTTAGGCTGGCGGTTCTTAGTTCGGTCATTACTTTTCGCAATCCACAGATGGTTTCATCTACACAATCATCGCATTTTTCGTAAAAATTTAAACTGGCACAAGGAATCATAGCTATAGGTCCATCGGTTAAACGAATAATGTCTGTTAAAGCAATATCTTTTGGACTTTTCAATAAATAATAGCCGCCATTCACACCCATTTTACTTCCTAATAGGTTATGTCGGCGTAATTCCAGCAATATCGCTTCCAGGAATTTTTTAGGTATTTTTTCCTGTTCTGAAATTTCGATAATACGCATAGGGGAACCATCTTTATTTTCCTTCTCGTGTTTAGCCAAAGCGACTAATGCCTTGATAGCGTATTTTGATTTTTTAGAAAGCATGCTGTTTGTTTTTTACAAATATAAAATTACTAATCTAATCTGTTGGGTGAAATTGTTTTTGATTGTAAATTTTCGTCAGTTCGAGGAATAATTTTTATTCTAAAAATAATATAACGTTTATGTTTTGTCAATTGTAAATTAAATTGTGTTTTCTGGGGTTTTAGTTGTCCTTAGCTTTCGCAGTCGAGTGTCAAATGTTTGAAGAATACGTAAAAAGAAAATCTGTTTGATCCGCCGCGGCGGAGAGTTATTTTCTTTTAGTATTCGAAAACTAATTTGACCGACGAGGAAGCGTAAGACTTGAAATCGAAGATTCATGAATACCGAAAAACAATAATAACGCATGAATAATTTTTTGTTTCTTTTTTGATCAAGCAAAAAAGAAAATTAGTAAACCATAATTTCCCCCAACGGGTTAATCTATCATCCAAGTAGACTTGCTGAAATAATTGATTACAACTTAGAGCCTGTTTAAATTTATTGAGTTAGTCATTTAGTTTCTGTATTTTTATGTCTTTAAAAACAGTCGTTATGGAAGTATTTGAAGGACAAAGCATACTAAACTTTATAAAAGAATTGCCAAATGATGAAGCTTGCA
>NZ_JAAAPM020000058.1 GCF_009909155.2 Flavobacterium undicola
ATTGCATACGCGTTACGCACCCGTGCGCCGGTCTCTTGGTCCGAAAACCAATACCCCTCGACTTGCATGTGTTAAGCCTGCCGCTAGCGTTCATCCTGAGCCAGGATCAAACTCTTCATCGTATATTTTGCGAATTAGATAATTCTAATTCTATTTATTTTTGACTGAAGATTCTAGTGGTTTATTCTAATCTCTCGATTCTATTACTCTTATTCTTTTGTCTCTATCTTTCGATAAAGACGGCTGTCAATTCAATATGTCTAGGAACGTGTTCTTCTTAATTCTCTCTTCGTTTTTCACACCGTGGTGCGTTTCTCGAAGCGGGTGCAAAAGTACAACTTCTTTTTAATCTCGCAAGAAATTTTTAAAGTTTTTTTTAGAAAATTTTACTCTTCTTTTCTTTTCAATTTCTTACCAGTCTCTAAAAGAACTTACCACATTTGCGGGGCGCAAAGATAGAATTCTAATTATTATCTCACAAGCTTTTTTTGACTTTTATTTTAACACAATCATCAATCTTCTTGTCAGTATTTCTTAGAACGCGTATCGCTGTTGCGGGTGCAAAAGTAAAACCTTTATTCGTTTTGACAATGACTTTTTGAAAGTATTTTGAAAGTATTTTTTAAGTTGTTGGTTTTTTGATATTTACAATACCACTTTTTGAGGTATTTATCAATTTGAAGTAGGCGTTTTTGAGAATCACTGCGATTTTAGTGGAATTTGGTCTTGAGTATATCTAAATAAAACACGGACAAATACCGTTTACAAAAACAAAAACACCAACAAAAACGGAGTTTTACACTCTGAAATAGCCTAGAAAAACACTTCACTCATTATTTGCATGCAGATTTTACTGATTCCCGCAGATCGGAAAACTAAAAATGAATTCAGTATACATATATATAAAGAAGAAATATCATTATAAAAAACAACCACCCTATCCTCTTTACACCACTTTAAAGGCTTTAACACAAAGACCCACTAAGAAAACACGGAGATTTGCTAAGATTTTCTCAAACAAACAATCATAAAGCATAAGATACAAGGTTGTTTCAATCACAAAACCCTAGCCCCGATAGAAGTAAAAATCCTTTTGTGCCGGGGTTCGGCACAAAAGATTGAAACGAATAGCGGGAAATAGCTCCATAAAAAAAGCTCATACTATATTTATAGTACAAGCTTCATATATAAGGTATAATTTAGACTTTAAGGTTTGGTAGATAATTTGGAATCCCAATAGTCATTTAACTTATCTACATCTACCGGTGTTGCCGCTGGTTGATTCTGCAATCTACCCGATTCAAAGCCATCTTTAAGAATGTTTTCTATTAAATAGTCCTCATTAGATTCAAAAGGTGCATATTGCGATTTCAAATCGATATCAAACATACTGGCAGCTGTATTAGACCAAAACGCTTTCCATCCGCTTTTCAAAGTTTTTATCAAATCATAAGTAGATTTTCCTGTTTGCCGATGGATCAACCTGACCAAAATTCGACCTTGACTGCGAGATAGTTTTTTAAGCCTGGCTTCAAACTCATTCGTCAGGTAGTCTTCAACTATTTTAAAATATTTTTTCTTTTCTCTTTCTGAAGTAAGGCGAGCCATACCTTTATTCAAATTCGTCAATCTATCCGCAGCCAATTTAGCGTAAGGATAGGTTTTATAGACTCTGTTTTGTAAAATCAAATATTGTTTTCGCGCTTCAGGATCCAGTTTTTCTTTTGAAATAACAATTTCAGGTAATTTTATGGTGTCATTTAATATACTATCCTTTTCTGTCAATACATATCCCATGCCATTGGGATCAGGTACAACGCCCTGACTAAAACCAAAACATGACATTAATAAAAAGAATGCTAAAAAATAAATAGATTTCATAAAGGCAATATTTTGCTGTAAAATTATACAATATCTATGCAACTGTAATAGCAAATTTATAATTTAGCGAAAAAATATTTTTATGAGCACAAAATCGATATTAAACAATGACTCTATGGCTTTTTTAGAAAGCTACCTTAATAATGCTTCTCCAACGGGTTACGAAAGTAGCGGACAAAAAATATGGATGGAGTATCTAAAACCTTATGTTGACACTTTTATCACTGACACCTACGGAACAGCTGTGGGAATTATCAATCCAGATGCTTCTTTTAAAGTTGTAATTGAAGGTCATGCGGACGAAATTTCATGGTATGTAAATTACATTACCGAAGACGGTTTGATTTACGTAATTAGAAATGGAGGTTCCGATCACCAAATTGCGCCTTCAAAACGCGTAAACATCCACACTAAAAACGGAATTGTAAAAGGTGTTTTTGGTTGGCCAGCCATTCACACCAGAAATAGAGACAAAGAAGAAAACCCAAAAATCAGCAATATCTTTATTGATTTAGGTTGCGAGACTAAAGAACAAGTAGAAAAACTAGGTGTTCATGTAGGCTGCGTGATTACTTATCCTGATGAATTTGTGGTTTTGAACGAAAACAAATTTGTTTGCCGCGCCATTGATAACCGCATGGGAGGTTTTATGATTGCCGAAGTGGCTCGTCTTTTGCACGAAAACAAAGTAAAACTGCCTTTTGGATTATATATTACGAATGCTGTTCAGGAAGAAGTAGGTTTGCGTGGTGCCGAAATGATTACGCAAACCATCAAACCAAACGTAGCTATTATTACCGATGTATGCCATGATTCTACCACTCCAATGATTGACAAAAAAATAGAAGGAGAAACAAAAATTGGTAAAGGACCAGTGATTACTTATGCTCCAGCGGTGCAAAACAATTTGAGAGACTTAATTATTACTACTGCGGAAGAAAAAGAAATTCCTTTTCAACGTCTAGCTTCTTCCCGTGTTACCGGAACTGATACTGATGCTTTTGCTTACAGCAATGGTGGAGTAGCTTCGGCATTGATTTCTCTTCCGTTGCGTTACATGCACACTACTGTTGAAATGGTACATAAAGAAGATGTGGAAAATGTGATTAAGTTGATTTATGAAACTATACTTAAGATAGAAAATAACGAAACTTTTTCTTATTTTAAATAATATTCAGGAGCTAATCCTGCTATCCGCTATATCTTTTTATTTTGTTCCCTTCGACAAGCTCAGGGAGCAAAAATAAAAAGGATGCCGCTTCTACCTGCCTGTCGGCAGACAGGTCAGGGCTAAAAAACCGTCTCGTTCTATAAAAACGAAACGGTTTTTTATTACATCACTTCTTAAATTTATACTATGAAGTCCATATATCTAATGCTCCTTATTTTCTTTGCCTCTTTAATTTGGTCCATCATCAATCCAAAGGAAGTTTTCACTTGTTTTCTCGAAATAATTCCTGCCATCATTGGAGTTTTGATTCTAGCATTTACTTTCAAAAAATTTCGTTTTACCAATTTCACCTATTTTTTAATACTTATTCATTGTATTATTCTGTTCATTGGCGGACATTATACTTATGCAGAAGTTCCTTTATTTGATACTATTCGTGATGTTTTCCACCAAAGCAGAAATAATTACGACAAGGTGGGACATTTTGCTCAGGGTTTTATTCCGGCCATTATAATCAGAGAATTGTTTATTCGAAAGAAGGTAATTTCCAATAAAAGCTTTTTCAATTTTATTATTGTTTGTATTTGCCTGGCGATTAGTGCCGCTTACGAATGGATTGAATGGGGCGTTTCATTAGCAACAGCTGAACAAGGTGATTCTTTTTTAGGAACTCAGGGTGATATTTGGGACACCCAATCGGATATGTTGTTTGCTAGTATTGGTGCTATTACAGCTTTGATTTTGTTTTCTAATGTTCAGGATAAACAATTACAGAAATTATAAATCCTAATTCGATTGACTTTTTATTAAAAGTAGAAAATTTAGTTTTGTTAATTTTCTTTTTTGCTTGATCAAAAAAGAAACAAAAAAATCAAGTCTTACACTTCCTCGTCGGTCAAATTAGTTTTCGAATGCTAAAAGAAAAAAACTCGCTACGCTCAAACAGTTTTTCTTTTTACGCATTCTTCAAACATTTGACACTCGCCTGCGGAAGCTAAGGACAACCGAATCTCAAAAATAACACCAACTTAAGTCCTAATTATTTCAAATAAAAAACCCGTCTCGTTTTTCAGAACGAGACGGGTTTGATAATTATTAGGTCTATCGAAATTATTTTTGACTTGCTAAATAAGCTACAACATTCTTTTCGATTCTTTCATTGATGTTCGAAATATCTGCTTTTACAAATTTTTCTCCAATGATATTTTCATATAATTCAATATATCTTTCTGAAACTGTTTCGATGTATGCATCAGTCATTTCAGGAATTTGTTGTCCTTCTTGTCCCTGGAAACCATTTTCAATTAACCAACGACGTACAAATTCTTTTGATAATTGTTTTTGTTCTTCTCCGTTATCTTGTCTATCTTGGTATCCTTCTGCATAAAAATAACGAGAAGAATCCGGAGTATGAATTTCGTCAATTAAAACAATTTGTCCTTCTTTTGTCTTTCCAAATTCATATTTAGTATCCACTAAAATCAATCCGCGACTTGCAGCGATTTCAGTTCCTCTTTGAAACAAAGCTCTGGTATATTTTTCTAAAACTACATAATCTTCTTCGCTTACGATTCCTTTTGATAGAATGGCTTCTCTGGAAATATCAGCATCGTGTTCTCCATTATCTGCTTTTGTAGTTGGCGTGATTAATGGCTCTGGAAATTTATCGTTTTCTTTTAAACCTTCGGCCATTGTTACCCCACAAATTTCTCTTTTTCCAAGAGCATATTCGCGTGAAGCGTGACCTGACAAATACCCACGAATAACCATTTCTACCTTGAAAGGCTCACATAAATGACCTACAGCAACACTTGGATCCGGAGTAGCAATCAACCAGTTTGGAACAATATCCTGAGTCAATTCCATGAATTTAGTAGCAATTTGGTTCAGGATTTGTCCTTTATAAGGAATTCCTTTTGGCAAAACCACATCAAAAGCCGAAAGCCTGTCGGTTGCCACCATTACTAATAATTTGTCATTAATATTATAAACTTCTCTTACTTTACCTCTATAAACCGATTTTTGATTTGGAAAATTAAAATTAGTGGTAGTGATTGTATTGCTCATCTAGATACGTATTGCGTTGATTTTATAAGAATGCAAATTTAGGATTATTTTAGACAGAAAAACAAGGAAAGTGCTGTTGTTCTCTAAAATACTTTTATGAGTTACTTTCTTTTTTGCTTGATCAAAAAAGAAACAAAAAAATCAAGTCTTCCGCTTCCTCCTCGGTCAAATTAGTTTTCGAATGCTAAAAGAAAAAAACTCGCTACGCTCAAACAGTTTTTCTTTTTACGCATTCTTCAAACATTTGACACTCGACTGCGGAAGCTAAGGACAATTAGACTGCATAAAGAACAGTAATTAGATTTATAATTGAACACAAAAACTCGAACTGATTAAAACTAACCAAACAGAACAAGCTCTTCCTGTTTTTTTTATTTAGACACTAAACTCACATTATTCAATATTTTATCAGCCAAATAATTAGCAACACCATCTTCATTATTTCTTGAAATCACTTCAAGGTGTGACAATTTATTTTTCAGACTATCAGGAGCATTCCCCATCAATAAACCTTTAGAAGTAGCATTCAACATTCCTTCGTCATTATAACCATCACCAAAAGAAATCGCCTGATTGAATTCAAATCCTTCTATTTCTAAAATACTTGCTATTGCTACACTTTTATCCACCGATTTGTCCATAAATTCCAAACAATGTGGCAAACTAAAAGCATGACTAAAAACACCCGGATGCTTTTCCAGAATTTTTTCTCTTAATTCAATTAGTTTTCCGTGACTTTCGTGGGTAAAAAATATTTTAATCACATCAAAATCGGTGACTTCTTTGTAGTTTACTAATTCCGGAACATAATTCAGTTCAGTTTGGAATTCCAGTAATTTATCGTTGTGTTTGTTAGTTTGCCAAACATTTTCCTTGAAAAGAACCGTAGTATATTCAGCGGGAATGTCCATCTCTAAAACCGATTTCACGGCTTCACTTTCCATATTGACAGCAAAAATCAATTCTTTATTCGGAGCATGGATTCGTGCTCCATTAGAAGTAACCAGATAAATTGGAAAACCTAAAGTCTCTATTATAGGCATCGCATCCAGGTGATGACGCCCAGTAGCCACAATTATTAAATAATTCTGATTGTATAATTCTCTAAAAACCTGTTTGGTATAATCTGAAATTCGGTGGTCGCTGTTTAGTAATGTTCCGTCTAAATCGCTTATAATTACTTTTATCATGTTCCCTTACGCTCTAATGAATTGCAAAAATATTCAAAATACAAAGAAAGCACAGCAAAAACCTATTGAAATAACAGCAAATTAACGTATTGCTGATTAGTAAGTAACAAATAAAACAGAAGGATCATGCAATAGCGGGAGGATTAGTCATTAAATTAAGTCCTATTTTTGGATTTGCCTAATGATTCCAAATACAAAACCATCTTTCCATTAAGCCTTTTACCCAAATCTCGCAAAATCGCTGTTGAACTAAACCTTCGGTAGCACTTACCGTAGTTTTAGTACCTTACGAATATAATTAAATTTCGTAAGTTATGGCTACAAAAAAAAGCATCCAGAAGATTTAAGAGAAAATAAAATTCTCAA
>NZ_JAAAPM020000059.1 GCF_009909155.2 Flavobacterium undicola
ATGGACTTTCAATGACGGAAACGGAAATACAACTACAGCGAATCAAAAAGTAATTGTGAAAGATGTAACTGCTCCTGTAGCTCCTACTTTAGCTGATGTAACAATCAACGGATGTAGCGGAACTCCTGTAGCTCCAACTACAACTGATATTTGTGCCGGAACAATCACTGGAACAACTACGACGGTATTCCCTATTACAACTCAGGGTACAACGGTAGTAACATGGACTTTCAATGACGGAAACGGAAATACAACTACAGCGAATCAAAAAGTAATTGTGAAAGATGTAACTGCTCCTGTAGCTCCTACTTTAGCTGATGTAACAATCAACGGATGTAGCGGAACTCCTCTAGCTCCAACCACAACTGATGTTTGTAAAGGAACAATCACTGGAACAACTACAACTGTATTCCCTATAACAACTCAAGGAACAACAGTAGTAACCTGGACTTTCAATGATGGAAATGGAAATACAACTACAGCGAATCAAAAAGTAATCGTGAAAGATGTAACTGCTCCTATAGCTCCTACTTTGGCAGACATAATTGGACAATGTAATGCTACGGCAACTGCTCCAACTACAACAGACAATTGTAGAGGTACAATCACTGGAACAACTAATGATCCTTTGACATATACAACACAAGGAACTCATACGATCACATGGACTTTCAATGATGGAAATGGAAACATTACTACGGCTACTCAAAAAGTAATCGTAAACATTGTTCCGAATATTACAACAATTACTGTCCCAGATTTTATCAATAGTGTAAATGGTACTCCGGTAGACTTAAGAAGCTACCTTCCACAAGATGCTCCTGAAAACGGAACTTGGGTAGACGTAAACAATTCAGGCGCTTTGAACGGAAGTATTTTAGACCCTAACAACGTGGCTACTGGTAATTATAGCTTCCAATACAACATTGAAACTAATGCATGTCCTATAAGTTATGTAATCAATTTAAAAATTGACCAAAGTTTTGTATTAGGATGTGGAACTATCTTTGTTCACAATGCTTTCACTCCAAATGGTGATGGAGTAAACGAAGTATTTAAAATTGACAATATTGAAGATACTCTTTGTTATCCAGAAAATTCAGTTGAAATTTATAACCGTTGGGGAATACTTGTTTTTGAAACCAAAGGATATGATAACGTAAATAAAGCATTTAAAGGATACTCTGAAGGAAGAGTTACAGTTGATAAATCTTCTGGATTACCTACAGGAACTTATTTCTATATCTTAAACTATACCTCTGTTGGTTTACAAAATGAAATTATAGCTAAAAAGGAACAAGGATACCTATATCTTTCTAAATAAAAAACTCAAATCTAATACCAGAGGTTTTATCTAAAGCCTCTGGTCATAAAACCAAGTCAAATGAAAACAAGACTATTACTAATCAGTTTGATGTTTACAGCAATGCTAAGCTATGCGCAACAAGACGCACAATTTACGCAATACATGTACAACACAATAAATGTAAATCCCGCCTATGCTGGATCGAGAGGAGCAATGAGTATTTTTGCATTACATCGCACACAATGGGTTGGATTAAACGGAGCACCAACAACTAATGCTGTTTCGATAAACACTCCTTTTAATAATAGTAGATTAGGTTTAGGAGTATCAGTTATCAATGACAGAATTGGTCCAACAACTGAAAACACTATTTCTGGAGACTTATCATACACCATTCCTACTTCTGAAAACGTAAAGCTTTCATTTGGTTTAAAAGCTACAGCTAACTTATTTGATTTAGATATTAATAAATTAACTCCCGAACAAGAAGGCGATTCAAAATTAACACAAAACTATAATAATAAGTTTTCACCTAACCTTGGAGCGGGTATCTACCTTCACTCTGATAATGCTTATGTTGGTTTTTCTATACCTAACTTTATACAGTCCAATCGATACGATGATAATGAGGTAGCTATATTCAAAGAAAAAATAAATTATTATTTAATTGCTGGTTATGTGATGGATTTAAATTACAATCTTAAATTCAAACCTGCTTTGTTAACAAAAATGGTTCAAGGAGCTCCATTGCAAGTTGATATGTCTGGGAATTTTATTTTTAATGATAAATTTACTGTAGGGCTTGCCTATCGCTGGAGTGCTTCTGCAAGCGCAATGGCTGGATTTCAAGTTTCAGAAGCAATGTATATTGGTTATGGATATGATTTAGAAACAACCAAATTAAAATACCACAATTCAGGCTCACACGAAATTTTCTTGAGATATGAAATTTTCAAAAACAATAATAAAATTACAACTCCAAGATTCTTCTAAAAATCATTATCATGAAAAAAAATATACTCTTTTGCATAGCTATGGTAAGTGTTTTTTCATTAAACATTTATTCTCAAAAAGCGAAGTTGGCTAATGCCGATAAAAATTACGACAACTATGCTTATATTGATGCTATTAAAACATATGAAAAAATTGCAGAGAAGGGATATAAATCGGCTCCTATGTTTCAAAAACTAGGTAATGCCTATTATTTTAATGGTGAGTTAGATAAAGCTGTAAAATGGTATGCCGAACTTTTCGCTATGCCTGATACTGTAATTGAACCTACTTACTATTATCGTTATGCACAATCGCTTCGTGCAATTGGTGATAACAAGAAAGCAGATCAAATCTTAGAACAGTTTGATAAAATTTCAAACAATGATAGTAGAGCTAAACTTTTTAAAGAAAACAGCAATTATCTGGATGAAATAAAAGCAAATTCAGGAAGGTACAAAATAGAAAATGCGGGTATCAATTCACAGTACTCTGATTATGGTTCTACTATATATAATAATAAAGTCGTTTTTACTTCAGCTAGAGATACTGGAAGTTTAGGACAAAGAAAGCACACTTGGACTGACCAACATTTTACAAATTTATACAGTGCCGATTTAGATGAGCAAATGTCTCCCAGCAATCCTGTTAAATTTAATAAATCATTAAATTCTAAATTCAACGAAGCTACTCCTGTTTTTACTAAAGATGGCAAAACAGTGTATTTTACCAGAAACAATTACATTGATGGTAAAAAAGGTAAAAATGAAAACGGAATTACCTTAGTAAAATTATACAAAGCAACATTAGAAGGAGAAAAATGGATTGATATTACAGCACTGCCTTTTACGAGCGATAGCTACAGTACCGCCCACCCTACTCTAAGTCCTGATGAGAAAACAATGTATTTTGCCTCTGATATGCCAGGAACATTAGGTTTATCTGATATTTTCAAGGTACAAATTAATGACGATGGTTCTTTTGGTACGCCTGTAAATTTAGGTCCAAGTGTAAATACCGAAGGAAGGGAAACATTCCCTTTTGTTAGTCAGGAAAACGAACTTTACTTTGCCTCTGACGGACATCCTGGTGTGGGAGGATTAGATATATTTATGTCTAAAATTAATGAGGATAGTTCTTTAAATAAAGCATTAAACATTGGTATGGATGCCAATTCTCCTAAAGATGATTTTGCTTATATCATTGACAGTAAATCAAAAAAAGGATTCTTATCCTCTAATAGAGATGGTGGGCAAGGCTATGATGATATCTATAAATTTTTAGAAACAAGAAAACTAATTTGTGAACAAGAATTATATGGTAAAATCACAGATATCGATTCAAACATAGCTCTTTCTAATGCTAAAGTAACTCTGTTTGACAGTAAAATGAATATCTTAAAAAATGTTGATAGTGATCTAAATGGAGATTACACCTTTCTGGTAGAATGTGGAAAACTATATACTGTTAGAGCTCAAAAAGAAGATTATAACACCAATGAAAAACAAATAACAATTCCTAAAACTAATGGTAAAACTAATCTTCCTATAGCTTTAGAAAAAGACAAATGTAAAGTAACAGTAGGTGACGATTTAGGAAAATGTTTTGGTATTAAAAGGATTTATTTTGACTTAGACAAATCGAATATTAGAACGGAAGCCGCGATAGATTTAGAAAAAATATTAGATGTTTTAAACCAATATCCTAAAATGAAATTAGATATCCGTTCTCATACTGATAGCCGTGCTTCTTTCAAATACAATGAAGCCTTATCAGACAGAAGAGCAAAATCTACTATCAGTTGGTTAGTTAAAAATGGAGTAAATCCAGATAGATTAACTGGTAAAGGTTATGGTGAAAATGAATTAGTAAATAGATGTGCTGACGGTATAAAATGTACCGAAGAAGAACATCAAATGAATCGTAGAAGCGAATTTATCATTACAGCTCTATAATATAAAAAACTCTTGTTGAAATATTTTAGTAAACCCTCGAATGAAATTTCATTCGAGGGTTTACTTTTTTAATTGAATTAAAAAAAATACTACTTATTGTATTTGTACTAAAATTACATTTGAACGACTTTTTAGGTTACTTACAGACTAAAAAAATCATTCTCGTTAATTCTTCTTAAATTTATTCATAAGTTTTTCACAAAGAAAAATTAAAAGATATTTTAATGAGTAAATATTTTTTCTCTCAAAAAAGAGAAATAACATCTATTTTAAAACTAAAAATATTTTGATCCCTATATGTTGTTTTTAACTAACATATACTACACATAGATATAAAATTATTTTTTTCTAAAAATTAATTTTAATTCATTGATTATAATTAATGTTTTTTTAATTTCAAAAAACAAGATTCTTATTTATTAGATTGCCCCAAAATCTACAGCTTATAACTTAAAAAAAAAATCAGTTATCATTAAGCAAAACGAATCATAAATTCTTCTTATTTACGACCTACTACTTTTTTGGTAAATTCTGTAATTCAAGCATAATTTGATAATAATTTTTAATTATAATCAAAAGTTGCAATATTTCTTATTATCAAATATTTAAATAATTAGAATATGGAAACAAATCTACCTTTACAAAAATTGAAACAAACCATTCTATTTATATTATTACTATTTTTTCTTAGTATAACAAATGGTTTTGGACAATCATTTCCTCCTGCAAACACATCTTGTAGTTCTAGCGATTTATCAGTTGTTGCCGCTCAACTATCAGGTGGGGATATTTGTAATTCCTGCGAAACAGCAGTTTCTATAACTAGAACATTGGTTTTATCTATCAATAATACTACTGGTTCAACTAGAACCTCTTTTGCATTCTGGGGAAATTTAGAAATTTATAGCGGAACAACTGGACTATTGATTTCTTCAACTGTGAGAACTGGTTGTGGCGGTCCTCTTCCTCCTAATTCCATAACTTCGTTGAGTTTTGGTGACGTTACATATAACTGTGGAGATATAATAAAAATTTCTAATATCTGGGAAGCATGGACAAGTTCCAGTCCAAATGAGACTTGCCCGTTAGACCCAAACAATATTTCTCCAAAATGTGGAAAAATACCATCAATAACTGTCAATGCCGGTGTTAATGGTGAGTTTGCTTTAACACAATCACAATGTGGTTCAGCTACAGGAGCAATCGATTTAACACCTACAGGAGGCACACCTTCTTACACTTATCTTTGGACTGCTTCTAACGGAGGGGTTGTTCCATCAGGGCAACAAAACAATCAAGACCTTACTAATTTATTACCAGGCAATTATTCTGTACAAATTAAAGATGCTAACAATTGTACTACTACCATAACTAGGGAAATAATTCAAACTAATCCAACTCCTAATGCTGTGGCAACTCCGGCTTCACAGACAATTTGTTCGGCTAGTGCAATTACAACAATGGTGCTTTCCGGAAATGTTACAGGAACTACTTTCAATTGGACTAGAAATAATACAGGAACTGTAACTGGAATTGCGGCAAGCGGTAGCGGAAACATCAGCGGAAGTCTGACCAATACAACCAATGCTCCGGTGACCGTGACTTTCACCATCACGCCAACAGCCAACAGTTGCACCGGAACTCCAATAACCGCAACGGTAACAGTGAATCCAATACCTGCTGTTACCAATTCTGCTACTGCAAGTATCTGTAGCGGAACAGGTCCTAATATTACTCTTACATCTAGCATTTCTAGTAGCTTTGCATGGACTATAGGAACTATTACAGGAGGTATTACCGGAGCAAGTGCCGGATCTGGATCAACCATTAATCAGACATTAACCAATCCAAGTAATGCAACGGCGGGAACGGTACAATATTTAGTAACTCCAACTGCAACAACTGGATCATGTGCGGGCGCTG
>NZ_JAAAPM020000006.1 GCF_009909155.2 Flavobacterium undicola
ATCTATTTTTCAACCTAAAAAAATCCATGAAGAACCTCGAAAAATCAAAATGACCAAGATTGAAAAATCAAAATCGGTCATTTTTTTATTTTTTACTCAAAAGTTAACTTACTTCTGAATGTGCCTAAAAAAACCCATTCGCCGCGGCGAATGGGTTTTTCGTTATTAACAATTTAAACTTAACAAACAACTATGATTTTGGCAATAAAATGGTATAACTTCATGGATTACTCCATTAGACTGGTTCACATCAGCAATTGATTGATCCGTTTTCATCAGTGATGTATAGTTTTTGTCCTTTCATCCACGCGGTCAAAGCACCACCACTTACCGTTTTCAAAGTAGCTTTCCCTATTCCTGCTTTAATAGCTTTTGCAATATCAGAAGCATTCATTTTTCCTGCAACCACATGATAGGTCAAAATGGTTTGCAAAGTTTTTAAATTCTCTGGTTTTAATAGCGTTTCAACCGTTTTATTATTGTTATAAATTCTTAATCACAAACTCACTTCTTCTGTTTAATTCTTGTTGTTCTTCGCTACAAGATTCACTTGGCTCACATTTTATAATTTGAACAGTCTCACCATAACCTTTAGCAAAAATTCGTTTCGCTGGAATTCCCTGACTAATAAAATACTCTCTGGTAGAAGTGGCTCTTTTAGAAGAAAGATCTAAGTTGTATTTTGCATTTCCACGATTATCCGTATGTGAACCTATTTCAACCACCATATCAGGATATTTTTTCATCAATTCAATTACTCTATTCAAAATCGGTTTTGATTCTTTTCGAATGTACCATAAATCATAATCAAAGTAAATAGGATCGGTTTTAATAATTAATCTTTCTTTGTCTTTTACAATATCTTTTTCAGCCGCAACAATAGTGGCAATTTTTTCTTTTTTCTTGATTTCAGCCTCTACGATAGCTTTTTTAGCCACTGTTTCTTTTTCAACTTTCGCTTTTTCAGCAATAATTGCAGCTTCTTTTTTCTTTAGCTCTAGTGCCGCTAATGCTTCTTTTTTCTTTTGTTGCTCAATAGCTAATTCTTCTTTTTTAATGGCTTTCATCGATTTTAAAGACAAAGAAGCGTCATTTATTTTCTTTCTGTCCTTAAACAATTTCAAGAACTTTGAAGCTGTGGTATAATCTCCTTTCGAAGCATGAACAGTATAACTTTTTTCGCAATCTACCGAAAAACTAAAACGCCCATCAGTAGTAGTTAAAGTAGTTTCTATTTCCTTTTTATTGGCATCTTGCAAGCTTACTTTTGCCTTTTCCAAAGGAAGCTTAGAATCAACATCAGTAATCACACCTGAAATATACTGCATGCAATTTTCGACCACCAAAGGCTGAATTTCGCTGATTTCATAAATATCATCTCCTCCTTTTCCTCCTTTTCTATTCGAAGCAAAATACCCCTGATGACTATCTGAATCCATTACAAATGAAAAATCGTCATATCCTGAGTTAACTGGTAAACCAATGTTTAATGGAGTCGTAAACTCATTATTCTTAATTTCTGAAACAAAAACATCTAAAAAGCCATAACCTGCATGACCATTCGAAGAAAAATACAATTTGTTGTCTTTGGAAACAAAAGGAAATTGCTCTTTTTTATCGGTATTAATCGTTGGACCAAGGTTTTTGGGCGTACCATAATCAGAACCTAAAATAGCCACACTATAAATATCAAAAGAACCTAATGAACCCGGCATATCCGAAGCGAAATACAATGTTTTCTCATCATTACTCAATGCAGGATGTTCCACTGAATAGTTATCGCTATTGAACGGCAAAGCGGTTACATTTCTCCATTTTCCATCAATTAATTCGGCTTTAAAAATTTGAAGCATCGAAACCTTATTTTCATTTTTAGCTCTTATACCATCTTTAGAATTATTGCGTGTAAAATACACTGTCTTTCCGTTTTTAGTAAAAACAGCATTAGACTCATGCAATGGAGTATTTAATTCGATAGAGAATTTCTTAATCGAATCGATTTTAGGATTTTTAAGCGTAACCGACATTAAGTCCAGATAGCTTTCGTTGTTCCATTTGTACACTTTTTCAAAAGTATGAGGCTTTCTTAATACTGCTGAAAAAACCAATTTTTCTCCGTATGGCATGGCTCCAAATTCAGAATTTGGCGTATTAATTACCATATTTTTTATATCGAAACGATTCCCTAAAGCCGAGATATTTTCTAAAACCAGATTATCTTTATCAAGCTTTTCTATGGCTTTTTGATTATTTGAAGTTAAAAAGTAATCACGCATTACTTTATTCGACTCTTCATAATTTCCAGATGCTTTTAAGGTTTGCGAATATTTAAAATAATAATCCGCAGTTGCAGCTTCTGGAAATTTCGAAATCAAAAAACGATACTGTCTTTGTGCATTTGCATAATCATTGGTGTAATAATAACTATCAGCCAGATTTTTCACTACTTCAAAAGAGCGATTTTGATTTAAAATCGTTTCGTAAAGAGGAATTGCTTCGCTGTAATAGGTTCTTTCAAACAAGCGTTTTGCCCTTTGTAAATCCTGTGTTTGCGCTTGTGTAAATTGTATGCTGAGTACAATTAAAATGAGGTATATTCTTTTCATTGCTATCATATTAAAAGAATCTTGGTGATTTATCATATCCTTTGCCCAGTAAATCTAAATTAAACAACATAAAAACTTCATGTGTTCCTGAGTTGAACTGTCCTAAATTAGAAGTCGTATAATCGTAAGCATAACCTACTCTAATACTAGGCGAAACTGCAACACTCATTAAAGCACTTACTGCATCATCAAATCGGTAAGAAGCCCCCAATTCGAATTTTTCATTAAACAGGACATTGGCCGAAAGGTCTAATGAAACAGCCGAACCTTTAACAATTTTAGTCATAAAAGCTGGCTTTAACTTAAAGGAATCCGACAAGTTAAAAACATATCCTCCTGTAAAAAACACATGAATTTCCTCAGACCCAAAAGCATTAATTCCTGAACGCTCTTCGATATGTTTGGACGAAAATAAATTAGGCGCTGACAATCCTAGATAATAATTATCGGTAAAATAATAGGCTCCTACTCCAATGTTTGGAAAAATATTATTTACATTTTCAGAAAATGCCATATCGGTAGAAGAATCGCCACTTTCAAATTTAAAACCATTAAAATTCGTTTTAAACGAAGTAAATCCTGCCTTTAATCCCAAAGACAATTTTGCGGTACTACTCATGTTTAGGACATAGGCAAAATCAGCGTAGAAATTATCTTCTTTTTTAGCACCATCACCGATATCATCTGAAATCATCGAAAGCCCCATTTCTACCTTTTTATTCAAAGGAATATGTCCAAAAAAGTTAAATGTTTTAGGCGCTCCTTCTAATCCAGCCCACTGAGAACGGTATAAAACGCCCAGATCTAACATAGCCTGAGTACCCGTTGCATAAGCCGGATTGACAACATTCATGTTGTACATATAATGTGTATATTCAGGATCTTGCTGTGCTGAGACTTTTATTATCAATAATAAAAAACTGATACTTAATATTATTTTTTTCATTCGAAATTTAGTTTAATGTAATGAAAATCTACTATCGATTTAGGTATAGTCTTCCTTGAACTGGTTTTCTACTTCCTTTATTTAAATGAAGTACATAAAAGTAAACTCCGTTTGGCGCTATACCATCAATTCCTATTTTATAATCCGAATTTTTACCATCCCATTCTGGTTTATCGCGGTTTCCTCTAAAAAGTAAATTCCCGTAGCGATCGTAAATTTCTAAAATAAAATCAGCATAGATAAATTCAATTTTTGGAATTCTAAACGTATCATTCTTAGTGTCCCCATTTGGTGAAAATCCGTCAGGAATAAAAAAGTCAGGAGTAACATCACAATTAGAAAGTGAAACTGTAACTTCTAAAGCATTCGAATAACAATTAGTTGAACTTGAATAATCATATCCGTAATAAGTCATTCCTTCTTTCAAAAGTACATTGGCTACCAATTGATTGCCGTTTTGAAGAGCATCAAACCAAACTAAGGCATCATCCGCAGTTGTTTTATTACTTAAATCTTGAATTTTAGGTTGGTCTAATCCACAAAATTTTTGTCCATCAGTAGCCAATATTGGTGTGTCTAATTCGTTAATCGTTACCCCAATTACTGTTCGTCCCGATTCGCATCCTGTCGTCGAATTCACTTCTTTTACATAATAATTCCCCGTAACTAAAACTGTGGAAGCACTTAAAGCTGTAGTACTTGAAACCGAATCAAACCATTGGTATTGCGAACCACTAGGCGTTAAATTAGCTATTGTTTTCAAATCATTTTTACAAAAACTAAAATTATTAGTTGTTGGATTAACAGGAATACTATTTACCAAAAATGATTTTGTTTTATTCAAAGCCAGAGCAGCACAACCATTCGAATTATCCAATATAGAATTCAATGTGAATACTGTATTTCCAGTATTTGTAAATGCTGAAGCAGGAATTGTAAAACTGGCATTCCCTGCATTGACTACAAGGGTACTATTTTGATTCGAAAGAATATTTGCACCAGATAATGTATAATCTAAAGTAATATTAGTCAAAGTTCCCAATCCGGAAAGCTGAACAGTAGCACTTTGATTCAAACAGATGTTATTAATATTTAAAACAACAGCAGAAACATTTGGTAAAGGTTTAACCGTAAATACTTTTGACAAAGTCGAAGTATTTGTACAGCCAGTCGTTAAATTGGTGATATTAGTAATACTGAATGTTGTATTTACTCCAACATTCGGAATCAAATTAGCTGGTATTGCAAAAAGTGTCACGCCATTAGTGACCGTAATATCCAATTGTTGGTTTGTAGCCGAATTATCCCCTGATAAATTATAGTTTATTCTATAAGTTCCATTTGTTAAATTCGTACTTCCTGAAATTTCCACTTGGGCAGCCAATCCTTTACATATTGGATCTATTTTTACTGTAGCAGTATTAATTTTTGGCAAAGGAGAAATGGTTAAAACATCTAAAATTGTGCCTAGAATGTTAGTACAAGCTCCACGACTGGCTTTATTAATAATATTTGTAATTGTAAAAGTATAGTTTCCTACAGCCTGTAAATAAATAGGATTAACATTAAAAGTAAAAGTACCGTTTACAAAATTACCGTTAACGGTTATGTTATTTGTAGTAGTTCCATTAGAAATTCTGTAACTAACATCATAACTCCCATTAGGAATCGCTTGTGGTCCTTTTCTTAAGACTGCTGTATAAGTTGCAGTAGCTATTTCATTTTCACAAATATCGGAATTCACAACTAGAGTACTTCCGGTAAAATTCAATGGTTCTTCAATAATAACCTGAACTGTAGTTTGAGAATTGGTACAAATTGGATTAGGAGATAAAACAGTATACATAAAATTATAGGTTCCTGCCCCAAAAGTATTATAAATATTTTCTACGTCAATTCTATTATCACCAGTACTGGTTATCTGATTTGTTCCAGATAAATCACTCCAGCGTCCTCCTGTGTCTTCATTTGATAATCTATCGGTCAAATTTAGATTTTTATAGGCAGCCAAATTATCGGTACTACAAAGAATTAAATTTGTAGGTGTTCCTGATACAGGTTTTCTAAAAACAGTTATCGAAACTGTAGATGATTGTGCTGGACAAGTAGCTAAAGCTGGAATGGTATAAGTATACGAATAATTCCCTTCTGCTAATGCTTTTGGATTAACTGTATTGCCTGATAAAGCAACACCATTGCTATCTCTCCATGTTCCATTTTGTTGGGGAGCAACTTTTGTTCCATCAAAAATTGAAAACAAATTGAACAATTCAATATCGCTACAAGTAGAAACATTAGGACTTGGCACCCCTGTGTAAGGACCAATATTAACGGTTATTGTTGCTGTATTATTTGTACATACTGAAGGGTCCAGAACATAAGTATAGGTATAAACGCCACTGTTCTTTATATTTTGTGCATCTAATATCCCATTAAAAACACTTTCTTCCAGTGGTTTTGAGTTATCAACCCAAACTCCTCCTGCGGTTGGACTTCCACCCAAAAGGCTAAAAAGATTAATATTTTTATTGGCTGGATTTTGAATATCACAAATTGTTATAGTAGTACCAACACCAGCACACTGAGAATAACTGTTTGATGATAAAAAGAATAGAAAAAGAATTGAGCATTTTATAAAGTTGTCTTTTATAAAAGAGAGTAGTTTTATCATCATACTGTACTTTTTAAATTAGATTTTGGGGGTAAGCTAATGCTAATGTAAGAAATAATGCATCAAGAATATCAAAAAAACAGATTGAATTGTATAAAAAAACCTCACATTGCTGTGAGGTTTTCTATATTCAAAAAAATATAAGAAATTATTTTTCTTCAAATTTTGCTCACAAATCATTATCCTTTTAAAATCAAATTGATATGTATGCCAAAAGACATTAATAAAAACTTTCCAGGTGTAATTAGTTTTCTAATGCTAAGGGCATCCTTTTTATTTTTGTTCCCTGAGCCTGCCGAAGGGAACAATATAAAAGATATAGCAAACTTCAAATTAGTCTAAAAAACACAGAATAGACTATACATAAACAAACTCTAGCCCTGACCTGTCTGCCGACAGGCTGATGGAAGCGACATCCTTTTTATTTTATTCCCTGAGCTTGTCGAAGGGAACAAAATAAAAGATATAGCGAACAGCAGGAAGAAGCTCCAAAAATAACAGCACCAAAAAAAAAGCCTCACATTACTGTGAGGCTTTCGTATTTAAAGAATCAGAAAATTATTTTTTCTCAGATTTTTCCATTTTAGCTTTCAATGCAGCTAATACATCATTGTTATCTCCTAAAGTTGCAGCTGGTGCGTTTGTAGTAGATGCAGATGAAGTATTTTCAGTAGCAGCTTTCACATTTTTCTCTTCTTCTTCACGGAAGATAGCGGTGTGAGATGCAACAACTCTTTTGAATTCTTTGTTGAATTCGATTACTTTGAAATCAGCAGATTCACCTTTTTTCAATTTCTTTCCGTCTTCTTTTTCAAGGTGACGAGTAGGAATGAAAGCAACGATATCATCTCCAAATTCTACAGTAGCTCCTTTGTCAACGATTTCAGAAATTTCACCATTGTGGATAGTTCCTACAGCGAAAGAATCTTCGTATTGATCCCAAGGATTAGCAGTAGTTTGTTTGTGACCTAAAGATAATTTACGTCCGTCAACATCTAATTCTAATACAACTACGTCTAATTTCTCACCAACATTTACAAATTCAGATGGGTGTTTGATTTTCTTAGTCCAAGATAAGTCAGAGATGTAGATTAATCCATCAATTCCTTCTTCTAATTCTACGAAAATACCAAAGTTTGTAAAGTTTCTAACGATACCTGAATGTTTAGAACCTACAGGGTATTTAGAAGTAATATCAGTCCATGGATCTTGAGATAATTGTTTGATACCTAATGACATCTTACGATCGTCTCTATCTAAAGTCAAGATAACTGCTTCAACAACATCACCTACTTTTACGAAATCCTGAGCAGAACGTAAATGAGTAGACCATGACATTTCAGAAACGTGGATTAAACCTTCAACACCTTCAGCAACTTCGATAAATGCACCGTAATCAGCGATTACAACTACTTTACCAGAAACTTTATCACCAATAGTTAAGTTAGCATCTAATGCATCCCATGGGTGAGCGTTTAATTGTTTCAATCCTAATTGAATTCTTGTTTTCTCATCATCAAAATCAAGGATTACAACGTTCAATTTTTGGTCTAATTCAAGAACTTCAGATGGGTGGTTGATTCTTGACCAAGAAAGGTCAGTAATGTGGATTAATCCGTCAACACCACCTAAGTCAATAAATACACCGTAAGAAGTAATGTTTTTAACAACACCTTCTAATACTTGTCCTTTTTGTAATTGACCGATGATTTCTTTTTTCTGTACTTCAATATCAGCTTCGATAAGAGCTTTGTGAGATACAACAACATTTTTGAATTCGTGGTTAATTTTTACCACTTTGAATTCCATAGTTTTATTTACATAAACATCGTAGTCTCTAATTGGCTTAACATCAATTTGAGATCCTGGTAAGAACGCTTCAATTCCGAAAACGTCAACGATCATACCACCTTTAGTTCTGCATTTAACGAAACCATTAACGATTTCTCCAGTTTCATTAGCTGCAATAACTCTATCCCAAGATTTAATAGTACGTGCTTTACGGTGAGATAATACTAATTGACCTGTTTTATCCTCACGGATGTCAATTAATACTTCAACCTTGTCACCTACTTTTAAAGCTGGGTTGTAACGGAATTCATTTAATGAAATAACACCTTCAGATTTAGCATTGATATCAACGATAACGTCTCTATCAGTAATTCTAACTACAACTCCTTCAACTACTTCTTCTTGATCTGTAGAAATGAAAGTTTTTGATACTAATTCTTCGAATTCTAGTAAGTTTTTTTCATCTACTGCATCAATACCTTCTTCAAAGTTGTGCCAGTTAAAATTTGCTAAAAACTCTTCTTGTGATTTAATTTGTTCAGACATGCTGATAAAAAATTTGTATTCTGCATTCTCTCGAGTTTCTTAATGTGATAGAAAACAACAGAAGTTGTTTGTATAATTAGTTGATACCTAAAGGAAACTCTTATTCACCAAAAGGACTGCAAAATTAATTCTTTTTTATGTAACTGCAAAACAAATACCACTGATAATCACCACTAAACCCAAACTCAAGCTCTTTTATACGCTTTTTCCCTTTTTTAGGAGCACAATAAATTGGTTTTCAAAGTACTTCCCTCCTGCTGTCCGTTCTATCTCTTCATCTCGTTCCAAAAAACGAGATTCGAGGATATCGGCTCGATCAGGGCTATTTAGGGCGTTTTGTTTTCAAAACTACTTTTGTAAAGATATTTTGATATATTTGAGAAATAATAATGTAATACTCAGTAGCGACTATACATCCTATTTTGGGTAGATTATCGCTACTTCATAGCGAGTATATACGAGTCAAGCACAAGTTATACCCAAAACACTAAATATCAATATGTGAAAGAAATAAATACTTTAGAAGAATTCAAGAATAACATAAAAAACAGACACGATGGTTTCACTAATGTACAATTAAACAATTGCGTAATTAATGTTGAAGTAATAATTGATTATCCTTTAGGTGTTATATTAGTTGATAATTGCATTTTTAATAAGCCATTAAAAATTAATCAACATATTGGTGAAAATGCAAATTTTAGTAATTGTAAATTTAAATCTGATGTAAGCTTCAGCAATTGCAAGTTTATTAAAAAAGTAAGATTTTATTCGTCACATTTTGAAAAAAAAGTTGAATTCAGAAATACAGTTTTCAATGATTTAGCAGATTTTTGGGGTGTTATTTTTTTTCAGAAGACTATTTTTTATAAAACGGACTTTCTTAAAACAACTGTTTTTTCAACAACTGTATTTAAAGAAAATGTATTATTTACATATTCTTTAATAGAAAAATTAATAATTTTCAGAGGTACAAAGTTTAACAAAGGATTAGATTTATCAGTTGCTATTATTAGTGGAACCATTAGTCCTTTTGATATTACAATAGCAAATTTTAAATGTAATCCTGACACACAAGACGAAGGACTTTATGAAGATTATGTTTCAAGTGAAGGTATTATTGTCGAAAAAAACAAGCGCGAAACATTCAGAATTTTAAAAAAGCATTTTATCGACCAAAGTAATTCTATAGATTATTTGAAATATTCAACTTTTGAACAAGAAACATATTATCATCAATTAAAGAAAAAAGTATTTCGTAAGAATCCTGAAAAGGATTCAATTCAAAATTTTATAATCCTCATTTTAAATTATATTTCAAACAATCACGGAAAATCATATTTAAGAGCAATTTTATTCACTTTTTCAATTGGACTTATTTTTTTCTATTTTTCTCTTATAGCAACAGAAAACTATTATTTTAGTCTTCAGAATATGACAAAAGAAGCATTTTTTGAAAGTATAAAATATTACTTTAATTTTATGACTCCCACTCACAAAATAGAATACTTAGAAAATGAAAAGCCAAAAACCTTTTTTTATATATGGGATTTTTTTGGTAGAGCATTTGTTTCATATGGTATCTTTCAAACAATACAGGCGTTTAGAAAATTCAAAAAATAACCCCGATAGCGCGGAAATGCTTTCCGTGCCCGCAACAGTGAGCAAATAAGCACAATCCCTTTGCAATTGGAATAATGAATCAACAATAAAATTTAAATTATGAAACATAAACTTCTCTTATTACTCTGGTGTTTTTCGTTATTAGTTTCCTGCAGTAATGACAATGCAGACGAGCCTTTAACAGATATTCCGCAATCGATTCAAATGAAAATAAATGGAAAATATAAAATATTTCAAGATCCTATAGTAATTGAAACAGTCTTTAATCAAGGACAACCTGATGAATATTCGAATTTGATAATTAAAACTTGGAAAGAAAATGAATACCCTGTAGAAAAATTTTATTTTGCCGCTGTTAAACGAAAAGATGGAAAAACAACTGTTCATCATTCGTGGTATATTGATTCTGAAGATAATGAGTATATCTATTATCCAAGCAGTGATGTTAATTTTAAAATTGAAATACTTCCCAACAGTGAAGCTAGAATATTAAAAGGCACTTTTTCAGGAACTATTTATGAAAATGGCGGTCCAAATGAACTTCTTTTTACCAATGGTCTTTTTAATATACAATACTAAAGCAACTTCATAGTGCCAGATAGCGCGGATTTGTAACCCATTAGCTAGGAAATACCTTCCGTGCCTACAACAGTGAGTAATACCTACTAATTCAACAATTTACAAACTGAAAAAATGACATTTCTTTCTTAAAAATTATCAAAATTTTCAGAAACAAAAAACTCCTAAAACCAAAACAACTAACTTATTGTCAGTTTATTGCAAATGGTATTTTCTTTGTATATTATTTGAAAAATGTTTAACTTAAAAATTAATTATTATGACAGTTGTTAGATATCAAAACCAATTACCTAGTCTATTTGACAGATTTTTTAATAATGATTTTGAAGGTTGGAATAGAGACAATTTTTCAATGACCAACACTACTTTACCTACTTTGAATATCAAAGAAAACAAAGATTCCTTTCTTGTTGAAGTGGCTGCACCAGGCTTTGAAAAATCAGATTTCAAAATTGAACTGAATAATGATTTATTAACTATTTCTTCAGAAAAAAAACTAAACAATGAGCTCAAAGATGGGGAAAGAATAACCAAACAAGAATTCAGTTACCAGTCTTTTAGCCGCTCTTTCTCTCTTCCTGAACTAGTGGATGATGAAAAAATTTCAGCCAAATATGAAAATGGAATTTTATCTATCACAATCCCTAAAAAAGAAGAAGCAAAACCAAAAACGCCAAAACTAATCAGCATAAAATAAGCTGTTAACTAAAAAAAATGAGTTAGATAAACGCTAACTCATTTTTTTACTTTTCATCATCAAGATTCTTGTCGAACTAAGTCTAAAACCAAATCAAATTGTTCCTCTCGACTTAGATTAGAATTATCAATTTCTATAGCATCCTCAGCCCTTACTAATGGCGAACTACTTCTGTGCGTATCGATATAATCACGCTCTTCTACATTTTTAAAGACTTCTTCAAAAGTAACAGCGTCTCCTTTTTGAATTAATTCGTCATAACGTCTTTGAGCACGTGTTTGAGGACTTGCCGTCATGAATATTTTAAGTTCGGCATCAGGAAAAACAACCGTTCCAATATCTCTTCCATCCATTACAACGCCTTTGTTTTTGCCCATTTCCTGTTGTTGTTCTACTAATTTAGTTCGAACTTCAGGGATTTCGGCTACTTTACTCACAAAATTAGAAACTTCAATGGTGCGAATTTGCTTTTCAATATTTTCATCATTCAAATACATTTCAGCAAAACCTAAATCGGTATTAAATTGAAATTGAAGGCGAATACTTGGCAAACAATTTATTAAAGATTCTTTATCAAAAAAATCAGAATTAATATATCCATGTTCCATCGAAAAAAAAGCAATGGCACGATACATAGCTCCTGTATCAACATAAGCATAACCTAATTCTTTAGCCAATTGTTTAGCCAAAGTACTTTTTCCTGTAGAAGAAAATCCATCAATTGCAATTGTAATCTTTTTATCCAAAATGAAGTTATTGAAAAATTAGTAATCAAATAAAAAACAATGACACCAATTATTATACTTTAGTTCAATTGTTTATAGTGTAATGCCGTTATATATTTCATTTTGTTCAATTTTTATTGGACTAATTTGAAATAATAAACGGTATAAAAGTACATTTTTTTAAGCTTAGCAAACAAAAATTTTGTAGATATAATCCCATTTAGAATTATAAACAATCTATTTTTTTAGCTCCCTCTCTTTTGGAGAGGGTTAGGGTGAAGAAAAAAAACGGCTATTGAAATCCAATAGCCGTTTGATACTCAAATATTCTTGTAATTATTTCTGTTTTGTAAAAGGAATTGTTCTTGAATCTCCAATAATCAAATCAAATCCTGTTTTGTCTTCGTTATATTTGATTTTCACACCAGCACGTTTAGATTCAAATTCATCCTTTCCAACAGTATCTACTGTGAATTCAGGATAATCGGTGATTTCTACATTCAACAAAGTGTGTTTTTCTGATACAACAATTTTAATTGGTACTCTTGGGTTAGAAAATGTACCTAAATAAGCATCATAAACCACGTCTTTTTCAACCTTGCCTTTTTCTGCAGTCCATACATTATTAGCTTCATTACTATCTGGGAATACATGATCAGGATCAAGAGTAATACTTTCTATTTCTTCAGTTGAATTGTGTTTGAAAGTCCATGCTACATTTTTTTGCCAAACTTCAACGGGTAATTTTACACGATCTACTTTTCCGCTTTTCGTTTTAACATCTATCACCACTGGCATTGGCAATTTTTCAAAATTTTCAATGCTTATAAAAACACCTTTTTTAGGATCGTTTTTTACATATTTTATCGAATTCACACCTTGATCAAAACGCCAATTGTTTTGAAACCAACCTCTCCAAAACCAACTCAAATCCTCGCCTCCTACATTTTCCATTGTTCTAAAAAAGTCATCTGGAGTAGGATGTTTGAAAGCCCAACGCTTAATATAAGTTCTGAAAGCCAAATCGAAACGTTCTTCTCCAAGAACTTGCTCTCTTAAAATCACTAATCCGGAACTTGGTTTAGAATAACACAAATCTCCAATATTAGCTTCTTTCATATTATCTGGCGAAGTCAAAACTGGTTCTAATTCAGGATCAGTATAAGAAGCACCACTTTCGTGCATATCGTCTTTTTCTTCTTTAAACTCTCCATTATTAAAATCAATATCACTTAACGAATTAAGAAAAGTATTAAAACCTTCATCCATCCAGGCAAACAAACGTTCGTTAGAACCTACAATCATTGGAAACCAATTGTGCCCAAACTCATGGTCTGTAACTCCCCAAAGTCTTTTCCCTTTGGATTTCCAACTACAAAAAACAATCCCGGGATATTCCATCCCCCCTTCATTACCAGCTACATTTGTCGCTACCGGATACGTATATTCAAACCATCTTTTAGAATAATTTTCTATCGAATGTTTCACAAATTCCGTCGAACGCCCCCAGGCTTCATTCCCTGCACTTTCTTCTGGATACGCTGACAAAGCCAATGATTTTTTCCCACTTGGTAAATTAATTCGAGCTCCATCTAAAATAAAAGCTGGCGAAGAAGCCCAAGACACATCACGAGAACTATTTAATTTATAATGCCAGGTTTTAGTAGCAGAAGTTGTCAAATTCTTAGCTTTCAACACATCGTCAAGCGAATGAATCACAACCGTTTTTTCACTTTCCTTTGCTTCATAAAAGCGTTTTAAATTTTCTGAATCATATACTTCTTTCGGATTAACTAACTCTCCTGAACAAACCACAATATGATTAGCAGGAGCTGTAATAGCAATATCAAAATCGCCATATTCTAAATAAAACTCTGAAGCACCTAAATAAGGATTTGTATTCCAACCTCTAATATCATCATACACACACATTCTAGGATACCATTGCGCAATAGTAAAAATTTTACCGTTTTTAGTTTCTAAAACGCCCGTTCTATCCGAACCTTCATTAGGAGAAATATATGAAAACTCGATTTTAAACTCTACTTTACCTCCTTTTGATTTCAACTCTTCAGGAAGAAAAATTTGCATGCGAGTATCAGTAATAAGATACTTGGCTTCAACATCATTAACTTTCTTATTATCAATTTTAATTATTTTAACTGATTTAATTTTATGACCTCCATCAAAAATTTGCCCTTGTCCTCCACTTCTACTTCCCGTAACAGGAACTATTGCTTCTCCTCTGGAATCTGCTTTGAATAAATTTTGTTCCAAATTCAACCACAAAAAAGACATGACATCCGTACTATTATTGGTATAAGTAATAACATCGGTACCAATTATTTCATTGGTCTTCTCATTTAAAGTGGCTGTCAATTTATAATCGGCGCGATTTTGCCAATATTCTGCTCCTGGTTGACCACTTGCAGAACGTGTTGCAGTACCATTTTTAGAATAAAAAAATGGTGCAAAAGCATCATGATAATTATAGTTAGAAGTAGTTTTTACAACTGAAGTTTCTTGAGCCTGCAAAGATAAAGCTCCAAAGAATATTGCTATTTGAAAAATAGCTCCAGATCGAATGTTTTTCATGTTTTTCCAATTTAAAACAAATTAATAAAAAAAAACAGACATTACTTTAATTAAATTTGAGCTTTAATTAAATTTTAAGATTTTACATTCGTAATTACTAAATAAAATTTATTAAATATATTTACAATATTAAATTTATCTAAAAACAACTACAATTTTGACAACTACAATTTCCAACGCATATATTACCGCAAAAATTAATCCTAAAGGAGCCGAATTATTTTCTCTAAAAAGTAATAATTCTGACCAAGAATACATCTGGGAAGGGAATCCAGCCTTTTGGGGAAAACATTCACCTATTTTGTTTCCCATTGTAGGAACACTTAAAAAGAATACTTATAAAGTAAATAATTCTGAATATCAATTATCCAGACATGGCTTTGCCAGAGATATGACTTTTGAATTGATAGATAAAAAGGAAGATAGTGCTACTTTTTCAATTCAATCATCAGCTGAAACTTTAAAAGTATATCCTTTCGAATTTGAATTACAAATACATTATTCATTAGAAGACAAAAAACTCAACATTGCATACAAAGTAATTAATAAAAATCAATCAAAATTACCTTTCTCCATTGGTGCTCATCCAGCTTTTGCTTTAGATGGAAGTTTTGAAGACTATCAACTTGAATTCGAAAAAGAAGAAGCCTTAGTTTACAACCTTTTGGAGAATGATTTAATTTCGAATAAAACGCAAATTTTAGAAACAAAAGACAACTTAGTCAAACTAAACTATAAATTATTTGAAAATGACGCTTTGATTTTTAAAAACTTACAATCAAGAAGCTTAACTATTCTAAAAAAACAAAATCCTTTTCTAAAAGTTGATTTTCAAGGATTTCCCCATTTAGGAATTTGGACTAAAAAAGACGCTCCTTTTATTTGTATTGAACCTTGGTACGGTTATTCAGATACTGATGAATCTACAGGAAATATTTTCGAAAAAGAAGGAATCCAAATAATCGAAGCAAATGAAGTTTTTAATTCAAAATTTACGATAGAAACAATTTAAAGCTTTCCGAATTATCAGTTTTTTACTTTTAAAATTAACATAATTATAATAAATAGAGCAGCAACAAAAACATATATTTACGCCCAAATTGACAACAACAAACAATGTTGTCAGATAAAAACACAATGAAAAAAGCAATTTTATTTTCTTTCTTTCTTCTATTATCATTGGCTACTACAGCTCAAACCTACATAAAACTTAACGGGCTTTCGGCTTTAGTTGGTGTTCCTCAAATTGGAGTCGAAACAAGTATTGGAGCTAAATCAACTTTTAGTGTTGATGTTTTTGCTTCTTTATGGAAATCTTTTGATGGAAAACCAATGCAAACTATCATGTTAACACCAGAATATCGCTATCATTTTAAAGAAAAATATAATGGGATATATGTGGGTTTTCACTCTGGTCCAGACATTTATAAATTACAAAAATGGAATTATTGGGGAACTAATAAATATGAAGAAGGATTGGGATACCGTATAGGGGCAACAATAGGTTATCATAAAAAACTAAGCGACAAATTCGTTTTAGATGCTTTCTTAGGTGGTGGATGGCATCAGGGTTTTTATAAAGGGTATTATACTGATGGCACACCCGGAAGATATGAATCAGTCGAACATTACAATAAAAGTGGTGAATGGCTTCCGTATAGAGGAGGCATTATGATTTCTTATAAACTAAATTAACCCAATTTATTTAAAGATTGAACATATAATTCTTCTACTTTTTTTCTAGCCCAATCGGTTTTTCTCAAAAAAGTCAAACTTGATTTTATACTTGGTTTATCTGTAAAACATTTGATTTTTATTAATTCGCCCAAAGTATCAAATCCGTAAAAATCAACTAATTTTTCCAATATTGCTTTTAAAGTCATCCCGTGAAGCGGGTCATTTGAAGTTTGTTTTTCCATAAAGCAAATTTATATCAATTTCATTAAAAAATTGTGGAATTTTAGTAATTGTTCCTACATTTGCATTCTTATGCTAAAAACTGTCAACATACTTAATAAAAGAGCTCGATTTGATTATGAAATAATCGAAAAATTCACTGCTGGAATTGTGCTAGCAGGAACTGAAATCAAATCTATCCGATTAGGAAAAGCTAATATTACCGAAAGTTTTTGTGAATTTAGTGGCACTGAACTCTTTGCCATTAATACCTATATAGAAGAATACGCCTTTGGAAACCAATTCAATCACAAATCCAGAAGCGAAAGAAAATTGCTCTTAAACAAACGAGAACTAAAAAGTCTTGCCCGAAGTGTACAAGCCAAAGGTTTAACCATTATCCCTTTACGATTGTTTACCAATGAAAAAGGAATTGCGAAACTGGAAATTGGTCTTTGTAAGGGTAAGAAAAACTACGATAAACGCGAATCTTTGAAAGAACAGGATACCAAACGAGATTTGGACAGAATAAAAAAAGCTTTTAATTAATTTTAAAAGCTTTAATTTTTATCTTCTAATAAAGGAACAAATCGGAATTTCCCTAATTCGTGTTTTTCAAACTGTGTTTCATTTTTTCGAATAAGCAACGTCATTATTTGAACTTCTTCTCCTAGCGGAATCACTAATCGTCCTCCTATTTTCAACTGAGCCATTAATGGTTGCGGAACAAAAGGTGCTCCAGCAGTGACAATGATACTATCAAAAGGACCATACGTTGGCAAGCCTTTATATCCGTCTCCAAAAGAAAGATGTTTAGGTCTAATACCTAATTTTGGCAATAAAGCCGAAGTTTGTTTGAATAACTCATTTTGCCTTTCTATGCTATACACTTTAGCCCCCATCAAACACAAAACAGCCGTTTGATAGCCCGAACCTGTTCCTATTTCTAAAACTTTATGATCTTTTTTTATTTCCAATAACTGAGTTTGAAATGCTACCGTATAAGGTTGCGAAATAGTTTGCCCCGCACCTATTGGAAATGCTTTGTCCTGATACGCATAAGCTTCGAAACTGGAGTTTAAAAAAAGGTGTCTTGGTATTTTTTTTATCGCATCAAGCACACGTAAATCAGTAATTCCCTTTTGTTCTAAAGTGCTTACTAATTGATTACGAAGTCCTTGATGTTTTGCTGTATCTTTCAATGTTGGGAGTTTATTTTTTTGTAAAAATAACAGTAAAAAATCCAAAAAGCAATATCCAAAATCCAAATCAATTTTTCTATATTTTAATTTGAATTTCCTATTTTTGTTAAAAATACATTATCATGCTAAAAGTAGGAGTTTTAGGTGCTGGTCATCTGGGAAAAATTCATTTGCGTTTATTACAACAATCTGAAAAATATGAATTAGTTGGTTTTTATGACGAAAATCAAGAATACGCCGAAAAAATCTCAAAAGAATTTGGATACACTAACTTCAACACTATTGCTAAATTAATTCATGCTGTAGACGTAATCGATATTGTAACTCCTACCCTTTCGCACTACAAATGCGCCAGAACGGCCATCAAATCAGGAAAACACGTTTTTATTGAAAAACCCATTTCGAATACCATCGAAGAAGCCGAAGAAATCATTGCCTTAGCAAACGAATACAATGTTAAAGGACAAGTAGGACACGTAGAACGTTTTAATCCCGCCTTCATTGCTACGAAAAATATGGTTGAAAATCCGATGTTTATAGAAACGCATCGTTTGGCCGAATTCAATCCGCGTGGTACAGATGTTCCTGTGGTTCTGGATTTAATGATTCACGATATTGATGTTATTTTAAGTGTTGTCAATTCAAAAGTAAAAAACATCAGCGCCAGCGGAGTTTCAGTAATCAGTGACACACCAGACATTGCCAATGCCCGAATCGAATTTGAAAATGGTTGTGTTGCCAATTTAACAGCAAGCCGAATTTCGATGAAAAACATGCGCAAAACACGTTTCTTCCAAAAAGACGCTTACATCTCCGTTGACTTTTTAGAGAAAAAATGTGAGGTCGTAAAAATGAAAGATGCTCCTGAAGTTCCCGGCGATTTTGATATGATTTTACAAAATGCCGAAGGAGTAAAAAAACAAATCTATTTTTCGAATCCTGAAGTACAACAAAACAACGCCATCTTAGACGAATTAGAAACATTTGCTGATGCTATTGTCAATAATACAGCTCCAATTGTAACTCTGGATCAAGCTACCGAAGCTTTAAGAGTTGCACACCAAATTATAGCTTGTTTCAAGAAATAAATATTTTTTTTACACAAACATTAAATTTTAAAAGTTACGTTTCGTAACTTTTATTTTTTTAAATATAAATCGAATACTGAATGAAAATAGTAGCAGTAATAGGCGCAGGAACTATGGGTAATGGAATTGCTCATACTTTTGCCCAAAATGGTTTTACCGTAAAATTGATTGATGTTTCCGAAGAAGCTTTGGAAAAAGGAATGACTACTATTTTTACCAATTTGGACAGAATGCAAAACAAAGGAAGCATTACTGCCGAAGATAAAATGAAAACCATTTCGAATATTATTTGCTATACTGATATTGAAGACGGTGTGGTTGGTGCTGATTTAGTGATTGAAGCGGCAACTGAAAACCTGGATTTAAAACTTAAAATATTCAAAAAACTGAACGAATATTGTTCTCACAACACTATTTTTGCTACTAATACTTCTTCTATTTCCATTACTCAAATTGCAGCTGTAGTCGCGCATCCGGAACGGGTAATTGGGATGCACTTTATGAATCCTGTCCCCCTAATGCCTTTGGTAGAAGTCATTCGCGGTTACAACACCAGCGATGAAGTAACCCAATTCATAACGACATTAGCATCCAAATTAGGAAAAACAGCTGTTGAAGCCCATGATTATCCCGGTTTTGTTGCCAATAGAATTTTGATGCCTATGATTAACGAAGCCATTGAAACCTTATATAACAAAGTAGCTGGAGTGAGCGAAATTGACAACGTAATGAAATTAGGAATGGGACATCCGATGGGACCTTTACAACTAGCTGATTTTATTGGACTTGATGTTTGTTTATCGATATTAAATGTGATGTACGAAGGTTTTAAAAATCCAAAATACGCTCCTTGCCCACTTTTAGTTAACATGGTCAATGCTAAAAAATTAGGCGTAAAATCGGGAGAAGGATTTTATGATTACAGAGAAAGTAAAAAAGCAGAGAAAGTTTCTAAACAATTCCAATAGAATTAAAAAAACACAACAATGTCAATTGCAGAAAATTTACTGTCTATAAAAAACAATTTACCCGAACAAGTAACTTTGGTAGCGGTTTCTAAAACCAAACCCGTTGCTGATTTGATGGAAGCTTACAATGCAGGTCAAAGGATTTTTGGTGAAAACAAAATTCAGGAAATGACCGAAAAATGGACGCAAATGCCCAAAGACATTCAATGGCACATGATTGGTCACGTTCAAACCAATAAAGTCAAATTCATGGTTGAATATGTGAGTTTAATTCATGGCGTGGATAGTTTTAAATTGTTACAAGAAATCAACAAACAAGCTCAAAAACACAATCGTGTAATTGATTGTTTACTTCAAATACACATTGCGGAAGAAGAAACTAAATTTGGTTTAGATGAAGAAGAATTAAACGAGATTCTTAATTTCGTTCAAAATAACAAAGAAGGATTTAAAAATATCCGAATTGTGGGTTTAATGGGGATGGCTACTTTTACGGATAATCAAGAGCAAATCAAAAAAGAATTCTCACATTTGAAATCTATTTTTGACAAAACAAACCTACTTCTAACTTCTAACTTCAAACTTCTAACTTTGTCCATGGGAATGTCAGGCGATTATAAATTAGCTATTGAATGTGGTAGTACGATGATTCGAGTAGGAAGCAGTATCTTTGGAAATCGCAATTATCAATAGCAATTGCAATAACAAAATTCAATGTCAATTTCAATAACAGTGAAAAATGGAAGTAAACGAGCCTCATTTTGACAAAATTTATAATTTAGAAGACAGATTAGTTCGATTTGCTGGCGAAAGTATTTTCTTTGTTAGAAAATTAGATAAAACATTCGAACTTGATTATTATAAAAATCAATTAATTAGATCTTCTGGAAGTGCCGCACTTAATTATGGTGAAGCACAAGGTACAATATCTAGTAAAGATTTTATTTTCAAAGTTTCATTAGTTGTAAAAGAACTTAAAGAATCTAGAAATTCATTAAAAATTCTTGATTACATAAAAGCAGGAGATTCAGAAGAAAGAAAATGGCTTTTGACGGAAGTTGAAGAACTTATCGCAATCGCTTCAAAAATGATAAACAACAAGAAATAAATCAATTGCAATAACAATTTTCAATTTTTAAGAATTGACATTGATTTTTGTCATTGCTATTGATTTTTGATATTGAAATTGACATTCAACATGTACGCAATATTAGACATAGAAACCACTGGAGGGCAATTCAACGAAGAAGGAATTACTGAAATTGCTATATATAAGTTTGATGGTCATCAAATTGTTGATCAATTCATCAGTTTAGTGAATCCTGAAATTCCCATTCAACCCTTTGTAGTTAAATTGACTGGGATTAATAATGCTATGTTGCATTCGGCACCTAAATTTTATGAAGTGGCTAAGCGCATCATTGAAATGACAGAAGGTTGTGTTTTAGTGGCTCATAATGCCGATTTTGACTATCGCATTCTTCGAACTGAATTTCGCCGTTTAGGATATGATTTTAATATCAAAACGCTTTGTACCGTTGAATTATCCAAAAAACTATTGCCTGAACAAACTTCGCATAGTCTGGGGAAATTAGTCCGTGCTTTAGGAATTCCAATGGCCGACAGACATCGTGCCAGCGGTGATGCCATGGCAACTGTGAAGCTATTCAAAATGTTATTGGACAAAGACCTGGAAAAAGAAATTATTACTGGCTTAATCAAGTCGGAAATACAAAAAGGTATTGCTCCAAAACTATTAGATATTATTGGAAGTTTACCTTCAAAAACAGGAGTATATTACATTCATAATGAAGAAGGTAAAATAATTTTTATTGGTAAAAGCCGAAACATCAAAAAAAGAGTCAATCAGCATTTTACGGGAATCACCAGAAGCGCTAAAAAAATCCAAGCGGAGGTTTTTACTGTAACTTATGAAGAAACCGGAAACGAACTCATTGCACTGATAAAAGAAGCTCAGGAAATTAAGATAAACAAACCCGTTTACAACCGAATGGCTCGCAAGAATCATTTTTCATGGGCTATTTATTCTGAAAAAGACAGCGAGGGTTATTTGCGTTTAAAACTGCAAAAAACCGATGGGAGAAAAAAAGAAATTCTTTCGTATGTGAATGCCGCTGATGGAAAAAATGCACTGTTTCGTATTACAGCCAATTACCATTTGTGCCAAAAATTAACAGGTTTATATGAAACCAAAACCCATTGTTTTCAACATACTATTAACGAATGTGACGGCGCCTGTGTGGGTAAAATTCCAAGCTCAGAATACAACGAAAGAATTCAAAGTTTCATTGATAAAAACAGCTTCGACAATAAAAACATGATTGTTATTGACCGGGGAAGAAATATCAATGAAAGAAGTGCCATATTAGTCGAAAATGGTGTTTATAAAGGCTATGCTTTTTATGATTTGAACTATCAGATTACCAATGTCGATATCCTAAAAAATATCCTAATTCCAATGGAAAATAATCGGGATACACAACGAATTATTCAAGCTTACATTAGAAAAAACAAATCCTTAAAGATTATTCATTTTTAGAAAAAAGACTATATTGTCATTAATGCACAAGCACAAAACTTGTTAAAAATTTTGTTTTTCCCTAGAAACCAAATATGAAACACCTAATTACCATAATCGGGCCTACAGCCATAGGAAAAACTGCTTTGAGTATTCAATTAGCCAATCATTACAATTGCGAAATTGTTTCTTGTGATAGCCGTCAGTTTTTTAAGGAAATGACTATTGGAACTGCTGTTCCAAATCCAAAAGAATTGGTTGCTGCAAAGCATCATTTTATCCAAAACAAATCTATTTTTGAAAATTATACCGTAGGCGATTTCGAAAAAGAAGCCATGGCAACCATTGAAGAATTGTTCAAAACCAATGATTATGTGGTTTTAGTAGGCGGTTCCGGATTATATGTCAATGCTATCTTGCAAGGTTTTGACGATTTCCCTGAAATTGATTCGGCTGTACGCCAAGAAGTCAATGAGCAATACGAAAAACTAGGTATCGTTTATTTACAGGGAGAGCTAAAAAAACGAGATCCTGATTATTTCGAAAAAATTAATCTCGAAAATCCGCAAACCTTACTCAATCCGCAACGTATGATGCGATTTGTAGAAGTTTGTATTGGAACAGGAAAAGCCTATTCTTCTTTTTTAAACCAAAAGAAAAACGAAAGAAGCTTCACTCCTATCCTCATTGGCCTTGAAGCCGAAAGAAATGTGATGTACAACCGTATCAACCAACGCGTAGACATTATGCTGAATGAAGGTTTGCTTCAGGAAGCCAAAAGTTTGTATCCAAATAAGGAGTTAAATGCACTGCAAACCGTCGGTTACCGAGAATTATTTAGTTATTTTGACAAGGAATTCTCTTTAGAATTTGCCATCGAAGAAATCAAGAAAAACACCCGTCGTTTTGCAAAACGCCAACTCACTTGGTTCAAACGAGATGAAAACACCAAATGGTTTCATTTTGAAACACCAATACATCAAATAATTGATTATATCAATTTGAAACAAAAATCATAAATCTAAATTCATAAATCTCCATGCCAATAGATTCTAATTTCACTTCTGTATTAAGTAAAGATTTTGAAATCAATTTTACTCAATGTTTGCCATCGGGAAACTTAAAATATACTGAATTGTGTAATCTTTTACAGCTTACAGCAGCAGCGCATTCTGAAATTGGAGGCATCAGTTTTACTGATATGCAGGAATTTGACCAAGCCTGGGTTTTGAGCAGAATGCGAGTAGAAATTAGCGATTTGCCAAAATGGAAAGATACCGTAACGGTAAAAACATGGATTAACAGTTTGGAAAATTCGCGTTCGGTACGTGCTTTAGAAATGTATGTCAATGGTAAAAAAATGGTGGGTTGCGAGACTTTTTGGGCGGTTTTTAATACTAAAAAACGTCGTCCTGAACTATTAACATTGGCACACGATCATTTTGAATTATTCCCGGATTTAAAAGCTACTCAAGAAGGATTTTCAAAAATTGAAATCAATCCTGAAAAAGAAGAAGTTTTTAGTAAAACCGTTATTTTGTCTGATTTGGATATTGTCAACCATGTTAATAATGTCAAATATCTGGAATGGTGCATGGATTTGGTAGATGAAAACATCATTTTGAAGCAAAAAATAAAAAGCTTCGAAATGAATTTCATGAAAGAACTTTCATTGCGCGATCAAGTTATGATTCATGAAAATGTTTCAGACGATGTTATTGTTTTTAGCATCACTAAAGAAGATAAAAACTGTTTTGCCTTACAGTTAAATTTGAGGTAAATTTCCAAAAACAATCCTAATTTTTGCTAATTAAAAGTTATAAAGCCAAACTGAATTTTTTAGCTTGGCTTTTTTTGTCTTATTTTAATCTTTCAAAATAATGACAATCATCAAAAATCTTTTCAAAAATACAGAACCTATTCATCTATTGGCTAATGCCAATTCGGAGAAGGATTATTTTCCTTTGGATTTATCAGCTTCTAATGTGGATTTAGAAACGATTAATCTCGCAAATGCTACAGCAGTTGAAGCTTACATTCAACAACAAAGAGAATTTTGCGATTCTAAAATTGCCTTTGGAGGTTATCTGGAAAAACGAAATTTATACCAAAGAAGTACCCATTTTAAGAATGAGAATTCAGAAGAACGTAACATTCACATTGGAGTTGATTTATGGACTCAGGCAGGAACATCCGTAATTTGTCCAATGGATGGCTGGATTCATAGTCTTAAGAATAATGCCGCAATTGGCGATTATGGGCCAACAATTATTTTAAAACATCAATTAGAAAATCATGTTTTTTATACTTTATACGGTCATTTGTCGTTAGAAAGTATAAAAAATCTAAAAAACGGAATGCCTTTTAAAAAAGGGCAAAAACTGGCAACCCTTGGAAATCCATCTGAAAATGGTGATTATGCACCACATTTGCATTTTCAAATCATCAAAAATATTGAGGATTACGATGGAGATTATCCTGGTGTTTGCAGTGAATCTAATTTGGATTTTTATTTAGAAAATTGTCCTGACCCTAATCTATTATTAAAAATAAAAAAACTAAAATGAAAAAACTGATCGTAATCTTAAGTCTAATTGCATTAGTAGGATGTAAATCAAAAAAAGTACATCAAAAAGATGAAGTTGTAAAATTGGCTTTAAGCCAAGTCAACAGCAGTCAAAAAAACAAGGCTTACGAATTAGGAAAACGCGTTTTAATGACTTGCAATACATCTAAATTCAAACCCTTTACAGCCAGCGAAGCTACAACATCAGTTATCAATAATATAACTATCGAAAAACTCTCTAAAACCTGTTTCAAATACCGACAATGGTATGGTACTTTTAAAGACTTAGAATTAGCTGAAGTGTACAAAAACACGAATGACCAAACAACAATATATCGCTTTAGAGCTTTGTATAGTAAAAAAATAGCCAACAAAGAATTGCGTGTTTTTATAAATTCCGACAATTTGGTTTCGTCCATAAAAACATCCGATTGGACAGATACTTTTACATACAACCCATAAAAATCTCTAAATGAAATCAAAAATAGTACTATTCTTTTTATTTATTTCGATTGCAGCCACAAGTCAGGAAATAATGACTCTAAAAGGCAATAAACAATACAAAGCCACTCCTAATTGGAATTTCATAAGTACTAATTATTCCCTTAGTGGTGAAGTTCAAAATACAAGTAGCTAAGACAGAAAGCGGGGGTCTATTGAAAATTTCGGCTGCTACGACCAATCCTAAATTTATTATTTCTGGCACGACGTACGTCTATCTTAGTGACAACAGCTATATCAGTTGTACCGATAAAGGACTATTTAAAAATAGTGACAATACACTTAGTTCCTATTTTACTTTTACAGCTGCTGAAATGAACAAACTTAAAAAGCTAAACATCGCGTCGATACGTTTTAACATCAAAGGGAAATCGGGGAATTTTAGTAGTCAAACAGGAAATTTTACAGCTATTAATAAAAAATCTTATTACACGACTAGCTATAAAAACAGCAAAAACACATTTGATACAAACAAAGAAATTAGTGTGCTGTAAGCAGAGTAATTTTGTTTTCATCCAAAAAAATATCACAATATTTATCCACAAAAAAACATTCAAAACAAAAAATATTCTTACATTTAATTTAAAATACAAATTACGCATTTTATATTAAAAGTCTAAAATATGACTCCATCAGAAAAAATAATTCATCAATTATACACTTCAATTGCTGATGGTACAATTTCAGAAATAGAAAGCTGTTATAATCCAAATGTAAAATTTCACGATCCTATTTTTGGCACATTAAAAGGTCCGGAAGTTCCTAAAATGTGGAAAATGTTGATTGAAAAAAGCAAAGGAAACCTAGCTATAGAATATACAATTATTAAAAGTGGCCCCCATAAAGGTTCTGCACAATGGACGGCGACTTATACTTTTGGAAAAAACAAAAGACCAATAAAAAACACAATCCACTCAGAATTTTATTTTAAAGACGGACTCATTATCAAACAAAATGACAATTTTGATATTTGGATTTGGGCAAAACAGGCATTCGGTTTTTCTGGTTTTCTTTTAGGTTGGACTGGTTATATGCAAAATAAAATTCATCAAAAAGCCAAATCATCTCTTAATGATTACATAGAAACAACTTTGTAAAATAAGCATACTCTATTAACTTCTCTCGCTAGTTTTTCAAAACTAAATCCAATCCATTACTTTCTGGTATCTTTTCATATTCTAAATACTTAAAAAGCATTAAATTTAACTGATCATTTAAATCCTGTCCCAATAAAAGCAATCTTTTAAAACAAAAAGAATGAAACCTATTTTAACCATAATAGTTCTTTCTCAATTTCTTTGTACTTCATTGTGGTTTGCCGGAAATGCTATTATGCCTGATTTAATACGTCATCTTCAAGTTAACGAAGGTTTCCTTGCTAATATAACCAGTGCCATTCAATTTGGATTTATCATCGGAACATTATCCTATTCTATATTTACTATTTCGGATCGTTTTTCTCCATCCAAAGTATTTGCAGTAAGTGCTTTTTTGGCAGCAATATTTAATTTGGGAATTAACATCGATACAATCAGTCCCAATATTCTACTTGTATTACGATTTCTAACAGGCTTTTTTCTTGCTGGTATCTATCCAATAGGAATTAAAATTGCATCCGATTATTACGAAAAAGGACTCGGTAAATCATTAGGCTTTTTGGTGGGCGCATTGGTACTTGGCACTGCTTTTCCCCATTTAATCAAAAGTATAACGACTAATTTACCCTGGAAATTGATTGCTTATGCCACTTCTCTGTTTTCTGTTTTAGGTGGCCTATTAATTTTAAATTTTGTTCCGGATGGCCCTTATAGAACCGCCTCTTCTAAACTAAATTACAAAGCATTCTTAAGCGGATTTAAAAATGAAGAGTTTAGAACCGTTGCTTTTGGCTATTTTGGACACATGTGGGAATTATATACTTTCTGGGCTTTTGTTCCTGTAATGCTAGCTAAGTACCAACTCCAGCATCAAAACTTAAACCTAAACCTTCCATTGCTTTCATTTACAATAATTGCTTTTGGAAGCCTTGCCTGTGTTTTTAGCGGTATCTATTCCCAAAAAACAAGCCCATATAAACTAGCCAACATAATGTTGCTGTCTTCCTGTATTTGTTGTGTTATTTCACCATTATTACTTTCTAATGATTCCATCTATCTGCTGATGTGCTTTTTATTATTCTGGGGATTTGTAGTTATTGCAGATTCTCCTCTATTTTCTACCTTGGTTGCCCAAAATGCACCAAAAGAAACCAAAGGAACATCGATTACTATTGTCAATTGTATCGGATTTTTTATCACCATAGTCAGCATTCAGTTCATTCAATATAGCTCTAAAATTATCAATTCCGATTATATTTATATGCTTTTAGCAATAGGACCAATAATAGGTTTGCTCAATTTATTTATCCATCGTCCTCAAAAAACGGAGGAACTACTGAAGTGATTTTTCAAAATCAAAGTTCCAATCCAACTCTTTTTTGTACCACAATTGTCCTGCTGAAACTTCAAGCGGACAATCAAAATTATTGGTATAAAGCGCTCCTGTTCCCAGTCCCTGAGGCATTACATTATGTTGTAAAAAAGTCCATTGCGCAATCGCATTTAAGCCAATATTACTCTCTAAGGCCGAGGTAATCCACCACCCAGTTTGGTGCTTTTCAGCCAATGTAATCCACTCTTGAGTTCCTCGAAAACCACCTACAAAACTGGGTTTTAAAATAATGTATTGCGGCTTGATTTTTTGCAATAATTGCTCTTTTTCAGCCAATGTAAACACACCGATCAACTCTTCGTCTAAAGCAATAGGAAAAGGAGTCGTTTCGCACAACTCTGCCATCCTGTCAGTATTGTTTTTTTGAACAGGTTGCTCAATACTATGTAGTTTAAATTCAGACAATTGATTTATTTTATATAAAGCTTCATTTAAACCAAAAGCTCCATTAGCATCTACACGAATCTCTACTTGTTCCGGAGTGAAATACTCTCGAATATAGCGCAATAATTCCAGTTCTTTTTCGAAATCTATAGCGCCAATTTTGAGTTTTACACAACGAAAACCTTGAGCTAGTTTTTCTTCAATTTGCTGCTTCATAAAAGCCGCTTCGCCCATCCAAATCAAACCATTAATTTCGATTGATTTTTCGCCTTCGGTAAAGACAGAAGGAAAGAGCAAAAAAGGAGTTTCACTCGCTAAGGATTGAAAAGCCATCTCAACCCCAAACTGTATCGAAGGAAACTCAATTAAAGCTTCCCAGAGCGCGTCTTTACCTAAATGAATATTAGCGCAAGTCCATTGTAATTTGGCTTCATAATCGAGTCTATCATCAGCGCTTAAACCTCTTAGAATTCCACACTCTCCTATTCCCTTTTTTCCGTCTTTTTCCAGAACCAGAAACCAGGTTTCCTTTTCGGTCATCACACCACGGGAAGTTCCAGATGGTCGTTTGAAATTGAGAATGTATTTATGATAGGTTGCTTTCATTTTTTTTTTCTAACCGCAAAGAGTATTTTACCACAAAGATTCGCAAAGGTTCGCTAAGATTTTTGAAAAGTTCTCGACTTCGCTCGAACCGACAAACTTATTTTAAAAATCAACTCTTTTTTCTTTATTCTATTTTCTTTTCTCTAATTCAACAACCTCAAAACTCTTTCAAAATCTTCATTTTGAATTCCAGCTTTTGCAAAAGTCTCATAATCGTCTTTAATTTTTTGAGTCCAGCTTACACTATCGTTTACATTTTGATTTTGGTATTCTTTGTAAATGGTTTTCGCTTTCGAGTATTCTCCATTCAATAAATAAGCGTGTGCTAAATTTAATTTTACCAACAATTCGGTATCGTCTCGTTTTTCGCCTTCTTTCAAGGATTTAATAGCTTTTCCGTACTGTTTGGTCAACAGATAAGCATAACCCAAATTACTGTAATCTAAAGCAGTTGCTTTTTGTTGATTGACAATTTCGTTGTAGTTTTTTATTACCGAGCTGTAATCGCCTTTTTTAATGTTATTAGCAGCTTTTGTTCTCAAATCGTTAAAAACAGCGTTTGCAATTCCGGTTTCTTCAAAACAGCTTGCTCCAAAATCCTTATACGCCTTAGCTCGCTCCATAGGCAAGAGTTTTTGGAATTCCTGGAAACTATATTGTTTTTGAATTTTCTCTCCAATACAAACGCAGAAATCGTCTGAATTCCCCATTTTTCTAGCCAAAGCCGAAGTTTTGCATTGACTAATGATATTTTTTCTGTTTTCTAACGTCCAACCTCTACTTAATTTTGAATCCACCCAAGGGACTACTTCCAGAACAATTTTCTGTTTCATAATCCAATTGGAACTTTCGAAACCAAAATACAATTTAGTCGTATTCGTTTTAATACAACTCGATTTATCAATCGAAAGTCGTTTAGCGTCTTTGCTTAAAGCCACATTTTGAGCCAAGCAAGCATTTGCAGTTTCTCCTTTTAAACTATAAGAAGTCGCTAATTCTTTAGTCGAAAAAATAGCGTATTTGCATTTATCATCTCCTGAAATTTTAGACAATAAAAAAACGGCTCCTGCTGAACCCTGACTAATTCCTGTTGGATCCGGAATCGATTTTAGAACAGAAACTAAACTACTCGTCATTTGTTGGTTATCATCCAAAAGCGTAATTCTATAAATCAATTCGGTTGTTCCTGCCGGAAAATCATCGGTTTCTATAATTATTCTATCTCTTGCCGAAACAACAATTTCTTTAGAAGTAGCTCTTTCTTTGTCCCAATAACCTGATTTTTGAGCAAAAACGGACTGGTAAAAAATGCTAATCAATAGCACTAAAATTATTTTTTTCACAGATGTGGTTTATTAACGATACAAAACTGAGCCCTGATGGAAGTGAAAATCCTCAGGTGGCGGGGTTCGCCACCTGAGATTGTAACGTACAGCAGGAAATAGCTCCAAAAAATTTTATAATTCGATACTATCTCCTATTTCGAGTAGCATTAAGTCTTTTCCTTTGTCGAAAAATCGTTGGATAGCTTCTTTATGGTCGATTTTTATGTATCCAAAAGTATCGTAATGGTAACCCAAAATTTTATCACATTCCACAAAATCAGAAGCCAGAATAGCGTCTTCTATGTCCATTGTGAAATTATCGCCAATAGGGAAAATCGCTAAATCCAATTTGGTACGCATTGGAATCAACTTCATGTCCATTGTCAAAGCGGTATCTCCAGCGATATAGATGTTTTTATGTTCACCTTCAATAACAAAACCGCCCGGATTACCTCCATTTGAACCATCAGGAAACGAACTCGAATGAATGGCGCTTACATATTTTACTTTTCCAAAATCAAAACTCCAACTTCCGCCGTGATTCATGGGATGCGCCTGAAAACCCTTGGCTGCATAATAACCTGCAATCTCGGCATTAGAAACAATAACCGCAGCTGTACGCTTAGCAATTGCCTCAACATCTAAAACGTGATCGCCATGCGCATGCGTTAGCAAAATATAATCGGCTTTTAAATTGTCAATATCGATATTTTCAGCCAATGGATTTGCCGAAATAAAAGGATCTACGATAATATGCTTTCCGCCAACTTTAATTCCTAAAGCAGCATGACCGTAATAAGTTATTTTCATTTTTTTTATATTTTAATTTAGCACGCAGATTTAGCAGATTTATGCAGATTTTAAAATTCATTATTTCTTATTAAAGCGTTACAATGAATTAATTTAACTACCAACCATAAACTAAAAACTACAAACCAAGTATTTATCTACCACCTAAAAAGGTATTAACAACTATATCTGAAAAAAAGTAAATCATACACAAAGACAACAAAACCGAAAGTAGAAAAGTACTTAAGGCCAGTTTTTTTAATTCGGGATCTAAATCTCTAGGCTCTTGGTTTTTAGAAACGGTAATTAAATGTTTAGTTAAAGGAATGTAAGCCAATAAAAACAAGTATTGGTCAAATTTGAATTCGCTTATAATAGCAAATACTAAAGTCAAAACCATTGCTCCCGCAATTAGAAAGTAGTGGTATTTTTTGGCTTTTTCGCCTCCAATTTTAACCACAATCGTATTTTTCCCTGCCTTTTTATCGGAAGCTTCATCGCGCATATTGTTCAAATTCAAAACACCTACACTTAAAAAACCGATAGCCATAGCGGGTAAAATCAATTCGAAATCCAATTGTTTTGAATACAAAAAGTTGACTCCTAAAGTACTTACTAATCCAAAAAACACGAATACAAACAAATCACCATAACCACGGTAACCGTAAGCGGTATTTCCAACAGTATAACGAATAGCCGATAAAATTGCCAGAATTCCTAACGCAAGATAAAATAGCGAATAAAACAAATTAGTATCTCTAAAAGCGTAATAAATCAGTGCTATTGCCGAAAGCAAGGTCAAAAAAGAAGTGATAATAATAGCACGCTTCATAGCCGCAGGTGTAATCACACCACTCTGAATGGCGCGTTTAGGCCCTATTCGGTCTTCATTATCGGTTCCTTTCATTCCATCACCATAATCATTGGCAAAATTAGAAAGGATTTGCAATCCTAATGTGGTTAGAATGGCAAAGCCAAAAAGTCTCCAGTTAAAAACTTCAGTTGGTGTTAATATCTCATCGGTAGGATGTGCCAGAGCATACATACTCCCAACAATAATTCCTGATACAGACAAAGGTAAGGTGCGCAATCTTGCGGCTTCAATCCAGTGTTTCATTTTAAAAAGTTAGAGGTTAGAGGTTAGAGGTTAGAGGTTAGAGGTTAGAGGTTAGAGGTTAGAGGTTATTTTTTATCTAGTAATAAATACATTCACTAAAAAACTCCCTTCTTCTAACTCCCTACTTCCCTACGGTAACCATTTCTTTTCAAAATTAGGCTTTCTTTTTTCAAGGAATGCATTTCTACCTTCCTTAGCCTCTTCGGTCATATAAGCTAATCTTGTTGCTTCTCCTGCAAAAACCTGTTGCCCCACCATACCATCATCAGTAAGATTCATTGCAAATTTCAGCATTTTTATTGATGTTGGCGACTTCGCTAAAATCTCCTGAGCCCATTCGTAAGCCGTAGCTTCTAATTCGTCATGAGGAATTACAGCATTTACCATTCCCATTTCAAACGCTTCCTGAGCCGAATAGTTACGTCCTAAAAAGAAGATTTCGCGTGCTTTTTTCTGCCCTACCATTTTAGCCAAATAAGCCGAACCGTAACCTCCATCAAAACTAGTTACATCGGCATCCGTTTGTTTAAAAATAGCATGTTCTTTACTTGCCAAAGTCATATCGCAAACTACGTGCAAACTATGTCCTCCGCCTACAGCCCAACCTGGAACTACCGCAATAACCACTTTTGGCATAAAACGGATTAAACGTTGTACCTCAAGAATATTCAATCGGTGCTGACCATCTTCGCCTACATATCCTTGATGACCACGTGCATTTTGATCGCCACCACTACAAAAAGAATACACTCCATCCTTAGTTGAAGGTCCTTCGGCTGATAACAAAACGACACCTATAGAAGTATCTTCTTGCGCATTATAAAAAGCGTCGTATAATTCAGAAGTTGTTTTAGGTCTAAAGGCATTTCGAACATTAGGCCTGTTGAATGCTATTCTGGCAACACCGTTGCATTTTTTATAAGTGATATCTTCGTATTCTTTTGCTGTGATCCAATCCATCCTAATGGGTTTAAATTATTTTAGCGTAAAAATAAATCATTTTTTACACTTTATCTATGCTATCCTTTATTTAGCCCGAAAAAAGAATCGCTAACTCAAAAACAAAACTCATTCAATAAAATACCGTCGCATAAATAACTAACTTAAAATAAGTATTTTATTACTTTATTTTTTATATTTACACTAGCCCCTATTCCTAACATACAAAAACACTATTTGATTATGAAAATATGGAATAAATACACCTCAATTGTCAGGCAAAACATTTTGATTTCTTCCGAAGAAAATAAAGATTTGAAATATTGGCGCGATGATATGTTTGCCAATACAATAATATACATCATTCCATTAAGTACCATTGCTTTGATCCCTTCTTTAATTTGGGCTTTCGAATCAGAGTATTACATTATGGTTTTTATTGACATCTTATCCGTTTCACTAGCTATGTTTGCGGGAATTAAAAAAGGAATTAAAATAAAGCAACGCAAACTAATGTTTATAGGCATGGTATATACTTTAAGTTCGTTCCTTATTTATTTTGTCGGCCTAAACAGTACCTTATACTTACTTGCAGCTTGTTTTTTAGCAACATTTATGTATACTTTTAAAAACCAATATGCTCCTGCTCTATTTAACATATATATTTCTATTTTTTATATATGCCTATTTTATCTCGATTTAACACCTCCACACAATATCAATTTTAAATCAAGCGAACTTTTTGCAGTTTTTTCAAATCTAATCTTCCTAAGCTTTTTGGTTTGTTCCTTAGTTCCAAAATTATTCAATGGTCTTGATGAAAGTTTTAAAAACAATATCCAACATACCGAAAAAATCGAAAACCAAAATGAGGTTTTAAAAGAAATCACCTGGATTCAATCTCATGTGGTAAGAACTCCTCTATCGCGATTAATGGCAATTACCAATCTTTTAAAGGAAAACGACAATACAGACGAAGAAAAAACATTTCTGATAGACAATATTATCGTATCGAGTAACGAATTAGACGAAGTGATTAAAGAAATTGTCACCAAATCAGAAAGTATACGTTCTACCGAAAATTAATTTAAGATGATTTAATAGTACTTTTAAACGACTCTTTTTTTTAAATTTTGGCTTAAATTGCCTTTGCGGTAATCCTTATCCCGTTAATCCTTTAAAAATGTTAAAGTTTGTCGAATAAAGACTTTTTTTTGAAAGCTGAAACATTTTTTTTACTAATTTAGACATAGTTAGTTCAGGAATTGGTCAAATATTTACAATACAAACTAACAAGAGTTACTTAACGGATTTATTAACCTAAAAAAAGATTATTGAAACAAACAACAAGCTTTATCACTCTTTTTAGTACGTTACTAAATTTAAACTTCGGAAGAAAAGAGCCCAAAAGGGAAACGCTAAATTTTATTAGAATTTACTCAAAGTAGCACCTACGGTAAACATTTGGATTACTATACAAGATGAAACACTCATTAAAATGAATTTGTAAAATCCAAAGAAACTATTTACACCAAAGGCTTTTATTGCAAAATGGGATTCCAAATAGCATTTAGAAGTTAAAAAAAGATAAAGAAAGAACAGTTAACGAGAAACCTATAATTAGGATTTCCAATTGTCAAATATATTATAGCTTGTCCAAAAATAAGAAAGAGCTATAAAAAGAGAAAGACTAACCGTGAGGATTAGTCTTTCTTTTTTTTATTCTTTCACCAGATAAATTCCGTCTTCTTTAATTTCGATTAGTTTCTCTTTATACAAAGCTCCAATAGCTTTCTTAAAAGTCTTTTTACTCATCTTAAGCACCGTTTTGATATCTTCAGGATGCGAATTGTCATTTAATCTTAAAAAACCTCGGCTTGCTCTTAATTCGTCCAAGATTTTCTCGGCATTAGGTTCGATGCTTTCGTAACCTTGTTTTTGTAGCGAAACATCTATTTTGTTATCAGGTCGAATGTTTTTAATAAATCCACGCATTCTGTCTCCGGTACGAATACTGTCATCATAAACTTCATCTTTGTATAAAAGTCCTTTATGCTTCTCATTGATAATTACATTAATTCCGATTTCAGTAATATGAGAAACGATCAATTCTACTTCTTCACCATTTTCAACCGTAAGCTCATCATTATTAAGAAATTGATTCGTCTTACTTGAAGCAACCAATCGGTTGGTTTTTTCATCCATATAAAGGTAAACTAAATAGCGTTTTCCTTTTTCCATCGGTCGGGCTTGCTCCTTAAACGGAACCAGAATATCTTTTTCCATTCCCCAATCCATAAAAGCACCTACCTGATTGGTGTAATTAACACGCAAAAGTGCAAATTCATTCAATAAAATATAGGGTTCTAATGTGGTAGCCACAGGACGTTGCTCGTGATCTAAATAAACAAAAACAATAAGCTCTTCGCCTATTTCAAATTTGTTAGGGACATATTTATTAGGCAAAAGGACGTCGTGAATTCCTTCCGGATCTTTTTCTGGATTTCCCAAAAACAATCCTACTTTAGTATCACGTAATATCGTTAAGCTGTTGTATTTTCCTATTTTAAGCATTTTCTTCTTTTTTCTAAGCCGCAAAGGTACTAAGAAATTATTACGCAAAGTTTCACAAAGAGACACAAAGTTACGCAGAGTTACATTTTTACCTTAAAATGCCCCGCAACTTGGACTAATGTTACCGAATAATCTTAACCGCTAAGTTCGCAAAGTTTTTCACAAAGGTCAGAAAGTTCAAAAATCTGCAAAATCTGCGTACTGAAAATTTTTCTCGCAGATATTACAGATTCTGCAGATTTTTAAAATAAAATTTCACAAAGCTTTACGTTTACTTTGCGCAAGCCTTTGCGAACTTTTCGGTTCATTTTTAAACCAAATTATTTTTTCTCCAAAGTCACATCGTCTACTAAACAAACAGCATTAGCCTTTCCATTTGCAAAAAAACCAATGGTAATTTTACCGCTTTTTACTGCAATATCTGAAATACCAATACTTGTCCAAGAAGTATTTTCTTCTTCAATACTATATTTATAATCAACACCGCCCGTATTTGCATGCATTTTAAGTTCGGCGAAACCTTTGCTGTTTTTAACTTTGGCTGTCAAATTATACACGCCATCTTCTAAAGCCACATAAGGTGAAGAGCTAATTTGTTGCGTAATTTCTCTAGTAAAATCAACTTTATCGGTAATATTCAAGCTTTTTTCGCCAATTACTTCTTTTCGGTCATTTTCAGTATTAAAATAATTCAATTGTGGCGAAATGTCGCTTTTTACCTGAATTGGATTCCCTTTGATTACTTTGGTTTTCCAACCTAATAATTGTTCCTGAACGGGTTTAATATTACTCGGGATTTTATTTCTATCGGCTTCAAAACTGCCGTTTTTTACATAATTATTATCTGTACCAACTGTCCAATTTCCTGTCTTTTCGTCCAAATTCCATGAACTTAATGAATTAAAATAAGGTTTAGCTCCATCAAAAGAAAGTGGAAACCATTGGTTATACCCTAAACCATTACCTGCAAAATCAGCCCAACGATCACCACAATAAATAACGGTTTCTTTGCCATTTCGTTTTATGGTATAGAAAAATCCAGTTTGTGTTACATGTGCATAATCTCCGGCGGAACCATTCATAATTTGCATATCATTGGTTGGCAAATAAAGCCCTCTGATATTATCTGAAACCAAATAATAGGCAAAAGAAGCGTCCCAGCCATAAATATTAGAAGCAGCCATGTAGTATTTGTTTTTGTATTTAAACATACAATTCCCTTCTCTGCTTTCTCCCTGAAAAACTTTGGTACAATCTAAAATATTCACTTTCCCTTCTTTCACACCTATTTCAGAAACATATATTTTATTTCGCCCTTTTCCATAGGAATAAATAAGATAGGATTTTCCATCATCATCTGTAAAGACAGTTTGATCGCCTGTATTTGTTGTGCCAATCCAGGGTTGCATGTTTATTTTTTGATGCCAGGAAAATAAAGCTGTAGGCGAATCTGCTAACATAATAAGAACCTGATTTCCATGTTGAACAAAAAGTGCGTATTTGTTCATTTCCTTTACATAAGCCACTCCCAAACGTCCAACCCATGTTTTTTTTCCTTCAGGAAATGCATTTTCATCAGTAAAAACATCTCCTTCAAAAGTCCAATTCACCAAATCAGTGGAACTATAACATGTTATGGATTTAAAAGTACAATGTGGATAGGTTACAATCGGTTCTTTTCTATATTTCTCAGCTTCTTCATAATGCACGCCATACCAATAATATTTTTCAATTCCTGTTTTAGGATCTTTGAATTTAAAAATCCCACCACCCTGACTGTAAATAGGAAGTCCGTCTTTGGTATCCCAAAAAACATCGTTTTTAATATTTTGATTTTGTGCCAATGCACTTATTGTAGAACATAAAAACAATATTCCAATCCATAAAAATTGGCAATTTAATTTAACAGAACTGTTCTTTATCATAATTTAAGGAAATTAATCTCAGTTTAAATGGCTAAAATATAAGCTATGTAATAGAAAATCATCCTGCACTGTGCTGAAAAAAAAACTCCTAAATAAAATCAAACAAATTTTGCTTAGAAGTTTTTCAAGAACAGTATCAATTACCATCTTTAAAGAAAAAACACTATCTTTTCATCCAATTAAAACAAGTCTTTAAATACTGAAATACTATTTTAAATCCTGTTGCTTTTTAATCGTATAATAAGTGTTTTTGACTACAGGGATTCCAGCTGCGGTAATACCTTCTAAAGCTACTTTCACTTTGGTTTCCACCTTGGTATTGTAAAAATTCACACTCACATTACCTGTTTTATCAGGATGCACATACGGATTCCAATAAAGAGTATTTCTTACAGCTGCTTTTTCATCCAACTCTAAATTAGGTTTTTCCGGATTTGGCGAATAAAAAACACGTGCCGTGTAAAAGCCGTTTATTTCTTTTTTAATAGCATGAAAACCTCCTTTTTCAGCTGGTTTGGTCCCAGGTTTGGTATAAACCGCAATAATACCATTAGCAGCTTCATTTCCATAATACAATGTTGCTGATGCTCCTTTTACTGCATCTATTTTTTCAACATCACTAGGCTGAATAAAATCGATTTCCGTTTTAAACGCGGTATTACCATTTAATAAATAAAGTGGTTCTCCATCAAAACGCTGAAAACGAACGGAGTCACCATCAGAAATGACTCCTGGAAGTTTTTGGACAATCATATCAAAAATATCGGTAAACATAGCTACACTTTCGTCTGGAACATAGCTATTGTCTGGAATTCCATAGAATATGGGTGCTTGGTTTTTCTTTTTAGCAACAATTTTAACTTCGTTCAAAACATTTTCAGGCTTTATTCCAAAAGCTGTAAATTTCTTAAAAACATTTTCAACTATTGTTTTTGTAGTTGCTGTCCAATTAATTGGTTCATTTTGAAAAGAAATAGGGACTGGAACTTGTTCAATAGGATCTATTAGTATTTCGCCTCTAAACTTTCCTTTTTCATTTCTGGAATTTAAATACATGTTGGTTTTCCCAGAAAACATTATGTTTTCAAATTTAAAACTTCCATTAGCATCTGTAGTAGCGTTAAAAATATTCATGTGCTTTTTATTAATTAAAGCCAATGTCATATTATTATTTACCAAGGCCTTTTCTCCCAAAAGTTGCTTCACCCTACCCGCTATTGTAATTCCTTTTTCTGCTTTATAGCTAATGGTATCGTTTGCTTTTGGCATTGTTTTCCATACGAAATCACGCCAACCTTGAGTTAGAAGCAAATCGTCTAAGTGCTCTAATCGTTTTAAATTATTAGTATCAAAATAATAGGCTGGATTATGTACTTTACCTCTAATATCCGATTCCATCAAGAAATAAGAACTAATGGTTGTGCCATAATCTTTATCTTCTAGTATTCCATTCATATCGGTAACACTTAATGAAAAACTAGCCGATTTGGCTACTCCAGCCTTCGATTTTGAACTCACATTTACGGTCGCTTTTTCATTTGGCTTGTAGCTTGCTTTGTCAGTCAATAGCTGTACATCTAAATCTTGTTCTTTTTCAATATAAACCAAGCGCTCGCTTTGTGGTTTATTATTACTGTCGTAAAGCGTTATTTGGCTTATACCTTCTGGAGCTTTATCTTTTGCTAATTCAAAAGCCAATGCTGTTTCAGTAAGTGTTTGTGTGCTTTCTAAATAGGAAATCCCTTTTGCTTTGCAAACAACCGTTAGTGCCGCATTAGGATTTTGTACCAAAGTTGCTTGGTTAGTATTAATACTTATAATATTTTTACCTTTGAAAGTCCTAAAACTCAACAAATAGCCTTGTTTAGCCACTTTTGGAAGTTCAACTCGTAATTCTTCCCCTGATAGGAGTTTAATTTTTGCGTAATAATTTTTTCCTTCAATTGGCATAATTTGAAATTTCCCCATACCATCATGAGGACTTAAAAAAGAGGTAACCAATTCGTTATCGGAATCGTAAATATCCCCCTTAACATTTATTGGTTTTCCATTACTGTCAACTGCTTTAAAACCTACAACACTGGCTACATTTTCTAAAAGCGAACCCCCTTCTGGGAAAAAATCAACCGTAAACGTATTTTGTTTACTAGTTTCATATACCGTAGTTTTCATTTCTACAGTAACGTTTTCTGTTTTATTAGTTTTAGAATTTGATTCAAAAGCATCGATAATTTCAATATTCTTTTTGAATACAAAATCATCACCAAAATTTCTATTCCAATTGGTATAAGCCCGTAACTGGTAAACTCCCGGTTTTACGCCAAGGGAATCAGTTAACTGAAAATCACCAGAGCCCAAACCCATTTCTATATTGGTCTTATTTCGGGTAATTATTTTAGAATCGGGCGAAATTAATTCTACATATAATATATTGCTATTATCAAAAAGCAAATTGTTGTAGGCACGTACATTATAAGCTTTGTACCATAAATCTTCGCCAATAAAATAGATTGATTTGTCAGTGTGAAGATATACTTTTTCAACATCAGTAGGCGTTTTTTTGTCTTGAGCCTGTAAAAAACCAATTGATACTACGAACCAAAATAAGCAAACTAAGCTAAACTTTTTATTTATAATAAAATCTGTAACCATACAAAATTTGAATTTATATTAAACTACTTTATAAAACTTTACTTTCATTACTTCTCAATGTTGCATAAAACATTGCAAAACAATCCTGAACCAAAAATATAGGTAAGTTAAATTTTACTAAAATATATACATAAAACTAATTAACTAACCTGTACTGTCCTGTATTTTATTTTTTAAAAAGAACTTCATTAATCACTCCTCTTCACTAGCCGTACTTTCATTTCTGTTTTATCAGGATGAACATACATATTAAAACACCAAAAGCCAGTAAACAACTGACTTTTGATGTATAACTATTATTTTCTATTTTCATCAGAAAGAAAACAAATTAAGGCAAACTCTTCCTGATTTCAATATTTTTTTATTCCAAAATCAGACCAACTCCTTAAAAAACTGTAATAAAACACAATTGTTTTCTAATGTAGGCGTAAAAACTTCTAAAATAGACGCTTGATTATTTTGTGCATACAATTGCTTTAAACCATTTTCCAAACTAGTTTCATTAGTAGCAGTGTTATATTCAAAACCATACATTTTAGCCAAATGTTCGGCTGTTAAGCCATGTGAAGTTTCGAAAAAAGTATTAAAAACTTCTGTTTCATCGTGACCTGGTAAAATTCTGAAGATACCACCGCCTGCATTGTTTATGATAATAATTTTAAAATTATTTGGGACATAATTATTCCACAACGCATTACTATCATAAAGAAAACTCACATCGCCGGTAATAAAAACGGTTGATTTATTATTGGCCACAGCAGCCCCAATAGCCGTTGAAGTACTGCCGTCAATTCCACTTGTTCCTCGATTGCAAAATACTTCAATAGTAGGATTGACATCTATTAACTGTGCATAGCGAATGGCTGCACTATTACTAATTTGCAATTGGCTATCCGAAGGCAAACTTTTAATTACTGCATCAAAAACTACAAAATCAGAAAAAGGAGTTTTAGCTAAATAAGCTGCTTGTTTCTCTTTTCGAATTTCTTTAATCTGATTCATTTTTTCAAAATAATCACTTTTTACAGCAATAGTTAAAGGTGAAAATGCTTCAAAAAATGTATTGGGATTCAGTTCGAAATGCTTTGTTAATATGCCAAAAGTATCATAAGCACGCAAAGAATCAATATGCCAATGGTGTTTTGGTTTGTATTTACGTAAAAAGGCTTTGACACGCTTAGAAACAATCATTCCGCCAAAAGTGACCAAAATTTCCGGGCAGAAATCTTCAAAATCTTCGTTGTTAAATGGCGTAATTATAGTATCAATATTCGAAATAAAACTTGGATGATACAAGTTGGAAGTAGTCTCCGTCATCACCACAACCGATTCGTCTTTGGCTAAAGCCTCAATGGTTGCATCCGAAATCGCATTAGGATCATTCACTCCTACCAATACTAATTTCTTATTCGATTTATTCCAAATAGCTGCAAAAGCAGTCAAATCCTCCAACGGAGGTATTGGATTTAAACTGGCAAAATTATGAACCATCGCAGCTACAGAAAGCTCCGTAACCGTTTCATACAAAGGCTCTTCAAAAGGAGCGTTAATATGTACTGGTCCTTTTTTATGAAAAGCGGCATCAATGGCTTCGTTGATTTTATGATCGTTTGTTTTTGAAGCTTCTTCGGTTAAATTAGCATTGTAAAGAGAATGATTTGCAAAAACATTTTCCTGACGAATGGTTTGCCCATCACCAATATCAATCTTGCTTTGTGGTCTATCAGCCGAAATAACAATCAAAGGAATTTGACTGTAAAAAGCTTCCGCAAAGGCGGGATAATAATTCAACAAAGCCGAGCCGGAAGTACAAACTACCGCTACGGGACGCTTAATTTGTTGGGCTATTCCCAAAGCAAAAAAAGCTGCACATCGTTCGTCAGCAATACTGTAACATTTAAAATTAGGATTAGAGGCAAAACCAATAGTTAAGGGTGCATTTCTGGAACCTGGAGAAATTACGATATCAAGGATTCCTTTGGCTTGACAAATCTGAATAATGCTTTGCGCTAAAGGTATTTTGGGGTAAATCATTGTTTTTATTTCAAAAGAAAACAAAGATACAAAGATGCCCTTACTTTAATATAAAAATTTACACTTATAACATAAATAATTTATACCAAAAACATAATATTATACTTGAATTCATTTCGTTTTTAGATAAAAAAAGCGATTTCTAAACTAAGTTTAAAAATCGCTTTTTCTAAAAAACAATGTATTATTTATTGTTTGATCCAGTTTACAATTTCCGGGGCATCAGGTTTGGTTTTAGAAAAATATACTTCTACCAAATGTCCTTTTTCATCAATAAGATACTTTTGGAAATTCCATTTTACTTCCGAATCTTTCACTCCATTTTTCTCTTTTTGAGTTAAAAATTGATAAATCGGACTCATATCGGCTCCTTTTACCGAGATTTTACCCATCATTGGAAAAGTTACTCCGTAGTTTAATTTACAAAAAGTCTCAATGTCTTTATTTGTTCCCGGTTCCTGAGAATTGAAATTATTGGCAGGAAAACCTATAACTGTAAAACCTTTGCTTTTGTATTCTTTATAAATTGCCTCCAGTTGCTCGTACTGTGGTGTATAGCCACATTTGGAAGCCGTATTTACAATCAACACTTTCTTTCCTTTTAGAGTCGAAAAGTCAAATTTTTCCCCGTATAAATCTTCTACTTTAAATTGATAAATACTTTGTGTATCCACTGTTTTTTCTTTTTTGATTTTATCGCTTTTTTTACTTTGTGCCTGAGTAAATCCACTAAAGAACAATAAGGCGGCACAGGCCGTAAATAATAATTTTTTCATATAGCTATATTTTTTTCTAAAATTAATCAAATTCAATTTCTGTGCCATTCTTTTCAATAACTAATTTTGATTCAACAAAGGTTAAATAAAACCCAACAAAAAGCACTTTACTTTTAAAATCGATACGCAATTTTAGCTTTTAAATTAAAAGGTGTTCCGGGAGTAAAATGGATTTCATCAACAGAATTTGGCTCATCTTTCAATCTGGATTCGGTGGCAAACTGGGTTTCGTTCCATTCGGTATTAAATAAATTTTGGATGGCTACACCAAAAGTAAAATTCTTGAAATCATAGTTTAAATTCATATCGGTCACAAAGTAACCCTCGGCAACAATAGAATTGTCTTCATTAGCAGGACGGCTTTTTAAATAACGATACCGTATTCCTCCTGAAAATTGATGCCAATTTTGAAAACTGATTCCTCCTGTAGTAGTAAAATCAGGCGCTAACGGAATGTAATCTTCACCTCTAACTTCATCCATACTTCTGGCAAAAGTATAATTGGCATCCAAATAAATATATAAAATCTCATTTAAATGGTAGCGAATACCAAAATCGGCTCCCATGCGTTTTGTTCTTCCACTTGGCTCCATAATTCCCCCATCACCTGAATACACAAACTCTTGCTGCAAGTACATGTACCACAAAACTGAATTAATAATCAGGTTATGAGAAGGTTTCCAAATCGTTCCTATATCAGCGCCCATGGCTGTTGGCAAGATTTTCTTAGTATTATCCTGAACAACTACACGGACATCATTAGAGTGAAATCCCATTCCTGATTTTACAAAAAATTGCAAATTGTTGTTTTGAGAATAGATGAAATTCAATTTTGGAGAGAATTTCACTTCACTCTCCGATTGGTTTGTATAGGTTTCACTTAATTTATCCTGATAATTGAATTTAAAATAATCGAAACGCAGTCCCGGATTAATCATTAATTTCCCGAAGATAAATTCTGAATTGAAGTACCCATAATTATTATTTTCATCGATATCCCCTAGTTTAATATTTTCCAGTGTGGTTTTTCGATTCAAAGTATGAGACAATTCACTGTCTTTTGTTGCATCAGCTCTAAAACCAATTCCAGCCTGATAATTAATATCCCAAACATCATTCTTTATTTTTTTATTTATTTCGGCACTCATCCCATAAAGCGTTCTGTTTTCTTTTTGCCTGATTTGGTTTCCATTAACAGGATCTTTTAAGAAAAAAGTAAAATTAGAATACAATTCAAGTGCGTACTTGCTAAAAAAAGTATTGATTTTTACAAAGGTGTTTTTGTCTATTGGCTTATTCAAAGAAGCTATAATATTAGTTCTCGAAGTATTTCCACCTTCAGTATCGTCAACTGCTCCAAATCTGGAAATAATACCATTATCCACTAATCGCTGAGGAATTTGCCCTGAAGCATCCCACTTACTTGAAAAATGAGAGGCAGAAATTGAAAATTTACTATTGAGTCCCAATAAATACGTATATTTTCCTAACAAATTAAAACGGTTGAAATTTTGAGGCGATTCGAAAGGTCCATCGGTCAAAAAATACTCTGTGGCAATGTACGCTCTTTGATTTTTGGCATTGTCCAAAAGATTAAACATCCCTACGGCTCGTTTCATGTTAAATTGTCCTGCTTCGATGCTAATGCTACTATTATCTAATTTTTCTTTAGTCTGAAAACCTACATATCCAGCTGTAGCAAAATCTCCTTTATTGGCATAATAAGTTCCTTTACCATAATCAATTTTATCAACTGTTTCAGGAATCACAAAATGTAAATCGGCATAGCCCTGACCATGTGCATGAGAAACCAAATTTACAGGCATTCCATCAACTGAAATGGCAACATCAGTACCATGATCAATATCAAAACCTCTCAAAAACATCTGTTCGCTTTTTCCTCCACCGGCATGTTGTCCTATGAATAATCCCGGTACTTTTTGCAAAATTTCCTGAGAAGTATTCACTGGCGAAGTTTGCAAATCTATTTTTGAAATTAGATTCATTGCCGAAAGTTTGTGCTGAATTACAACATCATTTAATTTCAACACACCATCTTCCAGAACAATCTTATTTTCCTCATTACTGACTTTATAACTTTTTATTTTAAAACCTAAAGCGGTAATTCTCAAAACATCACCTACATTGGTTTTTTCAATTATAAAAGCACCTGAATCATCCGTATGCGAATGAGATTCAGTACTAGGATTGATAATAAAAGCATTTTCAACTGCATTTCCATAACCATCTATTACAATACCTTTTTGCGTTTGCGAGAAAGAACAAAAAACTATAAGAACAGTAAGTAGTGTAAAAATGCGCTTCATAAAAAACTATACTATTGGGTTGGTTGTTATATAATTTTACAATTGCCAAATATAAAATGTCGGGGTATAAGTAGTATCCTGTATCTAATTAAAATATTTCATTTTCATTGCGATAAAAAACAAGAACAGTTTTCATTCTAGTTAGTAGTTATCCAAATGAAAAATAAGATTTTTATTTATGAATTTATGAAAAGATATCCATTTCTAAATAAGTTTGTATAAGTTTGTATAGCAAAAATAAAAACTATGAGCCAGGACGAATTATTAGTTTTAATCTACAGAAAGGACGAAAAAGCCTTTACACATCTTTATGATATGTATGCTAAAAGTTTATTTTCGGTGATTAGTGTTCTCATTAAAAATACGGAAGAAGCAGAAGATGTTCTGCAGGAAGTATTTGTAAAAATCTGGAAAAACTTAGACAGTTATAACGAGAGTAAAGGTCGTTTTTACACTTGGATACTCAATATTGCCCGTAATACATCTATTGATAAATTACGTTCTAAAAACTTTAACAACAGTCAAAAAAACCTTTCTACAGATAATTTCGTAAATCTATTAGAAGACAGTAACAAACTGACGAACAAGGTTGATGGAATAGGAATGCAAGAATTTATTAAAAGATTAAAACCTAAATGTATCCAAATAATAGATTTATTATTTTTTAAAGGCTATACCCAACAAGAAGCTGCGGAAGAACTGGAAATTCCTTTAGGAACAGTAAAAACGCACAACAGAAACTGTATTAATGATTTAAGAAACTATTTGAAAGTATAGTACAATGGAAACGAAAGAATATATAGAATCAGGCATATTAGAACTTTACGTTTACGGCTCATTAACTGAGACCGAAAGCGAAGAAGTAGCAGCAATGGCTAAAAAACACCCCGAAATTAATGCTGAAATTTTAGCAATTGAGAAATCAATTGTAGCATTGTCTTCCAGTTTTTCTCCATTTCAATCTGCAGAAAATTACGCTAAAATAAAAGAAAAACTAGATTTAAAAGCAGCTGAAGTAATCCCAATGGCTCCTAAGAGAAATTGGTCTCAATTCATTGGCTGGGCTGCGGCAATACTATTATTAGTTGGTATTGGATTCCAATACAATCAATTGGAACAAACCAATAATCAAGTGGTAAATGCGACAAATGAAAAAGCTAAAGTAGAAAAAGAACTGAATGAATTAGCACTTAAAAAAGCAGCCATCGAAACTAATTTAGCCGTTATAAAAGACGAAAAAAATACTGTAGTTGCTCTTGCGGGTCAAACTGTAGCTCCAGAATCTTCAGCAAAAATATATTGGAACAAAGAAACTCAAAAAGTATATGTTGATGCTTCCGGATTACCGCAACCTCCTAAAGGCATGGTGTATCAGGTTTGGGCTTTAAAATTAAATCCATTGACTCCTACAAGTATCGGATTGCTGGATAACTTTGATAAAAATGACCAACGCTTTTTTGCAGTCAATAATACTGGAGACGCTCAGGCATTTGGTATCACATTAGAACCAGCTGGCGGAAGTATAACACCTACAATGGAACAATTGTATACGTTAGGAAAAGTATAATTCAATTCAAAAATTAAATAGTAAAAAAGACTTTCTCACGAAAGTCTTTTTTTTGTTTGATACAGTTGTAGTTTGTATTGATTATATTTGCACAATTATTTTTTTCATGAGCTACACCCTTCTTTCTTCACCTCTTCAAGGATTTACTGATTTTCGTTTTAGAAATGCCCAAAATAAATATTTTGGAGGGATTGATACTTTTTATTCACCTTACATCCGTTTAAATGGAAAACTAGTTGTAAAATCGTCTTATCAACGTGACTTACTTCCTGAAAATAATGAAGGATTAGAAGTCATTCCACAAATCATCACCAATGATGCTGAGGAATTTTTATTTGTTTCCAAGTATGTTCAGGAATTAGGGTACAAAGAACTCAATTGGAATTTGGGTTGTCCTTATCCCATGGTAACCAAATCAGGAATGGGTTCGGGATTGATTTGCCAAACCGAAAAAATCAATGCAATTTTAGAAAAAGTACATGCCGAATCAGACATTATTGTATCAATGAAAATGCGCTTAGGTTATGACAACGCCGAAGAAATTCTGGATGTTTTACCGCTGTTAGAACAATATCCCATCAAAAATGTGGCGATTCATGCCCGCATTGGAAAACAATTGTACAATGGTGGAGTGAATTTAGACGGTTTCCAACAATGTGTAGACAATACCAAACTTAAACTATACTACAATGGCGATATTACCTCGGTAGCTCAATTTCACAAAATGCAGGAACGCTTTCCTACTATCGATCATTGGATGATAGGTCGCGGTTTGATAGCCGATCCCTTTTTACCGAGCATGATTAAAAACAACAGCTCCGAATATCCATCTAACAAAATGGAATTATTCAGCGATTTCCACGATACTTTATACGCCGGTTATAGTGAATCACTATCTGGAGCAACCCATATTTTATTGAAAATGCACCATTTATGGGAGTACTTTTCGGTAATTTTTTCCAATCCACACAAAATCCATAAAAAGATAAAAAAGGCTAAAAGTATACGCAATTATGAACAAGCGGTTAGAGAAATTATTAAGGAAGGGTAATTGATACTAAATCATTTGTCAGAGACTATTAAACCTTCATCAAATCACCCGTTAGATAAATGCGTTTTTGACCAGAGACAGTATTAGCCTAACCGTTCGTCTTGGTCTAATCGAAAAACTCATGGTGTTGTAAAACTAACTCCGGTTCCATATGAGATTCCTTGATTATTCGTGGCATAAGCCCTTACATAATAAGTAGTGCCGCTTGATAAACCCGTAAGTTAAAATGTTCGCATAGCCCTGATATGACTATTTGAATTTTTACCAAACTGTGGTTGTCCGCCATTTCCCGGGGCCATGTGCTGTCGGATTGCGTTAGCAGAACTAACTTCTGAAGAGCTCCAGTACAAATAGGCGTTAACATTAGTAAAGTAAGACAAAGTCAAATAGATTTTGTTCAGTTCGTCTTTACTTGGCCAATACCAATCGGTGTAACCACCGCCAGCATAGTCATCACAAAGTTTCGCAGGTGTTCCCGCAGCATTGCAGATAGCTAATATGGTTGCAGTATTTGTAACTCCGGTACCAATTACTGTCCCTATAGCATTTGTTGCCACTCCGGGGCAACCCCAACCAGTATAGCCTACATCTTCATTGGACGCTATAAGCCCGTGCGTTTCTCCTGGTACATAACCAGTATCTCCATTCTGAAAGAGATATACAATAGTACCTCCCTGATACTTAATACCCGGTCCTAACGGGCTGATCGTAACATTTCCCGTTAGGGTCAATCCGTCGTAAAAACCAATACCCCCATTTTTATTCAGGTAAGAAGTAGTTGTTGATATGATTTGACCGTATTTGCTTATTCCCTGGGCAAATGTACCATTGGCAATAAACAAAACGATAGTGATAAGTAAATAGTTTTTAATGTTCCTCATAACCTGTTAATAATAATAGTCAAACTGAACTCGATCGCCTGCTGTCAATGCGTAAGCACCATTGTTGGCAGAAATATAAGTTAAAGTAGTGCCACTCACTGAATAAGCAGTATTACTTATTCTGATACCATTCACATACATTTTTACCTTACTATTTGTCGAAGGTGTCTGCGTTAAAGTAAAACTGGTTTGAGCAGCTGTTGCTGTAAATTCATCAGCAACTTCTCTAACTAAATATGAGGTTGCATCTACACTACCATCCGCTTTTAAAAATTGAGAAGAGGTTCCTCCTGATTTTATGTAGGAAGCAGCCGTAATTGCAGCACTTGTATTTACTGAAGTTACGTTGGTGTTACCTAATTGAATTTTATTACTAGCATTTACAACAGCTCCATTACCAATCGATGTGGCATTAGTTAAAGCATCACTTGAAACATCAGCATTGTAACCAACAGCGGTATTGTTACTTCCCGTGGTATTAGAACCCATAGCTCCAAATCCAACTGCAACGTTAAGATTACCCTGGCTGTTGTTTAATAAAGACTCTGCTCCCATCGCCGTATTATAGTTCCCAATAGTATTTTCAGCCAAAGCTTCCTGCCCATAAGCGGCATTTTGATAACCAGTAGTATTATTTATCATCGTTAAATGACCAAAGGCAGCATTGTGATGACCAGTTGAATTGGATTCTAATGTTTCTAAACCAACAGCCGTATTACTTGATCCTGTAACATTACCCAACATCGATTGTCGTCCGATAGAAATGTTTTGATTACCTGTAGAATTACTCGTTAATGCCTGATATCCAACAGCAATATTATCATCCCCCGATGTAATGGAAGTTAGTGCTCCTGTACCAATACCTATATTTCTATCTGCACTACTCAGTACACCTGTAGTCCGGTGACCTATCAGTAAACTGTTTGAAAAATTAGCTCCTCCACTTTTAGAATCGCTAAGGCCGTCTAAAGTTGTTACTGCACTTGTTAAGTAAGTACTAGAATCAACACTACCGTCCGCTTTTAAAAATTGGGAAGATGTACCTCCGGATTTAACAATGGAAGTACCCGTTATTGCCCCACTTGAAGTAACGGCTCCAGCATTCCATATACCACTGGTAATAGTACCAACAGTATTTGCAGTACCCGATGCAGTAAGATTACCCGTTACATTCAATGTTCCACCAATTGCTGTATTACCGGATAAAGTAGCTGTTGTGCCGGTTAATCCTCCTGTCAATGTTCCACCTGCCAATGGCAAATACGTTGATGCTACACTCGCACTACTTACATATGTGTTTGAATCAACACTTCCATCCGCTTTTAAAAATTGAGAAGAGGTGCCTCCTGATTTAATATAGGAAGCAGCTGTAATCGCTGCACTGGTATTTACTGAAGTTACACTTCCATTACCCAACTGTATTTTATTGCTCGCCGTAACTATGGCACCATTACCTATTGCTGTCGCATTGGTTAAAGCAGAACTTGAAACGTCGGCATTGTAACCCACTGCGGTATTATTACTCCCCGTGGTATTAGACCCCATAGCTCCAAATCCAACGGCAATGTTAAAATTACCCTGGCTGTTGTTGTATAAAGATTCTGCTCCCATCGCCGTATTTTTATTTCCGGTATCATTCAATTTCAAGGCTTCCTGCCCATAAGCAGCATTTTGATAACCAGTACTGTTACTTATCATAGTAAGATGACCAAAGGCAGCATTGTGATGACCAGTAGAATTTGATTCTAATGTTTCCAATCCAACTGCGGTATTACTAGATCCAGTTACATTACCCAACATAGATTGTCGCCCAATAGCAATGTTTTGATTACCTGTTGCATTACTGGTTAATGCTTGATATCCAACAGCAATATTATCATCTCCTTGCGTAATTGAGGATAATGCACCAAAACCAATACCTATATTTCTATCTGCACTACTCAGTACACCTGTAGTTCGGTGACCTATCAGTAAACTGTTTGAAAAGTTTGCGCCTCCACTTTTAGAATCGCTAAGGCCATCTAAAGTTGTCACTGCACTTGTTAAATAAGTACTAGAATCAACACTACCGTCCGCTTTTAAAAATTGGGAAGAAGTACCTCCGGACTTGATTAAAGATGTACCGGTAATTGCCCCAGCAGAAAAATTGCCGGAAGCATCTCTTGCAACAATAGCACTTGCCGTGTTGGCGGAAGTGGCTGTAGTCGCTGAGTTAGACACCTTTCCAGCAGTTGATATGGTAGCCAACTTAGTATCTACAATACCTGCAGTTGCAGAAACTTTGCTATTGTCTATAGCTCCTGACGCAATTGTTGGTGAGTTTGCAGTTCCTGTTAAGTCCCCTGCTAGTTGTACTTTACCCTTTATCAATGTAGTGGCATCAGGAGTAGCGTTTGTAGCGATACTATTATCTACATACGTTTTTACCGATTTAACACTTGGGTATTTCGTGTCTGAAGCGCCATCCGTAGTCACATCGGTACTTTTATTTGCCAAAGCTTCTTTTGTCCCTTCTGCTGTGGTGGCACGAGTTACTTCGGTAGCTAAATCTGTGGTTAATGTGTTTTCAACATTCGTAGCTCTTGTAACTTCTGCGGCTAACGCTGTTGAACCTGTGGAAGATGTCGCGTCAACATACGTTTTTACCGATTTCACACTTGGGTATTTCGTATCTGAAGCTCCGTCAGTTGTAACATTAGTGCTTTTGTTTGCCAAGTCTTCTTTCAGTAAGTCTGCAGCTGTTCTGTTCGTTACTTCAGTAGCTAAGTTGGCTGTCAAAGTAGCATCAGCGGAAGTTCTTGCAGCAGTTTCAGTTGCCAAATTAGCAGCAACCGTGTTTTCAGCAGCTGTAGCACGAGTTACTTCATTAGCCAAAGCTGTTGAAGCAGATGCAGCATTGGTATCTACATAGGTTTTTACCGATTTTACACTTGGATATTTAGTATCTGAAGTTCCGTCAGTTGTAACATTAGTACTTTTGTTAGCCAAGTCTTCTTTCAGTAAGTCGGCGGCTGTTCTGTTAGTTACTTCAGTAGCTAAGTTGGTTGTCAAAGTAGCATCAGCGGAAGTTCTTGCCGAAGTTTCAGCAGTTAAATTAGTAGCAATTGTATTTTCTGCAGCTGTAGCACGAGTTACTTCATTAGCTAAAGCTGTTGTGGCAGATGCAGTACTAGCATCAACATAGGTTTTCACCGATTTTACACTTGGATATTTAGTATCTGAAGTTCCGTCGGTTGTAACATTAGTGCTTTTGTTTGCCAAATCTTCTTTCAATAAGTCGGCGGCTGTTCTGTTTGTTACTTCGGTAGCTAAGTTAGCTGTCAAAGTAGCATCAGCTGAAGTTCTTGCCGAAGTTTCTGTTGTTAAGTTAGTAGCAATCGTGTTTTCTGCAGCTGTAGCACGAGTTACTTCATTAGCCAAAGCTGTTGAAGCAGATGCTGCATTGGTATCTACATAGGTTTTTACCGATTTTACACTTGGATATTTAGTATCTGAAGTTCCGTCAGTTGTAACATTAGTGCTTTTGTTAGCCAAATCTTCTTTCAATAAGTCTGCAGCTGTTCTGTTTGTTACTTCAGTAGCTAAGTTGGCTGTCAAAGTAGCATCAGCGGAAGTTCTTGCAGCAGTTTCAGTGCTTAAGTTTGTAGTTAACGTATTATTTGCAGCTGTTCTATTGGTTACTTCAGTAGCTAAGTTAGTTGTCAAAGTTGCATCAGCTGAAGTTCTTGCCGAAGTTTCAGCAGTTAAATTGGTAGCAATTGTATTTTCTGCAGCTGTAGCACGAGTTACTTCATTAGCCAAAGCTGTTGAAGCAGATGCTGCATTGGTATCTACATAGGTTTTTACCGATTTTACACTTGGATATTTAGTATCTGAAGTTCCATCGGTTGTAACATTAATGCTTTTGTTTGCCAAGTCTTCTTTCAGTAAGTCTGCAGCTGTTCTGTTCGTTACTTCAGTAGCTAAGTTAGTTGTCAAAGTAGCATCAGCGGAAGTTCTTGCAGCAGTTTCTGTACTTAAGTTTGTAGTTAACGTATTATTTGCAGCTGTTCTATTGGTTACTTCAGTAGCTAAGTTAGTTGTCAAAGTAGCATCAGCAGAAGTTCTTGTAGCAGTTTCAGTGCTTAAATTTGTAGTTAACGTATTATCTGCAGCTGTTCTGTTGGCTACTTCAGTAGCTAAGTTGGTTGTTAAAGTATTATTTGCAGCAGTGCGATTATTGGTTTCCGTAACCAAATTAGCAGCAATAGTATTTTCCGCAGTTGTAGCGCGGGTTATTTCGTTAGTCAAAGCCGTTGAAGACAATGTAGCGCTTGCATCTACATAGGTTTTTACCGATTTTACACTTGGATATTTAGTATCTGAAGTTCCGTCGGTTGTAACATTAGTACTTTTGTTTGCTGCATTTTCTTTTAAATTTAATGCTGTTTGTGTAGCCGTACTTATCGGTTTATTTAAATCTGTTGTATTATCTACATTGTTTATTTGTAAATTAGTTCTGGCTCCTAAAACGGTAATAGCATTAGTACCTCCATTTTCTATAGCGACAACACCAGTCACATTTTCAGCACTTATTGCCGAAAAAGCCAGTGGAGCATAACTAAATTCCTGACTGCTAATCTCAGTATAAGTAGTACAATTTCCATTGATATTAATTCCAACAATTAAACTTTTCTTTGAAGAACTCCAAACAATAGACTTAAAAGAAGCTGCATATCCTGCAGTTTGTGTCCCTTTACCAATAACTAAATTGACCATCCCAAAACCGTCTGTTTTTATTTGCACCGTTTCCTGGTATTCTATATTCGAAAATTCATCAACAAATTTAAATACCATACAGATATCCTTATTGACAACGGGGCTACTGACATTATTTACCCCCGGTAATTGTTCGCCTTTAGGATTTAAAATTATAGCTTGATAGCTTATCCCATTCGTTTGAGCAAAAGTCTTAGTTGCTACAAAAAGTATAAAAAGTATAACTATTTTTTTCATATCGCTTTTAATTAATGTTGAAATGAACTCCTAATTCTAATTGATTCGTCCTGAATGATAATTTTTCCTTTAAAGAATTGGTAATATTTATACTCTGACAAAAATCATATCCAAGACTTAAACCTCCAAATGAAGGAATATTATATTTTACCATTAAACCAGCCGAAGATTCTAAGATAATTCCCGAAAATTCTTTTTGATGCATTAAATCATAATAAATACCATTTACTTCTTGTTTCCCATAAATTAGAGAAGAAGCATTTAGAGCTGTTTTAACCAAAAAATCAATACTGTTTTTTGAATTGGTTTTATAAGAATAAAATTGATACATCAAACCACCTTGTAAACCAAGATACTGCGTATCCCATCGATAAGAATTCGCTGAGTTCCCTCCTATTGCGTTATAATCATTTAAGGAAAGTCCTAATGAATACAATATTTTTTTGTTTATCAAAGGTTTTGTAAAACCAATTTCATAAAAATTTCCAGTTCCACTCTGGATATTTGGATTTACCTGAAGATTAGCATCTTTATAAAGGTACTTTGTGTAATTTTTACCTGTAGTAAAATAAATTTCCTGAGAAAAGATGCTTGCAGATGACAATAGAAAAATAAGTAGTAAGTAGTTTTTTATCATAGTTTAATAATTTTAGTGTAATAATTGAAATTTGTGGCTTGTAGTCGGACTAAATATTCTGATTGGGGTAGGTTGGCTAAATTAATTGTCAAAATAGAATTGTCTATTGTCTCTTTTTTTTCAAAAACCAAACGCCCACTGATGTCAAACACATACACCGTTATTTGATTTGGCATCAATTGTGAAAATTGAAAATTAACCGTTTCCGAAAACGGATTAGGATAAGTTTGGATAGAAACTTCAGTTTTCTCATTGGAAGCGATATAAGTACTCCAAAGGCTTTGCTGAAACCCCTGAATAACTACAGTATTACTATTTGAATTACCAATGGCACTTTGTTGACCTATTGTTTGGCTTATAATGTAGCCATCGGAAGTTTTTGTGGTCAATCCTTGTGAGGAAAGCATTTGATGGTGCAAAATTTGCCCATAAAAAGGAATCGTGATAAATATAAATAAATACCTCATAAAAATAATTTTAAACAAACTTAATCGTTCTTTTGATACATTTCGTCGATGTTTTTAAATATATCTTAAAAAAAGGTTAATTAGTAACAACTTTTTAGTTTTTAGTAAACAAAAAGCCAGTTTCAAGAACAAAACCTCTCTTAAACGTAAGAAATTAAAGATGTTTTTAAAAAACATTTCACAACTACTGACAAAAAGTTAAGAAATCTAAAAGAATTTTTCAATTTTTAGTAAGCCTAGAATTAAATTTAAAAAAAACACCTACATTTGAAATTGAACTAAGGCATGACAAAAAACATCCTTTCTGTCTATAAAAAAGTTATACTTTTTTATTCATATTCGCTATGGGGAAAAACCAAATATAAAATCAAATGATTACAAATTTACTTTGCATTATTACTGGTATACTCGGTGTATTAACTACTTTTTTAATCTTTGGTAGTTATAAATCAAACAGGATGATGAATTTGTATATGATTTTATTGATACTCATTATTTCTCTACGCCATTTAACAATTGGAATCACTTATTTCATGTCAGATGCTGTTTTTAAAGACACTTCTTATACCTATTCCAATTTTGCAGCAGTTGTAATTCCCCTTTTCTATTTGTATTTTAAAAATTTAGCCAACAATAATAAAGATTTTGAGAGCAAAGAGTTATTTCATTTTATATTCCCGATATTCTTTTTTGTTTGTATCCTCTTAGTCAATAAATTCCTAATTTTTTCCTTATCATTAGAGATTCTTTTTTACACCATCTTTTTTATTTACGCTTTGTGTTACACTGTAGTGTGTTACCAATTATTAAAAGATACTATTTGGACCCGAAAAATTGAAAGTACAGTAATTAAAAAGCAAAATGAATTAATAAAAAAATGGACAATATTTTTATTTATCGCCATTACATTGATAACCTTAAGACTTTTGGTATCTATACTTTTTAAAAGCTTTCATAATGAACATATTAAAGGCCTTAGTTATCAATGGGTATCCTCTCTCATTTGGCTATTCATTCTGCTCAAAATATTGATTTCCCCTGAAATATTGTACGGATACGATGTGCTTTATCAAAAAATAAATGAAAACAGAAACAATGACTTAGTGCTGAATGAACTTTGGAATACATCACCAAATAACACCTTAAACAACAGCCAGCATCTTATATTAAAAGAAAAAATAGATAAAAATATTTTATCCTATATAGAACAAATAGAGAAAATATCTTTTGAATATGAACTATTTAGGGAACCCGATATGAAGCTTACTGATCTGGCCAACAAACTGAATATTCCTAAAAGTCATATCTCCTATTTGTTTAAATACCATTGTAAAATTTCTTTTTCAGAATACAAAAAAACAATCCGAATTCACGACGCCATCAAACATATTGAACAGGATTACTTAAAAAACAACACATTGGATTCTTTATCTAAACAAGTCGGATTTACATCTTACAATCCTTTTTTCACCAGTTTTAAAGAAGTCTCAGGTGTTTCTCCAATAGAATATTGCAAGAATATAAAAATGGAATTAGAAGCCTAAAAAAAGGCTCAACTTTTACAAGTTGAGCCTTTTTTTAGAGATTTCAAACCTGACAGCTTTTAAAAACCTGTCAGGTTTATTATTTACAACAAAACCTTATTTCTTATAATACTTTCTGTATTTAGGGTAAGTAACTGCCCCAATTAAAGCAATTCCTCCTAACGAATAGTAAATCCAGTTTAGGGAATGTGCTTCACCACTGGCATAAGAATGCAATCCTACCAGGTGAAAATTTACTCCGTAATAGGTAAACAAAATAGAAACAAAAGCAAACATACTCATCAGGTTGAAAACCCATTTCCCTCTTAAATGAGGCACAAAACGAGCGTGAATCACAAAAGCATATATCATAATACTGATTAATGCCCAGGTTTCTTTTGGATCCCAACCCCAGTAACGTCCCCAACTTTCATTAGCCCATTGTCCACCAAGGAAGTTTCCAATAGTCAACATAATCAATCCAATGGTTAAAGCCATTTCGTTGATATAAGTAATCTCCTGAATATTCAAATCCATTTTGGCTCTGTTTTTTTCGTTGGTAAAAAAGATCAACAACAGCGATACAAATCCTAAAATCATTCCCAATGCAAATGGTCCATAACTGGCCACAATTACGGCAACGTGAATCATTAACCAATACGAATTCAAAACTGGTTGTAGATTAGCTATTTCCGGATCAATCCAGTTCATATAAGCCGCCATCAAAATCATGGCTGTTACAAAGGCTGATGAAGCCACAGTCAGTTTTGATTTTATATCGAAAGCCAAACCAAAGAACATCGTTGCCCAGGACACATACACAATCGACTCGTAAGCATTACTCCAAGGCGCATGACCTGAAATATACCAACGTGCAATTAATCCTGCAGTGTGCAATGCAAATAACAATCCGATGATGATGTGCATACCGTTAACCAAATAATTCAATACTTTTCCTTCTTTGAATATTTTCAAGATAGTAAACAATAGCATCAAAATTGCCGCCGTTAAATACCAATATGGTAGTTTTTGGAACACATCATATTTGTTATATAGAATCTCTAAAGAAACTTTATCCTCAGAAGGCAATACTTTGGCACCAAATCTCTTTTGGAAACCATGTAAACTTTCTAATAATTCATCGGCATTTTTATAATCTCCGGAAACAGAAGCATTAGTCAACGAACCAAAATACAATGGCAAAACACTTTTAGTATAAGTAGAATCCATGCCTTTCAATCCGGCAGTTTCCAGTTCGTTAAAAGAAATCCATTTGTTGTTATCATCATGCGGAATTGGGAAAATCTTCATAATAGTTCCGCTCAATGCCGATTCCATTAGGTTGACTTTCTTATCCGTTTCTACGAAATCCTTTTCAAACTGATTCGGATTAGCTGCCTTATAAGCCGCTTCTAAATAAGGTGATAATTTATAATTTCCCTGTTCGTCAAAAAAGGCGATAAAAGGAGCATATTTTGCTTTATCATCAATACCAATAATTTTTCTGATGCTGTCATTCCCGCTTTTGATATAAATTAACGGAACTTCAATCCACAATTTAGCATATTGCGACATCGACAAAAATACCTGATCCGAATTCATGCCTTTGTATTCGTTAGCATGACTTACTTTTCGCAACAATTCAGATGAAAAAGTATTAATAGGTTTCATCCTTCCGCCTGCATCCTGAATAATCAATCTACCAAAATCAGCAGCGTGCTTTTCAGAAACCTTGTACTTTGTAATTAAGGAATCAAGCTGTTTTTCTGTTGGCGCCACTCTTACATGCGCAGTCTTCCCTGACTGGCTTTCTTCAGTGTGATTATGATTATGATCGTGTTCATGGTCATGCATTTGGGCAAAACCATTAAAACTCAACAACAAAATTAAAATCGGAATCAGTTTTTCTTTTTTATCCTTAACCACTTCTAATTTTCTTTTCAAATCAGCAAAACGGGAATGTTTGGTAAACATAATCGACATCAACGAAAAGAATAATAAAAAGTAACCCGCATAAGTAATATTAGTTCCCCAGAAATCGTGATTTACTGAAAGTACCGTCCCTTTTTCGTCTGGATCAAAAGAAGATTGGAAAAAACGATAACCTTCATGGTCTAAAACGTGATTCATATAAATTCGGGCGTCAAATGGTTTAGCAGCCGAATCCTGAACCGTCACCTTACTTTCAAACGAAGAATAACTCTTCTCCGTTCCCGGATATTTTTGTGCAATAAAATCGTTCAACTTAATTTTAAAAGGCAAAATGTAAGCTTTACTTCCATAGAATAAAGAATACTCAACATTCCCTATTTTCACTGTTTTAGGCTCTCCTTGTTTTCCTTTCGAACCTAAAATAGTCACTTCTTTTTCCTGTCCTTCAGCCTTAACAGTCAAGACCAAAGCATCTTCATGCTCCTTAGCTTTAAAATCATTATTCGACTCATAATCAATCACTCCTTTTACGGCAGGATCAGGAAAAACAATTCGGATATCGCCAATGCTGTACAACGAACGTCTCATCAACGGCTGTACTTTATCCTTAGCAACTGCTCCCTGCAACTTATCCGCCATGCGCATAAAGTTTCCTTCAAACGGCGTTTCAATAGTATAATCTTTACCATCAAACGTAATGTTGATAGCACCATCAGTGTGTTTATTCAACGCAAAAAGCACATTGTGAATATTCTGCACCTCCCCTTCTTTCAGGAAATGTTCCTCACGTCCACCATCACCAGCTTCCACTAATTTCATGTACAAAGTTCCGTTGGCATCGGGTTTCACATATTCTTTGGCTCCCATAATGAAGTTTTTATACTTCACCTCAAAAGGCGTTTTGTCAAATTCTCCAGAAACTGAAAAATCATTATCGGTTACAGGCGACAACAATACTTTTTGTTCAAAAGTCCTGCGTTTCATTTCGCCCTTATATTCTCCATCCACAAAAACAGTCAGAAAGGTTTTATCCGAATAAAACTGATTTTCGGCAGCGCCTTCGCGAATAGGCATCACACCCTCATAACTGATATAACGGGTAATAAAAGCACCTAAAAGAATCAAAATAAAAGCCAAATGCAGCAATAAAGTAGCCCATTTTTCCTTTTTCAACAAATGATAACGTTTGATATTCCCAATAAAGTTAATCATGAAAAACACCATAATTCCCTCAAACCACCAGGTATTATAAACCCAAATTCGAGCCGTATCAGTATTGTATTTACTTTCGATGAAAGTTCCGGTTGCCATTGCTACTGCAAAAGCCAGAAAAAGAAAAGCCATTAAGCGGGTAGAAAATAAAAAAGCGTAGATTTTTTTATCCATTTGTAAGGGATTACATTTTATAAAAGCGCCACAAAAGTACTTAAAAATGTTGACTTCTACCGCCGTGCAATTGTTAATTAAATCCAAAATTAACCCCTCAAAATCGCTTTTAATTTTCTTTTTTTGGGCGTGCCCTTGTTGCGGAACTATTTCTGGAAAACTGCTCTATTTTTCAGCAACAAGGTCGGGTGATACGCTCTATTTTTTTATTTTGTCCTAACTAAGCTTGCCGAAAGACAAAATAAAAAAGATGCCGCTTCTCCCCCTCACGCAAACCCCACTCAAAGGAAAGTTTTGTTCAATAATTTGTAATAAAAATATTATTTCTATATTTGAGCAAAATGTGCTAGTTAATAACGACAACACCCCCGATTGTATCTACTTTGTAGAGAATACAAGCAAATTGTCAGTAATTTTATGAAAAATCAAATAACAACAATATTTTTATTTCTAATTATCCTTACTTCTTGTAGCAAAAAGCAAGAAGAAAAAACAATGTCTTTAAGTGAATTACAAAATCAAAAAGTTTATAAAGAGTTAGATAGTTTACCAAAAAAATTAGAATTGGTATACCGTGTTGATTTGTCAGAAAATAATTTAAAAACAATCCCCGAAATAATATTCAAACTACGGAATCTCCAAGAGTTAAATGTTTCTCAAAACTACTTAACTCAACTTAATCATTTAGAAGAATTGAAAAATCTTCAAATATTAAATATTGGAATGAATGATTTTAAAATATTCCCAAATGAAATCACTAAACTTAAAAAACTTAAAACATTAGATATTTGGTGGAATGACATTAAAACTTTTCCAGATGCATTTTATGAAAACAACGTAAACATTGAAGAACTTGACTTAACTAGTATGTTTGAATTTGATTTTACAAACAACTTATCAAAAATTCATCGATTTAAAAATCTTAGACAACTAAATCTAGGCAATAATCAAATTAAGAATTTAAATATAGAATTTAACAAACTATCTAATTTAGAAACATTTGGATATATTAGGCAAGATAAAATTGATGCTAAAAATATTATTTTAGAACTTTCTAAATGTAAAAAACTCAAAACTATTCATTTAAGTGTCAATCATATTAAAGAACTTCCAAGTGAAATTTCATTACTTGATAATTTAGAAGAGTTAAACTTATACGAAAACGAATTAACTAATCTTCCGAATAATTTACTTAAAATGAAACGACTAAAATCAATTACACTAGATGGTAACAAAATTGATAAAAAAATAATTTTGGCCTTTGAAACTAAAATGCCAAAGACAACTTTCATATATTAATAAAAAAACTAATACCAACACACTTTTAAATCAATTTGCGGATTTAGCAGGATTGCCGTTTTCATAATTCACAAATGACTAGAGACGCAGAAACGTTAGGTGACATGCTAAAAAAAATCACAATAAATTTATATCAAAAAAAGATATACCTTTGTGATATCAAATTAAAGTATATGAAAACAGTATCCCTTAAAATAGATGATTCAATATTCGGAGAAACTGAAAAAATTCTTTCAAGAATCAATATTCCTAGAAATAGGTATATAAACGAAGCAATTGAATATTATAACAAAGTTCAGAAAAGACAAATTTTAGAAAAACGACTTAAAGCCGAATCTGAATTAGTAAAAAAAGAGTCAATGAACATTTTAAAAGACTTTGAAAAAATTGACTATGCAGATTAATCAATATGAAATTTGGATTGCCGACTTGAATCCACAAATAGGAACTGAAGCAGGTAAAACAAGGCCAGTGCTGATTGTTCAAACAGACTTATTGAATAAAATCTCACATCCATCTACAATCGTTTGTCCAATAACTACAAATGTCCAAAATGATTCTGATATTTTAAGAGTTCATCTTAAAAAAGGAATGGCGAATTTACAGGAGAATTGTGATATAATGATCGATCAAATTCGGGCAATTGACAATAAGAGACTAATTAAAAAAGTTGGAAAATTACCAACTGATTTAATAGAAAAAGTAAAAGAAAATATATCGATAATTATTGATCTGGATTAAGCACGTCCCCCCAACACACGATAAATCGTCGCCTTTGCAACGCAGATGACTAAAACAAAACTCCTGTAAAAATGAACGCCTCAATAAGCCAAAAAATAATAGCCATTTGTAACGAAAAAATTGAAAAGAAAGGAGAAAACGTAGGACTTTCATTTTATGCTTTTTTTGCTAATAAAAACGACAATCCCAAACTTTTAATGGAAGTGGCCGAGTGGTGGATTATGAAACATCAACTGGATCATTTTGAAAAAGCAGTCAAAATTAGAGAAATGGTACAAAATGGATTGTAATTATTTTAACCGTAAAGATTTTTAAAAATTAATTCGTGAACCTGCCTGTCGGCAGACAGGTTCGTGGCTAAAAAAGTTTAAACACAAAGTTCACAAAGCACAAAAATAATTTGCGACCCGAGCGATAGCGAATAGGCGAAGCAATCTGCGGTAAAAAATTTAAACACAAAACTGTCTGCTGACAAGTAGAGATTACAAAGCGCAAAAAAATTTAAAAATAATCTGTGTTAATCCGTTTAATCTGTGTTATCCGTGTTCCTTAACTTTTATTGATTTGAAAAACGAGTTTTTTTGCTAATTTTACCAAATGATTAAACTAAGTATTATTGGCTCTGGAAATGTAGCACAGCATCTTATCACTACATTTCAAAACCTTGAAAAATCGAGCAGTGAAATTGAGTTAGTACAGGCGTTTTCCAGAAAACAGGAAGCGCTAACACATTTGCTTAGCCCGGAACAAATTATCACAGAATATACTGATTTACAAGAAGCTGATTTGTATATCATTGCAGTTTCTGATGATGCTATCGAAAGTGTTGCTAGCCAACTCCCGTTTAAAAATCGTTTGGTAGTGCATACTTCTGGTAGCGTGCCTTTAACGACTTTGCATGATGATAATCGAAAAGGCGTTTTTTATCCTTTACAAACTTTCACTAAAGGAAAGCCAGTCAATTTCGAGACGATTCCTATTTGCTTAGAAGCTGAAAATCCAACCGATTATCAAGTATTGGATAAGGTGGCCAAAAGCATTTCGGAAAAAGTTCACGCAATCAATTCAGAACAACGAAAAGCCTTGCATGTAGCAGCCGTTTTTGTCAATAATTTTACCAATCACCTCTATTCGATTGGAAATGAGATTTGCCAGAAAAACCGAATTCCGTTTGATATTTTAAAACCGATGATACAGGAAACGGTAGAAAAAATAATGACCCTTTCTCCAGATGAGGCACAAACAGGACCGGCAATTCGCAATGACCAGAAAACAATTGCAGCTCACGAAGCGTTTTTAACCAATGGAAATCAATTAAACATATATAAAATCCTAACCCAATCCATACAAGATAATGGCAAAAAGTTATAAAGAAATAATGAACGACATCACTACTTTTATTTTTGATGTTGATGGCGTACTTACTGATGGTTCCGTATTTGTAAACCCTGATGGCGAAATGTTGAGAACCATGAATATTCGCGATGGTTATGCGTTGAAAGCAGCGGTAGACAGTGGCTACAATGTTTGCATTATTTCGGGCGGAAGCAACGAAGGCGTGCGTGTGCGTTTGCGTAATCTGGGAATTACCGATATCCATTTAGGCACACCGGACAAGGTAGAAACCTTTGACGAATACATCGATCTTTATCAAATAAAACAAGAACATATTTTATACATGGGTGATGATATTCCCGATTATCATGTGATGAAATTAGTCGCATTACCTACCTGCCCTCAGGATGCCTGCCCTGAAATTAAAGGGATTTCTAAATACATTTCACATAAAAATGGCGGACAAGGTGCCGTTCGTGATGTGATTGAACAAGTCATGAAAGTACAAGGTAAATGGATGGAAAGTTTTGACGCAAAATACGACTAGAAGCGGGAAGCTGGAAGTTGGGAGTTGGAAGACAGATTTCAGAATATAGAATGTTCATTATACATAAATTTTAGAAACTTCCATCTTCTAACTTCCAACTCCTAACCTCTAACTTCTAACTCCCAACTTCCAGCTCCCAGCTTCTAACTTCCAACTCCTAACTTCCAACTTCAAATGTTAAATCTCATTCGATATAAAAACCTATTGATACTTGCTTTAATGCAAATCATTTTCAGATATGGTTTTTTGAAATTACAAAATATTGATTTGGCTCTGGCCGATTGGCAATATGGTTTATTGGTATTAAGTACGGTTTTAATTGCGGCGGCGGGTTATGTAATCAATGATATTTTTGATCAGGAAACCGACAACGAAAACAAACCCGATAAAGTAATTGTAGGCAAATTGATTTCTGAAAACAAAGCTTATACTATTTATGCCTTGTTAAATGTTAGCGGAGTTGCGATTGGATTTTATTTATCCAATGTGATTATGAGACCTAATTTTGCAGCCATCTTTGTTTTGACAGCTGCAACCTTATACATTTATGCTACGAGTTTAAAACAAATGCTGCTTTTGGGCAATATCGTTGTGGCTTTATTATTGTCATTAAGTGTTGTTATCATTGGAATTTTCGACCTGTTTCCGGCAACCAACGCTACTAATCAGGAAGTAATGGCAACCCTGTTTTCAATACTTTTAGACTATGCTATTTTTGCTTTTATGATTAATTTGCTACGCGAAATTGTTAAAGATTTAGAAGATTTCGACGGCGATTTCAAGCAAGGAATGAGCACATTAGCGATTGTTTTAGGCGTTCAAAAAACGGCAAAGTTAGTTTTCGTTTTGAGTTTCGTTCCCATAATTGCATTGCTTATTTATATCAACAATTATTTGGTTGCCCATAATTTGATAGCTGCCACTATTTATAGTTTTGTTTTTATTTTAGGGCCAATGCTTTATTTTAGCATTAAAATTTGGACTGCACAATCAAAAACCGACTTTCAAATTTTAAGTAAAGTCCTGAAATGGATCTTATTTTTCGGAATTTTATCTATTCTATTTATTACCTTAAATATAAAATACCATGCTTCGAAATAAATTAAAACCATACCAAATCATCCTAGCTTCGGGTTCACCCAGAAGACAGCAGTTTTTCAAAGATTTGGATATCGATTTTGAAATTCGATTAAAAGAAATTGAAGAAATTTTCCCTCCAGAATTAAAAAGAGAGGAAATCACTAATTATTTAGCCGAACTAAAAGCCGCAGCTTTCGATGGAGAATTAAACAATAACGAAATTCTCGTTACCAGCGATACCTTGGTTTGGCACAACCAAAAAGCTTTGGGAAAACCAAAAGACAGCCAGGATGCTTTTGAAATTTTAAAATCATTATCGAATGCTACTCACGAAGTAATTACCTCGGTTTGCTTTAAAACGAACACTAAAACAGAAGTAATATACGAAATAACCAAAGTTACTTTCAACGAATTAAGTGACGAAGCGATTGCTTATTATATCGAAAATTACAAACCTTTTGACAAAGCTGGTGCTTATGGAATTCAGGAATGGATTGGTTTTATAGGAGTTAGAAAAATTGAAGGTTCTTATGCCAATGTTATCGGGCTTCCAGTAGACAAAGTATACCAATATTTGAGTAATTTAGCTTAAAACAAAACACATGGATTTCTTTAATAATTTTACAAACGAATCAATTGCGACCGGTATAGTAGTATTAATTCTGATTATTTCACGAATTATGTCTACGAAATTAGTACGCAAATTTGCAAAAAGCACTCATATCATTGAAAACAGAACCAATTTAGTTATTAAATACTTTCACCTACTGATAAATATTCTAGTAATTATTGCTTTGATTATTATTTGGGGAGTACGCCCAAAAGAAATTATTTCAGGCATTGCTTCGGTCGCTACTGTGATAGGTGTAGCCGGTGTTGTCATGATTGCCCAATGGTCTATTTTGAGTAATATTACCTCAGGGGTTCTTTTATTCTTTTCCTTTCCCTTTAAAATAGGCGATGTGATCCAAATTCTAGACAAAGACTTTCCTATTATTGGCGAAATTGAAGATATTGGAGCTTTTCATGTAACCTTAAAAAACAAAGAAGGCGAAACGATTATTTACCCTAACAATCTATTTTTTCAAAAAGGGATTTCTATATTACCTAACCATTATGACGAAAAAGAATTCGTGGATTAATTCCTATAAAAAGAATGGTTCATTTATTATTTTATAGTAACTTTATAGAATAGGCTATTCTTCACAAAACCTTTTAAACAATTATATCATGCTATTTAGTAATAAAATAATTGTTTTTGTCATAATTCTTCTGTGTTGTCAACTTTCTTTTTCACAAGATAAAACAACACCGAAAGACAGTAGCGCTGTACTTACTAGCATAGTAACTACGCCAAAAAACAAAACGGCTAAGTTTTTCCATAAGTTAATATTCAAACCTACAAAGTCTAAAAAAGTCAATAAAAAGATTATTGTACCAAAGCATTTAAAGGTAGAAGGTAAAATTATTAGAAATATTATTATTACTACACTCGATCCTTTTGGGTATTCTGAAAGTGATACTACTAAAATCCCTACGCAATGGTCAGAAAAAACAGGAAACTGGGCACATTTAAAATCAAAAAGAATAGCAATCAAAAATATGTTGCTTTTTTCCAAAAACAAGCCTTACAGCTTACTGGAAATAAAAGAATCTGAACGTATTTTAAGAAGTCAAAACTTTATCAATAGAGTAAGTATTACTGAAAAATTAGCGGCTCCAAAATCAGATTCAGTAGATGTTTTTGTACGGGTTTTGGACTCCTGGAGCTCAATTCCTAAATTCAATATTTCTAACTCAAAAACAGGCCTCGGACTCAAAGAGCGCAATTTTTTCGGATTAGGACATCAATTGGATTATTACTACTCCAACCGAAAAAGTGATGGAAAAGACGCTAATAATATGAGTTACCTGATTCCCAATATCAAAAATTCATTCATTAGAACCGAATTAAAATACAGTGTCGATTTTGATCGTTATTATTCTAAAGGCATCACTATCGAGCGGCCTTTTTATTCTCCATTGTCTAAATGGGCAGCTGGAATTGCACTTAATCAAAATTATTTAAAAGACAGTATTCAGGATGTAGACGAAACCTATATTTCGCAAAATTTCAAATACAGCACTCATGATTTTTGGGCAGGAAGAGCTTTTCGCATTATCAAAGCAGATAGCATTACGGAGCGAACAACCAATTTGATTGTTTCTGCACGCTTCTTAAATATGAATTATCTAATTAAACCTTCAGAAACATTAGATCCCATACATTTTTATGATACTGAAAAATTACTATTAACCGGAATAGGAATCACCACCAGACAATTTGTTGAAGACCGTTACATTTTTAAAAACGGACAAACCGAAGACGTTCCTATAGGTAGAATCTACGGAATAACGGGAGGCTATCAATACAAAAACTCCAAATGGCGTCCTTATATAGGAGCTCAAATTTCTTTTGGTAATTACCACCAATGGGGATTTTTAAGCACCAATTTTGAGATAGGCAGTTTTTTTAGACAATCAAAAACAGAACAAAGCGCCATCAGTTTTCAAGCAAATTATTTTACCAATCTCATCGAAATTGGAAATTGGAAATTCAGACAATTCATCAAACCCCAAATAATTATTGGTATTAACAGAGAAAAAAGCTTAGGCGATTTATTAACGATCAACGAAAACAATGGTATTCAAGGCTTCAACAGTGCTATTTATGGTACTCAAAAAATGATCTTGACCTTACAGACACAATCGTATTCACCAAAAGCAATTTGGGGATTTCGTTTCAATCCTTATTTTAATTATTCCATTGCAGTACTAGGCAATAAGAATAACCAAATCCACACGAACAAAACCTATTCAAAAATAGGAATTGGAGTCCTTATTAACAATGATTATTTAGTATTTAGTTCCTTCCAATTATCATTAGCCTATTATCCTAATATTCCGTTTCAAGGGGATCATATTTTCAAAACTAACGCTTTTGAAACTACTGATTTTGGATTTCAAAATTTTGAATTAGCCAAACCTAAAATAGTACCTTTTAAATAAAATTAACCCTTATTAAATTGATTAATAAACAATTAATCAGTATATTTATACAAAAGAATCCTAATTTTTAATTTAAAACTTATAAGTATGAGAAAACTAAACTTTTATTTGATGGTTATGATACTATCAATATGTGTACTACCTACAAGCACTTATGCAGCAGAAAAAAACTCTTCTGATACTCCAAAAGAAATTCCTGCAGAAGTTCAAACAATGATGAACCGATTAAATGAAATTAAAAAAATGGACAAGTCTGAATTGTCCTCTTCTGAAAAAAAAGAATTAAGAACCGAAGTTAAAACCATTAAAAAGAATTTAAGATCATCTAATCAAGGTGTTTATTTATCTGTTGGAGCTATTATTATTATTGTTCTTTTATTAATCTTATTAGTTTAAAAATCAACAAAATGCATTAAACAAACAGCTCATTCCAAAAGGATGAGCTGTTTTGTTTAACTCAAAATTAAACATTGAATTGTTTTTTTGGCACAATAATTGGCTTTTAGCTTATATCAATACATTTTAAATAACTTTAAAAACATAGAATTATGAAAACATTAAAATTAATCGCAGCAGGAATTATATTATTAGTTACGAATGCAACAACTCAAGCTCAAGTTTCAGTAAATGTAAATATCGGAGCTCCTCCAGCCTGGGGACCAGTTGGATATTCTAATATAGATTTTTACTACATCCCAGACATCCAAGTCTATTATGACATCCGTTATTCACAATTTATTTATTTCGGTAATGGAAGATGGGTACGTTCAAGATATTTACCTAGACAATATAGAGATTACGACTTGTACCATGGTTATAAAGTAGTTTTACATGATTATCACGGAAGAACACCTTATGTATACTATAAAAACCACAAGGCAAAATATTATAAAGGGTACAAAGGAAAACCACAAAAAAGCATAGGTTATAGAAATGATAATAGACGTGACGATAAGCATGGTAACTATAATAATAGAGGAAACGATTATAACAAACACAATTCCGGAAATAATGACCACGATCGCGGAAATGGAAAAGGAAATAAAAAACATTAAATTTTAATCTCTCAATACTAAAGAAACGCTAATTGCGTTTCTTTTTTTTAGCCCTTTTGCAAATGTTAAAAAAAAGTTAACAAAATAACATTGGCATATTAATTGGAATTAAATTTTAAAATTATAATAAATTAAAAAACAGGTAGCAGGAAAAACTTTAAAATTAATAGCAACAGGAATTATTCTATTCTTAAGCAGCAATACGCATGCACAAGCATTCGTAAATATCAACATAGGAAACCCTCCTGCTTGGGGTTCTGTAGGATACACAAATGTTGATTTTTATCACATCTCAGGTATATAATTCCATTATGATATTCGTCTGTCTCAATTTATTTATTTTGACGATGGAAGATGGATTCGTTCAAAAAACTACTAAAACACTAGACAAACTAGGATTTATATAATGGTTATAAAGTAGTGTTAAAAAATTATCATGGAAGAACTCTTTATGTATATTATAAAAATAACAAAGCAAAATATTATAAAGGTTACAAAGGAAAACCACAAAAATAAATAGGTAAAAAACAAGATTTCCATTACGACGATAAAAAAAACAAGGGAAATCAAAAACATAAAAAAGGATGCAAAAAACATTAATTTTAACGCTCCTAACAAAAAATAAAATAGCTATTCAATTTTATTTTTTCATTAAAAAAGTTAAAAATAAGTTAACAAAATATTTTTGGCACAGTAGTTGAAATCAACCTAACATAATTATAAAAACAATTTAAAACCCCAAAATAACTTTAAAATATAGAAATTATGAAAACTTTAAAATTAATCGCAACAGGAATCATTTTATTTGCAGCTAGTACTTCACAAGCACAAGTTTCAATCAATGTAAACTTAGGAGCACCAGCAGTTATAGTTAGACCTACTTGGGTACCTCAAAACCACGTAGATGTAGATTTTTATTACATCCCTGAAATTGAATCTTATTATGATGTAAACGCTTCATTATACGTTTATTTAGATAACGGTAACTGGTGTCGTACACGATACGTTCCAGTACGATACAGAAATTACGATTTAAATCATGCTAATAGAATTGAGTTAAGAGGATACCACGGAAGCAGACCTTATACTTACTACAACAATCATAACGTTAGATATGATAATAGAAATTATAATACTCGATATGTAGAAGGTCGTCGTTATTCAAACAACAATCGTTATGCCGACAACCGTAGATCTAATGACAGATACGACAGAAATGATAGATATGACAGAAATGATCGATACGATAGAGATGACAAACACGATAGAGGAAATCATAACGGTCACAAAAACCATTAATAAACAACTATAAAATAAAAAGGCGAATTTCAATTTGGAATTCGCCTTTCTACTTTTAGGATACATTACTACAAAGAAAATACGAATGATTTTATTCCAAAAAAATTAATTACTACATTTGAGCTTATTGTGATAAATTATGCAAAAAACACTTAAAAATAAAATTCTATTAATTTTCATATTCCAGTTGTTCTTTCAGTTTACATCAGCTCAAAAACCTCAAAAATTGAATGCTGTTGAAATTTACAACCAAATTCAGAAATTGAATTTTTTAGGAAGTGTACTTTATATTGCAGCGCATCCCGATGACGAAAACACGCGATTAATTTCCTATTTATCAAATGAAAAAAAGGCAAGAACTGCTTATTTATCATTGACACGTGGCGATGGAGGACAGAATTTAATAGGACCCGAATTAAGAGAGTTATTAGGTGTAATTCGCACTCAGGAACTTATAGAAGCCAGAAAAATAGATGGTGGAGAACAGTTTTTTTCACGTGCCAATGATTTTGGCTTTTCTAAAAACCCAGATGAGACTTTCGAAATTTGGGATCGCGAAAAAGTATTAGCTGATGTAGTTTGGACAATTAGAAAATTCCAACCTGATGTAATCATCAATCGTTTTGACCATCGTACCTCAGGAACAACACATGGACATCATACTGCTTCGGCAATTTTAAGTAACGAAAGTTTTAAGTTATCCAACAATCCAAAACGTTTTCCAGAGCAATTAAAATGGCTTAGTCCGTGGCAACCTAAACGCTTATTCTTTAATACTTCTGTAAATTTTTACGGAAGTCAGGAAAAATTTGACCAGGCTGATAAATCTAAATTAATTAGCCTCGAAACGGGTGTCTATTATCCTGAATTAGGAAAATCCAATCAGGAAATTGCCGCTTTAAGTAGAAGTAATCACAAATCACAAGGTTTTGGAAGTACTGGAAGTCGTGGCAAAGAGACCGAATATTTAGAACTCATCAACGGAGAAAAATTAAACAACAATTCAAATCTTTTTGATGGCATTGACACAAGCTGGAATCGCGTAAAAGGCGGAAAAGCTATTGGAGAATTACTTAGCCAAATAGAATCACAATACAATTTTTCTAATCCATCGGCTTCTATTCCTGATTTAATCAAGCTGTATCAGATGATTGTATCTTTAGACGAAAATCATTGGAAACCAATAAAATTAGAAGAACTTAAAACCATTATTGCCAGCTGTACGGGATTGTATCTTGAAGCGGTTTCTAACGTACAACAAGCAACACCGGGAAGTACTATCAAATTAAGATTAGAAGCCATTAACCGAAGTGCTGTTCCGATGGAATTAAGCAGCATAAACATTTTTCCGAATCAAAAAAACAGCGTTTTAAACAAACCATTAAACAACAATATTGCAGAAAAAAATTCTATCGATTTAGAATTACCCGAAAATTTAGAATACAGCCAACCGTATTGGCTAAAAGACAAAGGAACAATAGGAATGTATCTGGTTTCAGAGCAAGAAAACATTGGAATTCCTGATATTATAAGAGACGTCAAAATACAATTTAATATTAAAATAAACGATGTAAACATTCCTTTTGAGCGCAATGTAGTCTATAAATACAATGACAAAGTAAAAGGAGAAATGTACAATTACCTTGATATTATACCTGAGGTAAGCACTCGAATTCTAGATCAAATTTCCTTTTTTAATGATGGGAAGACAAAAAAAATGGCCGTTCAGGTCAAAGCAGGAAAAGACAATATTGATGGAAGTGTACAATTAGAATTAGGCGATAATTGGCAAGTATCTCCCGCAACAATTGCTTTTAACCTAGATAAAAAAGAAAGTGAAAAAACGGTATATTTTGACGTTACTCCTCCTGAAAACCCATCAGAAATAACAGCCAAAAGCAACGTAATTATCAACAACAAAAAGCTCGAAAAAGAACAATTTATTATCAATTACGAACATATTTCAAAACAACAAGTTTTGATGCCTGCCGAAGCCAAATTTAAAAAACTGGATTTAAAAATCACCAATGAAAGAATTGGCTACATTATGGGAGCGGGCGATGAAGTTCCTGAATGTCTGAGCCAAATGGGCTATACTGTTAGCTTACTGACTCCTGAAGAAATTAACGCTAGAAGTTTAACCAATTTTGATGTAATTATAACTGGAATCCGCGCCTATAACACCTTGCCTGGCTTAAAGAACAGACAACATTTATTGCTTGAATTTGTAAAAAAAGGAAAAACATTGATTGTGCAATACAATACTCCAGATGGAAACATCCCTAATAATATTGCTCCCTACCCTTTGACTATCTCTCAAGACAGAGTAACTGATGAAAATGCAGCAGTGGAATTCCTTGTACCAAATCATGCTGTTTTAAATTATCCAAATCAAATTACTCCAAAAGATTTTAAAGGATGGACACAGGAACAGGGTTTATATTACCCAAATGAATTCGACGCAGCTTTCACTCCTATTTTCTCTTCACATGACAAAGGAGAAACTCCAAAAAAAGGAGCTTTATTAATAGCTACTTATGGAAAGGGACAATATATTTATACCGGTTTAAGTTTATTTAGAGAATTGCCTATGGGAGTCTCGGGAGCCTATCGATTAATGGCAAACATGATTGCGTTAAAAACTACTGAATCTGTTAATCCTGAATAATAAAAAACATAAAATGGGACTAAAAAAAGACAAAAACTGGAAAATAAATTATACTTGGGTACTAATTGCAAATGCGATATACATCATGATTTTTTATTTAATAATGAAATTATACTCTTAAGCCATGCAATTATTTGATTGGATTGTACTTATTATCACCTTGCTCTTTATTGTATTTTATGGCTCTTGGAAAACCAAAGGAAGTAAAAACGTAGAAGATTTTATTTTGGGAAGCAACGAAACTCCCTGGCACACCGTTGGTCTTTCGGTAATGGCTACACAAGCCAGTGCCATTACCTTTCTTTCTACACCAGGACAAGCCTATCATGACGGAATGGGCTTTGTGCAATTTTATTTTGGACTCCCAATTGCTATGATTGTTATCTGTGTAACTTTTATTCCTATTTATCATAAATACAAAGTTTTCACAGCTTATGAATATCTCGAAAAACGATTTGATTTAAGAACCCGCTCTCTGGCAGCTATACTTTTCTTAGTTCAAAGAGGTCTCGGTACAGGATTAACCATTTATGCTCCCGCCATTATTTTATCGGCATTATTGGGTTGGAATCTAACTTATATGAATATTGTAATTGGTATTTTAGTTATCATTTACACAGTTTCAGGAGGAACTAAAGCGGTAAACGTAACCCAAAAACAACAGATGTTTGTGATTATGTCCGGAATGTTTATTACTTTTTTTCTCATACTCCACTTCTTACCTAATGATATGACTTTCACAAATGCGCTACATATTGCTGGTGCCAATGGCAAGATGGACATTGTTGATTTTTCTACTGATCCTGAAGAAAAATACACCTTTTGGAGCGGAATAACAGGTGGTTTTTTCCTGGCTTTGGCTTATTTTGGAACCGATCAATCTCAGGTTGGCCGTTATCTATCCGGGAAATCAGTACGTGAAAGTCAGATGGGATTAATCATGAATGGCTTCTTAAAAGTGCCAATGCAGTTCTTTATATTATTGACAGGTGTTATGGTTTTTGTCTTTTTCCAATTCAATCCTGTTCCTTTAAATTTCAATCCAAACAACAAGGCCATGATTGAAAAATCTCAATATAAAGACGAATACCATGCCTTAGAAAAAAAATTAGAACTCCTCTCCGAAGACAAAAAAGTAATCAATCTTTTGTATATCGATCAGTTGAATCAGGATTATGACAATCCTATTCTTAGAAAAGAATTGATTGCTATTTCAACCAAAGAAAAAGACTTAAGAGATCATGCGAAAGATATTATTTTAAAAGCCGATAGCAGTAGCGAAACAAACGATAAAGACTATGTTTTCTTCCATTTTATTCTGCATTATTTACCCAAAGGTTTAATTGGCTTATTGCTTGCGGTTATTATTTCGGCAGCCATGTCTTCAACAGCTTCGGGACTCACCGCCTTAGCTTCTACAACAGCCATAGACATTTATAAACGAAATTTGAAAGAACCTAAAACAGAAAAACATTATTTGAATGCTACTAAATTTTTCACTTTCTTTTGGGGAATTGTAGCCATTCTTTTTGCTTGTGTGGGAACACTTTTTGAAAATCTAATCCAATTAGTAAATATCATTGGGTCTATATTTTACGGAACCGTATTAGGGATTTTCTTAGTTGGTTTTTACTTCAAATTTGTAAAAGCCAAAGCTATTTTTTATGCTGCTTTTATTACCCAATTGACCATTTTTATTATTTATTATTTCACTATTTACATATACCCAAGTGGCGAAGAAAAACTAGGTTATTTATGGCTCAATTTTATCGGGGCAATTATGACGATAGTTCTTTCCTCATTACTACAGGCAACTATCTTTAAAAAAGTAAAAATATAACAAGCCCCATAAAAACAAGAAAGCCACTCCGTCATTGAAGTGGCTTTCTTGTATTAACCGCGTTGCAAATAAGAATCTACATAATTAATACCATTTAGAAATATAAAATAATCCGATTTTCCAACTCCCTCTCCTTTGGAGAGGGTTGGGGTGAGGTAAACAAAAAACTGTTTTATAATTCTAAATGGTATAAAACACTACCATTGACGTTTTTGTCTAAAAAATTGATTTTCAATTATTTAGACAAAACAATATATAAAAATAATACGTCATTTTATATTGCATTTTTTTGTAAAAAAATTATACCTCGAACCGACGAATCCTTAACTTAACTACATTTCATTGAATAATAACAAATACAGTGACTAGATTAAAACAAAAATCCCATTCGCACAATCTCTTGCTCGAATGGGATTTTTATAAAAAAATGAAATATCTTATTTACTCCATTCTTCTATACTTACTTTATTCATTTCAACATATTCTTTATTTCCGGCAGCTTCAGCTGCTAAACTAGACAATTTTGCGGTTTCTATAGCTCCTTGTTTATCTCCTTGCTTCGCTTGGATTAAGGATTTTAATCTCAAATAATAAAACGGAACATTCTTAGATAACTCAATTGCTTTATCAATATAAATTTTTCCTTTTTCAATATCGCTATTAGACTGATAATAATATTGAGAAGCTGTATAAAATTCTTCTGGTGTAGGGCCTGCTAATGTTTTTTCGATACTGGCAATAGCTATTTTTTTCGTAGGCACTTCAAATTTTAAAGAAACAAACGAATTCTCCCAGGAAATATCTAAAGTAGCCGAACTGGTATCTAAATTACCTATTGCTAATGTAAATGTTTCAACCGGTTTAGCCAAAGCTTCTTCATTTACTGTAGTTTTCAAAGCGACCTTAGCTTCGTCAAATTCTTTAGGTGCTCCCCAATTATCTGTTGCAGTATAAAACAATACTTCCCAACTTTGAATATTCGGAATAGTATACAAAGCATATTTTCCTTTTTTCAAAGTTTTACCATTAATAACCACATCATCACTAAAAGATATTGTTGAATTATCATTAGCCCCTGTTCTCCACAGTTGACCAAAAGGAACTAAATTACCCAAAACTGATCTTCCTCTGGCTGAAGGACGTGAATACACAATTTCAACATCTGTTAAACCTACCACTTGTTTTATAACAGCTTTCGGACTCATTTCAGGAATTCTAATCTGAGCTTCAACAGTAAAATGAGAAATAATAAGGGACAAAACAATCAATAATATTTTCATAAATTCTGTATTTTATTGGTTTTCAAATTTACAACTTCTAACTCCCTGCAACTGTTAATTATTGCATAATTTAGAATCCATATCTTTAACTGTAGCGTAATTTAATTCGTCAAAATGATTTACAATACTATCAGCTTCAGATAAATCCTGATTCTTAGAATGCAAACTATTGTATCCTATACACAAAATTCCTGCCGCTTTTGCTGCAATAATCCCATTGGTACTATCTTCAATCACAATACAATTCTCTTTTGGAGCTATTGATAAACTAGCAGCATGTTCAAAAATAGCCGGATGTGGTTTCGATTTTGGAAAATCTTCGCCACTTACTTTATGCGTAAAATAATCATGCAACTCAAAACGATTAAAAATTCGCTCGATAGTCACCTTTGAAGCCGATGAAGCTAAAATTAACTGAACTTGATTTTGATGTAAATCCTCAATTAAATTTCGAACTCCTTCTAATAATTCCAAATCTTTTTTGGTGTCAAAAGCGTCATTAAAAATGCTTCGTTTTCTTTGGATTAGATCTTCAACATCTTGTTCTAATTGGAAAATATCTTTTAGTTTTTGAAAAATATTTCGAGTTGAATTCCCGGTAAAAGAAGTGTATAATTCTTCACTTACTTCAATATTTAATTCTTCAAATTGTTTGTAATAAGCATAACGGTGAACTGGTTCAGTGTCTACAATTACACCATCCATATCAAAAATTACAGTTTTTATCATTTTGTTTTTTTTTAAGTTGCTTAGTTTCTAAGAAACTGAGATTCTAAGTTTTTTTCAGTTACGAACTTAGTAACTTAGATTCTTAGTATCTCTATTTACTCTTTTTTAAGAATATAACGAATTACCGTTTCGGCTGCATGTAAACCAAACAAACCAGGCATATAACTATTCGTTCCATAAAAAGACTTTTTAAAATTAGATCCATCAGTCATTTTCAAACTCCCTTCATCTGGTTTTTCTAAAGAAAATACGGCTTTCACTCCTTTATTCACTCCCATTTTTTTCAAACGCTTACGTACCACTTTTGCTAAAGGACACACTTCTGTTTTACTAATATCTTTAACAACTACTTTGCTAGCAATCATCTTTCCACCAGCGCCCATATTTGAAACAATTTTCACGCCTTTTTTCTTAGCTCCTACAATCAAGTTTAATTTTGGAGTGATGCTATCAATACAATCTAAAACATAATCAAAGTCTTTAGTTACAATTTCAAAAGCACGTTCAGGAGAAAGAAATTCTTGCACGCGAATTAATTGTAAAGCAGGGTTAATATCCATTAATCTATCGCCTACAATAGTAATTTTAGCTTGCCCAATAGTAGAATGCAAGGCTGGTAGTTGTCTGTTAATATTAGTAATATCAACTACATCACCGTCAACAATAGTCATTTTGCCCACTCCTGCTCTAGCTAAAAATTCGGCTGCAAAAGATCCTACACCACCTAATCCTACTACAAGAATGTGTGCATTTTGCAATTTTTCTAATCCTTCTTTTCTAAATAATAATTCCGCTCTTTCTGTCCATTCAGCCATAATAAAGTATTCGTTAATTTGGTAATTTATTTATTAAAAACGGCATTGAAATTATTTGAAATAATTTGTTGCAATTCCGTTACTGTTATTTTTTTATATTTTGCTGCCAAAGCATACACTTCCTCAATAGTTTCTTCTGAAGTATCTGTTTCCAAGAAAAACCGATTCTCAGGAACACTATTAAAAACCGATTCTAATTCGGGATTTCTCAGTAGATATTTTCCAAAAGAAAGATAAAATCCGTTATTCAATAATTGAGCAGCCAATTGTTGATTTTTAGAAAAACCATGAATCACTATAGGAACTGTAATTTGCAATTGATTCTTGATTTCGACCAATTCCTGAAAAGCAGCCACACAATGAATCACTACCGGTTTCTTGTATTTTTCGGCCAAAAGCAATTGTTTTTCAAAAACCGTTTTTTGCAAATCCATCGGAATTTCGATGCGTTTATCTAAACCACATTCACCAACAGCGAGACAATTTTGCAAAGACAATTTGTTTTCTATAACCGCTAAATCAGCAGCAATTCTCTCTTCAACTATATGCCAAGGATGAATTCCTATCGAATAATTGGTTATTGACGAATCAAATTCCCAAGGATATTGATTGACTAATTCCAGAATAGATTCCTGATTTTTAAACTGATGCGTATGTAAATTAAAATACTGCATTAGTCGTGAAATTTTTTAACTCCTGCGCGAATAGCCACTTTTAAATCGTTTTTCAAAGGCACTTTCGGGCAAGAATAACGATGACTGTAAGCACAATACGGATTGTATGATGTATTAAAATCAATCGCAATTGTATTTCCTTTTGGGATTTTTAAATCGATGTATTTTCCACCCATGTAACTTTCCTTGCCTGAAGTTTCATCAAAAAAAGGCAAAAACAAATCGTCTTTGTATTTTGGAATTTTAGAAAATTCAACACTTTGGTAAACATTCAAATGCTGTTTTTTTCCATCAATTTCAAAAATAACCTCTCCATACTTAACAAACATTGGTTGTCTATCTGTCGAGGTTTTCATCTTGAATGGTTTCTCTTTTGGAGTTCTCACCAACTTAGCTATAACAAAATATTTTTCACTTATTGGATAGAAATCTAAGCTTTTAAAAGAGCTAAAATCTTCAGCCAGCAAAGGACTCGTTTCTCTATTAGCATATTCTTTATTCAATTCTTGCTGATACTTCTTGGCCGCAGCCCAATCAAATTTTTCCTGGCTAAAGCCAAAAACACTTTGCATCAAAATAACAACTAATAGAATATACCTCATCTTCAAAATTTTATGCAAAAATAGCGTAAAAGTTATAAAGCCACAAAGACTAAGGCTCATATTATTTTAACCTCTAAATCTTTAAAACTAAAAAATTAGTTAAATAACTATTAAAATAGTTTCATAACTAAAAATATAGTTATATAATTGTATTCAAATTAAACAACTATGGAAAAGTTAACCAACAAAGAAGAAGAAATAATGCAAATTTTATGGAAGCTGGAAAAAGCTTTTGTGAAAGAAGTTATGGCCGAAATCAAGGACGAAAAGCCGCATTACAACACCCTTTCAACCATTATTAGAAATCTGGAAGAAAAAGGATATGTTTCTTATAATGCCTTTGGGAAAACACATCAATATTTCCCAATTGTAAAAATGGAAGACTATCGAAAAAAATTCATGAATACAGCCATTGACACCTATTTTAATAGTTCTTATAAAAATATGGTTAGCTTTTTTGCCAAAGAAGAGAAAATATCTGCTGAAGAATTACGAGAAATTTTAGCCATGATTGAAAAAAAATAATAGTATGGAAAATGGATTCGTTTACCTCATCAAAGCAAGTGGCTTAATTGCATTATTTTATTTTGCCTACTTTTTGTTATTGCGAAAAGAAACCTTCTTTTCTGCAAATCGATGGTTTTTACTATTGGGATTAATCACCTCAAGCGTTTTACCCTTATTTTTTATCACAAAAATAATTTGGATAGAACCAACTACAGATTCATTTGATTGGTCCAATATTCCTGTGACAACTTCAATAGCTACTCCAGAACCGGAAATCGACTGGTATTTAATTCTGGGCTATGTTTATTTTATAGGAATTGCCATTTCGTTACTAAAATTAGTTTTTGATTTTAAAAGTCTAATCCAATTATTAAAAGGAAAAACGATTCAACAGCAAGGAAACTTCAAATTAATTGACCTTGCCGAAAACATTGCTCCTTTCTCCTATTTCAATTACATCGTGTACAATTCGTCTTTATATACTGTTGTCGAATTAGAAAATATCTTAGAACATGAAAAAGTACACAGCCAGCAAAAACACAGCCTTGATGTATTAATTTCAAGATTGTTTTGTGTCTTTTTTTGGTTCAATCCACTGATTTGGTTGTACAAAAAAGCGATTGCTCAAAATCTGGAATTCATTGCCGATAGCGAAGCGGCTAAAAAAATAACTGATAAAAAAGCCTATCAATTGACCTTATTAAAAATAACTACACAGGAAAATTGTGTAGCTCTTACCAATCATTTCTATCAATCATTAATCAAAAAACGAATTGTTATGCTAAACAAAAACCAATCAAAAAAATGGAATTCCTGGAAGTATATTACAGTATTTCCTGCACTTGTTGCCTTTGTATTTTTATTTCAAATTGAAGTAGTTGCACAGGAAAAAGTAGCTCCAAAACAAGAAAATGAAACAAAATCAGAATCTATTAAATTGACATCATTTAAAATTAGAAAAGATTTAAAATCCTTAGCTAAAGGGAAAGAAATTTATATTAATGGGGAAAAATCAACCAAAGACGATTTAGCGAAGTTAGACCCTAAAGAAATTGAATCTATAGATATTGCTAAAATTAATAATAAAGAAGCCATTCTGATTACTCCTAAAAACCTAATCAAACCAGTTAATATCACCGAAAAAACTATATACATTGATGGTGTAAAATCAACTAATGATGAATTTTCAAAATTAGATAAAAATAGCATTGACAAAATAGATGTTAATACCTTCGAAAATAGTGTTAGAATAGCAACTAAAAAAACAAAGGAATTCAAATCAACTAATGAAAATAAAGAAAATGGTAAAAATAAAGTTGTTGAAGAAAATACCACAGGCTATACAACTCCAGCTTTTGATTACAAGAAAGCCCTAATTCTAATTGACGGAAAAGAAAGCAATTATGAAACTTTTCTACAAATAAAGTCCGAAAAAATTAAAATAGTAAATGTTGGTCCTTTTGAGAGTGCATCAGAAGAAATGAAAAAAAACATTCTCGCAAAATATGGGGAAAAAGCTCGAAACGGAGTTTTAGAAGCTTATACTTATAATAAGAATGATGAAAACGTATTAAAATCTCTTCCTCACAAAACTGTCAAAGGATTTCAAATATTAAAACAAGACCAGAAAGTTAATGAATGGAAAGTTGAAGCAATCCCCGTAACAACTAATCTGAAGGAATTCATTATTGAAGATAAAAATACAGACTATAACAAAGCGGTTGTCATTATCGATGGAAAAGTTAGTACTTCAAAGGTTTTAAACAAATTAAATCCTAATGAAATTGCTTCGATAAGTGTTCGAAAAATAACAGATGCATCACAAAAAGAGAAAGAAGCAGTCATCCAAAAATATGGAGAGAATGCAATTAATGGTGTCGTTGAGATTCATACAAAAAATATCAAATAAACAACTAAAGTAATAAAAGACGGTTCCTTATCAAGACCGTCTTTTTTGTATCTTTGAAAAAAGCACTAATGTTTAAAATTCTTGCCAAAATCAACAAACTCATTTTGCCTAGTTTCACTAAACAAGGACTGGATTTGGCTAAAGCCAAGAAATGGCAATTGGCTATTATTGGGTACCGCTATTATGTTACTTCGAGAGCATTAGACTAATAGGTCACCGCTGCAAAAATATCGTATTCTTTTATTTTTTCTCTTCCTTTAAGGAAAGTCAGCTCCATCAGGAAATTCAACTGTACAATTTCGCCACCTAATTTTTCTACTAATTCACAAACCGCCTTAGCCGTTCCTCCTGTAGCCAGTACATCATCGTGAATAAGGACTTTATCTCCTTTTTGGATAGCATCTTTATGAATTTCTAAAGTATCTGTTCCGTATTCTAAGGCGTAAGATGCCGAAATAGTTTCATACGGCAATTTGTTAGGTTTACGCACAGGTACAAAACCAGCATTTAATTCTTGTGCCAATAACATTCCGAACAAAAAACCTCTACTTTCAGCGCCAACAACCTTATTTATTTTTTGCCCTTTTAATGATTCTACTAAAATTTTAAGACATTCATGAGTTGCCTTAGCATCATTTAATAGCGGAGTTATATCTTTAAACAAAATTCCTTCTTTTGGAAAACCCTGAATATCACGGATATAATTTTCTAACTTCATTTTTTTTAGTATTTATTGAAATTTATGCTTGCAAGTTACACATTTATCCCTATATTTGCACCCGCAATCACGTTTACAAAACGACTGCAAAATGGCCTTGTGGCGCAACTGAATAGCGCACTTGATTACGGCTCAAGAGGTTACTGGTTTGAATCCAGTCAAGGTCACTTCACGGGACAAAGAAGAAAAAGCTTCTTTTGTCCCGTTTTTTTCATCACCTAACTCACTGTTAATTAAATAGATACGGCCTGCAACTTCATTGACTCGGGCGGTTTGGAATTGATTATTTCGAAACGTAAAGTTTTCGGGGTAAATTAAACCAATTAGATCTCTAGCTTCTGATAAGTTTGCGTTTGCATAAGCAAAATTAAGCTGAATTAGCCTGTCAATCCCCATATTTAGTAGCCCCTCAACACTTTGCTTATCATCCGAAATATTATTAAGCTTAATCTCCAGTCGATTTATAATTTGGCCATACTCACTTTTCATTTTTTGATAATCATCCGAATCTATTTGTTGAGTAACAAGAAGCTCTCTAGCATTTGACAATCTCTTTTCATAATTTGTTATTTGAGTTAACAATTCGCTTTTTTCTTCTTTAGCAACACTTGTATTACTATTATATGATTCTAAAATCAGTGACATATACAATTTTTTCACAGCCTGAACTGGAGCGAACACATTTAAATTCGATATAAATTTTTCGTTTGCCTCCTCTGAATTAATTCTATACTTACAACTGCTCTCACAATGATAATAGTAATAGTAATAGTATTTACTTCTTCCTTTACACTTACTGGCAGTAAGTTTTTTTAGAGTATTTCGGACAAAGAAAAAAGCCTCTTAAAGGATATTCATCTATAGTTTCTATTTTAGGACGATATACCCGTGCTCTACCATCTAAAACATCTTGTACTTCATAATAAAGTTCTTCAGAAATTATAGCCTCATGTTGTCCCCTTACAAAGTGACCATTTTCATCTTTATACTTAGGTACAAATCTTTTGCTGCAGTACAAATGATTTTTTAGCATAACCCCGAAACCACTTTTAGTAAAGCAAGTCCTTTACTTTTTAGCTAAATAATTCAAGTTGCCAAGCGATAGTGAAATTATCCTAACAGCTATTGTTTCATCGATTAGTTTTTATGGTAATCATTGTTTGCTATAAAATTTATGAAGCAATTTGGATTTATTCCCAATATGCTTGATAAGAGTATATTTAACAGGTGTTTGCATAAAATAGCTAAGCTTCTCTATGAATTGTTTGAGATTGTAAGTTCTTATTTTAAAGATTTTTGTTCTGAAATATTTCCAAGACCAATATATCCAGTTACATTGGAAGGTTTTCTAATTAAACTCACTTTGTTTGTCTTTGGACTACAATTAAATAAAGCTATTAATTAGCAACTTGAATTAATTACATTTTCCAAATTATTAAAGTAATTATAAGATTGCAAATTGATGATTTAGTATCAATCCTAAAAATGAAAAAAATATATTTTTACATTATTCTAAGTAATACTCATATCATGCTTTTAAAAAAACGGCTCTTATTTTTATTTTTTTTTCTTAACGTATTTTGTCATGCCCAAAAATGTGAAACAAAAAATGCTTTCCATTATTCAGGAAGAGTCGAAAAGCTAAGCGGTGACAAAGTCTATTTGGCAGGTTCAGCTTCGTCCGTTTCATTTAATTTTAAAGGAAATTCCTGTGTTATTTCTTTACAAAGTATCGATTCCTGGGAACACCACAACTATGTCTCCCTTGAACTTGACGGTGAATATATAGGTCGCCTGAAAATAGAAAAAGGCCCTTTACAATTTTTCCCAATTGTCGTTTCTAAAAATAAAAACATACACACCCTTACAATTTACAAAGCTACAGAAGCTTCGAACGGACTGGTGTTGTTTGCAGGAACCACGGCAAAACTATGTAAAACCACTACTAAAAAGAAAAAGAAAATCGAATTCATAGGAGACTCCATTACCTGTGGGATGGGAAATGATGCGACTATAACCCCTTGCGGGATTGGTGAATGGTTCGACCAACACAATGCATATCTGGCATATGGTCCAGTAGTTTCACGTGCTTTGAATGCTGATTTTATATTGAGCTCTGTTTCGGGAATCGGGATGTACCGTAACTGGAATGACGAACATAAAGACGAAGCCATCATGCCTGATGTGTATGAAAATCTTTATTTGAATAACACTGCCAATAAAAAACCGTATGATTTTACTTTTCAACCGGATTTGGTAAGCATTTGTTTAGGAACCAATGACTTTTCCGAAGGAGACGGCAAAAAAGAACGACTAGCCTTTAATGAGGAAAAATACGTGTCCAACTACATCCATTTTATCAAAACTGTCTACAAACACGCTCCCAATACCAGAATTGTTTTGTTGAACAGTCCGATGGTTTCGGGAGACCGAAATATAACTTTTGTAAAATGCTTAAAAAAAGTGATTCAAGCTTTTGAAAACGATACAGCTCACAAGCCAATTGCCTTGTTTGAATTCCAACCGATGAATCCAAAGGGATGTGGGTACCATCCAGACATTGCCGATGATCAAAACATGGCCAATCAATTGACCCCTTTCTTTAAAAAATTACTAGATGAAAAATAATATAATTGCGTTTGTTTTATTTTTGACACTTTCTAATACCGCTATTGCAAATGTTACGCTACCTAATATCTTTTCGGATAATATGGTTTTACAACGCAATAGTATAATTACAATCTGGGGCTGGGCAAATCCACAGGAAGAAGTAACGATTACTCCGAGTTGGAATAATCAAGCGTATTCAATCAAAGCCAGCAATCAGGCCAAGTGGGAAATTAATATACCTACTCCAAAAGAAGGAGGTCCTTATACCATTGCAATAAAAGGATACAATGAAATTGTGTTGAAAAACATTTTGATTGGCGAAGTCTGGATTTGCTCCGGACAATCTAATATGGAAATGTCTGCTAGTTGGGGCATTGAGAATGGTGACGAAGCAGTAAAAAAAGCAGCAAATCCAAATATTCGTTTTTTTTCGGTTCCAAAATTAACCGCCACCACACCACAAAATAATTTGTCAGGAAACTGGACAGCATGCACACCGGAGACAATGAAATATTTTAGCGCCGTTGGTTATTTTTTTGCCACGCGTTTGCAGGAAGAATTGAAAAATGTGCCTATCGGTTTGATTGGTTCCAATTGGGGAGGAACACCGGCCGAGATTTGGATACCAGAAGAAGTCATTAGGGAAGATGCCGTTTTATTGGAATCCGCCAAAACAAGAAAAGAAGAATCGTATGGGCCAAACCAACCGGGACGTGCTTTTAATGCCATGATTGCTCCATTTGTAGGATTTAAAATTGCGGGTGTGATTTGGTATCAAGGTGAAAGTAATGTAGGTTCCTCGGTTTATGATAAAACTCTTTCAGCTTTAATCACTTCCTGGAGAAAATTATGGGAACATGAGTTTCCGTTTTATTATGTCCAGATTGCGCCTTATCAATATGGGGACAATCATTTTGGAGGTGTCGAAATTAGAAATGCGCAGCGAAAAGTTTTAGATAAAATTACTAATAGCGGAATGATTATTACGAGCGATATTTCACCCATTGATGACATCCACCCAAAAGACAAAAAATCGGTTGGAATACGTTTGGCAAATTTGGCGTTAGTGAATACCTACAAAACCAATACAGCATTGGTAAACGGCCCTCTTTATAAAGGCATAACAATCGATAAAAACAAAATAGTGGTTTCTTTTGATTACGCTATAGGCTTGCATTTTGCAACCAATAAATCAAATCAATTTGAAATTTCCGGTAACGACAATGTGTTTTATATAGCAGATGCCATAATCAAAAACAATGCAATAATTTTAAAATCAACTAAAGTGCCACATCCTAAGAAAGTCCGTTTTGCATGGAAAAACACGGCTCAATCAGACTTGTTTAATAAAGCGAATTTGCCTGCATCTTCATTTTTATCAGAGTAACGGTTAAAAAGAATTTTAAATATGAACATAAAAAAAAATATCACAACAGGAATTTATATACTGATAACCATTGGAACTATGAATGCACAAAAAAAACTATATTTAGACAAAACAAAATCAATTGAGGAACGAATAGATTTATTGATAAAACAAATGACCTTAGAGGAAAAGGTTGGCCAAATGAACCAATATAACGGTTTTTGGGAAGTAACAGGCCCAACACCAAAAGGAGGTAATGCTGCTTTGAAATATGAACATTTAAGAAATGGATGGGTGGGTTCTATGCTTTCTGTTCGTGGTGTAAAAGAAGTTCGAGCTGTCCAAAAAATTGCAGTGGAGGAAACCCGCTTGGGAATTCCGTTAATAATAGGATTTGATGTGATTCACGGATATAAAACCTTGAGTCCGATTCCGTTGGCGGAAGCGGCAAGTTGGGATATGGAAGCCATAAAGAAATCGGCTCAAGTGGCGGCAGATGAGGCTTCGGCAGTGGGAATTAACTGGACCTTTGGGCCCAATGTAGATATTTCGAATGATGCGCGTTGGGGTCGTGTGATGGAAGGTGCAGGAGAAGATCCTTATTTGGGCAGCAAGGTGGCAATAGCCAGAGTAAAAGGGTTTCAAGGCGATACGAAAGCTGATTTAGCTAAAGTAAACACAATTGCGGCTTGTGCTAAACATTTTGCTGCATACGGTTTTGCTGAATCCGGCAGGGATTATAACACGGTAGACATTAGCAATTCTAAATTATATAACACCGTTTTACCTCCTTTTGAAGCGGCTGCAAATGCTGGAGTTCGTACGTTTATGAACTCGTTCAATATTCTGAATGGTATTCCGGCAACGGGAAACAGTTTTCTGCAAAGAGACATTTTGAAAGGGAAATGGCAGTTTGATGGATTTGTGGTATCTGACTGGGCTTCGGTTCGTGAAATGATTGCACACGGTTACGCAAAAGATGGAGCGGAAGCAACACAAAAAGCTGTAACGGCAGGTTCAGATATGGACATGGAGTCGTATTTGTATGTGAATGAATTGGCAAAATTAGTCAAGGAAGGAAAAGTAAGTGAAGCCCTGATTGATGATGCAGTTCGCCGAGTGTTGAGAGTGAAATTTGAGTTGGGATTATTTGATAATCCTTATAGATATTGTGACGAAAAACGTGAAAAAGCAACAATTGGAAACAAAGCCAATAATGACGGGGTTTTGGATATGGCAAAAAAATCGATCGTGTTGTTGAAAAACGCTCCCTCTCCTTTGGGGAGGGCTGGGGAGGGGTTACTTCCGCTACAAAAATCAGGACAAAAAATTGCTTTGATTGGGGCTTTGGCAAACGACAAAAATAGCCCATTGGGAAGCTGGAGAATTGCAGCCGATGACAACACGGCCGTTTCAGTTCTGGAAGGAATGCAACAGTACAAAGGCAATCAATTGACTTTTGAAAGAGGAGCCGATTTAACGATAGGAAAAACGACTTTTGTAGATGAATTGGTTTTCAATACCACAGATAAAAGCGGATTTGATGCTGCCAAAAAAGTAGCTGCGAGTGCCGATGTCGTGGTGATGGTTTTAGGAGAACACGGTTTCCAGTCGGGAGAAGGACGCAGCAGAACGCATCTTGATTTACCTGGTGTTCAACAGGAGTTATTGGAAGAAATCTATAAGGTGAATCCAAATATTGTTTTGGTTTTAAATAACGGAAGACCATTGGCTTTGCCTTGGGCGGCAGAACATATCCCTTCAATTGTTGAAGCTTGGCATTTGGGAACGCAAACTGGAAATGCCGTAGCACAAGTCTTGTATGGTGACTACAACCCAAGCGGAAAATTACCAATGTCCTTCCCGAGAAATGTAGGTCAATGTCCAATTTATTATAATAATTACAGCACAGGAAGACCTTCTAACAGTGAAAAAAATGTATTTTGGTCCCATTATACTGATGTAGAAAAAACGCCTCTATATCCTTTCGGATACGGCTTGAGTTATACAACTTTCGATTATAAAAATTTGCACCTAAATAAAACCGCTTTCGCAAAAGGGGAGTCGGTTTTGGTTTCTGTTGATGTGACCAATTCTGGGAATTATGATGGAAAAGAGGTTGTTCAGTTGTACATTCATGATCATGCAGCGAGTTTGGCCAGACCAGTAAAAGAATTGAAAGGATTTGAATTAGTTCATTTGAAAAAAGGAGAAACGAAAACGGTTACTTTGATTTTAACGGAAAAAGAACTTGGTTTTTATGATAATGAAGGGAATTATTTGGTAGAAGCCGGAACTTTTAAAATCATGGTAGGCGGTAGCTCTGACAAAGGATTGGAAAGTGAATTTGAGTTGGAATAAAAAAAGAAACACGAATTTCACGATTTTGTACTAATTAATTGGTGAAAATTAGTGAAATTGCTTAATAATATTGATGCGTTGGGGAATATAGAGTTCTCTTAAGCGGAATTGGACAAGATTGAAACTATTTTAGCAACTGTGAAAATCTGGATGTTGTGTGTCAGTTTAAAAAGACAACTAATGAAACCAATTAGGACATTATTAATAATATTGACTTTGAACGTAATTACTTCTTGCGGGCAAGGCCTAGATAATAATAAATCTTTAGAAAAAATTGCAGTTGACACTAAAGCTTTACCAAGTAACGAGATTATAAACCAACAAAGACATCATTTTGACACAACTTTTGTTGTTAACAAACAAACATTCAAATTTGTAATTAATGATATTGAGGATGAAGTTACAATGACATTTATTAGAAATTCAAAAAAGATAAAAACAGATACATTGCAGTCAGTCGGACTAGGAGGCTTTGAGTTTACGGACTTTAATAAAGACGGAAATCTTGACATTCTTATTACTTATTTAGGTAATAATTCATCTTATGACCTTTATTTATTCGATAACAGTATCAATGAGTTTAAAGATTTAGAAGGTTTTGATAGATTTCCAGAAGCAATTCAACTTAAGACTAATCCAAATTATTATTATTCTTATCACAGAGCAGGGTGTGCTGATATGGATTGGGTAAGTGATTTATTCTACATTGACAATTTTAAAACAATTCAAGTTGGGCATATTTATGGACAAGGTTGTGACTTTGAAGTAAAAGAAAATCCCCAAGTAATTGCTATATACAAAGTTTTGGCAAACAGTGAAGAAAATAAAATGCTGATTAAAAAACTTCCTTATATAAAAAATATTCCCAAATTTGGCGACAAATGGAATTTTATTGAAAAGTACTGGAACAATAACTATGAAAAATTTAATTAGAATAAATCATTAAACTACAAAAAGGAGCAAATCTAAATTCGCTCCCTTTTTTAGTTTATTTCAGTTTACAATTGTATTTTTTCACAATTTTTAAAGTCGATTTATCACTAGAAAAAACCGAATTTAACCCTTGTGGTTCCTGTGGAGGGTCGGTTGTTAAAGGATCACCCGGATTCCATTTTCCTGTGTCGTTTACCGGTTTTCCTTCACCGCCAAATCCCCAAAAATTCGCTGCCTGCAACGGACCTTTATTAGCTACACTTTCAGCAACCCTGCTAAAAATATAATTGTAAAAAACATCTCTGTTTGCAACAGATGAACTATTTAGTAAACTTTCATTTTCTCTTGGTAAACCAAATTCTTCAATGATAATTGGACGTTTTAAATCATTTGCCACCTTTACATGTTTGTCGATATAAATCCCGGCATTTTCTAAAGTCGTAGGTAAAGTTTTTTCGGCATTATCTGCTTTAAACCAATTCCAGTTTTTTGGCCAGATGTGCATTGTTAAATAATCGATATTCGGATTTTGATGTGTTCTCTCAAAAATTTCCATGCTGTCATTTGAGCTGTTTAAGCCTTCAGAACCGGTAGAAATCAAGTGATTTTTATCTAAACTGTCCATTAAATTTACAATGTTATTTAGCCAAATAGTGAATTTTTCTTCGTTTTCTACCGTAAAAAGTCTAGGCTCATTACCAACCTGCCACGCCATAATCGTGTTATCTTCGGTATATTTCTTTTTAGTATATGAGTTTGTTCTTCCCATAATAAACTTCACATGATTTTCTAAACCTTTCATACAAGGCTCACAGCTGTGAAATTGCTCTGTGTATGACATAAATTGAGGCCATGTATTTGGTGCGATTGCCGGTACAGGAATTGGTCCTTTACCATTCCATTCCAAATATTGCGACATTCCGCCTGACCATTCCCAGTTATTCGTCAAATACAAAACTGCGTACATTTTGCGCTTGTTCATTTCATTAATCAGGAAATCCAGACCATCAAGTAAATCTTCATCATATTTTCCCTGTTCGTATTGCAAAGCAGGTCGCACCGTGAAATCATATTTTCCACCATCGGCACCAACCAAAATTCGTAAGTTGTCAATCTTGTTTTTTTTCATTAAATCAAGTTCGCGAAGTAATCTTTTGCGATCTCCAATTTTTTTTGAAGCCAGTAAACTCCCATACCAATAATTTGTTCCAATGTAGGAATATGGTTTATCACCTTTATAAAATTGCGTTCCTTTTACGGTAATTTTTGGAAGCTCTTGTTGTGCCTGGCTATTTAAATTCGCTAAGCAAAAGACAAACACAATTAATTTTGAAATAGAATTTTTCATGGTTTTATAAATTGATGATTTATTTTTTTTCAATAACAACAAAAACAGAAGAACGAGCTGGCAATGTTATATTTGTCCCTTTTGTCGTTTCAGCTGAAAATGGTTTTAAAGAGGCATAATTAGTTGGTCCTCCAGCTACTAAACTCGGACCTGTTCCGTTTATGATTACTTTTCTTGAAAATTCACCGTTATCAGTATCACCAACTAAAGTGTACCAAAACATTCGTTTTCCGGTAAGGAAATTATTAAGTTTTACTTTTATGTTAATTGCAGTTGTTGCTTTGTTTACAAAGGCCAGACCTACTTTTCCATCAGAAAAGGAAGAGGCATATACTTCGTAATTTCCGTTAGCATCTTTATTGGCTTCGATCAAACGATCTCCCATATATTTTTGAAAATAATACATATGATAGAATGCCGGTCGGGGTGTGCCTTTAGGAATATTTGGTTCGTCCCCGTTGCTAAATGTTCCGTGATCATCTCCGTTTGACCATCCATTTGCTAAATCCCAACGTGCTGCAAGACCAATTTTGTTTTTTAAAACTTCTCCCAAAATCAATACTGCGTGCATTCCGTTTATATGCGAAACCTGCTGTTTGCTTCCGGTCGAGAAGATATTCCATTCATCTAATGCAAAAGGTTTGATTTCATTGCTTGTTGCAGTTAATTCACTTTTACAAAAAGTCATCATTTCGGCAGTTACTTTTTTAGGGGTTTCTAAAATTTCAGCTGCAGGTGCATTTGTATTATAGTTGGTGTAATAATTATGAATCACATAATAATCCGCATTACCATTGATATTGCTAAGCAATTTATTATTCCATGTTTTATAACAATCAGGGACATAGCTGGCAGGAGTATTTTCGACCATTACAGCTCCAATTTTGATGTTTGTGTTTCCAACTGCTACTGCAGCTGTACGCATGGCGGCTGCTATTATTTTAAAATGTTCGGCATATAATTTTCCGTTTAAAAGTTCTGGCTGACCATCTTTATTGTTTGCGGTATTGATTCTGTAACTTGCTTCCCAATCAGCATAAACTTCATTGCCAATTTCCCAATATTGTGTTCTTCCATTATCATAAGTTACCCAGTCTGCAGCTAGTTTTGCAGCATCTTGAACAGGATTTGCACCAGTTCCATATCTGGCATAACCATAATTTACAGTAATAATTCCTTTACTATTGGTCGATTGCAAAAGTTGATAATAATTATCTAATGAAATTGTCCAGTCACCGTCATTTTTCCCAAACCAAAAGCCGGATTCTACTTCAGTACCATCGGCTTTTATTAATTTTGAAGGAGCAGTTGAAGGAGCATTTAGTGCATTCCAAAAATAAACATCACTAATGCTTCCGCCGGGAAATCTGATGATATTAGGCTTCAGATTGGTTATGTCATTTACCAGAGTTGTATTGGTAATCATTTTTCCGGACCATAAATTGGCATTGTTTCCGTAAATGGAGCTGGGAATCTTAGTAATTACATTGGCATAATCAATAGTAACAGTAGAAGTTGTTACCTCAGAAACAGCAGCATCAGTATAACTGGTTGGAGAGGTTAAGCTTTTAGATGTCCAATTATCCAGAAAAAAACCAATTGTATTTGATACCAAAGGATCTGTTTGTGGTTTTATTACAGGGTCTTCCGGTGTTGGTGTTGGTTCAGGAGAATTGTCATCTTGTTTTGAGCAAGAAGAAAATTGTAATAAAAGAATACTAACTGTAATGAGGATTAATTTTTTCATAATTATTCTTTTGGTAATTGGTATATTTTTGGCAAGCTGTACAACAATGCTGATTTTTGTTTTTTGGTAAATTCTATAAAATCTGCAGTATCAGGCATGTTGGGTTGCGGAATAAAATAAGCTTCTTCGTTATTTTCCCAAAACATAACATAGGAAATGGATACATCATTTGTTGTTAAAGCATTATAAATATGTTTAGAAAAAAAGCCTTCGATAGGATTTTTAGTAAACGTGATTTGGTATCCTGTCTCGGTCATTGCCGCTATTTTATTTCTTTCTTTTGCTAAATCAGAAAGTATCTTTAGTTTTGAATTGGCTGTCTTGGATCCCTCCTCCCCTTTGTTGTCAAAATCTCCGTAATTGTCCATTCCTAAAATATCTACATGGGAATCACCAGGATATCTTTGTAAATATTCTGCTTCAGTATTGAATTGATTGTCTGGAGAAAATGCATAAAGAAAATTTGTAATTTCTTTAGTATCCCTCAAGTAATCTACCGTAAAAGTATAGAGCTCTTTGTATTCTTCGGCTGAACAATAGTTCGCTCCCCACCAAAACCAATTCCCGTCAAACTCATGAAATGGTCTAAAAATAATAGGGATTAATTTTCCATCACTTCCTTTCATTTTTTTAGCAACCTCAGCTATTCTATCTAATTTTCTTTTATAATATTCGTGATTTTCCCCAGCTGCCAAAATACTTTTCACCCTGTTTTTTTCCTTGTCTGCTAACTTATCAGTATAAAAATCTCCCCCTTTGTATGGGTCTCTAAAATGCCAGGAGAACGTAACGATCATCCCTTGGTCATATGCTTTTTTGGCATCGGAAATTATTTTTTGTTCTTGTTGAAAATACCAATTATCAGCCTTTTCCGTGTTTTTATCATCAGTTATATCCGAAAAGTCCAAACCAATAATTGCAGGATCGTAACCGGTTGTTTTCTTGACATCTGATTTCCCTTTTATATTATAAAAGAAACTGTTGAATGCATTTTGTTGCCCTATTGCAAAAGCTGTTTGAGATAGCTTTTTTAAATTATAAAAAAGGGCAAGCGTCTCTGTGGTTGCCTTTTTTTTAGCGACTACAAAATCGGAAATATTTTTAGTGTTTAGTTCTTGCTTTTCTGCTTGACAAAAACCAATTTGAAACACTAGAATAATTGCCATGAACAGTACATTTTTCATTTTTTTATTTTTAATCGGATGTCATCGGGGCTATTCGTTTACCATTACAATTTGTAAATCATCTGCCAATAGTGTTCCGGTACAAGCACTCAAAGCCAAGATAATCCTATATTTTTGGGTGTCAGAAGGAATTTGAATACTTTTCTTAAAATACGTCCAATCTGTAGTGGCAGTAACTGTCCCTATTAATTGATCGTCTATCGTTTTTATTTTTCCATCACGAGTTAATTCGATAATAAACAAACCATTGTTCCAAGGATCTTTTCCTTGTTTGATGTCTTTGGCTTTGAGCCAACCCGAAACTTCAATTGTTTTTGCTCCGTTTAATATATCAGCCGTTTGGTCTATTGCTGTCCATTCGTTAACTGTTGATGTTATGGATGCTGCTGAATTACCTTCTTTTTTATCTGTTGTAGAAACAAGTCCTGAACCATTCCAATTTTTTAAGCCTGATTCAAAATTTGCATTTTCAAATATTTTTGGCATTCCTTCTTTCGTTATTGCTTCCGCTTTTTTTGCCATTACTTCCGTTTGCATTATTTTTAGATACTCCTCTTCGGTTACAGTAATGGCTTTAATATCATCAAAAAAAACAGTACCCGGTGTACTTTGCAAAGCAATCAATATTTTAACTGTTTTAGATCCTTCAGGTACAAGAACTGTTTTTGTATATAATTTCCAATCGACAGTTTCTTTGACTTGTGCAATATTTTCCGAAATGATTTGCTTATTAGCACCATTTAGAAATTCCGCATTTAATATTCCAGCACCATAACTTTCCCCACCTTGAATTGCGTCAGCTTTTATATAGGCACTAAAAGTAATGGCATAAGTACCTTTAGGGATATTTATTTTTTGATCCCCTCCTTTCCATTCTTTACCGACATATTGCACAATCATACAAGAGCCAGAGCCTATTTTTTTTATAAAACCATTTTGAGTTAGATTATCAGCCCACCAATTATCAGTATTTTGATCAAAACCACCATTAAGCACAAGGTTTTTTTGAGAAAACATAATAGAGCTAATAAGAAAGACGGAAAATAAAAGTATTGATTTCATAAGATGTATTTTTTTTAATTCCTCTGTGGTTAGTTACTACTTTTTATGTTTTTTTTTGAATTTTGTTTTTATGTATTAAAATTTGAAAGCATCAGCTAATTATCGCTTTCAAAAATTTTAACATCCTGTTATTGAATATTTCCTATTCTGGAAATCAATTCAATACATGCTCTACCATTGTGATACGGACATTTCCAAAAACCGGCTTTGTCTTTTGGCATCAAAGAATAATCAGCATTTAAGCCCCAATACCATTCGCCGTTTTTGGTATCAAGAATATATTTCTTTACAAACGCCCAGTTTTTCAATACAACATCCAAATAAATTTCTTTAGCCGTCAATTGGTATGAATTATAAAAACCAATTATCAATTCTGCTTGTGGCCACCAGTGTTTTTCAGTAACTAGTTCAGAGGTTTTAAGGTCATATTCATACCAAAGTCCGCCATCATTATCAATACCTTCAAAAGTAGCATCTGTTATCTGGATGGCATATTTTGTATAATTATCTATCAATTTTTGATTGCCGACAATTTCAGCGCATTGCAATAGTAACCATGAGGCTTCAATATCATGTCCGTATGAAATTACATCTGGTTTCTCTGTCCAGTTTTCGTCAAAGAACAGTTTTAAATGCCCTGTTGCTTCATTTATAAAATGGGTTTCTATAACTTCTAACAATTCAACAATTACGTTTCGTAAGTTTTCATTTTTCCAAACTTTATACAAATTGGCATAACCTTCAACAATATGCAAATGCGTGTTCATTGTCTTTTTTTCATTAGCATCTTTGTCACTCAGACGTAAATCATCAATGTTTTTCCATTCACGTGTAAAAGCTTCCAAATAGCCTTTATTAACAGGATCGTAACAGTATTCTTGTATTTTTTGATATAAATTAATGGCTATTTCCAATGCTTTTTCCTCTTTGGAAATAGCATAATATTCGGTCATGCCATAAATCACAAAAGCAATAGCGTAGATTTGGTTTTTAGTGTCTTTTGGAGTTCCATCGTAATGGACACTCCAAAAAACACCACCAAATTCAGTATCATAAAAGTGGTTTACAATATAGTCAAACGCTCTTTTTGCAATGCATTTATGTTCTTCCTTTTTGGTTAGCTGATAGGCTGCAGAAAATGTCCAAAGGATTCGCGCATTTAAAACTGAACCTTTTTCAGCTTGGTAATTTATATGGTCATTAGAATCTATTTGACCAATAAATCCCTCTTTTTTGGTGTCAATAGTAAACTTCGACCAATAATCAAGGATGTTATTGAGTTCCGTTGTCAGTTCTGATTGCAGCTGCTTTAATTGTTTTGACACCTTATGAAATTGTTTTGTTTTTGTTTACCTGTTCGATAATTGTATTCACAGAACCAGCTGAAGTAAAAGTGTCTTTTGGAGAATTTATTACATAGTCAATCAGTTTTTCAACAGAAGAAACAGCCACGTGCATTCTGGTATCCGAAGAAGCATAATAGATGTAAACTGTTCCATCTTTGTCTTCAATCCAACCATTTGAAAATAATACATTCGAGACATCACCTACTCTTTCGATTCCTTCTGGAGCCATAAAATGTCCTGCAGGTATGTGCGTAACTTTTGAAATATCATTCAAGTCCGTCATAAACATATATAAAGTATATCGCAATCCTGCAGCGGTATTTCTAACACCGTGGGCCAAATGCAACCATCCTTTTTCTGTTTTGATTGGAGCGGGGCCTAATCCGTTTTTCAATTCATAAATAGTATGGTATTGTTTTCCATAAATGATTTTCTCATCTTGAACCACAGGGTTTGTCATATCATCTACAAAACCAAGACCGATTCCACCACCGTTCCCAACATCAATGAATCCATCTTGCGGACGTGTATATAGCGCATATTTTCCATTAACAAATTCAGGGTGCATCACTACATTACGCTGTTGTCCTGTTTTTGAAATTAAATCAGGTAAACGTTCCCAAGTTAGTAAATCTTTGGTGCGAACGATTCCTGCATTAGCTATAGCCGAACTGGTATCTCCTGAAGCTGCTTTGGGATCTTTTCTTTCCGTACAAAAAATACCGTATATCCAACCATCTTCGTGATTTGTTAAACGCATATCATAGACATTGGTATCTGTTTCTTCAGTTTGGGGAATGACACAAGGTTTATCCCAAAATCTAAAATTGTCAATCCCATTTGGACTTTCAGCTATAGCAAAAAAAGATTTTCTATCTATTCCTTCAATTCGAGCAACAAGGATATAGCTGTCTTTCCATTTCATTGCGCCTGCATTGAATACTGCATTTATACCAATTCGCTCCATTAAAAAGGGATTGGTAGCTTCGTTTAAGTCGTAACGCCATTCAACAGGAGTATGATTTCTAGTCAAAACAGGATATTTGTATCGACTAAATATACCATTTCCAACAACAGATTGAGTATCATTTTTTCTCACAATCAATTCTTGAAATTCTTTTTCAATTTCAATATTTCTTTTTTCAAAATCTGTAAGTATTACTTTTGTGTTCATAATTGATTAAATATAAATCGGATATTAATTAGCTATATTTCTTTTATTATTGAGATCTTGTTCTATCGTTTGTAATTTTTTTTCCGTAAGCGGATAGAATAGGATAAACAGGACTGAAATTACTGCTGCTATGGCAGGAAGAATACTTAACATCAATTGGATTCCATTTTGAGTCACTTCAGTTTGCTCTATGTTTGCCTGAAAACCATAAAAACCCAGAAGCCATCCGGTGGTAGCACCACCTATTGTCCATCCAAATTTTTGGGACATTGAAGAAGCAGAAAACACTAAACCGGTAGCCCGTCTTCCCTGTTTCCATTCAGAATAATCAGCACTATCAGCATACATCGACCATATTAACGGAAAGATACAGCCAGCACAAATACTGATCAATACCTGGAAAACCATAATCAGCAATACATCTTCTTTTCCGAAGAAATAAAAAATCACACTTAAAATGGCCGCCAATAGCATTGATCCAAAAAAGGTGTTTTTTTTGCCAATTTTGTTGGCTATAGGTGTCGCTGCAATCACTCCAATTATGTTGGCGGCTTGACCCAAAATCAAGTAAAGAGAGGTATGGGTCATATTAAAAGTTTCTCCAAAGAGGTTAAAACTATAGTTTACGGTATCGCTTACATAGTATTTAAAGTAATAGACTGCTGCTCCATCACGAATCGAATTGAATACTAAAGCACCAATTCCTGCTCCAAGTAAAATCCACCATGGTTTATTTTTTAATAGATCTTTAAGGTCTTCTTTTAAATTAGTTTGCTCATCAGAAATTGGTTTTACTCTTTCTTTTGTGAAGAAAAAACAACCCCAGAAAAAAGCTGTAGTTATAACTCCGAATACTGAAATAGTTGCCAGCCAGCCTGTTTTTGAGCTAAGGCTTCCTCCGAAATAATTCACTAAAGGCTCAATTAACCAAAGAGCCAAAAGGCTTCCTCCAAAAGCAAAAACCATTCTGTATGAAGAAAGTGTTGTTCTTTCTTTTCTGTCAGACGACATTACACCCAAAAGTGATGCATACGGTACATTGATTAGTGAATAAATCATCATCATTGAGGAATAGGTAACATAGGCATATATTATTTTTCCTTTTTCATCAAAATCCGGTGTATAAAAAGTCAATACTCCAATTACGGCAAAAGGAACAGCTACCCATAATAAATAAGGTCTGAATTTCCCCCAACGTGTTTTTGTACGGTCTGCAATAATTCCTACCAAGGGATCAAAACAGGAATCCCAGATTCTTGTGATCAGGAACATAGTTCCTACAACGGCAGGTGCCAAACCGAAAACATCGGTATAGAAAAACAGGAGGTACATACTAAAAATCTTCCAGAACATGGATGAAGCAGCATCTCCCAGACCGTAACCAACTTTCTCTTTTATACTTATTTTATTGTGCATTTTTTTGTTGTTTAAAAATCTAAAGACTAATTCGTTATTTTTTATATAGGTTTTCTTTCGCAGCTTCTTTTTCGAATAAAATTTTGTCAAGATTATAAAAATCTACAAAGTCTTTTTCACTCAACTGTCCTTTGTAAGGGGCATAATAATGCATTTTTTGTTCTTTTTCCTGCCATCCATGGTTTCTCCAAACTAATATATAGGAAATTTTATAATCCCCGATGGCTTTCATAAGCGTGTCTGTCCACCATTTATCATAAGGAATTGCCTCATACCCTGTTTCGGCAAAAGCCATAATCTTACTTTGCTCTTTGGCAACTTCATCCATTATTTTGAATTGTCTTTGGCAATTTTCAATAAAGGAATTGTCTTTTGTAGGATCGCTGTGTTGATACTTGTCAAAACTCAAAATATCTGCATAATTTGGACCAGGATAGTATTCCAAAAATTCTTCTTTCGTTTTGAAATCTGCGGTATTGTACACGTATATTAAATTATGAACACCCTTTTTTTGCAAATAATCAATGGTGAATTTCCATAAAATCTTAAATTCCTCAGGGCTTCCATTGTTTTTGCACCACCAAAACCAGTTTCCTGTAAGTTCATGAAAGGGGCGATACAGCATCGGAATTGGTTTTCCGTTTTCATCTTTTAAAGTTAAAATATATTTTGCTGCTTCATCTAACCAAGATTTAAATTTTTCATGACTTTCTCCTCCTGGTAAAGCCGAAGCCAACGATTTTGGAGTGGTGTCCCAAGCATTTTTTCCAGTCAAAGGATTATCAAAATGCGAGCTTAGTGTTATAATACCTCCTCTTGCATGAGCTTCTTTAATAAATTGTCTCATTTTGTCAAAAGGAATGCCATCAATATTGTTAGCTGATTTTTTTTCCAGTCCTGCTAAATCCCATCCATAAACGGCAGGATAATCTCCGGTAACATCTTTTACATCGCTTCTTCCAGCTTCATATTTCCAGTTTACTCCGTAAGCCAGATCATCCTGATGTCCAAAAAGTATTCCTTTCTGAGCCAATTGTGTCATTTTTTTGTATAAAATTATTGTTTCTTTAGTTGCTTTTTTATCAGAAACAGACAATTTAGTATCATTTGATGGGACTTTTGAAGAACAGGACACTCCAATGCAAAAAAGGGTTAGAAGTGCGGAAATAGTCTTTTTCATGTTAATAATGGTTAATTGTATAATTATTAAAAGAGTACTGTGCTCAAAATTTGGGTTAAAAAAGTTTAATTATCAGGATTCTTAAAAAGAAACTATTTTGTGAATGTAATTATCAAAACTTTAAAAATAGTAAGTAATAAAAATGATTCTTCTTTATTATTGATATTGTTTTAAAAAAATTAATAAATCTATTTTTCAAAGGTAATTGGATCACTCACTGTTAATTAATATTATTTTATCAATATTATATCATATTTTTGCAAATAAAAAAACGATATGGGTAATTTAAAAAAATTTTACAGAGAAATACCTCCACTTTCTTCGGGGGACAGTTTTTTAGTTATGGACAGGCTAAAAGACAGTTTTGATTTTCCAGTACACTATCATCCTGAATTTGAGATCAATTTTATTATAAACGGCAAAGGGGTAAAACGAGTTGTAGGGGATAATATAGAAGAAATAGACAATGTTGAGTTGGTATTAATTGGACCTAATTTATATCATGGTTGGGAGCTAAATAAATGCTCTAATAAACAAATTCATGAGATAACCATTCAATTTCATAACGATTTATTTCACGAATCTTTATTAACGAGAAGAATAATGAGCCCTATTAAAGACATGTTTAACCGGTCGATACATGGTATTTTATTTTCAAAAAAAACGGCAGAAGAGCTTTCGTCAAGACTGATTAAAATTTCAAAATTGGATGGAATGGATTATTTTTTAGAGATTGTCTCTATATTATATGATCTTGCTAATTCCAGGAACCAAAGACTTTTGTCCACTTTTACAGTCGATAATGATACGTTTGAAGATTATGACAAAATGAAATTGGTTTATGAGTATGTACAAAAAAACTTTGCCGAGAAAATAACTTTGGAAGAGGTTTCCAGTGTGGCCAGCATGACCAGTATTTCCTTTAATAGGTTTATCAAAAAGCGTACAGGAAAAACTTTTGTCAATTATATCAATGATATACGAATTGGTTATGCCGCCAGATGGCTGGTGGAAAAAGATTTAAGCATTTCAGAAATTGCATTCAAATCCGGCTTCAATAACATCGCTAATTTTAATCGAAGTTTCAAGACTATAAAAAAATGTACTCCCAGTCAATATAGAGAAGATTTCTCAGGATTGAAACGAATATTGTAGCATTATTTATGTACCATCTTTTTTATCTAAACAAATGCGAAATCGTTTGAATCACTTGTTTTCACTGACTTTGCAATTATTCTTATCGTAATTTATTAAGGATTAAAATAGATATAACATAAATATAAGCAGTTTAATTTATGTATTTATGATAGTTGTTCGTGAAAAAGTAAAAATATGATCATTAAATGATATAATACTATTAATTTGATGTTTAGTTCTATTCTAAATTTGTTAATTATAATTCAGAATAATTAATGCCTATTTAGTTTCTGATTTTTTTATATCAGAAATTGGCAATATTAACTAACTAAACATTTATTATGAAAAAACTATTGTCAAATTTAATTCATTGGAAAGTCAACCACAGATCGATTCCTTTGATTTTGTTTTTATTATTATCCTGCAATTACATTGCAGCACAAACGAAAGTGCAGGGAGTTGTAAAAGATGATAAAGGACTTACTATTCCTGGTGCAAATATCACTGTTGCAGGTTCGGGAAAATCAGTTTCAACTGACTTTGATGGAAAATTCACTATCGATGCTCCTTCAAATGCGACATTATCGTTCTCTTTTGTCGGATTTTATACGCAAAAAATTGCTGTTGATGGGAGAACAACTATAAACGTAATCTTAAAATCTAGTGCTGAAGATTTAAAAGATGTAGTAGTAATTGGTTACGGAACTGTAAAAAGAAAAGACGTAAACAGTTCTATTTCTAGTATTAGCTCAAAAGATATCGAAAATATAAAAGTCGCTTCTTTTGATCAAATGATGCAAGGCAAGGCCGCTGGTGTTGTTGTAAATAATAATTCAGGTGAGCCAGGAGGAAATGTTTCTGTAAAAATTAGAGGTGCTTCTTCTTTGACAGGTACAAATGAGCCTTTATATGTAATTGATGGAGTGCCAGTTTCCGGAGATGCTAGAAATTCATCTACATCTGGAAGAAATGCATCTGGAAATTCTAATTTTTCTAATGCAGGAAATATTACATATAGCCCTTTATCTCTAATAAATCCTAGTGATATAGAATCAATTGATATTCTTAAGGATGCTTCTGCTACTGCTATTTATGGTTCACGCGGTGCTAACGGAGTTGTTATTGTAACTACAAAAACAGGTAAAAAAGGAACTGGAAAATTATCTTTCGAGAATTCTTATTCTATCAGTAATTTACCTAAACAATTACCTTCAATGAATTTGCAGCAATATGCAAGTCATCAAAATGCTTTAGCAACTGTATATGGTATTGGTCTTAGACCTGAATTTGCTCATCCAGAGTTTTTAGGAGCTGGTACAGATTGGCAGAAAGAAATTTATCAAACAGGGATTATGAAATCGAATCAATTGTCTTTTTCAGGCGGGAAAGATGGTGTGAATTATTATATCTCTGGAGGAGTGTTGAATCAAGAAGGTATTGTAATTGAATCAGGATTCAAAAGATATAATTTTAGATCTAACATAGATGCCAAAGTAAATAAATTTATAAAAGTTGGTGCCAATGTAAGTGGTGCAATCACAGATGAAAAATTAACTTTAAACGGTCAGTTTAATGGAGTAGTTGCTACTTCTTTATTATCGACTCCGGATGTTGCAGTTAGAGAATTGTCAGGATCTTTTGCAGGCCCACCAGTAGGAGGAGCAACTTCATTCGTCAACCCTGTAGCAACTTCTTTATTAGGGTCTAATACATTGGTTAGAAAAAATTATTCAGGAAATTTTTATACGCAAATTGATTTGTTCAAAGGATTGGATTATCGTTTTGAGGTGGGTGGATATATCTATGACAATTTAGGACAGCAATATGACCCAATGTATTCTTTAGGGAATGCTGTAAAAAGCTATGCTAATTTATATTACAATCCATCTTCAGGTAACTCATGGAACTTAAAAAACATGCTTACTTATAGAAATACTATTGGAAAACACAATTTTACAGTTTTGGCAGTACAAGAATCTAATAGAGCACATTGGGAAGGGCATTCTATTAATGCAACTGGTTTTAAAGACAATAGTCATCATGAACTTGCGTATTCTGATTTGTCTAAATCAATCTTAAGCAGTCCATACGAAGGAGAGCAAACATTATCTTCTTATTTAGGAAGGGTTGTTTATGATTATGGAAATAAATATGGGATTTCTGGAGCAGTTAGAACAGATGGATCTTCAAAGTTTGACATAGGTAAAAAATGGGGTGTTTTTGGTTCATTTGGGGCTTCTTGGAAACTTTCTAATGAGACTTTCATGGAAAGTACTAAAAAGTATGTTGATGATATAAAATTTAGATTTGGTTGGGGACAAACGGGTAACAATCAAATTCCTAATAATTTATATGATTCTAACTTACATTTGGTTAATAGTTCAATGGGGAATTCTTATTTACCATCAAACACAAATAACGCAAATTTAAAATGGGAAACTCAGGAGCAAACTAATTTAGGTTTAGATTTTACAATGTTTGATTCTAAACTAACTGCTTCTGTAGATGTTTATAATAAAGTTTCTAAAAACTTCTTGTATCAAGTTCCTTTGCCAAACTTTCTTTCTGGTGGTGGAGATTATGAAGGGGGTGTAAATCCTCCATATTTTAATCTTGGAAGCATGCAAAACAGAGGAATCGAGGTTGCACTTGGTTATTCTCATAACTTTACTGAAAACTTTTCATGGAATGCTAGTTTGAATTTATCTAAGTATGTAAATGAGGTAACTGATATGGCAGGATTAAACATTGTTAAAACAATGAATACACTTGCTTATAGTACAGTTACTGTTTCCAGAACAATGGAAGGTTTGCCAATAGGGTCATTTGTTGGTTATCAAGCTGAAGGCATTTATAGAACAGATGATGATTTATTGACTTATGGACATGATAATGGCAGTACTAAAGTGCCTTTGAAAAATGGAACCAATTCATTATTACCAAATTTTAAAAAAGGAGATGTAATTTACAAAGATGTAAATAATGATGGTATTATCGATTCGAAAGATTTAGTTCCGATTGGAAATCCAAATCCAAAATTAACTTACGGATTTACCAATAATTTTAAATATAAAAATGTTGATTTGTCAATTTTCCTTCAAGGAACTGCCGGGAATAAATTAATGAATTTAACCCGTGCATCTGGTACAATGAACAATGGTGTTGGAACAAATTATTTAACTGAAGCGGCAGATTTTTATTCAGCTGGCAATTTAGATGCTGCTCTCCCAAGACCTTCAGCTTATGATGATATAAATAATGCAGTATCGTCTCGTTTTATTGAGGATGGATCTTATTTAAGAATTCAAAATGTAACTTTAGGGTATTCTTTGCCGTCTAATATTATTTCTAAAATTAAATTATCAAGATTGAGATTTTATGCCTCTGCGCAAAACCTATATACTTTTACCAAATACAAAGGTTATGATCCTGAAGTAGGTTCTTATAACCAAGATGCATTATTATCAGGTATTGATAATGGTCGTTATCCTACACCTAGACAGATAACTTTTGGTTTTAATGTTGAATTTTAATACATATTAATATGAAAAATATAATAAAAAGAAGCAGTGTTGTTGCTATGACATTAATGTTGTTGGTTTCATCTTCTTGTTCTCAGGATTTTATAGATGTGCCAGCACAGGGAACACCTACTTTAACGAACTATTATGACTCAGATTTGAAATTAGATAATGCAGCTAATGGATTATATGGTCTGGTGTGGTTTAATATGAACAAAGCTGGTTATTATGGTATTACTGATGTGATTTCTGGTAATATGTATGCCGCTCCGTATAATGATTTTGGTAAATTCACCGATTTGAGTTTTACCAATACTGCATCATATATCTCTGATTCATGGAGATCATGTTATGGTGCTATTGCAAATTCTAATGCTTTTATTAATGGTTTGCCTACTGGTGTTGGACCAAATGTTAGTAAGGAAGCATTAAATAATGCATTAGGAGAAGCACATTTTATCAGAGCTTTTTCTTATTTCTTCTTGGTAAGATTGTGGGGTAATGTGCCTATTATTGAAAACACTGCTGATTATTCTGCGAATTTTGTTATTCCTAGTAATCCTGTTGAAGATGTTTATAAATTTATAGAGAATGATTTAAAATTTGCGGCTGCTAATTTAAGGACTAAAGTTAGAGGTTCTAATTATGCTGCTAATGCGCATGTATCAAGCGGATCTGCTAAGGCTTTTTTAGCAAAAGTATATTTATATGAGAAAAAATATGACCTTGCTAAAGCTATGGCTTTGGAAGTAATTAATAGCGGAGAGTTTAAGTTATTAGGTGGAGATGAATTGCCTTCAAAATCTTTTGCTGATTTATTTTTGCAGATGAACAATAATAATGAAGAGTCAATCTTTGCATGGCAATGGACAGGGACGGGGACTTATTTTGATGGTAACTTCTCTAATACAACATTCGCTCCAGAAAATAGATTAGTAGAAACTAGTTATTCTGCTCAGATTGCACCATCTCAGGATTTAATTAAGAACGCTTTTGAAAATGGAGACAGAAGAAGAAAAGAGACGTTTATGCTTCCTGGGGATTATTATCCAAATTTAACTTATGCGGCAACACTTGCTGTAGATTCACCTTATCTATTAGGATACACATTTAATTTAACTGATGTGCCAAATGGAGTTCAAAATTCTGGAGCAGGATTAAAAAAATACGTAATAGGAAAAGAAAATTTACCTGTTACAGGGAAGTTTAACAAACCTTTTAATGGGGAAAGCAGTATGAATACTTATCAAATGCGTTATGCAGAGTTATTATTAATTCATGCAGAGGCTGTTATAGGTTCACAAACAGGTAGTACTACTGATGCATTGGCTCTTAAATCGTATAATGCAGTTCGTAAAAGAGCTGGTTTGGCAACAAAGACATCAATTACTTTTGATGATGTATTTAGAGAAAGACGTGCGGAATTAGCTTGTGAAGGAGATTACTATTTTGATCTGGGACGTTTGCCTTTTGCTAAAGCTAAAGCAATATTAGAAGCACAAGATAGAGGAGATAAAGACACTCCAAAACATATTGTAATCACTGCTACAAGTCTTTTATTGCCTTATCCTTCGGATGATTTGATTAAAAATCCAAAATTGACAGAAGTAGCTCCGTATACTTTTAAATAATTTTTAAAATGAAAAATATGAAAAATATAAAAATTGTTACGTTAACAGCATGTATTGCATTGATGTTATCTTTAATGCTTTTTAGTTCATGCTCCGATGATGCTAATACTTCAGATAGTGCTGGACCTCCAGTTATAGAATCGGTAATGCCATCAGGTTATACTAAAGATGGCAGTGTTTTGCCATTAACTCCAGTTACTAAGGGAGATCCTAAAAGTTATTACATTATTCATGGAAAAGGATTGCTCACAACAGAGAAAGTCTACTTTAATGATTATGACACTTATTTTAGACCAACTTTTATAACTGATACTGATATAGTTATATTGATTGATGAAAATACGCCTTATTCAAACTCTTCTAATAAATTGAAGGTAGTTACCAGTTATGGCACTGTTCTTTATGACTTTGTCACTGCGCCGCCACCTCCAACTTTTAATTGGTTCAATTCAATAAATGCTGCAACAGGAGATATAGTTACAATCGATGGAAAGTATTTTTTAAATCCTATTGTAACAGTTGGAACTCAGCAAGCTACTGTAGTTTCTTCTACATTGACAGAGATTAAATTTAAGATGCCTGCCAATTCTGCTGATAAATTGGTGACTGTTTCAAACATTACAGGTACTGCTGCTTCTAGTTTGGCGGTTGGCGCAGCATTATATGACGATGTGGTACAAGGTGATGCAGGACATTGGACATGGGATGGCAGCCCTTTTATTACAGATTATGCTGTAGATAAAGCGCAAGGTAATGCAGCAATTAAATTAGTTTTTGGAGGCTGGAGCGGTGCCGACATGAAGTTTAATTCTAGAAATGTTTCAAAATATAAAGCATTTAGAGTTAAGATTAAAAGTGTCTCTGCAAATCCTGATGCTAAGTTAACTTTTGTTTTTGGAGGATGGGCTTATACAGTACAAAAATCAATAAATACATCATGGACTACTATTGAAATTCCATTTTCAGCGATTGGAAATCCTACTACTTTTGATCAATTGACATTTCAAGAATCCGGTAATTTTGGCGGTAATACCATATTAATGGATGAGATGGGATTTGTATTGAAATAAAATTATTATTTTGAGTTAGTTTAAAATATTCCCTAGTTTAAAAATTAGGGAATATTTTTTTTACGGCAGTTTTTGTCAGCTTAAATTTGAAATGCTCAAATTCTCTATTGTGCCGTTTTTTTTAAGTGGATTATGAAAAAAAAAGTATCAATATACTTGACTTCTATTCATTATTTTTGAGAGTAAAACTTTTGACAAACCTTTTTATAAATGTTAATGAAAAATTTCAAAACATTCCTTTTTTTATTCCTGATTTCTTTTAGTTTTTCTGTTTTTTCGCAATCAGCTTCGAATAATTCTTCTAGAGAACATATTTCGTTAGACAAAGATTGGAAATTTGCTTTTGGTCATCCATCAGATACCAAGAAGGATTTTAATACAAGAACGGCTTATTTTTCTTATTTGGCAAAAGCGGGTTTTGGTGACGGCGCTTCCAATGCTTCTTTTGATGACCGTTCTTGGCGAAAATTAGATCTTCCCCATGATTGGGCAGTAGAACAAGGTTTTAGCAGTGAAGCTAGTTTTAGTCACGGATTCAAAGCAATTGGCCAAAATTTCCCAGACAAAAGCATCGGTTGGTACCGCAAAAAAATAACTATACCTGCAAGTGATTTGGGAAGACGGATTCATATCGCATTCGATGGTGTTTTTCGTAATTCCATTGTTTGGGTAAACGGTCATTATTTAGGAAATCATGACAGCGGTTATTTGGGTTTTGAATATGATATCACTGATTATATTAATTATGGAGGCGAAAATACAATTGCCGTTCGGGCAGATGCGACTATGGAAGAAGGCTGGTTTTATGAAGGAGCAGGAATTTATCGTCATGTTTGGCTTAATAAAACCAATGAACTTCATGTACCGGATAACGGCACTTTTGTGAAAACAAAAACAAAAGACAATACAACCGAAATTAGCGCACTAGTCACACTTACAAACGACGGTAAAGGGTCAAAATCGTTCAAAATAAACCAAACTATTTTGGATGCCACTGGTAAAACTGTTTCCGAAAAAACAATAAATTCCTGTACTTTAAATCCAAGAGAAACCAAAGATTTTTCTGCAGATTTAACAGTGCAGAATGCTACACTTTGGTCGCTTGAAAATCCTTATTTGTACAAAATAATTACTTCTGTTTATGAAGAGGAGAAATTAGTTGATATTTTTCAAACTACTTTCGGAATCCGAACGATCCGTTTTGATGCCAATGAAGGTTTTTTTCTTAACGGAAAACATGTTAAAATAAAAGGAACAAACAATCATCAGGATCATGCTGGAGTAGGAACAGTCATGCCAGATGCTTTACAGGATTTCAGAATAAAAACCTTAAAATCCTTCGGGAGCAATGCCTATCGCTGTTCTCATAACCCGCCTACACCCGAGTTATTGGATGCTTGTGACCGTTTAGGAATGCTGGTAATTGACGAAAACCGTTTAATGGGAAGTACACAAACTCAATTAGACGATGTAAAAAAAATGATTGAACGAGACAGAAACCATCCTTCCGTTATAAGCTGGAGCATCGGAAACGAAGAATGGGGAATTGAAAATGACATTGTAGGCGCTAGAATTGCGAGTTCCATGCAGTCTTATGTGAAATCTATAGATGCCACCAGGCCTGCGACTGCTGCTTTTAGCGGTGGGATTGGCAGTAACGGGATCACAACGGTTATGGATCTGTTGGGAATTAATTATATCGTGAATAAAAGCACTGACGAACAGCATAAATTATTTCCAAATCAATCCATTTGGGGAACCGAGGAAGGAAGTACCAATGCTACTCGAGGCGAATATTATCGCGACAATCAAAAACACATCATGCCGGCTTATGATAAAGCGCCAAGCCCCAGTTTTATTAGTATAGAAAAAGGCTGGAAACATTATAATTCCCGTCCGTATCTGTCAGGAATGTTCATTTGGACAGGATTTGATTATCGTGGTGAGCCAACCCCTTTCGAATATCCTTCTACAGGTTCTTATTTCGGAATGGTGGATCAATGCGGATTTTATAAAGACGATGCTTGGTATCTAAAGTCATGGTGGCAGGACGAACCAGTGCTGCATCTTTTGCCTCACTGGAATTGGACTGGAAAGGAAAATCAAAGTATTGAAGTTTGGGCGTACAGCAATTGTGACGAAGTAGAGCTTTTTTTAAATAAGAAAAGTTTAGGCAAAAAAACAATGGAAAAAGACGGGCATCTCGAATGGAATGTCAATTATACTCCCGGAACGCTTGAAGCAATCGGGTACAAAAACGGAAAGAAAATTATAACCGATGTCGTGAAAACTACTGGTGTAGCCACCGTTTTAAATTTAGCATCCGATAAAAATAGTATTGAGGCTGCCAAAAATGATATTGCAATGATTACAGTCAGTGCCAAGGACAAATCGGGACTTTCTGTACCAATCGCGGATAATGAAGTTGTCTTTTCAATCACTGGTCCAGGAAAAATTATCGGTGTTGGAAACGGAAACCCAACCTCACTTGAAGCCGATCAATATTTAGAAACCAACACTGTTTTGAATATTGAAAATCTAAAAGAAAAAATAGTAGCCGATATCAATGTTTCAGAAGAAACACAGGGAAATGTAGCAACCGAGTCTTGGCAAAAAGCCTTTATAGACGACAGAGACACCATTTTTGGTAAAAAAGTAAAAGCAGTCGTTTATAGAACCGAGTTCGAACTGCCGGCGAATTACAACGAAACAGCAATCAGTTTGTTCTATAACAGTCTTGGTAAAAAACAATCCATTTTTATTAACGGACATAAAATTAGCAATGAAATACCCGAAAACAAAAAAGGAGACACCTTTGTATTGGACAAAAAAATACTGCATTCAGGGAAAAACACCATTGCAATTATCGCCCAGCCCTTATTAAAAAAATACAAATGGGATGTGGTCAATCAAAACCCGGGAACGATTCAGATTATTACCAAAGCCAAAAATTACAAGCGCAAATTATTTAACGGTTTGGCTCAGGTTATCATTCAAACCACTGGCGAAACGGGCGAAATTACGCTGACCGCCACCAGTAACGGACTCAAAAAAGCTGAAATAATAATTAATGCAGTAAAATAATAAAAGTTAGTTGGGCGTGTTCGCCGTGGCGAATCGGGCTGTACGTTCCCGCTTCCCGATGAAAAATCGGGAGAGCTCCATTGCCATCCCTCACGCAAATCCTGCAAAACAAGAAATTTGTGTTAAAAATAGAAAACACTAAAATGAAAAATAGTGAATTAATTATGCCTAACAGGTTGAAAGAAGCCTGTTAGGAAACGTACAATCCTAACAGGTCTCCAAGACCTGTTAGGTATTATTTCGACAGCTTCGTATGACTTTTAAAAAAAATAAAAAAATGAAAAAATTACTTCTCAGCCTACTTTTAGGCGGTATGACATTTCAAGGATTCTCACAAGGAAATGTTTACAAGCAAGAAACAGGAAAATTTGAAGGTTTGGCTATGACACCGCCAATGGGCTGGAACTCTTGGAACACTTTTGAAACCAACATCGACGAAAAACTCGTAAAAGAAACCGCCGATATTATGGTTTCTACCGGAATGGTGGCAGCAGGCTACAATTATATTGTACTCGACGATGGCTGGATGACCAAAGAAAGAGATAAAGATGGAAATTTAGTTCCGGATCCAATAAAATTTCCAAGCGGAATGAAAGCTTTAATTGAATACGTTCATTCCAAAGGACTAAAGTTTGGTTTGTACAATTGTGCAGGAACACACACTTGTGCAGGTTATCCAGGTACAAGGGGTTATGAATACCAAGATGCCCGTTTTTATGCCAATTTAGGAATTGATTTCTTAAAATACGATTGGTGCAACACCGCTGGAATCAATGCTCCGGAAGCCTATGCAACAATGAGCAACGCGCTAAAAACAGCTGGAAGACCTATCGTTTTCAGTCTTTGCGAATGGGGCGATAATAAACCTTGGGATTGGGGAAAACCTATTGGGAATCTTTGGAGAATTTCGGGAGATATTTACCCCTGTTTTGATTGTGAATTCCACCACGAAGAAGGAAATTGGTCGTCATGGGGATTTATGAAAATTGCTGAAATGCGCAAAGACATCCGTAAATTTTCAGGTCCTGATCATTGGAATGATTTTGACATGATGGAAGTGGGTGACGGAATGACCAATACTGAAGATAAAACTCATTTTGCCATGTGGTGTATGATGGCTTCCCCTTTAATTGCCGGAAATGATTTCAGAAAAATGTCAAAGGAAACCTTGGCTATTTTAACCAACAAAGAACTGATTGCTGTAAATCAGGATAAATTAGGAATTCAAGGATTCAAACTTTCTGCCGAAGACGGATTGGAAGTTTGGGTAAAACCGCTATCCGACGGGAATTGGGCAATCACATTTTTGAATAGAACAGACGCTCCTAAAAAAATCAATTTCGAATGGAAAAAACACACGATAAAAGATATCGATTTCAATTTGGAAGCTAATCTTAATACAACTGTTTATAAGATAAAAGACCTTTGGAAAAATGTAACTATAGGCACCACTAAAAAAGCTTTCCGTTCTGAAATAACTTCTCATGATGTTATTACTTTGAAATTGATTAAGTAAACTACACATTGTATAATATATCATAAATAGAAAGAGAATTTACCCGAGATTGTAAAACAATAATACTTAAAAATAGTAATTGCAATTAATAATTATAAAGATGATACAACAGTATCTACTAAAGAATAAAAACACATAAAATGTTTGTTACTATGAACAAAAACACTGTTTTTGTTCATAGTAACAAACATTTAGTAAGATGAATAGAAAAAAACAAAACATTTTCCCTAAGCACCAAATGATATTAGAACAGATGGGAGAAAAACATAAAGCTAGCTAGGAAAAGAAGAAAGCTAACTACTATTCAAGTAGCAGAAAGAGCTGATATTATTAGGACTACTTTATCAAATAGAAAAAGGCAGCCCTCATAATAATTTTTAACTATTCCTTTGATACTCGCGGTAAAGTCCTTTTAAATTAATCCTATTTGGTCAAATTAACCATAATATTAAAAGCAAGCAAAAAACAAAGTACTCCTGAAATAGCAATCCAAAAATTGGCGGTTTCCGCTGTGTGTTTAACAAAAACACTTTTCTTTTTGATGGCAACCATATTCAACTTCAAAATCTCAAAAATATTTTGACGAATTTGGCTTTTCAAGCTTTCATCAGCCTGGTTTTTTTTCAAAGCATTAAAACTACTCTGCAGATTATAGGTCACTTTATCTTCACCAACTTCTGTAATATTCCCCATTTGTTTGGTAAGATTGGTTTCGAATACTACTATTGCTTTTTCCTTATTCGAGTTAATTTCATCTAACGAAAGAAGCATATTTCTAGAATACTCGAGCGTGTTATAATTGGCTTTCAAAATATTTTCAGTATCATTTTCAATCGAAAAATTACTGTACGCACTCACCAATGAAAGGATGATTATCATTAGAAAAAGTAGACCAACTTTTAAGTTTAATTTGATTTTCATTTTTTAATTTTTTATGTACTTTCAGCGTTATCTCGTTATTAGTTATTGATGTAGAATATTGATTTCCAATACATTTTTAATAGGTTCTAATTTACAACTCTTAACTTTTAAATCCTAATTTACAAGCACATTAAGGTGTTCTTTATTGAAATCTTTATAAAATCTTTATACTTTACGGTTTTTATAATATAAAACACTTAAATCAGATACTTTAAATTTACACTATAAATCATACACAAATGAAAAATATCTTAAAACATTCGGAATATAGAAACCAGTATCTTATAAGCATACTTTCAGTAAACAATTATTTCATTGGCAATACTTCATTCAAACACGCAATGGCATTCAATGTTCGGGGATAACCCACATAAGGAATGAGCTGTGTCATCAGATTAATAAGCGTTTGTCTGTCGTTACCAACATTAGCATTGTCTTGAATATGTCCTTTAATTTGACTTTCGGTTCCGCCCATTGCAATAAGGAAAGAAAGTGTAACCATTTCTCTTGTCTTTACATCCAATCCGTTTCTTGTAATGTAATCCCCAAAACAATTGGCAGATAAATATTCTTGAATGTGCAATAAATCTTTAGGTGCATTTTTATACAGATCCTCTACTCTATTACCAATGATTTCTTTTTGTTTTGCCAAACCTTTTTCCTTTCTGGTTTCAGCTGTGGTCGTAGATTGATTTTCGAGAGGTAATGAAATATTTCGTTCGATAAATATCTCGTTGGTTGCGTTTATAAAATCAATCACTTTAGAAATCCCCACATAAGGTACCGCTTGGTAAAGGACTTCTTTGATTGCTGTTGGTGAAACTCCAACATTTAATGACGCATTAACAAACATCTTATATTCGGTTAAAGCCTGACTACCAATAGTCGAAGCCAGAATCAAAAGCGTTCTTGTTTTAACATCCATTTTATCGTGACTAATCACCACATCAAAAGCAAAGTTGTCAAACACTTCTATCAATTCCGGATCGGTTTCTTTAATTTTCGAAATAGCATTAGGCCACAATTCTTCGTGATTCATTATCGCTGCCGCTGTTAAACTGTTCTCTACTTCATACACTGGAGCTTTAAAACTATTGTATTCCACCTCGCTTACAGGCTCTAACCATTCCGTTTTATCCTTATCAAATTCGGGTACAAGAGCAATATGGCGCATCATGCTGCCGTGCGAAGCTCCATGCCAATGTTTTACATCTTTTGGAATTTTAATCACATCTCCTTTTTGAATCAATTGAATGGATTTGCCTTTTTCCTGATAATAGCCAATTCCCTCAATTACAAATAATATTTGTCCGCTACTGTGAGTGTGCCAATTGGTTCTTGCTTTGGGTTCAAAAGTTACGGTTCCCATATTGATGTTATACCCCTCATCAGGTTTTACATTCATATTTACCCATACGGTTCCTGTAAAATAAGCTGCGGGTGCTGCTATTCCTTTTTCTGTAAATGATGTCATACTGTTTGATTTTATCTTTTGCTGTGCCGATGCTAACTGATTAAACAGGACTAAAAGAATGATTGCTGTAAAATATTTGATGATTTTCATTTTATGTTTAGCCCATTTATATCTTTAACAAAGGTCTGATGAATTCACAAATGCATCAGTATACAGATTACGGTGTTACTTACCATTTTTACGGATTGTTTAAAATCTGTCACCAATAAAAAAAGTTTGTCTGAAAATTGCTTGCAGATAAACCTTATTTTGTTTTAATTTATTTCAAATTCTCCTTGAAAAACTGCTTGAGTTTATCAAAAGGAATTACATCAACTTTATCATACAAATCAACGTGAACTGCATTGGGTATAATCATCAATTCTTTTGGCTCCAATGCAACTTTATAAATGTCTTCGCTGAAATATCTTGAATGTGCCTTTTCGCCAGCAATCAAAAGCATGGGTCTTGGCGAAATCTCTTTTACATAAGTCAACAATGGCATATTCATAAACGAAATCGCATTGGTAATCAACCAAGCTCCATTTGAGTTCACAGAATTCGGATGAAAACCACGAGGCGTTCTGTAATAATCAAAATATTCTTTTACAAATTGAGGTTCGTCGCCTTTCAAACTTTCCGGTAAGTTGCGTGGACCATCGGCTGGTTTTCCGTTTTCGAAATCTTTCCAACGTTGTTCACTCAATCCTTCCAAAGTTTTGGTTCGTTGTTCTAATGTCACCGAATCATTATATCCTTTCGACATTACTCTTGTCATATCATACAAACTTGTCGTTGCAACGGCTTTCACTCGTTTATCAACCGCAGTGGCATTCAAAGCAAATCCACCAAAACCACAAATCCCAATGATTCCAATTTTATTTCTATCTACATTTTTTTGAAGACCTAAAAAATCAACCGCAGCGCTAAAATCTTCGGTATTGATTTCTGGTGAAGCTAAGTTTCTTGGTTCACCACTACTTTCACCTGTGTAAGATGGATCGAATGCCAATGCGGCAAAACCACGTTCTGCCATTTGGTTGGCATACAATCCGGATGATTGTTGTTTCACTGCTCCAAAAGGTCCGCTGATGGCAAGTGAAGCTAATTTTTCGCTTCCACGATCTTTAGGAAGATACAAATCGCCCGATAATGTAATTCCATAACGGTTTTTAAAAGTCACTTTTTGACGGGTTACTTTATCGCTTAATTTGAATGTGTATTGCTCTTTTTGTTCTGTTGTTATCATTTTCTTTAAATTTTTATCTGATAATTTCTGTTTTGTCTGTGCCGATAATTGTCCTAAAGACAATACTATTGCAGCGATTATTAAGGTGATTTTCTTCATTTTATCTGAATTTATTATTATTTACATTGCTGTTTTAATCAATTGATTTAATGATTTTAGCCGGAATTCCACCCATAATTACATTATCAGGAACATCTTTAGAAACTACTGCTCCAGCTGCAATTATCGAATTTTCACCAACAGTAACTCCTGGTAAAATAGTAGCTCCTGCCCCTATCCAGGCTCTTCTTTTGATTAGGATGGGTTTTGTAATTAAAGCTCTTCTGTCGTTGGGATCTATTGGATGATTTTCGGTAATGAGATTGGCTTTCGGGCCAATTAACACCTCATCTTCTATCGTAATTCCACCCATATCAAGGAATGAACAGGCGTGATTGATAAATACGTTTTTTCCAATGGCAATGAACTTTCCGAAATTGGTGTAAAATGGAGGAAAAACTGTTGTGCTTTCCTCTATTTTTGTTCCTATAATTTCACTCAACAATTCCCGAACAGCATCAATATTATCCGAAACATTTAATTGTTGAGAAAGTTTAATGGTTCTGCTAACGATCTCATTTATTTTATAATATTCGGGGTCATTTAAACGAATTGGTTCTCCTGATTTTAGTCTTTCTAATATATCTGTTTCTAAATTTATCATACTGCATTTTAGCTAAATTGTATGAAGCAAATTTAAAAACAAAGCCTCGCAACGACGTTGTTGCAAGGCTCAAACATTCTTTCTGAGAAGCTCAATAATTTATGACGAAATAGGTCTCGATTCAATGATTAGAAAATATCCGATACGCTCTTTTATCAGCCATTTACCATTTTGAAGGACATAGGTGTCATCATATTTCACACTATAATCGGTTAAAACATCTTTTCCTTCCACTTCTCTAATCATTTTAATTTGAGTGAAGGAAATACCAGTAGCCGTATCGGCATCAATTTTTACGGTATGCTGTCCGTTTAGGGTAAAATAGGTTTTTACCTGAGAAGCATGACCATTGAAGTCTTTTTCCATATTTTCTCTTCCGAAAACATCAGCTACTAAAGCGCCACCCATGTACACTTTATAAGCAACATCTGGCGTAAATAGATCCATCACCTCTGCTATTTTTTTGTCATCACTTAAATAAGCATAATTGTCAATTAAGTTTCTAAGTTCTTCTTTTGTTTTTAAAATTTCTAGTGTCATTATTTTACTTTTTTAATTAATACTGAAAAATATTTTTGTTATTATTATTCAACAAAACTATAGTATATTTGATAACAATTTATTAGTCGTTACCTAAAGGTTAGTGACTAACAAAAATCCAACTAATGGCAGTAGTAAAAGAAAATCAAACAGATAACAAAGCATTTACAGAAGAATGCAACGCAGTTTTAATGGCAGTTTCAGACGCATTATACGCCATTGGTGGCAAATGGAAATTGATGATTATCATTGCTATGGCGAGAGGAAACAAACGTTTTACTGAAATTCAACGACAAGTAAATGGCATTTCGGCAAGGGTACTTTCGAGCGAATTGAAAGAATTGGAACTAAACGGATTCATCATCAAAAAAGTGGCTGTTGGTTATCCCGTAAGTATTGAATATGAATTGCTACCGTATAGTCAAACTCTGGAAGAAGTTGTGGGAGCTATGACAAAATGGGGAATGCAACACCGCCAGAAGATTAGAGATGAAAGCTCTTTGGAGTCGTCATCTAAAAAATAGAATTGCCTACGAAATTTTAAACTTCCGTAGGCGAAATTCCATATTGTTTTTTAAAGGCTGTAGAAAAATGCGACGGGTTTTTAAACCCCACTTCCACATACACATCCTGTACTTTTTTACCTTCTTCTTTCAGTTTAAAATAGGCCACTTCAAGACGTTTTTTAATTAACCATTTTTGAGGAGTCAGGTTACTTATTTTCTTGAAATCTCTTTTAAAGGTTGCTAAACTTCTTCCTGTGAAAGATGCAATTTGTTCCATTGTTAGTTCATCCTGATAATTTTCATTTAGGAATTCCAGAATATCGACTTTCCAGGGTTCAGCAAAATCGAACAGTATTGGATATAATAATTCATTACTATTTAATAAAGTATAAATTCCTTCTAGTAATTTCAGATGCGTTACTCCTTCAGTCGGTTTTACATTGCTGTCAAAATAAGGGTTCAGCGATTGAAACAGACTTTCTATTGCTGGCGTTTGCTTTAGTTTAAAAACATTTTCATCCGTAAGAACAATATTCTTCGGAATTTCAGCCTTATCCATTTTGCTGTAGAACTCGCGCAAAACATTTCGTTTAAAAGTTAATGAAATGCCTTTGTACAAATCTTCGCCTTTGCTGTTTTTGTACATTTTTAAACGATGATCTCGTTTGATAAAAGCACATTCGCCTGCCTGAAGAACTATTTTTTCGTTCCGGTCTTCAATCACTTGCTCTCCCGAATACAGATAGACCAAAACGTGTTCTGGCGTAGCGTGAATACACTTTTCGCTATAATCGGAGTAGCAAGACAAAAATATGCCTGAATAACTTATGGTTTTCAACTTATCTGTTTGTTCGGCTGTCATATTTTACTGTTCTGATGGAGATTATAATCTAACAAAATTAACGATTAACTTTTAGCTAAACTTTATTTTGAAGCTCATTTTTCTTTGCTCAGAAGCTCATCTCGTATAAAATAGCATACGTTTTATTTACAATCCGAAAACTTTTTCTAAATGTTTCGGATAATTTTCAAGGTCTTTAGCAATGTCTTCATTTTTAAAAATATCGAAACAATTATAATCAGGTAAAATTTCAACACCGCAAAAACGGTAATTACTGCTAATGTTTAAAAATAAATCTGATGTACTTTTCCCTTGCATCAATTGTTGTGCAGGATTATCAAAAGCTTCAGCCGGAGCATTCCAAGTGGCAGAAATCATAAACTTTTTGCCTTGTAAATGACCACCTGTTCCATATTGTTTGGTCATATCTTCTCTTGTTCTTCCGTCGTCCGAAAGAAACTTTTTGCTTAACAAACCGCTGTTGAAAACTTCGTCCACATATTTTTTATAAATCCAGGGTGCACCAAACCAGTTTACAGGAGTTTGTAACATCACAATATCTGCTTCGAGGTGTTTATCTACTTCTTCGTCAGCATTATACCCTTCTTCAATTTTTGTTTCTAAAATTTCAAAGTCTTTTGCTTCGAAAAAATCTTTTGCTTTTTGAATAAAGGAATTATTTAGTGTTCCTTCGGTCCAATTTGGATAAGTTAAATGGGTATTGATAAGCAATACTTTTTTTGTTTTTTTCATTGTATGATTATTAATTATCAAACAAAGATATAGTCTAAAGAAAAGACAGAAAGAAACAGAATACCAATAAAAAAGAAACAAATTACTGATAATAAAAAACGCCTTGTTAAAGGCGTTTCATTGAGTTTAATTTTTATGGATTGCTTGCAATCGGTATTCTTTTGGAGTGAGATTCACCTGCTTCTTAAAGAATTTCGAAAAGTAATTCGGGTATTCAAAACCCAGTTCATAAGCCACTTCGGTAGTGTTTAAGGTTTTATTTTCTACCAATAGTTCTTTTGCTTTTTTAATTACAAAATCGTGAATGTTTTCAAGAGCCGATTTTTGTGTAAAATGTTTTACAATATCGCCCAAATAATTGGCTGTCAATCCCAGTTTATCAGCAAAATACTGCACATTGGGAAGTTGGGAAACAGGCTGTTTGTAATAATCAATTAGACTTTGTTGAAAATCCGATACAATTCGATTGTACTCTTTGGGGTCAGTTAAAAACTGTCTTTTATAAAATGCTTCCACCAACGAAACCAACACATTTACATAAGACAAAAGCACATTAAAATTTTGTTTTTCACTTTCATAATATTTCATCATCAATTTAAAAACAATACTCACTTCTTCCACTTCATCCTCTGTTAAATACAAGGCTTCGTGTTGACCATAATCCAGATAAGTTTTGAACAAGAATCTGTTTTCTTCAATAATTTTTTTAGAAAGTTGCAGATACATTCCAGTGTAATTTGGGTCAACATCCCATCCAACAGGTATTTCTGGACTATTGAAAAATACGGCGTTTACTGGTTTTGCATTTGAGACAAATTTATCTCTATACCCTGCTTTTATAGAAATTCTGTAAAAATCTACCGCAACAGCTTCAGACTTCAAAAGCATATTAGGCGGGTCATAATAACCCACATCGATATCATTGTCCAAAGGCTTTGTCAAGCCTATGTATTCGTTATATGAAGCGAAGTCATTGAATATTTTCATTTGATAAAGATATAAATTTTACATTTCACTAAATGGTTTGGCATAATCGGTATTTTTTTGTTTGAGAAATAGAAGTCGTATTGTTTTGTTGCGCTTTAATCTAAACTTAGTATTTTTTTTTAAAACTTTAGCTGTTGTTTAATTTTCATTTTGTTTAAATAGGTGATTGGGAACAAACCAAGACAAGGACGTCAGTATTAGAATTATAAAAGCTGTTTTCGGAAAATCGATCAGCGATAAAAAGATGGCTACACAATTCAAACCAAGGCTGAAATACGATTTTTTATGACCTTTGAAGGTGTTGGAAAAAGAGGAATCTTTACCGTGTAATTGGCAAAGTTGATTCACTAAAAGTAGATAAACAATTATACTTACAGTGAGCAGGCTTGCATAAATGGTAACCGTAATCGCTTTAAAATCATTTTCACCCATTGTTGCCGTTGCAAAAGGAACAAGGGAGAGAATAAACAGGTTGAGCATATTGATCCAAAGTACTTTATTGTCCACTTTGGAAACGGTTTGAAACAAATGATGGTGGCTGGCCCAATTTAATCCCACGAAAAGAAAACTAACGCCATAGCTTATGAATACAGGCCACATTGCTACAAAACTATCTAAAGTAGGATTATGTGGAACTTTAAGTTCTAATACCATTATGGTAATGATAATGGCATAAACTCCATCGGTGAACGCTTCAATTCTATTTTTTTCCATATTCCACTTTTTAAGGTTTACTAATTCCTAAATTTTCGTTTTTATGTAATTCTGAATTCTCAACAAGAGTTGCCACAAAAGCAGCGATACTTTTTCTGGAAATGGCTGAACCTGTTTCAGGTGTACCTTTTTGGGTGATGGTATAATCAATTTCGTTGCCATTGGTAAACCAGTCGGGACGTAAAATGGTATAATCTAGTCCCGAACTTTCTATGACATCCGCTAATTTTCGGTAAGGCACTAAAACGGGTTTTAAGGGCGTTTCATAAATACCGATGGAACTGATGGCAATAATTCTTTTCACGCCAGTTTCCTGCATTGCCTTTACAATGTTTTTGGTCATAGCTTCCAAATTTCCGGCAAGGTTTACATATACGAAGTCTTGTCCTTTGACAGCATTTTCAACCTCATCATAATTCATTACATCACTTTCGACGATGATACAACCTTCGGATGTACTTTTTGATAATCGGGTTTTGTTTCTTAAAAATAAAGTGAGTTCAATATTTGTTAGTTGCTGTAGTGCTTCAATCACATATTTTGCAAGACCTCCACTAGCTCCGATGATGAGTACTTTTTTCATATTTTCAATATTTATTTACCAACTCTTTTTTGCAAATGCGCTGGATAACGGTCTCCTTGAATAGTAGTTTTAGCAAACACTTCATCAATTTCCTGAATGTCTCCAGTCGATAAAACAATAGAAGCACCTCCAATATTTTCGGTCAATCGATGTGACTTTGTAGTTCCTGGAATAGGAACAATCCACGGTTTTTGTGCCAACAACCATCCCAAAGCAATTTGTGCTGGTGTGGCTTCTTTTTGCGTGGCAATTGCACCCAACAGCTCAACCAATTTTTGATTGGCTTTTCGGTTTTCTTCAGAAAAACGTGGTACTATATTTCGGAAATCAGAAGCATCAAATTGGGTGTTTTCATTGATAGCACCCGTCAAAAAACCTTTCCCCAATGGGCTAAAAGGAACAAAACCAATTCCCAGTTCTTCCAATGTTGGAAGAATCTCTAATTCGGGTTCTCTCCACCAAATGGAATATTCACTTTGCAAAGCCGTTACGGGCTGAATAGCATGCGCTTTCCGAATGGATTCAACGCCCGCTTCTGAAAGTCCAAAGTGCTTCACTTTTCCTTCTGCAATCAAGTCTTTGACCGTTCCGGCAACGTCTTCCATTGGTACATTTTGGTCAACACGATGTTGGTAGAACAAATCAATCACGTCGGTTTTTAATCTTCTTAAAGATTCTTCGGCAACCGCTCTAATCCGTTTTGGATTGCTGTCTTGTCCTTTGCTGGAATCTCCTTCTTTGAATCCAAATTTGGTCGCAATAACTACTTCTTTTCTAAACGGCGCCAAGGCTTCGCCGACTAATTCTTCATTGACAATGCCGTAAGCTTCTGCTGTATCAAAAAAAGTGATTCCTTGTTCGTAAGCTTCCCTGATTAATTGTATCGCTTTTTGTTTGTCAGTTGCAGGACCGTAACCAAAACTCAATCCCATACACCCCATTCCTAAAGCGGAAACTTCCAGTCCGCTGTTTCCTAATATTCTCTTTTCCATAATTTTTATTTTTTAAAATGTGGTGGCAACCGATTTCAGGATAATCCATTCGCCATTGCGTTTTTCAAGCTGCATTGTTTGTTGCAAACGCCAGTTGTTTCGTGTTCCCCAAATTCTGGCATCAAGAAGATTTTGACCAACAAATGTGGCTTTATCTTCCTCTATTTTCAGGGATGTTTTTACTTCTTTATATGAATAGTATTTCATTCGCTCGCTTTCAATCTCATCGAACCATTCGGCTTTTGACTGTACATAGCCCGTAATATGCGTGAGCATGAAATGTGTATCTAAAATCTTGTTCATTGCTGTCGTGTTCTTGTCAATCATCAACTGAGTCAGTTGGCGAGTTACCTCCAATACTTGTGATTTATCATCCTCTATATTATCCATTTTCATAGTAGTAATAATTGAGTATATTTTGTTTTTCTTATTTCTGAATCTGATGAGTATCTCGAACACTGCTGAATGTTAAAGCTAATAATTTCCATTCTTTTCCTTGTTTTTGATACGTTTCTGTTACAGTAAATTCAGTCACTACTTCACTTCCTCGAACTATAGCCTCTAGTGTAATTCGGTTCCATAAAATGGCTGTTTTTCCAAAAAGTTCTACTGCTACATCATGTACTTTAGCATTCTTGTACCAAATTCTTCCTGTTTTTATAATATCGAGTTCCTCGTCTTTTTTCCAAGTACCACTCATGTGAACAAATTTTGATTTGTTATCAAAGAGAAGCTTCAGTTTGTCTACATTTTTATCGGCCATCCACTGCCATTTATCTTTAGATAATTGAATAACTTCTTGCTCAGCAGCTGTGTAACTCGTAGCAGCCGGATTAGTTTTATTTTCTTGAGCAAAGGAATATTGGAAACTTGCTACAGCTATGAGACTCATAATTAATGTTTTCATTTGGAAATAATTTAAAGTTAAATTGTGATTGTAATTTTTAATTTTACTACTTCTTCATTGGTGCTTCTACTCCTGAAAAAGCCAATACTCCGGGAGGCAATCGTTCCCCTATAATCGGAATAGCATCTAATTGTTTGTTGAATTCCAATAATTCAGCTGAGTTAAATTTCACCTTTTCGGCTCCAATATTTTCCAGCATGTGAGCCATTTGTGTCGTACCGGGAATGGGCACGATCCATGGTTTTTGCGACAGTAACCAAGCCAATGAAATTTGGGCAGGAGTGGCTTGCTTTTGTGCGCTCCATTTTTTCAACAATTCTACCAATGCCAAGTTTTGGGGTAAATTTTCCAGTGAAAATCGGGACTCTACGCCGCGAATGTCGCCGGGAGCGAATCGTGTATTGGCATCAATGGCTCCGGTTAGAAAACCGACACCAAGCGGACTCCACGGAACAAAACCAATCCCCAATTCTTCACAAAGTGGAATAATTTCCTTTTCCGGCCCGCGCCATAGCAAAGAATATTCATTTTGAATAGCTGCAATAGGATGAATTGCATGTGCTCTTCTTACGGTTTGTACACCCGGTTCTGAAAGTCCATAATGAAGTACTTTCCCTGCTGCAATCAAATCCTTTATAGTTCCCACAACATCTTCAATAGGAACATTTGGGTCAACACGATGTTGGTACAACAAATCAATTCTATCAGTACGAAGGCGTTTCAACATTCCATCCACTACTTTTTTAATATGTTCAGGTTGGCTGTTTAATCCCGCTAATCGCTTTCCGGTTTCCTGATCGATATTCCAGCCGAACTTTGTTGCTACAACTACTTTATCACGGAAAGGAGCGATACCTTCTCCTAGAATTCGTTCCACCTCATGAGGACCATAAGCCTTGGCTGCGTCGAAAAAAGTAACTCCTTTATCGAAAGCAGTCCTGATGATATTGTGCATTTCTGGTCGGGAGGGAATTGTCGTTTGATAGGTACGGCTCATGTTCTGAACACCAATACCCATAGTGGAAACTTCAAGATCATTACCTAATTTTCGTCTACCTGAAAGCGGTTTTCTAGCATTATTGTTTTCGAAAAGATTAGATTCTGAATTTATAGATTGAGCGACAGAAGAGAAAGGCAATATTGCACTTCCGGCCATTGCTAAACCTGCTATTTTTAATAGGTTTCTACGATTCATAATTATATTTTTGTTAGATAAATGTTTCGATTAATAATAGTAACTCTTTGGTTATTATTCCGATAAACATAAAAGTGCTTTATTCTATCTTGCTCCTTGTTTTCTTTAGAATGGTACAAAGTTCCTGCTAGAACCGTTGTTGTTTGGTATACATATTACGGATGTTAATACCATTATTACTGATTTAGATAAGCGAGCTAACTTCTTAACAATCTGAGTGCTATATTTGTATTATAAATTTAAAGAATGCGAAGATGGATACTATTATAAAACTCGAAAAAATTGATCAATACAATAAACTGAAAGGTATTGAAACGCTACATCCTTTAATCAGTGTTTTTGATAATACAGATACCGAAAACCTACCTAATAATAGCCGTATACACTTTGGTTTATATGCCATATTCTTAAAAGCCGGACACTGTGGAGAGTTGAGATATGGTCGTAACAACTACGATTATGATGAAGGAACTTTGGTTTTTGTTGCACCGGGACAAGTTTTGGAAGTTAACAATACTGATAATTACAAACCTACCGGATTGGCACTGCTTTTTCATCCTGATTTAATAAAAGGAACCACATTAGGGAAGCAAATGAGTCAGTACTCCTTCTTTTCTTATGATTCGCATGAGGCGCTTCATTTGTCTTTGAAAGAACAACAAATTATAAAAGATTTATTTAGCAAATTAGAATATGAACTAAGTCAGTCTATTGACAAACACAGCAAAAGCATTATAACGAATAACATCGAGCTGCTATTAAATTACTGCGTTCGATTTTATGACAGGCAGTTTGTAACCCGTGAAAACATCAATACTGATATTTTATCAAAATTTGAAAACTTATTGAATGACTATTTCCTGTCTGAAAACCCACAGGATATAGGACTTCCATCCGTTGGTTATTTTGCGGATTGTTTGCATCTTTCTCCTAATTATTTTGGTGATTTAATCAAAAAAGAAACCGGAAAAACCGCTCAGGAACACATTCAATTGAAATTAATCGATTTGGCCAAAGAACGCATTTTTGACACGGAAAAATCGGTTAGCCAAATTGCCTTTGAATTAGGATTTAAATATCCACAGCATTTTAATCGAATGTTTAAAAAGAATACAGGTTATACTCCTAATGAATATAGAAGTTTAAATTAGGGATCCTTAATTAGGATTATCTTTTTTTAACGACACTTTCGGTAACACGAATAACTAATTAGCTTATTCTTTTTTTTCATTTACACAACTAAACAAATACTTTAATACTAACGCTTAATCAATTACATATCAATAATATAAATATACACACCTATACTATTTATTTAGATTAAATTTTCATTTTAAGAGCAACATAATGAGAATACAAAATACTTATTAGCAATAGTCGATGTTACTTAAAAAACAATACAGCCAAATTAAAAAAACAAAAAATAATTCTGAAATGCTTGTTTCAGAATTAAAATAACTATATCTTTGCCCTTCAAATTAAATCTTATGGCTCGCTGTGTAGAATTTAACGAGGTTGAAAAAATTGAAAAAGCAATGAATGTCTTTTGGGAAAAAGGATATAATGCTACTTCAATGCAAGACCTTGTGGATGCTATGCAGATCAACCGAAGCAGTTTGTATAATACCATTGGCGACAAGCATCAATTATTTATGAAATGCATTGGCAATTATTTCGATAATGCGATGCAGGAAGTGAAAGAAAAAGTGGCTAAGGAAACATCTGCTAAAGCAGCACTAATTAAGATTATTACTGATAAAGCAAGTTGGATTGTAGACTGTGAGAAAGGATGTCTGGGAATGAAAACGATTTTCGAAATTGCTCCGGATGATTGCACTGTTCGAAATCAGATGAGTAAAAACAATGACATTTTCATCGAATTTATGGCTACAGTAGTTCAAAAAGCGATGGATGACGGTGAAATGGACGATTCTGAAGATGCAGCATTAATGGCTGAATACATTGCCACTTCTTTTACAGGATGGAAGCAATCGTACATCCTTCATGGAAATCCAATCAAAATCAAAAAAATGTCAGAATTCCTGATTAAAAATATATTCAAATAACCGCTTTTTTTTAACCTAAATTCTGGAACGTTTATTTCAGATATACTATTTATTACGCATAGCCTTTTTTAAACTACAGCATTGATTCTGAAACGATTATTCCAGAATTATCGCTACACAAAACAATAACCTTTAAATGAAAAACAGCATGAATTCTGAAACGATTATTCCAAAAACAATAGAATCCAAGACCATTTTAAATACAATTCCAATTATGAAAAAGATTACCCTATTAAGTATACTAGCAGTATTCGTTATTAGTTGTAACGATAAAAATGCAACTCCTCCAGTGGCAGCAGCTCCACTCCTACCGGTTTTATCCATTAAAAGCTCGGATGCTGTAACAGATGCTGAATATCCAGCGGCATTACAAGGTGCTGTAGATGTAGAAATCCGTCCGCAAGTAAGTGGAAACCTGGAAAGAATTTATGTAGATGAAGGTGCTTATGTAACTAAAGGTCAAACACTTTTTAAAATAAACGAACGTCCTTTTCGTGAGCAATTAAACAATGCTTTGGCTAATCTTCACGCGGCAGAAGCGGCTTACTTAAACGCTCAGTTAGAAGTGGATAAATTAACTCCTTTGGTTCAAAACAAAGTAGTTTCAGACTACCAATTAAAAACCGCCAAAGCTTCACAAAAAATTGCAGTTGCTAACATTGAACAGGCAAAAGCAATGGTAGGTTCGGCCAGAATCAATTTAGGATATACTAATATTACCGCTCCGGTTAGTGGTTACATTGGAAGATTGCCTAAAAAACAAGGAAGTTTAGTATCAGCAACGGATATTGAGCCGTTAACCAACTTATCCGATGTGCATGAAGTGTACGCTTATTTCTCCTTAGGCGAAACTGATTTCATCAAATTCAAATCGGCTTACGCTGGAAATACCCTTGGCGACAAAATCAAAAAATTACCTCCTGTAACTTTAATCCTTGCCGATAATTCTGATTATCCACAATTAGGAAAAATCGATATGGTCGATGGTCAGTTTGATAAAAACACGGGAGCTATTACTGTTAGAGCTACTTTCCCTAACAAAAACGGAACATTACGCTCCGGAAACACAGGGAAAATTCGATTAGGAGTGCAACATGACGATGCTATTTTAATTCCACAATCGGCTACAATTGAAATGCAGGATAAAGTTTTTGTTTTCACTGTAAATAAAGAAAACAAAGTCAACAAAATGCCCATTACCATCAGCGGAAAAAGCGGTACCAATTACTTAATCAAAGACGGTGTAAAATCAGGTGACCAAATTGTATTAAGCGGTATCGACAAACTTCAGGAAGGACAACTGATTCAACCTGAGAAACCAAAAGCAGCAATTGCTCAAATCATTAATTAAAAATAATTTTTATGTTCAAAATATTTATACAAAGACCTGTACTGGCAACCGTTATCTCCATTTTGCTGGTGATATTAGGTATACTTGGTCTTACGAAATTGCCTTTACAACAGTTTCCTGATATCGCACCACCATCGGTTTTGGTTACAGCAGTTTATCCGGGAGCGAATGCCGAAACCGTTTTACGTTCGGTTGCACCATCATTGGAGGAATCGATAAATGGTGTGGAGAATATGACTTATATGAGCTCAACAGCCAGTAATGACGGGACTTTAGCTATTACCGTTTTCTTTAAACTGGGTACTGATGCTGACCGAGCTGCTGTAAACGTTCAAAACAGAGTAGCACAAGCTACAAGTCAGTTGCCTGCCGAAGTAGTTCAACAAGGTGTTATTACCGCAAAACAACAAAATAGTTTTATTATGGCCATCGGAATGTACACCGATGACGAATCCAAATACGATCAGACTTTTGTTGCCAATTATGCTCAAATTAATATTATCCCTGAAATCAAACGTATTCCGGGTGTGGGTGCTGCCAGTATTTTTGGTGGTGTAAAAGATTACTCCATGCGTGTTTGGTTGAATCCAACCCAAATGTCAGCTTACAATGTGACGCCAAATGAGGTTATGGCAGCCATTCAGGACAAAAGCTTAGAAGCTGCTCCGGGTAAATTTGGAGAAAGAAGTAAAGAAGTTTTCGAATACGTAATCAAATACAAAGGAAAACTAAGCAAACCCGAAGATTATCAAAATATTGCCATTCGTTCGAATGCTGATGGTTCTGTACTTCGTGTAAAAGACGTTGCCAGAGTGGAACTTGGCGCTTATTCATACAACAGTTTAACGCGTTTGAATGGTAAAAAAGGAATTGTAATTGGAGTAATTCAGTTGGCCGGTTCTAACTCGAATGACATTCAGGTTGCCATTAATAAATTGATCGTTAAAGCCTCTAAAGATTTCCCTCCAGGCATCAAACACAATATTTTTTACAGCACAAAAGTATCGTTAGACCAATCGATAGATCAGGTGAAACATACTTTATTAGAAGCTTTTATATTGGTATTTATTGTGGTGTTTCTCTTCTTGCAAGATTTTAGATCTACTTTAATTCCTGCAATTGCGGTTCCAGTAGCGATTTTGGGTACGTTCTTCTTCATGCAGTTATTCGGATTTTCGATTAACTTATTGACCTTATTTGCTTTAATCTTAGCGATTGGTATTGTTGTCGATGATGCGATTGTAGTTGTCGAAGCCGTGCATGCTAAAATGGAACACAAACATCTGTCTCCAAAAGTAGCCACACACGAAGCGATGCACGAAATTACCGGTGCAATTATTTCGATTACTTTGGTGATGGCAGCGGTATTCTTGCCTGTTGGTTTCATGGAAGGTTCTACAGGAGTTTTCTACCGTCAGTTTGCTTTTACAATGGCTATTGCAATTGTAATTTCAGCTGTAAATGCTTTGACTTTAAGCCCTGCCCTAGCCGCTTTGTTCCTAAAAGACAATCACGTCGCACATGATGGAAATACACCTTATGTAAAAAGAGGATTTAAAGAAAAATTCTTTGACGGATTCAACAACAGTTTTAATTCGTTAACGAATCGTTATGTGGGTGGATTACAATTTTTAATTCGCAGAAAATGGTTGAGTTTAGGCGGATTGGCCTTAATAACTGTTGCTACGATTATAATGGTAAAAACAACTCCATCCGGATTTATTCCAACAGAAGATCAGGGATTTATTGCCATTGCGGTAAATACTCCTTCCGGAACATCTTTAGATGGAACTCAAAAAGTAATGACCGAAGCCGAAAATATTTTAAGCAAATTAGATGCTTCCAGAGATGTTACCGCTATTTCAGGTTTCAACTTACTGACGAATTCGACCAGTCCATCATCGGCAGTAGTTTTTGTTTTATTGAAACCAAATGAAGAACGAGGAGAAGTTAAAAATATCGACGAAATCATGAATCAAGTTCGCGGCAAATTAGGCGCAATTTCAGGAGGAAGTTTCTTTGTATTTAGTTTTCCAACTGTTCCCGGATTTAGTAATGTGGAAGCTTTAGATATGGTCCTTCAGGATAAAACCGGAGGAAAACTGGATAAGTTCAGTGGAATTTCACAAACGTTCATTGGCGAATTAATGAAACGCCCAGAGATTGCAGTAGCCTTTACCTCTTTCAAAGCCGATTATCCTCAATTGCAATTGGATATTAATGATGAAAAAGCAGATCAATTGGGTGTAAAAGTCAAAGACATTCTGCAAACCATGCAAGCTTATTTTGGTAGTGCACAAGCTTCTGATTTTAATCGATTTGGAAAATATTACCGTGTTATTGTTCAGGCTGATATTGACGACAGAGCGGATCCATCTTCAATCGATCGTGTATTTGTGAAAAACAAAAATGGCGAAATGGTTCCCATCAACACCTTGGTAAAACTGACTCGTATTTATGGTTCAGAAACGGCATCGAGATACAATTTGTTTAACTCTATTTCGATTAATGCGATTCCGAAACCTGGATTTAGTTCAGGAGATGCCATCAAAGCGATTGAAGAAGTCGCTGCGCAACAATTGCCTGCCGGTTATAGCTATGAATTCTCAGGACAAACGAGAGAAGAAATTTCGTCTGGAGGTCAATCGGCAACGATATTCTTGCTGTGTTTAATATTCATTTATTTCTTATTGGCAGCGCAATACGAAAGTTACATTTTGCCTTTGGCAGTAATCTTCTCCATACCTGCGGGAATCTTTGGAGTATTTGCAGCCATTGGTTTAACCGGAATTGAAAACAACATTTACGTACAAGTTGCCTTGGTAATGCTTATTGGACTACTCGCCAAAAACGCCATCCTGATTGTCGAATTTGCATTGCAAAAAAGAAAATCAGGACAGAATTTGGTCAAAGCTTCAATTGATGCCGCCAAACTGCGTTTGCGACCAATTATCATGACCTCATTAGCCTTTGTGGTGGGATTAATTCCGATGATGAGTGCCAAAGGACCATCAGCACAAGGGAATCACTCGATAAGTATTGGAGCTGCGGGTGGAATGATTTCAGGAGTAATTCTAGGGTTATTTATCATCCCGGTTTTATTCATCATATTCCAACATTTACAAGAAAAGGTTTCTGGAAAACCAGTAGCCGTAATTCATAACGAAGAAAATAAAAATGGAAAATTATATCACAATAATTCTGGTGACAATCATCATCAGCATAACGTACCTGTCCTATAAAATATCGAAAGATCTTGAAACAAAAGATGATTTCTATTCAGAAAAATAAAGACCACGTATAAAAATGAAAAAGTATATAACAAAAATAGTGATGATTCTTTTTGTCTTCATCACCTTGATATCCTGTAGCGTTTCGAAGGATATTGAAACTCCAAAAGATGCATTTCCTGAGAATTTCAGGAATGCATCGGTTTCAAAAGATACCACAAGCATCGCCAATTTAGAGTGGAAAAACTTCTTTACCGAAAAAGATATTATTCAGTTAATCGATAGCGCCGTAACCCGAAACAACGATTTACAAATCGCTACCAAGAACATCGAAATCGCGCAATATCGTTTCACACAATCCAAATGGGGAAATGTTCCTCAGGCCAATTTGTTTGTGAATGCCAGTACCAGCAATCCTTCTGACAATAGTTTTACGGGAATGAATCTGAATCAGGCTTTGGGTCAAAAACACATTGACGATTATTCGGCCGGAGTTTCACTTTCGTGGGAAGCTGATATTTGGGGTAAAATCCGCAATCAGAAAAAAGGAGCTTTTGCTAATTACCTGCAATCCGAAGAAGTGAAAAAAGCATTGCAAACGACTATTGTAGCCAATGTTTCTAAAGGATATTACAATCTGTTGATGCTGGACGCACAATTAGATATTGCAAAGAAAAATGTACAATTAAACGATAGTACAACCAAAATCATCAAATTAAAATACGATGCGGGACAGGTAACTTCATTGGCTATTCAACAATCAGAAGCGCAAAAATTAAACGCGGCACAATTGATTCCGTTATTGGAACAAAATATTGCGATTCAGGAAAATGCTTTGAGTGTGTTGACAGGTTCATTCCCCAATTCGAAAGAAAGAACGATTCGTTTGGCTTCAGTTGAAGTAAAAAACAATACGTTGACCGGAATTCCGTCATCCTTAGTAAGCCGAAGACCGGATGTAAAAAGTGCCGAATTAGCCTTAAAAGTGGCTAACGCCAATGTAGGAATTACAAAAGCCGACTTATATCCTGCGCTTAGAATTACGGCGCAAGGTGGAGTGAATTCATTCGAAACCAGCAATTGGTTCAACATTCCGGCTTCCTTATTTGGAACGGTGGCAGGAGGTTTAACCCAGCCCTTATTGAACTCTAAAAAAGTACGAACACAATACAATATTGCGAAAGTAGAAAGAGAAAAAGCGGTTTTGAGTTTCAGACAAGCTGTTTTGGTGGCTGTTAGTGAAGTTTCAGATGCCTTGGTAAAAGTGGAGAAATTGCAACAACAAGAATCGTTTTTGCAACAACGTGTAAAAACCTTGCAACAAGCGATAAAAAATGCCAATTTGTTATTCCAAAACGGAATGGCGGAATACCTTGAAGTTTTATCAGCACAGGCGAATTTATTGCAAAGCGAACTGGAATTAGCGAATATAAAAAGAGAACAACTTTCTGCTAATACTGAGTTGTATCGTGCTTTAGGTGGTGGTTGGAGATAACAGCGTTTATTCTTAAAAAACGAACAGCCACCCCGCCCTCTGGGCACCCCTCCAAAGGAGGGGAAATTACGCGACTTCCCCTCCTTTGGAGGGTGCCTGACACAAGCGACAGCGAACTGGCGAAGCAAAGGCGGGGTGGTTTATTTGCTATTCCTTAACTTAATGACATTGCCCGAAGAGTCGGACGGAACAAAAAACACTACTAATGACGTTTTCATTAAATGTGAAATTATGGTTTACTAATTTTCTTTTTTGCTTGATCAAAAAAGAAACAAAAAAATCAAGTCTTACACTTCCTCGTCGGTCAAATTAGTTTTCGAATGCTAAAAGAAAATAACTCGCTACGCTCAAACAGATTTTCTTTTTACGCATTCTTCAAACATTTGACACTCGACTGCGGAAGCTAAGGACGGGATAATCTGAAAACAACAACATTTGATATATAGTCGAATACAAACAGTTTAATAAAATTTAAATTATAAAATAGCATGAGTACAACTAATTTATTTACACCCTTTAATTTTAAGACACTAAATCTTAAAAACAGAATTGTAATGGCACCTATGACGCGTTCCTTTTCTCCAAACGGAATTCCAACTGATGAAGTCGCTACTTACTATCAAAAAAGAGCCGAAGGAGAAGTGGGTTTAATATTATCCGAAGGAACGGTTATCGACAGACCTTCATCCTCAAATGATGGAAATGTTCCTCATTTTTATGGCAATCAGGCATTAAACGGATGGAAAAAAGTAATTAATGAAGTTCAACCGCTGGAGGTCAAATGGGACCGCAAATCTGGCACATGGGCATTATGGACAATCATCATTCGGGCTGGGTTCCGCCAGTTCCTTTTGAAGGTCCGTCCGGATTAAACCGTCCCGGTTTCAATAATGGAACTACGATGACTGAAAAAGATATTGAAAATACCATTCTTGCTTTTGGAAAAGCAGCTGCTGATGCTAAAAGATTGGGTTTTGATACTATCGAAATTCACGGTGCACACGGTTACTTGATTGACCAATTCTTTAATCCTGAAACCAATTTACGTACTGATATTTATGGTGGAAAAACAATAAAAGAACGCAATACCTTTGCCATTGAAGTGGTGAAAGAAATTAGAAGACAGGTAGGAAATGATTTTGCTGTGATTATGCGTTTCTCTCAATTCAAACCTTCTGATTACAATTATAAATTAGCGAAAACCCCTCAACAATTAGACTCCTGGCTTACACCACTTGTTGATGCCGGAGTGGATATTTTGCATTGTTCACAACGTCGTTTCTGGGAATCGGAATTTGAAAATTCTGATTTGAATTTTGCAGGTTGGGCTAAAAAATTAACTGGAGCTCCAACCATTACTGTGGGTTCTGTTGGACTTTCTGGTGATTTCTTTGGTGCTTTTGCAGGCGAAAGTTCGCAACCAGCGTCTTTGGATGAACTAACAAGACGTTTCGACAGAGGTGATTTTGATTTGGTTGCCGTTGGAAGACCTTTATTGTCTGACCCAAATTGGGTTGCCAAAATAAAAGCTGGAAAAACAGAGGAACTAGTAGGATTTAGCAAAGAAGCTTTAAGCGAATTGGTTTTATAATTTTATATTCTGATTATTTAATTTAATTTAATTCAAACCCGACAGCTTTTAAAAAGCTGTCGGGTTTGTTTTTTTATTTTCAATTCATAAGAATTAATTGAGTAAAAATACTACATTTGAAGAAATATGCTATGTAGTGCCTATCTATACAGGAGTTAGCGGTAATTTAATCCCAAAAAAAAGGACTGCCGAAGACAGTCCTGAATTTTCTTTTAACTTAATTACGTTGCTAAGCAAGAGGCTTGATTAAGTATTACATTGCAAATTTACAATAATTTATTTAAGTTTACAAAGTAAGTTAAACCATTTTTTAATGAGAATCAATAAAGTTAGAGGTCATCTTTCATCAGCAAGAATAAACAGATATTTAATTGCAACTGGAAATAATAATAGTAAAGCTATAAAATTATATAAGCATAACTTAAAAGTAAGTCAATCATTTTTACCAATATTAAGTATCCTAGAAGTTGTAATAAGAAATAAAACAAACACAATTCTAACCTCTTACTTCACTGATTCTGATTGGATTATAAATCAAAAAAATGGCTTTATGTCACATCCTTCATTAACGTATCGTCATCCATTGACTAATAGAATCATACATAATCATTTCTTAAAAAAATCTGTTGAAAAATCTGAAAACAAATTACATAGACATGGTTTACCTTTAAGCAGTGGAAAAATTATATCTGACCAAAACTTTGGTTTCTGGACAGAATTGTTTGAATTGACATTTTATAGAATTTTAAGTGGAAGACCAATACAGATATTTACAAATTTACCCCCAAATACTAATAGAATTGATGTGATGAATCGCTTAGACAAAATTAGAAGTTTTAGAAATCGAATAAGCCATAGTGAGCCTATTTGTTTTCACAACAATAATATTGACTTTAGCAATGCTATTGATGTCTATAATACAATTTTAGAGATTTTTGATTGGATTGATCCTGAATTAAGAAAATTCATTAGTGATATTGATTCTGTATCAGTTAAGATAACTAATGCTCAGAAAATATAAAATACCACTAAGAGCTACTACAACGCATTTGGGCAATTGGCTTAATGGAAAAATGGTTTTGTATTTGGGATGATTTGGAAAATCAGAAAATATGGCTTAATTTAATCCAAAACACACTGTACCATAACGTTATAAATCATTTAAACCAACATTGAAAAAGTGACCAAAACAACAAAAAACATTTTCTTTTGGACTGCAACAGTATTTATTGTACTGACTGTTTATAGCTTAACTATTGGACAAATTGTGCCTTATGAATTTGCTAACTCCAAACTATCGCAAAATTATTATGACTCTATAATGCAAGGATTTCCAATTGCAATATTATTGACACTTTTTGGCACTATTAAAAAAGGAAATACAAAAACAAAAAATTGGATTTTTATAAGTATGACAATTTTGACTTCTATTTTATCATTTGCTTTAATGGTAAGTTTAGTTTTTAACATTGGCTTCGGTTCTTGGACAACTTTTTCCACTATTTACAGACATAAAACAGAAGACTTAGTTATTAAAGAACAGCGTTATGATATTGGTGCGTTAGGTTATGGCAGACATCGAATTGTAAAATTGAAACCTATTTTAAAATTTTGGGTTTTACCAACAGAAGTTGACACAGCAAAGATTGACAAAAATGAGTGGAAATTTGTAAATGAAGAAGGAGATATAAAATTTCCATAAAGCATCTATCAGAAAATAAACGAACTATAACAACTATAAAGGATTTGGACAATTGGCTTAATGGAAATAATATAATTTTGTATTTGGGATGACTGGGTAAATCCGAATAATGAGCTTAATTAAGTCCAAAACCCACTGTAATAACAGAACTTTAGCGACTATTGCTAGAAACTATATCTAAATTAGAACTATGAAAAAAGCCTTTTCAATATTATTTTTTTTTCTAAGCATTTCGTCATTTTCTCAGAAAGAGAAATTACTCGGCAAATGGGAAATTTATTTAAACACTGCCGTTGATGTTAACGACACATTTGAGAATGATGCAAAAGTAAATTTTTCACCAAATCAAACCGTAGTGATAAATGATGATGGAAAAAAAATAATTTTAAGTTGGGAGCTAAAAAATGAGGTACTAACTTTTGGTTGTACTCAAAAAAATAATTTCCCGAGGTTTTGTAAAAGTAAATTCAGGGTGAAATTTGACGAAAAAGACTCAATGTTGATGTTGATTAATATTGATGAAGACAAATCCTTTACGTTAAAAAAACTGGACAATAGTCGCTAACAGCTACAACAGATTTGGGCAATCGGCTTAATGGGAAGTTGGTTTTGTATTTGGGATTGTATTAAAAACTAGGGCTTTGATTATAAAATCAAAGCCCTAGTTTTTTAGTTTACTTTCTTGTATCGTTTCAAATAACAAATTAATTATAAGTCGCTGTATAAGTAACGATGGATCGAGCCGGAATTTCAAACTTATCTACAGTAACATTTGTTGCTTTTTTTAAATTTGAATTTTCAGAAGTAACATACGGAGTTAATTCATTATTCTTTACCGTAGTTCCATTCAAATTAAGTTTATACGATCTCGATAAATCACTGTAATTAACAGCTACAATTACCAGTTTCTTTTTAGAAACATCTTTATAAGCAGTCAACATTACATCAGTAGCCGCCGATGTAGCATTTTGGTTCGCTATTTGAAGTCGGATCATTCCAGGACGAACAAAAAGAGAATAATTCCCTAAAGCCCACAGCAATTTGGAATCATGATAAAAACCATCCGTTTTACAATAATTGGCATCAGCAGCAACACTGGTACTGAGACCATTATTAGCACCATTATCTAAATAAATCAATCCATCCTTATAATCATATCGGCTTAGGGCAGTCCACCATTGCCATGATGAAGCATTAGCTACTGCAATGTCATTATGAATTGTTCGCGCCACAAATAATGCGGTCTTCATCCCAAGATCGCGTTGATTGCCTGATCCTCCCGGAATTTCAGCAGCACCAGGATTCTCTAATATAGAATATTCTGTTTGCCAATACTTTAAATTCCCCATTTGTTTCACTCTGGAATTCAATTTTTCACGATGGCTTATCATATCATTTACGGGCCAGGAAGTAAAATAACTATGCCCCGAAATTACTTTTTTAACATTAGGGAGTTGTGCTATATTTGTTGAAGTACTACCAAAAAAAGCATTTATCTGATCATCTCTATTTTCCCCATTAACATTTTCATATAAATAATTAACCTGGGCAGCTTCACCAAGAACAATTTCTGTATTTAGTGATTTAGCTTTCATTTTATCTGATAATAACTTACTAAAATCAAACATCTCTTGATTAGTCGCAGGTGTTCCTTCCTGACTGGCCTGTCCATTATTTCCTACCATCCAATCCCATTGCGGCTCATTTATTGGACTTAAATAATCAAAATTCACCCCTTCATTACGTTGTAAATTATCAATACAATCCACCAGAAAATCGGCATAATTAGTGAGTAAGCCCGGTTTAATATTCATATTGTTTTTCTGTGGTGAAAAAGCTTTTCCATTTATTGTCATTTGCACTGGTGGACTAACCGTAAAAGCCAGGAATTTCTCTACCCCACGACTTTTTGCGGCTTGTAAAAACCATCTTTGCCCTGCTTGTTTTGTCCAATCATAACTTCCATCTGGTTTTTGAAAACATTCGGCTCTTCTCCATTCATCTGTAATATTACTATTGGAGCCTTGTTCCATACTACCGGCACCTAAATAGAATCTCCAAATGGAAAGTCCAATCCCCTTTGGGTTACCGGAAGCATCAAATTCTTTACTAAAAAGTAAGTCGGCTATTGCATTTCTTTTGTCAATGGGCCAATTCTTTCCTACCATCTGAGTTCGCCAAGCATCGGATGCTCCAAAACCATCCATCGTTTGCAACTCCTGGCTTAAATCAATTTTTATTTCTCTGGCATCAGAAGCCTTTGGTGGTGGATCTAAATTTACTTCAGATGAACAGGATAAAACTAACAAGCCTAAAAAGAATAGGCTTGATAAAGTTATTTTTAATTTTTTCATAATTTTAATAATTTGGATTCTGCTTGATTACTCCCCCACTTCTATCTATTTCAGATTGAGGTATAGGCCAAACAAGATTTTTGTTTATATCAAAATGCACTCCTTTGTCTTGAAGTTCTTTTAAATTAGAAGTTTCATTTTTATCGGTTGACAAAGTAGTATTATAAAGTACAAAGCTTCCTGAAGGTCCCAAAAGACTAGCAATTACAGGCTTATTAGTATCAGGGTCAATTTCACGTCGAATATCAAACAGTCGAAGACCTTCAAAAGCTAATTCCATACGACGTTCTTTCCAAATGGCTTTAAGTATATTATTCCCCGAAACCAAACCTTTCTTTGGTGTAAGATTTACCCGGGCACGAATAACATCTACATCATCCATTGCCAATGCCAGACTACCCAAATGAAAATTTGCCTCAGCACGGGTCAAATACATTTCGGCCAAACGTAGTACCGGAAGATTAAGTGGCGCATTACCATAAGTACTTACCAGTGTACGACGGGTTGCTATAGGAATATAATATTTGCGAATAATACGACCCGACTTACTTTGTTTTAAATCCCATATATGAGTAGGATTATTTATTTCATCACCATAAGCAGCATCACCGCTTACTGTAATTGTACTGCGACGACGAATGATATCATTTTCAGACAAATAACACTTTTCTAAATCGCTTGTGGGTACACACCATCCCCATCCATCCATTACATCAGAGGCACTTTGACTTGGAAAATTATCTTTAGATTCTCCCCTGGCTCCAGTGAATGTAGACATGATGTTTCCTAATTGTTTACTGGAATCACTGCTGGTTTGAGATTCTAAAATAGTCTCTACTCCATTATGATTTTTTACATTCCAAATGTTTAAAAAATTACCTTCTAAAGTAAATCCTCCTTCAGTAATTACCTTGTTTGCATAGGTTTTAGCATTATCCCATTTCTCCTGAAACAAAGACACTCTTGCCAGTAATGCATAGCTTGCCCATTTCGTTACTCTACCTTTATCTGCTCCTGAATAAGATGGTTTTAATAAATCGGCAGCTTTCAAAAGATCGGCTTCGATACTTGCATAAACGGCTTCCTTAGTCGCTCTTTCTAATTTCAAATCACCCGTTCCCAAAGGATTTAAGACTAAAGGAACTCCTCCAAAATTATTTACTAAATCATAGTAATTATAAGCACGCAGAAACAATGATTCTCCTAAATATTGATTTTTTTGAGCTTCACTTATTGGCGCTTTCTGAATCCCTTCTATGGCAACATTACATGCTCCAATATTTTCATAACGGGTCTTAAACAAGTCTGACAGATACCCCATTCTATTTGGAGTCATTAAATATTGAGCTGCCGGAATAAAACCTGAAGCATCTTGTCCGGTATTCCCCATCCAGGCATCATCTGTAGCGGTTTCATTTGCCAGTCTACCAGGAATCAGTTGATACCAGTCGTAGTGTAAAAATGCGCGCTTATATAAATCATTTACAAAAGTCTGGCATTCTTCAGAGGTTGAAAAATAATTGTCGAGAGTTTGTGTTCCTCTCTCATCATGTACTATAAAATCATTACTACAAGAGCTTGAAATAATACATAAGGTTATGATTGATAAAAATATTTTTTTCATGATTTTTTTAATTAAAATGCTACATTTATTCCAAATAAAACCGTTTTTTGAACCGGATAATTCCATCCTCCAAATCCAAAACCAAGTACGTCTCCACCAACCTCAGGTTCTACTCCTGAATATTTTGTTATAGTCAACAAGTTTTGACCTGAAACTGAACATCTAATTTTATCAAACCCTAATTTGTTTTCAATTGTATATCCAAGTTGAATATTCTTTAAACGGGCAAACGATCCATCTTCAACATAGTAGGATGAAAATTTCGAGAAATTTTGATTGTTATCAGTTTGTGACAAACGAGGAACTGAATTAGAAGTTCCCTCGCCATGCCATGCTTGATCTGACAAACCACTAATTTTATTTGTTCGGGATAAAGCATTATAAAGTTCATCTTTATTCTGATTTACGATATCATTACCAATACTAGAATAGATGTTGGCTATGAAATCAAAATTTTTATAAGAAGCATTTAAATTCAAACCTACAGTATATTTTGCCCAAGGAGAACCAATTTTAGTTCTATCGTCAGCATTCAGAACTCCATCTCCATTTACATCAACAAAACGTACATCACCTGCTTTTGCATAAGGTTGCAATAAATCGCCATTATTATTTGTATGAGCATTTAACTCCACATTATTTTGAAACAAACCATCCGCTTTATAGCCATAGAAAAAACCCGGTTCATCGTTTTCAACTGTCAAGGTTTTTTCTCCATTTCCAAATAACTGCTCATTATCAACACTTAACTTGGTCATTTTTACATTAGATTTTGTAAAATTCAAATTAGCACCATAATTAAAATCTCCTACTTTGTTTTTATAAGACAAACTAAATTCTAAACCTTGTGCCCTCATAGAACCTACATTAGACCAGATTCGGGCATCATTAGGATAACCGCTATAATTAGGATATGATTTTTGAAACAACATATTCTCAGTTGTTTTAGTGTAAAACTCTACAGTACCTGAAAGTTTGTTTTGGAAAAAACCAAAATCAATACCTGCATTTAAATCCTCAACCGTTTCCCATTTAATGTCTTTATTAGGAACAGCACTTGGATAAGTTGTATTCACCACTACATCTCCAAAAGTGAAAAAATTTTGTCCCAACTTGGACAAATAAACACTTGCCGGTAAATTTTGATTCCCAACTTTACCCCAACCTATTCTGAATTTAAGATCACTCAAAACATCTGAATATTTAGACATGAAACTCTCGTTAGAAGCTTTCCATGCAAAAGAAGCAGAAGGGAAAGAAGCCCATTTATTATTAGCTAAAAATTTAGAAGAACCATCACGTCTGTAAGTTGCTGTTAAGTAATATTTGCTATCAAAATTATAAGTCAAACGACTTAAATAAGACACAATTGAATTAGTATATGAAGTACCTGAAGTTTGAGGATTTAAAGTACCTGCATTTAACTCTTGCAATTCTTCACTGTTATTCGGTAGTTTTGATCTTGTTCCGCTTAAATTTGCTCCATTATACTCCTCAGCTGTATTACCAATCATAAGGCTTACATTATGCTTATCGGCAAAAGTATTGCTATAAGTTGCAGTATTTTGTAAACTCCATGAACGTGTCAAATTGGTACTACGGGAAATGTTATTAATCAATAAACTTTCATGGGCTACGTCAATTATAAAATCAGGATTAAAATTATCTGAAATAGTTGAATTTATCTCATAAGAACCTTGTGAACGTATAATCAAACCTTTTACAGGGCTTAATTGAATATATCCATTGGAAGCAAGCGAGTATTGTTTGTTCTCTGAATTGAATCGTTTTACAGCTGCAATAGGATTCCAAACATAAGTAGGCGATCTGGCATAAATGCTATATTCATTCTCCGTTCCTGTCAATTGATCTGCTGGTTTGTAAATAGGTGTAATAGGATCGATTCTGTCAAAATCAGCCCAATTTCCAGGATTTCCCCATGATTCATATCTTGGATTCAATGAAAATCCTGCTGATACTTTTTTAGAAAATTTATAATCAGATGAGATACGTGAAGTAAATTTTTCCCATCCTCCTTTTTCATAAAAAGAATCCTGTTTATAAAAATTTAGACTTACAGCAAAAGTGTGAGTGTCTGTTCCTCCCTGCAATCCAAAGCTTACATTGCTAACTGCCGCTCTTTCTTTAATCCCTGCATTCCACCAGTCAGTTGATTTTCCTCTGTAACTAGCAGGATCTCCAAACTCAGCCGGAAATCCCGATTGAATGGCTGCAGTGTTAAATATAGTGGCATACTCTTCGGCATTTGCCATATTGTATGGATTTTTCATCAATTGAACTCCATAACTTGTATCCAGATTAAATTTAATTGCTCCCGATTTACCTCTTTTAGTTGTAATTAAAACAACACCATTAGAAGCCCTACTACCATAAATTGCACTTGCTGATGCGTCTTTAAGGATTTCCATACTTTCTATTTCATTTGTATTTAGAAAGTTAATATTGGTTCCCATTGGTATACCATCAACAACATAAAGTGGATCAGTACTTAAATTAATAGTTGATATTCCTCGAATAAAAACTTTAGGTACTGAACCTGGTCCTCCACTATTCACGACCTGTATACCTGCTGCTTTTCCTTGTAAAGACTCAGATGCATTACCTACAGTCATCGTCTTTAACTCCTTACCTTTGACGGTAGCTATAGAACTGGTTAAATCACTTTTCTTGATAGCGGCAAAACCTACAACCACAATCTCATCTAATTTGTTATCAGAACTTTCAAGTACCACATTAATCGTCGTATTTTCCCCTACTTTAACTAATTTAGTAGTAAAGCCTAAATAAGAAAATTCAATTTCTGATTGCTTATTAGATACATTAATAGAATAATTACCATTACCATCTGAGACTGTTCCAATCTTTGTGCCTTTTACAATAACATTTACGCCTATAAGAGGTTCTTTCTTTGAGTCAGACACAGTACCTTTAATTGTGTTTTGTCCAATAGACATAACACTAAACAAAAGCATTGTGAAAAACCATATCGTTTTTAATTTCATCTTAATCTATTTTTTAATTATTTTTTTACCAATGTAGTTCGCTCTAATTCTGTATCCAGTGTGAAAATATAAGTACCTGCAGCCACACCGCTATAGTTAGCATTACCTCCGCCTAAATAAGGTGCTACAGCAAAATTGTCTAACCTCCAGAAAGGATACCAGCCATTACCGGTAATAGTCATAGCCACAGTTGTTCCATTTAATGTAATCTCTCTTGTCAATCGATATGGATTTGACGGATCAGCAGAAACAGCAAGTGCAGTAGAATTAGGATCCCAACCGCCATTTACAATACCATTACCGCATATAGTTATAGGTGTTGTACTCAAATTAATAGGAGTTGAAGTTGGTGTATAAGGTGTTACCGTATAAACTAAATCAATTGGATTAACTGTAATTTCATAATAACCTTTTGTAGGCAAAATGATAGGATTAGAAGTGGTGCTATTTTGTAATGAACCTGTTGAAGATAGTCCAAATGTATGTGGTTCAAAAGAAACATCCTGACCAAGGAAAAAGATTTTCTTATTATTAGAATCGGCATAATATTTAAAAGTAAATACATTTCCAACTTTCTTATGAAACAGCATTGGAACCCCAAAAGCATCATTAGTTAAACTTGAACCTACTGGTACATCAGCTAAAAACATAGAGGTTAATCCATCGGCAACCGTAAAACTAACTTTTGTTGTTTCCTGATTTGGAGACAAGAAATTATCTTTAACCGTTATTGATATATCATAAGATTTAAGAACTGAAGGAATCGAGAATGTTTTATTATAGTCGTATGATTTTAAACCACCTACTGCAACAACATCGTTAATTCCTAATTCAGGACAACTAACAACAATATTATCAATACCCGTATAATCTTCTGCATGAAAACTAACCGGAACCTTAGTATTGCTTGTTTTAAAAACCACGCTATTATTTACAGGTTTTATGTTGGTTAATTTTGGAGCTACAAAATCACCATCAAGTCTTAGACTAATATTTTTTGTAACTACATTTTCAGAAACATCTGTAAGTATCAATTCTATTTGAAACTTTTCGGTTATAGCTTTATCGCTTGGTACTAAAAATTTATAATTAAGATCAAATTCTGTAACTAATGGATCTTTAGTGAATGTAATCGTCTTAATCAAATCTAATTCTGGAATTCTAATTTCAATCGTTTTTAGCCCTATATCATCAGTTAGCGAAGCTTTTATTTCAAATTTTCTATTTGGCCCTCCGTATATTTCATTTGATGCAACTACAATATCCGGATTTTTTGAGGCCGGAAAAGCCGGATCATTATTTTCACAACCTACAAAGGCGGAAAATAAAATTGGTAATAATAATAATTTTAGTTTTTTCATAATTAATTGGTTTTAGTTAAAATAAAGTGAGTAATAGTTATAGTTGTATTTCATATTAAAACTTCAGAGTTCCAGTATGATTTATTTAATGTTTTATCTAAAATTGATAATTAATCACTTCAAATCCGGTAGGTCTAAGAATTGAAAAATGATTTGCAGCAGACTTAATTTTGAAAGTTTTTTCCTGAGCTGGTTCTAATTTGTCTATAATGATTTTTTGGTTTCCACAAACAATTACATAATTCCTTAAAGTATAACTTGGGATTGTAGTTTTCCCTGATAGCGTAATAGTTGCAGTCCCATTTTTTACCTCAACTGACTTAATAATTACAGGAGAACTTTCTTTTTTTAAGGCGTAATAAGAAGGTTTTGGATTTGAAAAAATATCACAAACACCATGTACTCTTAAAGGATAAGCATAGGTAAAATCTTCGCCCATGTGAGTGCGGTAATCATTGAGACAAAAATAAATAGCACCAGCAACATAGTCTTTTGAGCCGTAGATTTTTAATTGTTCCGCCATTTCTTTTATTCGACGTGAATCTCCTCCTTTGTGAGCAGGTTCGCACAATCCCCACTCTGAAATAGTCATGGGTTTGTTATTATATTCAGCCGAAATACGATCTAATTCACTTCCTATCACATCCAGACTTTTACCAAACCAAGTGCTGTAATATTCGTTAAACATCAACATATCAAATTCACCCGAAGCATCAGGAACATAGTCTTTTTGAATTGGTTTTCCCTTGTGTAATTTATTGGAAACAAAATTAACCAGCCTTGAAGCGTCTATTGTTTTTGCTTCATTATAGAGTGTTTTTAGCTTATTTACATTCTCAGGATTATGGCTTTCTAATTCATTACCTATTCCCCAACTTATTATAGAAGGGTGGTTGTAATGATTCTCAGTCATTTCATCTAAATGTTTTTTTCCTAATGCGAGTAAGGTATCATTAATCATTGTGGCACCACCCCAAAACGGTATTTCTTCCTGAACCAAAATTCCGTTTCTATCACACCAATCAAAAACAGCTTCATCTTGCTGCCAATGAAAACGGGTAAAAATACAGTTGGCATTCTTCATCAACTTGAGGTTTCTTTCAAAATCAGCAGTTGTTTCAGCCATTCCACGCTCCATATTAGAACCCGGCATCCATTCTACTCCCATCAAACGAATAGGTTCTCCGTTTAAAACATATCGGTTTTTCTCAACTTTAATACTTCTGAAACCAAATACTGTCGTGTATTCATCTTTTAAATCTCCATCAACAAATAACTGTAAAGTTAGTTTGTACAAATTGGGTGCATCAAAATGCCAAGGATTGATTTTATCAAAGTTTAATGACGTTTTAAAATCATCCTTTTCTAATTTACCCTTAAGCTCAGAATTGAAAACAACTTTATTTGTAGTTTGATTTTCCTCGGTTATTCTAGCCATTAATTTCAGCTTCGAAAAATCTATTTTACTGTTATCAATAAAACTAACGTTAATATCAGCTGTCCCTTTGCTACCATTGGGTGTTCCAACTACTTTTATATTTTTTACAGCCTGAGGTTCCGTAATGACCAAAGACACATTTCTATAAATCCCTCCATCATTAGCCCAATCGTAACTCTTTAAAAACGGAATATTATTGCGTGAGAAATCATTATTTACACGAACTCTAAGCGTATTTTTTCCTTTTTTAACAAAAGGCGAAATGTTTACAAAAAAACGATTGTAACCAGAACCAATATGCTCACCCGCTTTTTTGCCATTGATATAAATAACAGCATCATGATAAACGGCATCAAACTGAATACGGACTGTTTTTTGTAAATCGCTTTCAGAAACTTCAAATTCACGCTCATACCAACAGTTTTCCCAATATTTTTCTAATCCTTTTTCTACATTCCAAACATGAGGCACGCTAACAATTCTGGATGTATTTTTAGGCAATCCAATTGTCTCCCAATGATTCGATTCTCCTAATGACAAGTAATCAACAGAAAAATTCCAATTCCCATTTAAAGAAATTGTTTTTCGTACTGTTTCTTTATCAGCTTTGTAAAAAGAAGCCAAAAAGAACATACAAATTGATAACAGAATGAAACGAAATGCTTTTTTCATTTTGAAATTTTTATTTTAAGATTAGTAAATAAGTACCCTGCGCTTATATACCAGCTGACTAATCTTGTGATAGATTAACGGTAGTAATAGCGTAATGATTGCTAGTAACGACTTGCTACTGAACTAAATTTATGGCTTGGATTTTATTCTATATACGATTGTGTTTTTCTAATAAATACTGGTTGGTGTTTCAGTAGTTTTATCTTTTTCTTCAGATAAAATCAATTTCAAAGAATCAGGATTTGTTATAGTTGTAGGTTTAAACAAATCACTATTCATATAATTAAGGATCGAAATCAACATTTGTTTAGCAACCGGACGTTTTTCTATATCTTTTGATAAATCAAAAGAAGCTATCACCAGTTTTCCCGAACCTATACTTCCTTCAAAAAGCGATGCCAGTTTTCGATTATTTGCAAAATTATCTACCATTTCGACTAAAGGACTACCACCATAGATGCTGTCAACAATAAGAGTTGTAGAGTTAACATTCAAATCCCACCATTGCCAATCCGTATTCATATCCGTAGGGAAATCGGTAAAAACTTTATGTGTCGGATTACAAAGTACTCCCATAGTTCCTGCTTGTTTTGGAAAATGAACAGGACTCCAAAAAACAGGTACAAACTTCCCTTCTATTCCTTTTATTTTCTTCCAATCAGGATTTAATAATACTTTACGTCCTTCCTTTAATGATTTGTAAGCTTCTTCCAGACTTCTTGTATAAACTACACCTCCATAATTGATGCTTTGCTGCTCAGGATAAACCCAAACATTCCATTGATTTTTATAATCGGTATCTTTTATACTTACTTTGAAAGTAAGCTTAGTTGCCTTTTTAATTTTTTGAAAGCTCTCACTAATAGTAAACAACTCATGATTATAGCCTGAAATAATAGTTCTTGTTGCCGATCCGGATGCTATCAATACATTATTATCCATAATACTCCATTCTATCACTTTATCATTTAAGGCATCACCCGAAAAATTGCTTACATCGAGGCTGGCTGTAAAAGATTCACTGTTGGTATATGTTGCTTTTGAAAAGCGCAGCAAGGGAACAACCGGAGAAGAAAACTGTCTGAATTCTTCTGCCGAAATTAAATTTTTACTATCCCAAAAAGCATCTAACAATCCTACCAACGCCGTTCCCTGACCCGGAAAATCATGTAAGTCCAATAACTGAAATCCGCTGATTCCGGCTGTTTTCAATGCTCTTTCGATTTCTTCTTTATAAAGTATGGCAGCCAGCTTTCCGGAAGCTTTGGTATAATCAGCAGCTTTATTGATTAATCCTTTGCGTTCTAAATCTTCTTTTACCGCCATGAAATTTAATGGTTCCAAAACTCCTGTGTATTTAGAAATCTCATCAATTTTAGGGTAAACTGCATACTGCCCTATTTCATGCGTAATTAAAGGTATAGTAACATCTTGCAGAGCAACCTTGTAATCTTTATTGAACGTTGGAAACTCACTGTTAAAAACCCCTTGCCCACGCACCCAGCCTTTGTTGGTCCATTGTGTAATAAAAAAATCATCTTGCGGTTCAGCTAAAGTACCGTGTCCTTTTTCAAAAGTAAAAGAAGTACTGGTGTACAAATGCCTTGAATCTAAGGCTTTAATGTTTTTAACCATTTCAGTTAAAAGCGCCATATCTCCTTGTAATTCATTACCCATGGACCACATACAAAAAGAAGGGTGATTGCCGTACTCATCAATCATGTGTTGGGCTTCAGCATATAAAAAATCAGTCACTTTTTTATCTTTTCCAATATTTAAAACCCAAACCGGAAGTTCTGCCTGCAAGTAAAAACCCATTTCGTCTGCCACTTCAAAAGCAGCTTCCGGAGGACACCAGGAATGAAAACGAAGGTGGTTCAAACCCCATTCCTTAGCCGTTTTAAATACTTTTTGCCATCCTTGTTTGTCCATTGGAGGATGTCCGGTAAGCGGGAAAATATTACACTCTAAGGTTCCTCTTAAAAAAACAGCTTTATTATTTATTGTTAAAACAGTTCCATTTTTCGAAAACTTTCGCATTCCAAAATCAACTACTTTTTCCGATTTGGATTTAATTGCTTTCAATTGGACTTTTAATTCATACAACTCTGGAGAAAATTCACTCCAAAGCTTTACATCCTTGCCCATATTATAGTCAAAATTTACAACAGATTGTCCAGTTGTTATTTGAACTGTTTGTTTAAGAGCCGTTATAGATTTTTTACTTTTTTTATTTATAGCAACAATATTTAATACTCCTTTTTGAGTGCTTTTCGAACCATTATTTAAAGTAACAGCTACTTTAATTTTATCTAAATCAATATCTGGATTTACTTGTACATTAGAAATATGAATAGAATCTACAGCTTCAATATTCATTTTGCCAATAATCCCATTCCAAATAATTTGAGTCTCATTGGTATAAGCATGCGCCATATTGTCTAAGCTGATATCAAACTGCCTTCTATTGTCAACACGTACTGTAATTCTTTGTTTTTTCCCCGGAATTAAATAATTAGACAAGTCAAAATAATGAGGAGAAACCAAACTATTTTGTCCTGATTTAACCTCTTTTCCATCCACCCAAACATTCGTTTTCCAAAGCACACGTTCCAATTTCAATATCAATTCCTTTCCTTTCCAATTGTTAGGAATTGCTATTTCACGAGTATACCATGCTGCTCCTATATAACTGTTTTTTCGAGTTAAATGGCTTAATTGAGGTTTCGAGAGACCTGGTTTCAGTTTGTTCGGAATTCCAAGTCCAGCATCATCAGTAGTTCCCGGTAGATTTACAATTTGTTTAAAAATCATATTTTGCCAACCGCGTTGCAATCCAATATCAGTACTGTCTAATTGTACTGTCCATTGACCGGAAATATCTATCACTTTTTTGTCTATGGCACTCCATGAACAAAGCAAAAATGACATAAAGACTAACAATAAAATATTTTTCATTTTGAATATTTTGATAATTAAAATTTAAATTGCCCCAGCAGTAATTCACTGGTTTGTTCGAATTATTTTCTAAATGTGTATTTGTTTATGTCTAATTGCTTAACTTTTTGATAGAAGCTTTCTGAAAGTTCTTCATTCCCTAAACCGCTATGCCCTAAAGCCATTACATAATTGCAATGTACTTGGTTACGAATGTTTAAATCATCTTCCCAAATAGCAAGATCCGGAAGCGATACGGCAAAATAATCGATACGACATTTTTCAAATAAATACTTTTCGCCATGAGCGACTAACTTATTAAAACGACTGCGAGCCTTATCTTCATCTCCAAGTTCACGCCAAGCTAATCCCTGATAAAATATCTTATCCGGCTGTTGATCATTATAGAAAAACGCCTGAACAGGTTCCGGTGATCCAAGTGTAGCCTGCATAAAATTTGCTGTAGCATTTTCATTATCACCCAGTCCTTTGTAAGCTAACCCTTTGTAATAATACACTTCATTTTCTTCGGCATTTTTTAATTTTCCTTCACCTAAATTATGAGGATACACTTCTGTTTCTTTAAGCAATTGAATGGCCTCTGAAAAACGTTTTTCTGTTATTGCTATTTTAGCTAATTCAACTCTGCACAAAGTATATAAGCCTGTCACCTTACCTTCGCCACCTTCCCAAGGATGAAATTTTCTTGTAGCAATACGCTCTTTTGCTATTTGATATTTACCAATCTGACAATACAAACCTATACGCTCAATACATAAATCATCTCTTTCTTCTACCAGACCATTATGTTGCTCAAAAAATGCTAATCTTTCCAAAGGAGATTTGCCTACTTTTTTATACAATTGGTCTAATTCCATAAATATTCTGGAATCAGTTGTATCGAGTTCAAATGCTTGCTCTAATACTTCTTGGGCACGAACTTTATTTTCTAATTTATTATAATAAGCAAGAGCCAGGTTTCTTAAAACGGTTGGGAATTGATTATCAATTTCTACTGAACTTTCCCAACATTGTATTGCATTGTCATATTGACGAAATGCATACCAAAAATTCCCTAAATAAAAAGGAGCTTTTGCATCATCAGGATTCAATAAAATGGCGTCTTGTAGAATATTAACTTCTTCAATTCGATTAGGAAAACATTTTTCTGGGGACAATACCGAAGCTTTTTTATACCATTTAACAGCCTCGTTTTTATTTCCTTTCATAGATTCAAAATAACCTATTGTGTAAAAAACCATTGGATAAACAGCATCAACTTCCTGAGTACATTCCTGTAAAAACTGAATGGCTTCATCATATAATCCTGCTCCTGCAAAATCAAGCGCATATTCGATATACCCATGCGACCATTTACGCATGATCCTATTCATTTCATCAAGTTCCGTTTCGTTGCTTGTCAGCAGGTACTTCTCAAAACGGCATCCCATATTGAAACGATCAATCTTGATTGATTCTTCAGCTAAAACAAGAGCTTCTTCCGTTTTTCCTAATTTTCTTAATATGGACGTTTTTAATTGACGTGCTTTGTGATTGTGCCAATTGCGTATCAAACAAGAATCAATACGTTCTAAGGCTTCTTTCCATTCTCCTCTGATACAGTCTATTTGTGCCAAAGCAAAAAATGCGGCATCTTGCCAGGCAGCATTCCAGGTAGATTTAAAAAGAGCGATATAAGCCTCATCTAATTTTCCCTGAATTTTTAAACAGAATCCTAAATTGTAATGTGGTTCTCCATCATAAGGATTTGGACTGCGTTCTGTTAGTACTTCTACAGCAGTTCTAAAATAGCCCTCTGCCTTTTTAAATTGTCCACGTCTTAGCATTAATAAACCAACAGCATTATTACAACGTACGTCCTTAGGATCTCTGCTTAATGCTTCTTCGTAATAATCTAACGGATTATAGGTAGCATGACGGTATTGTTCAAGATGCAAACCTGTTAAAAATAATTGCTCAATCGATGCTATTTCTTTAGGATCCAGAGCAGCTTTTGCCGGATCTGGTGCAGGTTTAATTTCCGGTTTTTCCTCTTGATATTCAACAAGAACTTTACCTTCTTCGGTATAGATGGTAAAAATTAAATTTTCTGATAAAGTATCACCAATTAATACACTCTTTTTATATGGATTATATGGAGAAATAGTAATTACTTCCTGATGCAATACATTTTCCTGAACATCTTTTAATTCTAATTTTAAATTGGTAAAAAGACTGGTTGTAAACAAAATTAAATCTGCTTTATTTCCATCTACTTCAATATTGATTATGGCGTCTTTAGTAGCATTTTTTACATAACCCACTTCGGCATAAGGCATGAAATATTGAACCCAGGACTTTTCTTCATAAGCCTGCAGCCACGAAAAATCAGGTTGATTGTCAGTAAAAACCCCTGTCATTAATTCAATATAAGGTCCATCTTTATCAGTCAGATTTCTGTCCCAGGCAAGTCCAAAATCTCCGTTACCCCACGTCCATTGTTTTTTACCCGGTGATACATGATGATTGGCAACGTGTAACAAACCTGCCTGTACACCATCTTCATAACCTCCAACAAAATTATATTTAGAATGAACAGCCATATAAGATGTAGGTACAGGTATATTTTTATACTTCGAAATATCCACACCTGCTGAGTAATCCTGTTTGTAATATTCTCCGGTTGCTATTGGAAAATTTGACACATCGCGTTTTCCATGGTCAAATACAAAATTTACATCTGGTGGAAAAACAGATTTATATTCATCATTAACCACAACGGCAGGATTTGCCCACCAAAGAAAAGTTTGAGGAAAAGCAGTTCTGTTATAAATTTTGACTTTTATTTCTATGTAAGCCTTATCAGGATGCAATGTGAATCCCTGCATTCCTTTGGTTCTAAACATTCTTTCCACTTCATTACACCAAACGGTTTTACTTCCGTCAGCGTTCTCTTCAATACTATAATCCGTAGGTAAAAAAGTGCTTGGACGATGATGCTGTGGCCAGTTGAACTCAATTCCTCCTGAAATCCAGGGTCCGGTAAGCCCCACTAAAGCAGGCTTAATCACCTGATTGTAATATACAAAATGACGTTGCTTTACCTTATCATAAGCCATGTGGATACGACCTCCAAGCTCCGGTAAAATCATTATTTTAATGTATTTGTTTTCTACAAATAAGGCATGGTATAACTTATCCTTCTTTACATCCGATATTTTTTCAACTACCGGATAGGGATAAACAGCACCTGAACTTCCTTGATAAACTCTTTTCTCCAGAAAAATTGGATTTTTTTCTTCTTCGCCAATTTCATAAGTAGGCAGCATAATATCCTCTGCCCATGAACGAACAACACCATCCTCATGAACAGTGGACTGAATCAGATAAGCAGTAATTTCTTCGTCTTGTATTTCTATAGTGACAGGCTGAGAATTTGAAAGTAATTCGCTTTCTTCTATTTTATTTGGTCGAATTGAAGTTAATTTTTCCATCTTATTATTATGCAATTATTTATTTTGTTAATTCTATTTCTATTTGTTCCAATGATTTCTCATTTGTTAATTCTATTTCAATTTGTTCTAATGATTTCCCTTTTGTTTCTGTTAAAAAAACTCGTAAAAAAAGATAACCCAACAAACAAATTATTCCGTAAAGCCAAAATGTTCCGTAAGCTCCTAAACTATTATTTAATAAGGGGAATGTATAGGTAAGTACAAAACAGGCAGTCCATAATGAAAAGGTACTTATAGCCATTGCCATAGCTCTAATTTTTACTGGAAATATCTCAGATAAAACTACCCAGGTTACCGGAGCAAGTGTCATGGCATAACAAGCGATGGCAAGAATTACAAGAATTAAAACTGAAGCACCTGTCACAGCAAAATAATAACAGACACCTAAAAGAGCATAAATACATGCCAATCCTATAGAACCAAAAAGCATCAAGGCTCTTCTTCCTAATTTATCAACCAGAAGCATACCTACATAAGTAAATATAAGGTTCGTCAAACCTGTAATAACGATGTTAAATAAAATATCAGAGACACCATAACCCGCTGCTGAAAATATTTCCTGGGCATAATTAAAAACAACGTTAATTCCACACCATTGTTGAAAAGCTGCTATGACAATTCCTAGTAAAAGAATCTTAGGCATTTTTCCCTCAAACAGCATTTTATAACTAACTGCTTCTTTTGTAGCACTAACTGTAGATTTCAATTGTTCGATTTGGTTTAAAGCAAATTGAACACCACCAATTTTGGTAAAAATAGCTTGCGCTTTTTCGTATTTGTATTGACTAGCCAGCCATCTCGGACTTTCCGGAATAATTAATATTAAGGCAAAGAAAGACACAGAAGGTATCGCTCCTGCCCAAAACATGTATCTCCAACCCCATTGTACATTCCATGAATCTAACAAAATACTGCCATCAACGATAGGCTTTGCGATAAACATATTTACGATTTGTGCAGCCAGAATACCAAAAACGATTGTTAATTGATTAATGGATACAAACTTCCCTCTTGATTCACTTGGTGCTATTTCGGCTATATACATTGGAGAAAGGTTAGATGCAATCCCGATACCAATTCCTCCTATTACTCTCCAAACAATAAACATATTTATGCTATTCACACATCCCGTCCCAACAGCTGCTAATGTGAATAAAATCGAAGCCACAATCATCAATGGTTTTCTCCCATATTTATCAGACATACTTCCTGAAACCATCACTCCTAATAAACAACCTAAAATAGCACTTCCCATTACCCAGCCCTGCATTGAAGGAGCATCAGTTATATTGAAAAAAACTTCATAAAAAGGCTTAGCACCTCCAATAACTACCCAGTCATACCCAAATAACAATCCACCCAAAGCAGAAACTAAAGCGATGAAAAGCAAATAAGAAGAATTATTTTTACTCATGATTTTAAAATTTATATTATTAAGACAAATTTAGAGGTATAACAGTAGTCAAAAAATGCAAAAAACAAATAAAAAGATGTATAAAACAACTATTATATCTAATGTAATCGTTTGCCCTAAATTAAAACACAGTACTGCATTATTTTTAATAAAAATTTTTATAGTGTTTTTTTTAACTTAATTTACCCATAAATAACTAATTTTGAAGACAAATAATTTTAAAAAACAGAATTTAAAACAAAAAACAGATTAAAAGAATTACTACAGATATATAGTCAAACTTTTAAAACCTGTATTTTTTAACTTATTTATTACAAATTTAAATTTTAGACAAATGGAACATATTGCTGATGGTTTTAAAGGAGAAAGAGCAATTGTATTACCCTATAGTATTCGGAATTTCCAAACAAATAATGAACTAACTAAATCACTTTATATTACCCATATTGGTTATTATCCAAATGCGAAGAATCATTTTCGTAAACGTTCAAAAGGAGCACTAGAAGATATTTTAATTTATTGCGAAAAAGGGAAAGGAACGATAACAATAGAAAACGAACAATTTAAGCTTACAGAAAATCAAATTTTAATCATTCCTGCAAACAAGCCTCATTCTTATGAGTCTGAAATTTCAGACCCCTGGAGTATTTATTGGATTCATTTTAGAGGTACTAAATCTTCGGTATATTCGCCTCCTACTGAGAAAATTATAAGTTTAAATGATATGAGAATATCAAATCGCTTAGATTTGTTTGAGGAAATGTACCAAAATTTAGAAATGGGATTCTATGCCGATAACTTAGAATATTCTAGCATTTGCTTAAAACATTTTTTATCCAGCATAAAATACATTGATCAATTTATAAGAACAAAATCAATTAACACATCGGATTTAGATACAATTCCTATGAGTATTATTTTCATGAGAGATAACCTGACTAACAAATTAACTCTAAGTCAAATCGCAAAACATGTAGGTTATTCCGATTCTTATTTTCGTAATTTGTTTTTAGAAAAAACATCCTTTACACCAATTGAATATTTAAACAAATTAAAAATTCAAAAATCTTGTTCATTATTGCAATTTAGTAACATGAAAATAAATGAAATTGCCTACTATCTGGGTTATTATGACCCTTATCATTTTTCAAAATCATTTAGTAAAGAAATGGAAATTTCGCCTCGTGAATATCGTAAAAAATATAAAAACTAGGACTAAACAATGAACTTATGAATTACAAAACCTGAGTCGTTTTATAAACCTGAATAGGAGAAGCCAATAAGGTTTCGCTTTCGGCTATAAAATCGATTAAGTACTGTTGACTATTGTGTATATCAAGCCCTGCCTGATCTTTCCATTCTTCCCAAATTATAAAAACATTTTCGGAGTAATGTAAGTCATAACGAATACAGGCAGCTTCTTTTCTGGTGTTGGTAACCAGATTGTGAACCATCTCCTTAACTACTTCAATAGTTTCTTTTTTGCTTTTTATAATAGCTGTAATCGAAATCATAATTCTATAAAATTTTAAAAATTGGCTTTAAATAATTGGTAAAATCCTGTTTAAAGATAATACTATTTTCTGTTTTTTCTATTTTTTCGAACTCGTGAAAATTAAAAGTGAACAAGGGTTTCATTTTTCAAAAAAGCATATTTGTAAAAGTAAACTTCAATTTTACTAACTCCACTGTCCTTAGCTTCCACAGTCGAGTGTCAAATGTTTGAAGAATACGTAAAAAGAAAATCTGTTTGAGCGTAGCGAGTTATTTTCTTTTAGTATTCGAAAACTAATTTGACCGACGAGGAAGCGCAAGACTTGATTTTTTTGTTTCTTTTTTGATCAAGCAAAAAAGAAAATTAGTAGACCATAATTTCACATTTAATAAAAAGTCATTGGCTAGAACTGACGAAAAACTAATTACACCCAATCGATTCTAGTAACGTTTTAATAGACATAATCCCTAATTCAGCCGATTTAACTTTATTAATTCATCAGTATGTTTTAATTTTATAGAAAACAATATAAAACAACAATGAAATCATGGAAAAAAGAGCCCATCAATATAAACTCACACTCGAATACCCGCCGCAGATTCAGAATAAATAATTTCGAATAAAAACCAAAAAAAAAGGATTTCACTGTTTAAAGTGAAACCCTTTTTCAATTAAAAAACTAAACTATAATCTAAGCAATCTTTTCTTTTTATCTTTTTTTTAAAACTTAAAAATTACCAAAAGACAGTATATAATGCTACTAATACACTGCAGATAATAAATGACCCAACAATAAACCCTGAAGACACTTTAAACATGGATGTATCCACTTCTATCTTGTGTTTTTCATGTAACACGACTGGTTCAGGTTTTAAAAGGCTAACTCCTACCATTATAAATACTATCAAAAAGAAAGCAATCGTCATTCTGTCTAAAAACGGGAAATCAGGGAAAGCCCCGTTTGTCCATACAGGCAGGAACTTTAATACCGTAGCAATAGGCACTGTCAGCAATGCACCGGCAAGTCCGGCTGAAGCGGTAGTCTTCTTCCAAAACATTCCCAACATAAATATTGCAAGTACTCCTGGTGAAAAGAAACCTACATATTCCTGAATGAACTGATAGGCCTGATCTAAGGTTTTTAACGAAGGGGCAACAATAGCACCGATAATCATAGCCACTACGACAGTCAATCTTCCTACACGCACCAATTTTCTTTCAGAGGCATTTTTATTAAAATATTTTCTATAAATATCTAATGAAAAAATCGTCGAAATACTGTTGGCTTTTCCTGCTAAAGAAGCCACAATTGCAGCCGTTAAAGCAGCTAAAGCAATTCCTTTTAAACCGGCAGGCAATAAATTCATCAATGTTGGATACGCATGATCTGGTTTTAAAACTCCTGCAGCATCAACCATTTCTTTTTGAAACATTCCGTTTTCATGCATTACATACATGGCAATACCCGGCAAAACGGCAATAACCGGAACTAATAATTTTAAAAAGGCTGCAAACAAAATTCCTTTTCGGGCGGTTTTTAAATCGGCACCCAAAGCTCTTTGAACGATGTACTGATTGCAACCCCAATAAGCCAGATTATTGATTAGCATCCCTCCTATGATTACAGACATTCCGGGTAATTCTTTATAATGCGGATTCGATTTATCAAATATCATTTGTAAATGACCGGGTGCTTTGTCGGCTATAATTGATAATCCTTTAAAAATATCTTTTCCAAATCCAAACTGCTCTGAAAGTAAGGTTAGTGCCAAATAAGTGGTAACCAAACCTCCCAATATCAATACGATTACCTGAAACATATCGGTATAACCAATTACTTTCATTCCTCCTAAAGTAACTATAACAGAGAACAAACTCAATCCGATAACGCAAAATTCAAAGCTAACCGGAGCAATCGATGAAATGGCCAAAGCGCCTAAATAGATAATAGAAGTAAGATTTACAAACACATAAATCAAAAGCCAAATCACAGCCATAATTGCACTTACAGTATCATTATATCGTTTTGCCAAAAATTGTGGCATCGTAAATATTTTGTTTTTAAGATATACCGGCAAAATAAACACAGCAACGATAATTAATGTCGCTGCCGACATCCATTCGTAAGAAGAAATAGCCAGACCAAGTGCAAAGCCCGAACCACTCATACCTATAAAATGCTCTGCCGAAATATTAGAAGCAATCAATGACGCTCCAATAGCCCACCAGGTTAGCGAACCTTCAGCCAAAAAATAATCGTTAGAACTGGTAACTGCATTTTTCTTACTTCTGTAAATGTACATTCCGTAGGCCGTAACAATAACAAAGTAAATCAGAAAAACAATATAATCTGCGGGTTGTAATACATTCATAATTGGGTTGGGTTGGTTTATTTTTGATTAATAGATACTACTTAAAACGTATCTATACAAAAATAGAATCTAAACGAAATCTGAATATGGATAATTTGTGCTAATACATGGATTATTTTTACAGGAATGATAAAAAAAACAATGAATTATTTTGAAAAACCTATTATAGCTAAACAAATTAAACAAAAAATGCTTCTCGATTGAGAAGCATTTTTTGTTTTTAATAAGCAGTAGAATGAAATTATCAAAAACGTCAGTTCGAGGTATAATTTTTTTACAAAAAAATGCAATATAAAATGACGTATTATTTTTATATATTGTTTTGTCTAAATAATTGAAAATCAATTTTTTAGACAAAAACGTCAATGGTAGTGTTTTTTGTGTAGTGAAACGGAACAAAAAATGTATCGAGAACCGTTTTTAATAAAATTTTTCTTGTTCTCGATACAATCCCGCCCAAAAGCGGGATCACTACCAATGAGGTTTTTATCAAAAGTGAAAAATTAGATTTACAATTTTCTTTTTTGCTTGATCAAAAAAGAAACAAAAAAATCAAGTCTTGCGCTTCCTCATCGGTCAAATTAGTTTTCGAATACTAAAAGAAAATAACTCGCTACGCTCAAACAGATTTTCTTTTTACGTATTCTTCAAACATTTGACGCTCGACTGCGGAAGCTAAGGACAAACGAATAGTTATAATCAAGAACAAATTTCACCCAACGATGACAATAAAGTATTTATTCCAACGAATTTTGAGACAAATAATTCATAACCCAGACCAAAAGCGAAATTGCCAAAGCAATGGGCATAGCCCCTAAAGGATTAAGGGCTTATTTTAAGAAAGACACACTACAGTTTGCCGTTTTGTGGAAACTAAGCCTGGTACTTAAACATATTTTTTTGGCGCAACTGGGCGAATACCTGCTGTACCGTTTTGAAACCATACAGGAAAAAGCCCTAAAAAAAGAACTGGCTAAAAAAAACGACTATATCCAGAAACTGGAAATCCAGCTCGAAACCTTAAGAGAAATTATACAAAAACAATAAAGCCATAGCTGGGTTTGTAAGATTTATTTATATATTTGAAAAAAAGCACTGGCATTTATCAGACAAAGCCACCCAATTTAAGGGTAATAAGTCTGATTTTGTCAGACCTATATACAAGTTGGCGAACAGTTTACCTAAAGAGGACGAAACACCAAAAAAACAGAAAGATGAATATAAATAAAAAAAGACATAAGTTATTAGAATTGCTTTCTACACAACTTAATAATTTTAATTTAAGAAAATCATCAAACAATACTCAAGCAGTAGATTTTGAAACTATATTTAAAGAATTACAATGTAACGAAGATGAATTACAAATTATAACTGCTGAATTATATAGCAGTGATGAAATAGACTATTATCGAAATAAATTTATTGAGTTAGTCATTTAGTTTCTGTATTTTTATGTCTTTAAAAACAGTCGTTATGGAAGTATTTGAAGGACAAAGCATACTAAACTTTATAAAAGAATTGCCAAATGATGAAGCTTGCAAAGCT
>NZ_JAAAPM020000060.1 GCF_009909155.2 Flavobacterium undicola
GCGGTATTCAAAAGTTCCGTATCCACCAAGAGGCGCACTTACAGTGATAGTTCCATCAGCAGCAGCGTTACATGTAACATTTGTTTTTGCTACAGTTGCACTTAGTGCATCAGGTTGAGAGATTGTTTGGTCACCCAATACAATTACACAATTAGGATTTGCTTTGTCTCTTATTTGTACACTATAAGTAGCAGGAGCAAGAGCGTTGAAGCTACCGCTGGTTTGCCAAGTTCCGTTATTAAGGCGGTATTCAAAAGTTCCGTATCCACCAAGAGGCGCACTTACAGTGATAGTTCCATCAGCAGCAGCGTTACATGTAACATTTGTTTTTGCTACAGTTGCACTTAGTGCATCAGGTTGAGAGATTGTTACTCCTTGAGTTGTGGTACATCCATTAGCGTCTTTAACGGTAATGGTATAAGAACCTGCAGCAAGATTGCTGAAAGTTCCGCTTGAACCGAAAGTTATTCCGTCTTTGGCATAGGTATATGGAGAAGTTCCATTAGATCCGGCAACAGTCACACTACCGTTAGTGTTTCCAAAACAAGACACATTGGTTTGTGAAATAATAGAAGCAGTTGGCGCAATTTTATTAACAGTTACCACCACTTGGTCAGTTGCAGTACATCCGTTAGCTGTTGTTGCAGTTACGGTATAAGTTGTTGTTGTAGGAGGAGTAGCAATTGGATTAGCAATATTGATTGCGCTTAATCCTGTGGAAGGACTCCAAGAATAAGAAGCTCCTCCAGTAGCCAATAGTTGAGCACTTGTATTAGTACAGTTGATAGTAACATCCGATCCCGCAGACGCAACACAAGTAGTTAAAAGTGCTGTCGCATCATCAACATCAGAAAAAATTGGTAAATTGTTTACATCTGATCCCCTAGCAAATGCCAAATTCGTCACAGAACCACTTTCGATATCCGCTTGTGTAACTGTATAGGATGCTGTAAATTTCCAAGTTTCTCCAACTTGGAGAATACCATCATTATTTGTATCACCTGTATGGGTAGTGATATTACCTACTATATGATCATCATTTACAAAAGGAGCGGTAATAGGTGCGTCTGAAGTAACAGAATATGAGTATGTTATTATGTTTCCCGCCGAGTAATATGGATTCCCAGAAGTAATAGTTTTTACTATATCTAAGTTAGATTGTTTTACACAAGTTCCCACCTCAGTTATATGATTATAAATAATTACATGTTCTTTGCTAAATTTATCTTTGAATATTAATATATAAATTCCAGCTTTAATTGTTGATGTAGTATATGTCCCTGTTGTTATACCTGAAGTTGGGAAAGTTAATGCAGAATTCCCACTTGATTGTAAAGTATAAGGACCACATCCATTATCTTTAATTGTCATTGAAAATTTACTATTACTCGAATTACAATTTTGACCTGTTTCTATATCTTGAAAATAAATTTCGAAACAATTATCGTCTGGAATTTGACCACAACCAATAGCTTTAGCGATTTCAATATTAGAAGGTACAGTATTAAGTGTTTGTGTAGTTGTATAAGTAAGTATAATTGGAGCACTACTACCGCCTCCAGTATTTCCAGTATAATTATAGGTTACTCCAGCTACGGTTATAGATCCCCCAGAACAAGGGTCTGTGCCAGTACCCCCATGAACACGAACAAAATCGCATGCTACATTTCCATCAGCCGCACCGTTTCCTGCTTCAAATTGAAATTTAATTGTCTTAGCTGCTAGATTGGTTACGTAGTTACTGGGACATTGTCCTACTGCCGAAAAGGGTAGGATTACAAACAGTAAAAATATAATCCAAAAAGGTTGAGTAATTTTCGTTTCCATATAATCAGTTTTTAGTAGGTTTGGAGCTAAGTATTATATCTCAAATTTAAAAAATAGGGTAATCTATAATTTAAAGCGAATCTAATTACATTAAATTTCTGTAGTAAATTTTCTCTTTAAACAACCTAAATACTCGTTAAAAGACGTTTTTTGTCAAATAAAACCTAAAAACTTGGTTGTCAGTATTTGAATTCCGTAAAAAGCTTAAATTAGATGTTAATTTTTGTTTTTTTTATTTATGATTTTATCTCATTATTTAATTGACCTGTTTTAACTCCTTAAAAATTTACAATTTCAGGTATGATGTTATTTGTGATGATTATCAGTGTTAAATAATTTGTAAAATTGTAGTTCAAATTTAGGATTAAAAAATCCTAACACCAAAAAAAACATCGATAAAGTGTCTAAAAAATCAGATAAAATGCATTTTTATAAGTTTTTGATTACTTTTAAATATAAGGAATACTGTTTTAAACTTAAGTAATTTTGATTTCAGTGAAAAAAAATATTAATATTTATCTTTCAAGAAATAAGAAAAAAATCTAGAAGTAAAAAAGGAAAAAATAAAATCAGAATCTTTCGCTTTTCTTTTGTAAATTGTAAGTTCGATTTCAGTTTTAGATTTAATTTCACTTAAATTCGTTTTCCATGAAAAATTTAGTATTAATCAGGCATGCAAAATCGAATTGGGATATGCCATTAAAAGATATTGACAGACCTTTAGACCAACGTGGAATGCAGGATGCCCATTTGGTTTCCTTGAATATTCAAAAACATATTCCTAAAAAATATATCATTTGGAGTAGTCCAGCTAAAAGAGCATCGGATACAGCAGTCATTTTTGCACAAAATATATTATATCCGATTGAAAATATTGTTTACAAAGATGATTTATACACTTTTGAAGAAAAGCAATTAGAAAATATAATTAAATCTTGTGCGAATACATTCGATAGTGTAATTCTTTTTGGACATAATGCTGCAATTACAAATTTTGTTAATAAATTTGGGGATATATTTATAGAGAATGTTCCTACCAGTGGCTTTGTCTCGTTGCAATTTGAAACTGATAATTGGGGAGAAATAAATAAAGGTAAAACCAAAAAAATAATAATTCCAAAAGATTTAAAATAAAAAATGTTTGATCAAAAGTATATTGATAGAGAAAAAAGTTGGTTAGCATTTAATGCCAGAGTACTTCAAGAAGCCGCAGATGATTCGGTACCATTATTAGATAGATTACGATTTTTAGGGATTTTTTCCAATAATTTAGATGAGTTTTTTAGAGTTCGATTTGCTGCAATTCGTAGGTTAAGTCTATCTGGGAAAACTGGAGAAAAAATCTTAGGAGGTATTTCGGCGCAGCAATTAGTAAAAGATATTACTGAAATTGTAATCGAACATCAGACAGAAAGTTTAGCGATACTAAGAGAAATAGAATCTAAACTGGAAACTGAGAATATTTTAATTATCAACGAGAATGAAATTTCAGATGAACAAGAAGTTTTCTTGAAAGATTTCTTTATTCAAACGTTAAGTCCTGAATTAGTGACAATCATATTGAATGATTTGGCCGAGTTTCCTTTGTTAAAAGACAACATTGGTTATTTGGCGGTTAAATTGGTCATGAAAAAAGACGCAGCTGTTCATTATGCCATTATAGAAATTCCTAAAACAATGAATCGTTTTGTTGTTTTACCTTCAAATGATCATAAGCATTATGTAATTCTTATTGATGATGTAATTCGACATAATTTAAAAAGTATCTTCAATATTTTTGATTGTGAGAGCATTGCTGCTCACATGATAAAAATTAGTCGAGACGCTCAATTAGATATTGATAGTGATTTGAGTAAAAGTATGCTTGAAAAAATATCTACGAGTGTAAAAGACAGGAGAATAGGGGAGCCAGTTCGTTTTATTTATGATCAATTGATAGGGGATGATACCTTGGAATTTTTCTTAGATAAAATGAAAATTGTTTCTACAGATAGTATAATTCCAGGTGGAAGATATCATAATAGGAGAGATTATATGGATTTTCCAAATTTAGGAAGATTTGATTTACTTTATAAAAAAAACCTACCATTACCTATACCAGAACTTAATCAAGAAGGCAGTATTTTAGAGAAAATTAGTAAAAAAGATTATCTTTTGCATGCTCCTTACCAATCGTTTTCTTATCTAACCAAATTTTTAAGAGAGGCTGCTTTGGATCCAAAAGTAACTTCAATAAAAATAACCTTATATCGATTAGCTAAAAATTCCCAAATTATTAGCTCATTAATCAATGCTGCAAAAAATGGTAAACAAGTAACTGTTCAAATAGAATTACAAGCTCGTTTTGACGAAGCTTCAAATATTTCCTATGCTGAACAAATGCAAACGGAAGGAATTGATCTTATTTTTGGTATCAAAGGATTAAAAGTACATAGTAAAATATGTGTTATTGAGAGAATTGAAAATGGAAAAAACAAACGTTATGGTTTTATTTCTACTGGAAATTTCAATGAAGCTACTGCTAAAATTTACACAGATGTGACCCTTTTTACCAGTCATCAACAAATTTTGAAAGATATTTCAAAAGTTTTCGAATTTTTTAATATTAACTATAGAGTACATCGTTACAAGCATTTGATTGTTTCACCACATTATACGCGTTCTAAATTTTATAAACTTATTAATCGAGAGATTTCTCATGCACTTGCAGGTCGAAAAGCTTACATGAAACTAAAAATGAATAGTTTGTCAGACTTTGCCATGATTGATAAATTGTATGAAGCCAGTAATGCAGGAGTTATAATTCAATTAGAAGTCAGAGGAATTTGTTCTTTGATTCCAGGAATTAAAGGAATGAGTGAAAATATTGAAGCCATAAGTATTGTCGATAATTACTTAGAACATTCTCGTATTTATATTTTTGGAAATGGTGGTCAAACTGAAGTTTATATATCTTCAGCCGATTTTATGACTCGAAATTTAGATGGAAGAGTAGAAGTAACTTGTCCTATTTATGATCAGGATATTAAAAATGAATTGATTGAAAACTTTGACATAGCGTGGAAAGGAAATGTAAAAGTGCGTTTCCATTCTTATAGTTTAGATAACAAATACCGTAGCAATGACGGCAAAAATGTATTTAGAGCACAAATTGAAACGTACAAATATTATCAAAGGAAAGTGGGTTTGTTAGAAGAAATTATTCTTTAACCAAAGCGATAAAAATATAAAGGATAATGATTAAAATAAAAAAATACGCCGCCATCGATATTGGATCTAATGCCATGCGATTATTAGTTGTCAATATTGTTGAGCAGGAAGGAAAAGAAACACAATTTAATAAAAGTTCTCTTGTACGTGTTCCTATTCGTTTAGGTCAGGATGCTTTTACCGTAGGAGAAATTTCTACAGAAAATACAGATAGAATGTGTGATGCTATGAAAGCATTTAATCTGTTAATGAAAGTTCACAAAGTGGAATCTTATAAAGCTTTTGCAACTTCCGCAATGCGTGAAGCTTATAATGGAAAGGAAGTTGTGGCGCTTATTAAGAAAAAAGCCGATATTAAAATCGAAATTATCGATGGTAAAAAAGAAGCAGCCATCATTGCATCGACTGATTTGCATCATTTGTTGAAAACAGATAAAACCTATTTGTTTGTTGATGTAGGTGGTGGTAGTACTGAATTTACCTTGTTTTCTGATGGTAAAATAGTGATTTCTAGGTCATTCAAAGTAGGTACTGTTCGATTATTGAATGAAATGGTTAGTGATATTGTATGGCAAGAAATTGAGAAGTGGATTAAAACAAATATTACTGATTTTGATGAAGTTTCCTTGATAGGTTCTGGTGGGAATATCAATAAATTATTTAAAATGTCAGGAAAAATGCAAGATAAGCCCTTGTCTTATTTGTATGTCAATTCCCAGTACGCATTTTTAAATTCGTTAACATACAATCAAAGAATTTCTGAATTAGGATTAAACCCTGATCGTGCCGACGTAATTATACCAGCCGTTCGTATTTATCTAAATGCCATGAAATGGAGTGGAGCCAGAAATATCTATGTTCCTAAAATTGGACTTTCAGATGGTATTGTTAAAGCTATGTATTTTGGTAAAATATAAATAATTGAGTTAGTCATTTAGTTTCTGTATTTTTATGTCTTTAAAAACAGTCGTTATGGAAGTATTTGAAGGACAAAGCATACTAAACTTTATAAAAGAATTGCCAAATGATGAAGCTTGCAAA
>NZ_JAAAPM020000061.1 GCF_009909155.2 Flavobacterium undicola
AAGCTTTGCAAGCTTCATCATTTGGCAATTCTTTTATAAAGTTTAGTATGCTTTGTCCTTCAAATACTTCCATAACGACTGTTTTTAAAGACATAAAAATACAGAAACTAAATGACTAACTCAATTATTTAATTTTTAACTAGAAGATTTTTTGTAAAATATTTACCATTTGCTAAAGTCATTTTAACAACATAAATACCCTCAACCATTGGAGCTTTTAAAGTTACCCTGTTTTCACTTATAGTTTTATTCTCCATCAACAATCCACCTACACTGTATACTTCAATATGCGCATTCTGTAATCTTGAAGAAGATACATTTGTAATAAGTTCATAACTTGCATTAGTTTTAACCGGATTAGGGACAATTTTTAAATATTCCTCTTCTATTGTTGGAGACAAGACTAGCGGGCAAGTTGTAACTACCATTCCATCCAATCTTGTTGCTTTGGCATAATAAGTACCATTTAAAGCTCCATTCTCTTTAAAATATTGAGCAGTTTGACTTGGAACTAAAACCCCATTTTTATACCAATTGTACGATGTAAAAGTATTAGAACTATTATCAAAGAAGATAATATCTTCAAACTGCTTTCTAATTAAATTAGGTTGACTGTTTACAACCACCAAGTTAACCACTGGAACTGCATTATAATTATTATTACCCAATTGTGAAGCTGTAATAATTGCTGAACCATAATTCTGTAAAGCCAATACTCCATTTGAAATCGTTGCAATATTAGCATTAGAAGAAGTATAACTTACAGGCAAACCACTACTAGAAGTAGCTGTCAATACTGCAGTTGTCACTCCATCACAACCCAACTCTAAAATTTGATTCCAAGTAATAGTCTGATTGGCTTTAGCGATAGTGAAATTTGCTCCAACATAGCTAATGGTATAATTTAATCCCGCACTTAAACTTCCTTGCGTGATTGCATAAGAACCTACATTTTCCCCAACAGTTCTTGTTAAAGCTCCTGTAAATGTATCGCTTCCTACTAAACTTGGCGAAACTGTATAAGCAAAAACAGGATCAGCTGTACCATAAACTTTCGTTTGAGAAGCAGTAGCTGTAACTGTAATTGGTTTAGCTGTAATAGTAAAGTCTTTACTAACATAACTAATAGTATAATTAGAGCCAGCACTTAAACTTCCTTGTATAATAGCATAAGTTCCTATATTTTCTCCTGTAGTTCTTGTTAAAACTCCTGAAAAGGTATCACTTCCTACTAAACTTGGTGAAACTGAATAAGTATATACCGGATTAACAGCACCATACACTTTTGTCTGAGAAGCAGTAGCGGTAACGTTAATTGGCTTAGCTGTGATAGCAAAATCTTTGCTAACATAACTGATAGTATAATTAGAACCGGCACTTAAACTTCCTTGCGTAATTGCATAAGAACCTACATTCTCTCCAGTCGCTCTTGTTAAAACTCCTGAAAAGGTATCGCTTCCTACTAAACTTGGTGAAACTGAATAAGTATATACAGGATTAACAGCACCATACACTTTTGTTTGAGAAGCAGTAGCCGTAACGGTAATTGGCTTAGCTGTAATAGCAAAATCTTTACTAACATAACTAATAGTATAATTAGAACCAGCACTCAAACTTCCTTGCCCAATTGCATAAGTTCCAATATTCTCTCCCGAAACTCTTGTTAAAGCTCCTGTAAAGGTATCGCTCCCTACTAAACTTGGTGAAACTGTATAAGCAAAAACAGGATCAACAGTACCATAAACTTTCGTTTGAGATGCAGTAGCCGTAACCGTAATTGGCTTGGCCGTGACAGCAAAGTCTTTACTAACATAACTAATAGTATAATTAGAACCAGCACTCAAACTTCCTTGTGTAATAGCATAAGTTCCGATATTCTCTCCCGAAACTCTTGTTAAAGCTCCTGTAAAGGTATCGCTTCCTACTAAACTTGGAGAAACTGAATAAGTATATACTGGATTAACAGCACCATACACTTTTGTTTGAGAAACAGTAGCCGTAACTGTAATCGGTTTGGCTGTAATAGAAAAGTCCTTACTAACATAACTGATAGTATAATTAGAACCGGCACTCAAACTTCCTTGTGTAATAGCATAAGTTCCGATATTCTCTCCCGAAACTCTTGTTAAAGCTCCTGTAAAGCTATCGCTTCCTAATAAACTTGGAGAAACTGTATAAGCAAAAACAGGATCAACAGCACCATAAACTTTCGTCTGAGAAGCAGTAACCGTAACCGTAATTGGCTTGGCTGTGATAGCAAAATCTTTGCTAACATAACTAATAGCATAATTAGAACCGGCACTCAAACTTCCTTGTGTAATAGCATAAGTTCCGATATTCTCTCCCGAAACTCTTGTTAAAGCTCCTGTAAAGCTATCGCTTCCTACTAAACTTGGTGAAACTGTATAAGCAAAAACAGGATCAACAATACCATAAACTTTCGTCTGAGAAGCAGTAGCTGTAACGGTAATTGGCTTAGCCGTGATAGCAAAGTCTTTACTAACATAACTGATAATATAATTAGAACCGGCACTCAAACTTCCTTGTGTAATAGCATAAGTTCCGATATTCTCTCCTGCAGCTCTTGTCAAAGCTCCTGTAAAGCTATCACTTCCCACTAAACTTGGTGAAACCGTATTCGCAAAAACTGGATCGGCTGTACCATAAACTTTCGTTTGAGAAGCAGTAGCCGTAACGGTAATTGGTTTGACTGTAATAGCAAAATCTTTACTAACAAAAGTCATTAAATATTTAGACCCTGCCGAAAGAGTACCTGCGTTTATAGCATAATTACCAATATTTTCACCTGTAACTCTTGTTAAAGCTCCTGTAAATGAATCTCCAGACAACAAACTTGGTGTCACTGTATATGTAAAAACAGGATCGCTCTGTCCATATACTTTGGTTTGAGATGCTGTTGCTGTAACAATAATTGGTATTTGATTTAATTTTAGCACAAAATTATATGTAGCAGTACAACTATTTACATCAGTAACCGTAACTGTAAAATTACTATCTGCAACTTGAGTTGAAGTTCCTGTTATCGTACCACTTGATGATAGAGTAAAACCTGAAGGCAAACTACCTGCAGTAACTGCATACGATTTTCCTCCTGTACCTCCTGTAACCGAAATAGTTTGACTATATGATGAATTATAATCATAACCTGGTAAAGTTGTAGTTGTAAAACTCAATGCCGACGGCTGAGTTATTGTATAATTACGTGTTGCTGAACATCCGTTAGCGTCTGTTATCGTTACAGTATAGCTTCCTGCCGCAAGACCTGTAGCTGTAGCCGCAGTTCCTCCAGATGGCGACCATGAATAGGTATAGCCCGGAGTTCCTCCTGAAGGAGAAACCGATGCTGAACCGTTTGAACCACCATTACAAGATACATTGGTTTGAGAACCTGTTGCAGTACTGATTGCCGAAGGTTGAGTAACCGTAAAGTTACGTGTTGCTGTACATCCGTTAGCGTCAGTTATCGTTACCGTATAACTTCCTGCCGCAAGACCTGTAGCTGTAGCCGCAGTTCCGCCAGATGGTGACCATGAATAAGTATAGCCCGGAGTTCCGCCTGAAGGAGAAACTGATGCAGAACCGTTTGTTCCGCCGTTACAAGACACATTGGTTTGAGAACCTGACGCGGTACTGATTGCCGATGGTTGCGTTATTGTATAATTGCGAGTTGCAGTACATCCGTTCGCATCGGTTACAGTTACCGTATAGCTTCCTGCTGCAAGACCTGTAGCTGTAGCTGCTGTTCCGCCAGATGGTGACCATGAATAAGTATAGCCCGGAGTTCCGCCCGAAGGAGAAACCGATGCAGAACCGTTTGTTCCTCCATTACAAGACACATTGGTTTGAGAACCTGACGCGGTACTGATTGCCGATGGCTGAGTAAGAGTATAATTACGTGTTGCTGTACATCCGTTCGCATCGGTTACAGTTACCGTATAGCTTCCTGCTGCAAGACCTGTTGCAGTAGCTGCAGTTCCACCAGATGGTGACCATGAATAAGTATAGCCCGGAGTTCCGCCTGAAGGAGAAACTGATGCAGAACCGTTTGTTCCTCCGTTACAAGACACATTGGTTTGAGAACCTGACGCGGTACTGATTGCCGATGGCTGCGTTATTGTATAGTTGCGAGTTGCAGTACAGCCGTTGGCGTCGGTTACTGTTACAGTATAACTTCCAGCGGCAAGACCTGTAGCAGTAGCCGCAGTTCCCCCAGATGGTGACCATGAATAAGTATAGCCCGGAGTTCCGCCTGAAGGAGAAACCGATGCAGAACCGTTTGTTCCGCCATTACAAGACACATTGGTTTGAGAACCTGTTGCCGTACTGATTGCCGTTGGCTGAGTAAGAGTATAATTACGTGTTGCTGTACATCCGTTCGCATCGGTTACAGTTACCGTATAGCTTCCTGCGGCAAGACCGGTAGCTGTAGCTGCAGTTCCGCCAGATGGTGACCATGAATAGGTATAGCCTGGAGTTCCGCCCGAAGGAGAAACCGATGCTGAACCGTTTGTTCCGCCATTACAAGACACGTTGGTTTGAGAACCTGTAGATGTATTGATTGCCGATGGCTGTGTAAGAGTATAATTGCGAGTTGCTGTACAACCATTAGCGTCGGTTACAGTTACCGTATAGCTTCCTGCGGCAAGTCCGGTAGCCGTGGCGGCCGTTCCGCCAGATGGTGACCATGAATAAGTATAACCAGGAGTTCCGCCAGAAGGAGAAACCGAAGCCGAACCGTTTGTTCCACCGTTACAAGACACATTGGTTTGGGAACCTGAAGAAGTATTGATTGCCGATGGCTGTGTAAGAGTATAATTGCGAGTTGCTGTACAACCATTAGCGTCGGTTACAGTTACCGTATAGCTTCCTGCGGCAAGACCTGTAGCCGTAGCTGCTGTTCCGCCAGATGGTGACCATGAATACGTATATCCCGGAGTTCCGCCCGAAGGAGAAACTGATGCTGAACCGTTTGTTCCTCCGTTGCAAGACACGTTGGTTTGAGAACCTGTAGATGTATTAATTGCCGATGGCTGAGTTATTGTATAGTTTCGAGTTGCAGTACATCCGTTGGCGTCTGTTACCGTTACAGTATAGCTTCCTGCGGCAAGACCTGTAGCCGTAGCTGCTGTTCCGCCAGATGGTGACCATGAATACGTATATCCCGGAGTTCCGCCTGAAGGAGAAACCGATGCAGAACCGTTTGTTCCTCCGTTGCAAGACACGTTGGTTTGGGAACCTGTAGATGTATTGATTGCCGATGGCTGCGTAAGAGTATAGTTTCTAGTTGCAGTACATCCGTTGGCGTCCGTTACCGTTACAGTATAACTTCCTGCGGCAAGACCGGTAGCCGTAGCAGCAGTTCCGCCAGATGGTGACCATGAATAAGTATAACCTGGAGTTCCGCCTGAAGGAGAAACTGATGCAGAACCATTTGTACCACCATTACAAGACACATTTGTCTGGGAACCTGAAGATGTATTGATTGCTGATGGCTGTGTAAGAGTATAGTTGCGAGTTGCTGTACAACCATTAGCGTCGGTTACCGTTACAGTATAGCTTCCTGCGGCAAGTCCCGTAGCAGTAGCTGCCGTTCCGCCAGATGGTGACCATGAATAAGTATAACCAGGAGTTCCGCCTGAAGGAGAAACCGATGCAGAACCGTTTGTTCCTCCATTACAAGACACGTTTGTCTGGGAACCTGAAGAAGTATTGATTGCCGTTGGCTGTGTAAGAGTATAGCTTCTAGTTGCCGTACAACCAT
>NZ_JAAAPM020000062.1 GCF_009909155.2 Flavobacterium undicola
AATATACGATGAAGAGTTTGATCCTGGCTCAGGATGAACGCTAGCGGCAGGCTTAACACATGCAAGTCGAGGGGTATTGGTTTTCGGACCAAGAGACCGGCGCACGGGTGCGTAACGCGTATGCAATCTACCTTTCACAGAGGGATAGCCCAGAGAAATTTGGATTAATACCTCATAGTATTATAGAATGGCATCATTTTATAATTAAAGTCACAACGGTGAAAGATGAGCATGCGTCCCATTAGCTTGTTGGTAAGGTAACGGCTTACCAAGGCTACGATGGGTAGGGGTCCTGAGAGGGAGATCCCCCACACTGGTACTGAGACACGGACCAGACTCCTACGGGAGGCAGCAGTGAGGAATATTGGTCAATGGACGCAAGTCTGAACCAGCCATGCCGCGTGCAGGATGACGGTCCTATGGATTGTAAACTGCTTTTGCACAGGAAGAAACAACGCTACGTGTAGCGTCTTGACGGTACTGTGAGAATAAGGATCGGCTAACTCCGTGCCAGCAGCCGCGGTAATACGGAGGATCCAAGCGTTATCCGGAATCATTGGGTTTAAAGGGTCCGTAGGCGGTTTAGTAAGTCAGTGGTGAAAGCCCATCGCTCAACGGTGGAACGGCCATTGATACTGCTAGACTTGAATTATTAGGAAGTAACTAGAATATGTAGTGTAGCGGTGAAATGCTTAGAGATTACATGGAATACCAATTGCGAAGGCAGGTTACTACTAATTGATTGACGCTGATGGACGAAAGCGTGGGTAGCGAACAGGATTAGATACCCTGGTAGTCCACGCCGTAAACGATGGATACTAGCTGTTGGGGGCAACTTCAGTGGCTAAGCGAAAGTGATAAGTATCCCACCTGGGGAGTACGTTCGCAAGAATGAAACTCAAAGGAATTGACGGGGGCCCGCACAAGCGGTGGAGCATGTGGTTTAATTCGATGATACGCGAGGAACCTTACCAAGGCTTAAATGTAGATTGACCAGTTTGGAAACAGACTTTTCGCAAGACAATTTACAAGGTGCTGCATGGTTGTCGTCAGCTCGTGCCGTGAGGTGTCAGGTTAAGTCCTATAACGAGCGCAACCCCTGTTGTTAGTTGCCAGCGAGTCATGTCGGGAACTCTAACGAGACTGCCAGTGCAAACTGTGAGGAAGGTGGGGATGACGTCAAATCATCACGGCCCTTACGCCTTGGGCTACACACGTGCTACAATGGCCGGTACAGAGAGCAGCCACTGGGTGACCAGGAGCGAATCTACAAAGCCGGTCACAGTTCGGATCGGAGTCTGCAACTCGACTCCGTGAAGCTGGAATCGCTAGTAATCGGATATCAGCCATGATCCGGTGAATACGTTCCCGGGCCTTGTACACACCGCCCGTCAAGCCATGGAAGCTGGGGGTGCCTGAAGTCGGTGACCGCAAGGAGCTGCCTAGGGTAAAACTGGTAACTAGGGCTAAGTCGTAACAAGGTAGCCGTACCGGAAGGTGCGGCTGGAACACCTCCTTTCTAGAGCCTTAGTGTTAGCTATATGCACGCTAGGGAAAAAGACAAAAAGACCTATTGGTTTTTAATGTCGACATTTTATTACTCTTGCTGTTAATTTAAAAAAAAGAATAAGAATTTAAGTAAAAACAGAGTCTCGTAGCTCAGCTGGTTAGAGTACTACACTGATAATGTAGGGGTCGGCAGTTCGAGTCTGCCCGGGACTACTTTTTAAGACAAAAATTAAAAAGACTGTAAAAAAAACTTAAATAAAGGAAATTCTAGAGGTTGAGATCCTTATTTTTTTGGAATTTGGAAATTAAAAATTTTGGAATTTTAAAAGAAATGGGGGATTAGCTCAGCTGGCTAGAGCGCCTGCCTTGCACGCAGGAGGTCAACGGTTCGACTCCGTTATTCTCCACAGATAGTATCAAGATGATAGTATCAAGAATTAAGACAAAATCTTAATACTTAATACAGCAGTCTTAATACATATTAAAGTTCATTGACATATTGAGATAAGAAAAATATTAAAAGTAGAAAGCGTTTTTTACTAGTGATAGTAAAAGACAAACAAAAACGGTCTTGTTTTAAATAACGAGATTGGTACAATAAGCAAAATAAGGGCGTATGGGGGATGCCTTGGCTCTCAGAGGCGATGAAAGGCGTGATAAGCTGCGAAAAGCTACGGGGACGAGCACACATCGATTGATCCGTAGATACCTGAATGGGGCAACCCACTATGTTGAAGACATAGTACACCGATAGGTGGGCAAACCCGCTGAACTGAAACATCTAAGTAGGCGGAGGAGAAGAAAACAAAAGTGATTCCGTAAGTAGTGGCGAGCGAACGCGGATTAGCCCAAACCAATGTTGTTACGGCAATGTTGGGGTTGTAGGACCACGAGATTTTATGCATGAAGAATTAGAATCTACTGGAAAGTAGAGCCAAAGAAGGTGATAGCCCTGTATAAGTAATGATTGTAATAGATAGTGGTATCCTGAGTAGGGCGGGGCACGTGAAACCCTGTCTGAATTTGGCGGGACCATCCGCTAAGGCTAAATACTCCTGAGAGACCGATAGTGAACCAGTACCGTGAGGGAAAGGTGAAAAGAACCGTGAATAACGGAGTGAAATAGATCCTGAAACCATACGCTTACAAGCGGTCGGAGCCCTTTCGTGGGGTGACGGCGTGCCTTTTGCATAATGAGCCTACGAGTTAACGTTGCTGGCAAGGATAAGTGGTTAAGCCACGGATCCGTAGCGAAAGCGAGTCTGAATAGGGCGCTTTAGTCAGTAGTGTTAGACGCGAAACCGTGTGATCTACCCATGGACAGGTTGAAGCTGTGGTAACACACAGTGGAGGACCGAACCCGTTGACGTTGAAAAGTCTTGGGATGATCTGTGGGTAGGGGTGAAAGGCCAATCAAACTCGGAAATAGCTCGTACTCCCCGAAATGCATTTAGGTGCAGCGCTGAGCATAAAGTTATATAGAGGTAGAGCTACTGATTGGATGCGGGGGCTTCACCGCCTACCAATTCCTGACAAACTCCGAATGCTATATAATGTTTCTCAGCAGTGAGGGCTTGGGTGCTAAGGTCCAAGTCCGAGAGGGAAAGAACCCAGACCATCAGCTAAGGTCCCCAAATATACACTAAGTTGAAAGAACGAGGTTTGTCTGCCCAGACAGCTAGGATGTTGGCTTGGAAGCAGCCATTCATTTAAAGAGTGCGTAACAGCTCACTAGTCGAGCGGACGAGCATGGATAATAATCGGGCATAAGTGTATTACCGAAGCTATGGATTTGTAATTTATTACAAGTGGTAGGGGAGCATTCTAACAGGGTTGAAGGTGTGTCGTAAGGCATGCTGGACTGGTTAGAAAAGAAAATGTAGGCATAAGTAACGATAATGCGGGCGAGAAACCCGCACACCGAAAGACTAAGGTTTCCACAGCTATGCTAATCAGCTGTGGGTTAGTCGGGACCTAAGGCGAACCCGAAAGGGACAGTCGATGGCCAACGGGTTAATATTCCCGTACTACTGTTAACTGTGATGGGGTGACGGAGTGATGAAAGTGCCGCGAACTGACGGAATAGTTCGTTGAAGTACCTACCTATAAGCTGCGCAGGCAAATCCACGCGGCTTGGGGAAATACGATAGTACTCGGAGTCTTCGGACAAAGAGATAGTGCACCTAAGGGCTTCCAAGAAAAACCTCTAAACTTCAGGTTAATAGTACCCGTACCGCAAACCGACACAGGTAGTCGAGATGAGAATTCTAAGGTGCTCGAGAGATTCATGGCTAAGGAATTAGGCAAAATAGACCCGTAACTTCGGGAGAAGGGTCGCCCTGAGTAATCAGGGCCGCAGTGAAGAGGTCCAGGCGACTGTTTATCAAAAACACAGGGCTCTGCAAAATCGTAAGATGAAGTATAGGGCCTGACACCTGCCCGGTGCTGGAAGGTTAAGAGGAGATGTTATCTTCGGAGAAGCATTGAATTGAAGCCCCAGTAAACGGCGGCCGTAACTATAACGGTCCTAAGGTAGCGAAATTCCTTGTCGGGTAAGTTCCGACCTGCACGAATGGTGTAACGATCTGGACACTGTCTCAGCCATGAGCTCGGTGAAATTGTAGTAACGGTGAAGATGCCGTTTACCCGCAGTGGGACGAAAAGACCCTGTGCACCTTTACTATAGCTTAGTATTGACCTTGGATAAATGATGTGTAGGATAGGTTGGAGACTGTGAAGTGGCGTCGCTAGGCGTTGTGGAGTCATTGTTGAAATACAACCCTTTGTTTATCTGAGGCCTAACCCCGCGTTGTGGGGGACATTGCTTGGTGGGTAGTTTGACTGGGGTGGTCGCCTCCAAAAGAGTAACGGAGGCTTCTAAAGGTTCCCTCAGTACGCTTGGTAACCGTGCGAAGAGTGCAATGGCATAAGGGAGCTTGACTGAGAGACATACAGGTCGATCAGGTACGAAAGTAGAGCATAGTGATCCGGTGGTTCCGCATGGAAGGGCCATCGCTCAAAGGATAAAAGGTACGCCGGGGATAACAGGCTGATCTCCCCCAAGAGCTCATATCGACGGGGGGGTTTGGCACCTCGATGTCGGCTCGTCACATCCTGGGGCTGGAGAAGGTCCCAAGGGTTGGGCTGTTCGCCCATTAAAGTGGCACGCGAGCTGGGTTCAGAACGTCGTGAGACAGTTCGGTCTCTATCTACTGTGGGCGCAAGAAATTTGAGTGGATCTGATTCTAGTACGAGAGGACCGAATTGGACTAACCTCTAGTGTATCTGTTGTCACGCCAGTGGCACCGCAGAGTAGCTACGTTGGGAAGGGATAAGCGCTGAAAGCATATAAGCGCGAAACCCACCACAAGATGAGATTTCTTTTAAAGGTCGTGGGAGATGACCACGTTGATAGGCTATAGGTGTAAAGGCAGTAATGTCATAGCCGAGTAGTACTAATAACCTGTAAGCTTATGTACAAACTTTTCCTCCCGTCCAAAAGACGGGAGGGAGAAACTTTCTAATACAAAAAATACTTTCTTTATCTCAGTATGTTAAGATATTGTTTTAATTATTAATGATTGATTGTAAATTATTTATTAATTAAAAAGTTACCTCAAGTAACAACGACCTTAAGGTGGTTATTGCGGCGGGGCTCACCTCTTCCCATCCCGAACAGAGTAGTTAAGCCCGCCTGCGCAGATGGTACTGCAGTTTTGTGGGAGAGTATGTCGTCGCCTTTCTTT
>NZ_JAAAPM020000063.1 GCF_009909155.2 Flavobacterium undicola
GTTTTAGGATAAACCGTTCTCAATTTAAAACAAGTATTTTTCATAAATCCATAGAAAGAATGGTGAATGCAAAACCGATTTATCAAAAAAACATAAAACAGATATTAAGTGTATAACTCAAAAAATTTAATTTTGTTCTAAAACCAATTAATTTAAAATTTGGTGTTTTATGATTTTAACTAAATCGAATGTATTTTTTGATGATATATTTATCGAGTTACATACGTAATGATACCAAAAACAACAAATGGGATAAATAGCTTGTAAGGCTTGTTTTTATTAGTGATATTAGTATATTGACAGTGTTTTATTTTCTTAATAATCTTTAGTTTTAATGAGATGCTGCAATTACTTTGGGTGCGCTTTACATAATTGTTTTTCTCTTCCATAACGAACTTTTTGTATGTCGTTATTTCAGGACTGGACATGCTAAAGAAAGACAACTGGTCTGGTTGCGATAGGATTAATTCTCTAAAATCTATAGATTCTAGAGAATCAATTTTGGAAAATTTAGGCATAAAAAAAACTCCTTAATTTCTTAAGGAGTTTCTTGGTGGGCGATGAGGGGTTCGAACCCCCGACCCCCTCGGTGTAAACGAGGTGCTCTGAACCAGCTGAGCTAATCGCCCTATTTTACTAGGTTGCTATCGTTTGTGATTGCGAGTGCAAATATACAGCACTTTTTTGGATGTGCAAGCAAAAAGCAAAAAAAATTATAAAATTTCTGCAACTACAAAGGTGCTTCCTCCCACATATATAAAATCGTTGGAATTAGCTGATTCTTTTGATTTTTTATAAGCTTCTGTAACAGAGTGTAGTATTGCTCCTTTTAAGCCGTATTGTGCTGCTTTTTCTTTTAATGCCAATGCTTCGAGTCCTCGTGGAATGTTTGGTTTACAAAAATAATAAATGGCATTTTTTGGGAATAGAGGTAGTACTTCGTCTAAGTCTTTGTCGTTTACCACACCCAATACAATATGTAATTGCTCAAATTTTTCTTTTTTGATTTGGTTCAATACAATTTCAAGTCCGTTTTTGTTGTGTGCGGTATCACAAATGATTTTTGGAGATTCTCCTAATTGTTGCCACCTTCCAAGAAGTCCCGTGTTTTTTACCACATTTAATAAACCTGATTCAATGTTGTTTTGATTGATGCTAAAATTAGTCTCTGTATTTAAAACTTTGATGGTTTGTAATACTGTTTTTTTATTGTGTATTTGATAATCACCAATTAGATCCGAAGGAAGGTTTTCTGAAATCAAATCAGAAGCAAAATAAATTTCGGAATTATTTTCTTTGGCTTTGGCCAAAAATACAGCTTGTGTTTCGGGAGTATATTCGCCAATAACAACAGGAATGTTGGGTTTGATAATTCCTGCTTTTTCAAAAGCGACCGATTCTAAGGTGTTTCCAAGAAATTGTACGTGATCTAATCCAATATTCGTTATTACAGAAACCAATGGAGTGATAATATTAGTAGCATCGAGTCTTCCGCCCATGCCTACTTCTATAATAGCAATGTCTATTTCTTCTTTTGCAAAATAAGCAAAGGCCAATCCAACGCTCATTTCGAAAAAACTAATGTCATTGGCTTCAAAAAAAGCTTTGTTCGAATTGATGAAATCACAAACAAAATCTTCAGTAATTTCAGTTCCGTTGATTTTAATGCGTTCTCTAAAATCTTTTAAATGGGGAGAAGTATAAAGACCTACTTTGTAACCTGCTTCTTGAAGTATAGAAGCCAGCATGTGTGAGCTGGATCCTTTTCCGTTTGTTCCTGCCACATGAATGCATTTTAAATTGGCATGCGGATTATTGAGATGATTTATCAGTAAATGAGTATTAGTTAGGTCTTTTTTGTAAGCAGAAGCTCCTTGCAATTGGTACATCGGAAGTTGATTGAACATCCAGTCTGTAGTTTCTTGATAATTCATTTATTTTTTGATAAATTAGTTGAGGTCTGAAATAAATTTCGATTTTTTTAGTTTAATATTGCAACTAAAAGTTACTGCAATGCAAAATTGAAGTATTTTTTATAATTAATGAGTAAAATTAAAAAATAATATATGTTTAGTTATATACAATTACAGGCCGATACTATTGCTAATGCTGCTTCGAATGTTCTTGTCGAAAAGGTAGCTTCAAATACTGAAATTTCTGTTTTGGACTTTATTTTTAAGGGAGGTTTTTTCTTAATTCCAATTGCGTTATTATTATTCTATACTTTTTATTTGATTATTGAACGTTATTTATACATTCATAAGGCTTCAAAGATTGACGCTCATTTAATTAAGGATGTAAGTGTAAATCTAGTTTCAGGAAATTTGAATATGGCACTTTCTATTGCCGAAAGAAGCAATTCGGCTTCCGGAAATATACTGAAGGAAGGAATTCAGGTTGTGGGGAGACCTATTACCGAGATTGAATCGAATATGGATCGCGCTGCGGATATTGAAATAGGGGAGATGGAAAAACATCTGGGACAACTAGGTCTTATTGCAGGTATTGCGCCAACATTAGGATTTATTGGTACTATTTCAGGAGTTATCAAGATATTTTACAGTATTTCGGTGACGGAGAATATCAGTATCGGAAATATTTCCGGTGGATTGTATGAAAAAATGATTAGTAGTGGTTCTGGTTTGATTGTAGGGATTATTGCTTACAGTGGTTACCATTTGTTGAACGGAAAGATTGATCATTTTGCTTTAAAAATTCAGAAACAAATATTGGAATTTGTCAATATTATTCAAAAATCATAAGTTATGTCAATTAAGCGAAAAAGAAGATTTCATGCTGAAGTAGCTACTTCGTCATTGAGTGACATTATGTTTTTCTTGTTGCTGTTTTTCTTGATTATATCTACTCTGGCAAATCCGAATGTTATAAAAATGACTTTGCCTAAAGCGAAGTCTAATGATAAAACGAACAAGCAATACATTAGTTTATCGGTTACTGAAGACAAGAAATTCTACATCGACAAACAAGCAGTGGATTTTGAAGAATTAGAAACCACTTTGATGTCTAAGATGGATACGAAGAAAGACCAAACGGTAATTGTTAGAATACCGTTTAATTTACAAGTACAGGATTTGGTTGATGTGTTACAAATAGGAGTTAAAAATAATCTGAAATTTGTGATTGCTACGAGTCCAAAGTAAAGAACATCATAAGTTTATATAAAACAAAAATGCCTCGAATTATCGGGGCATTTTTGTTATGTATAGGTGTGTAATTTATATCAAATGCAAGTAGTAAAAGGTTTGTCAGTTCGAGGAGTAATTTTTTATTCTAAAAACATACTAGCAATGACGTTTTTATTTAAAGTGAAATTATGGTTTACTAATTTTCTTTTTTGCTTGATCAAAAAAGAAACAAAAAAATCAAGTCTTACGCTTTCTCATCGGTCAAATTAGTTTTCGAATACTAAAAGAAAAGAACTCGCTAACGCTCAAACAGCTTTTCTTTTTACGTATTCTTCAAACATTTGACGCTCGACTGCGAAAGCTAAGGACAATTGAAACTCGCAAATAACAGGAGTTTAATTTTTAATCAAAGACAACTGAAAAAGGTTAACTTGTAATCTGTATTGATTTTTAATTCAATTTGAAATTATAAGTAATCTTACCTACTTGTTTTTCGGGAGCATTGCTGCTGGCATCCCATCGGGTGTTCATTGCTGCAATTTTAGCCTGATCTAATAAGCAACTTGCAGTGTTTGTTGTTCCTTTGATTCCGGCAACGGCATTTATGGTTCTGCCATTTCGGTCTACCGAAACTTCAACAACAACTCTTCCTTCTTCGTTACAAGTGTATTTTGGTTCTGGTTTTGAAATTGCTTTTCGGTTTCCTAGTGAATAACCTGTTCCTCCACCAGAACCACTTCCTGAGCCTCCTCCGTAGCCGCTTCCGCTTCCGGGACCTGTACCTGTTCCGTTTCCTGTACCATTGCCGCCACCTGTTCCTCCGCCAGAGCCACCAGCTCCATAATAGCTGTTTGAACTTAAGCTTCCGTTAGGTTTTCCTTTGTTTCCAGCTGTTTTGTCATCGCCGTCCCCACCTTTGTTAGAACCTTTCATAATGCTGGCTAAAGCATCATTGGTGCTATTAGAAACTTTGGGTTTTACAACAACTATAGGTTTTGGTTCTTCTTTTTTAACTACTACAATAGGTTTTTTTGTTTTTTCTTTCGTTGGGATTACAACACTTTCTTCGGTTGTGTTTTCCTGTGATAATATGGCTTCGTCCGGAATGGTTTTCGAAGGTGTTTGTTTGGCGTGGTTTTTTACTTCTAAAACTTCGCTTTTATAATTGGCACCAGAACCTAAATCACTATCTCCAAAATTAACAGTAACACCGCCGCCACCGCCACCACCAGTTAGCTCATCCAAATTTGCAGGAGGCCAAAAACGGATGAAGAATAAAATCAGTAGCATAGTGATATACAAAAGCGAAGAGATTGCTAGAGATTTTTTTTGATCAGATGTAATGGTTGAACTCATTGGTATTATTAAATTTTTAAAGCTAGTATTAAAACGTCGAAAAGTACTAAAAATTGTTAAGAGTAAAAAACACTGCTTTCAATTAAAATAACTCATCGGATTAAATTATTAAAATGTCAGTTCGAGGTATAATTTTTTTACAAAAAAATGCAATATAAAATGACGTTATCTTTGTTAATAACCTGAATTAGAATTAGGCAGTGTAACAGTAAAGCAAATTAGTGTTATTTACCTGACTTCGAGTTTTGTTTCAAAGTATTATAGTATGCAATATTGGTGAGTTCAGTTAAGATGAATTTCCCCCATGGTAGTAATATCTTTTCACATAATATACTTTGAGCCTATTTCTATTTCATTAAATCGT
>NZ_JAAAPM020000064.1 GCF_009909155.2 Flavobacterium undicola
TGTTTTAGGATAAACCGTTCTCAATTTAAAACAAGTATTTTTCATAAATCCATAGAAAGAATGGTGAATGCAAAACCGATTTATCAAAAAAACATAAAACAGATATTAAGTGTATAACTCAATTAAAATTTATTGTCATGAAAAGTCTAAAACTTATTTCATTAGCCCTTGCTATGCTTTTTTCTGTCCTATCTTTTGGGCAAGAAATCACAATTACCGGAACTGTAACCGATGAAACAAAATTACCCCTTCCGGGTGTATCCGTAAGCATTCAAGGAACTCAAAAATCAACAGTCACCGACATCAACGGGCATTATTCCATTCAAGCCCAAAAAGGAAAAATTTTAGTTTTTAGCTTTATTGGTTGCAATACCCAAATGGTAAAAATTGGAAATTCAAAAGTAATCAACATTAGCTTGAAAAATAATGTTTCATCGCTACAAGAGATTGTCGTTGTGGGATATGGAAATACTCGTAAAGAAAAGCGTCACTCTGCTGATGCCGTTATTTCTGAACAAAAAAATTCAAATAACGCTCCACAGTACAATCAAACCAAAATGACTACGCTATCCGTATCTCCAAAACAAGTTCAAAATACTTCTCCAACAAAAATATATGGATACAGGGATACTGTTAACATCAATCCGCCATTGCCAAACACGCCCAATCAGGAAGACTATGAAAGCTTTGTAGAAAACCAGTTTGAAACTCCTAAAAACGCACCATTATCTACCTTTTCTATTGATGTGGACAATGCTTCGTATACTAACATTCGTCGTCTAATTAATAATGGACAAGCAGTTCCAAAAGATGCCGTTCGAATAGAAGAGATGATGAACTTTTTCAAATACAGTTATCCGCAACCCAAAGAAAATCATCCGTTTTCCATCAATACGGAATACAGCGATTGCCCTTGGAACAGCAAACACCAATTATTAAAAATAGGATTGCAGGGCAAAAACATTCCAACCGAAAATTTACCGGCTTCCAATTTGGTTTTTCTAATTGATGTATCGGGTTCAATGAGCGATCCTAACAAACTCCCATTACTCAAACAATCGATGAAAATTTTAGTAAACGAATTAAGAAAAGAAGACAAAGTAGCCATTGTGGTTTATGCAGGAGCTGCGGGAATGGTATTGCCTCCAACATCTGGAGATCAAAAACAAACGATTATTGATGCTTTAGACAATCTGAATGCAGGAGGTAGTACCGCAGGAGGTGCCGGAATTCAATTGGCATACAAAACTGCTATTGCCAACTTTATCAAAGGGGGAAATAACAGAGTCATTCTTGCAACTGATGGCGATTTTAATGTAGGTACTTCGTCAAATAAAGACATGGAAACTTTGATTGAGGAAAAACGAAAATCAGGGGTGTTTTTGACTTGCTTGGGTTACGGAATGGGAAATTACAAAGACAGTAAAATGGAAATCTTAGCCAATAAAGGAAACGGAAACTATGCATACATTGACAACATTCAGGAAGCCAATCGCTTTTTGGGAAAAGAATTCAAAGGTTCCATGTTTGCTATTGCCAAAGATGTAAAAATCCAAATTGAATTCAATCCTAAACACGTCCAAGCTTACCGTTTGATTGGCTATGAAAACCGAAAATTACGTCCTGAAGATTTTAAAAACGACGCTATTGATGCCGGCGAATTAGGCAGCGGACACACCGTTACCGCCTTATATGAAATTATCCCAACAGGCATAGACAGTGATTACAGCATTTCCGATTTAAAATACACAAAAACGGCTAATACAGGAAATTACAGCAATGAATTGGCAACGATAAAATTTCGCTACAAAAAACCTGATGGAGAAAAAAGTATCGAAATGATTCAAACCATTGCCAACCATTCTAGCCAATTAGCGACAACTTCAAGTGATTTTAAATTCAGTTCAGCAGTAGCCTGGTTTGGATTAAAACTAAGAGATTCCAAACTCGTAACCAACAAAGAATCAAAATCAATTTTAAAACTGGCTCAACAAGGACTTAGCAATGACAGAGAAGGTTACCGCACGGAGTTTATTCGATTAGTGGAAGCAGTACAATAATTCATTAAAAAACAAAACCATTAAGAGCTTAATTTTCTTAATCTCTTAATGGTTTAAAACTTATATAGACTTATAGTAAAAGAGTATATTAGATTTTCTTTTGGAAAGCTTGTCTCTTTTTTTGCTCTTTTAAAATCACACTAATATGTGGTTGAGTCCATTTTTCAATTTCACTTTCAGCAATATTCAAACTATTTGGACTGGAAACTAATTGATACCAAGGTTTTGGTTGCCCAAATGGATAAGCTCCAAAAACAATTACAGGAGTTCCTTTCACTTTTACGTTTTCATCATCCTTGAGTTCCCATTCATCTGCCCAATCATACAGATATTTGGCATCTTTTTCTTGAAGTCTCATACAAGAATGAGAAGCTGGATAACCAGGTAATTCATATTGATGCCATCCCACACCCAGTTTATTTTCAACATTAAAATTCCATTTTAAATCCCACTCATCATTAAAAGTACTGGTGGTTTTCTCGGCCTTCCAATTGGTATAAAACAATCCTGTTGGTGTTGGATCCTTTTTTCTTCCCATATTTGTTGGTCCTGTATAAACCAATTCGCCATGTTCATAAGCTCCAAATGTTTGTGTTGGATAGGAGAAGTAAATGATCTTATCAATTTCTTTCAAATAAGGAATTTCAAGCGGAAAAGGCAAATAATAAGCTAAATCGCCCGAGCTGTCATTAGGTACAACAATAGAATCTAAATTTTTAAGATTTTGGGGATCTGTTCTGTTAATAGCATACACAATATACAATTGTGTACTATCATTAGTCTTTGTTTTTAACCATTCTTTAGTGTTTTCAAAATGATAGGAGACATCTTTCGGTTTCTTGCGTTCAATTTTAATTACTTTTTTTTCTTCTTTTACTGTCTTATCATTCTCTTTACAAGAAAACAAAACAGAACCTACAATTGCACTAAGTATAAATAGTATTGGCTTCATAATGATTCAATTTTTAATTATTGAGTTATACACTTAATATCTGTTTTATGTTTTTTTGATAAATCGGTTTTGCATTCACCATTCTTTCTATGGATTTATGAAAAATACTTGTTTTAAATTGAGAACGGTTTATCCTAAAACA
>NZ_JAAAPM020000065.1 GCF_009909155.2 Flavobacterium undicola
TTCCGCCTGAACTATTCCAACAATCAAAATCACTTGTACATGACTGTCCAAAACTACCACCACTACCAACCACAAGCTTCAACTGATCTCGAGATAGAATCTCATCTACCTTGATTAAATTTAATTTTATTTTTTTCATGATTTTTTTTTAATTACTTTAATTACGAAATAACCAACTTAAAGTTGAGTACTTCTACTATTTCATTTTTCTTAACCTCTCCCAAACGTTTTCGAAGAAAGGTCTTTGTTGTTGTCTTCTGCCTAGCAGGATAAACAATTTTTGTTATTTGTATTATCCCCTGTTCACTTTATTCTTTATTTATTGTAATAGTTTTTTCTTCATATACGAAATCACCATTTTCTGCGATGCCTTCTATCTTTATTTTGTAGGTACCGGCTTGATCACTGGTATAAAAATCGATACTCGTTTCTTTATTTTTGACTGCCGTTATAAAAGGCTTCCAAAAAATAGTGGACATATAATATTTTTCAAAGGTATCTTTGAGCTTGCTCTCATCCATACCATAAAATTCTCTAGTAGTATATACGCCTAGCTTATCTCCTTCCCAAAGACAACCTTGATATACTCTATTTATTATATTATACCAAGATATCTGAAACATGTACGTTTTTCCTTTAACTGGTGGCGGTTTATTGTCAGGGGAATAAGCAGAGTGAACAGGGCAGTTCAAATAACCGCTTGAACAAACATAGTCTCCGCATTTATTAGCCCCATAGGAGTACGGTTTGTTTTTCCTTGTTCCTTTTACAACTACTTCTTTAAGCTGTATTTGAGATTTGTCATTACCTATATCTAGTAAGTTTTTTTTACTACTTTGTGAGCTCGTGTTTTGTAATTGTGTATCATCGGTTGTCATTTTGATAGACTGCATCAGCTTTTGCATAGGGTCATCTATACGCATAGTAGTATAGTCAATAGTACGATTTCCTTCCATCACTTTTGCCTCTAGATACCCGTTCTCCGCAATAACTATACTCTTAGGATCAGCCAAGAAAATTCCTGCTTTATCCGTTGGAATAAAATTCCACAGACTATCCTGCCTAATCAGTAATGTGAAAGGTTTTTTTATTTTGCTTTTGTCCTTGTATTCTATTTGTCCTTTTAGTTTCAATCTCTCTAGTTTAGGAATAACATCTGCAGAATTAGGGAAAGTAAACTGCTGCCAAAGAGAGCGTTGCCCGCCCTTGAGAAACAGCATGTTTTCTAAGTATTTCTGGTTATGATATAGCTCAGTAATGTTGCTATTCTCGTTGGTATCTTGGCTCATCAATGGAATTGTATAGAAATGAGAGACAATGTCGTTTTTTCGAATCGTATCTAACCTACTATTCTGCACGCAAGACACCGTAAATATTCCTCCTAGAGGCTGACCACCAGCATCTGTTATTCTTAGTTTTGCTGATACTTTTTCTCTAACATTATAAGAATCTTTTTCTATAGTTATTACTGCCTTATTGTTGTTCTTGTAGTGTGCAAAGAATTGGCGTTCTGCCAAGGGCTGACCGTCATCATCCAAAAGCGTTAACGTATTCAAGCCTTTGCTTACATCATTAAGTAATAGATTCATGCGTTTTTCCCCTTTTACCGCAATGGGTGGAGCTATCTTTGTTTCTTTAGTGTAGGCGTTAGTAATAGCAAGACTAATTTGTTTGTCCTGTTGTGTACCAACACGAATGGATAAGGTATCCCCCACTACAGCTGTGGGTATTTCCAGCACAATACCTGTTGGTGATGGCTTTGGTAATGGGTATACATTTGGTGCTACTAATGCTTTATTATCCATAACCTTCAACGTATATTCACTTCCGTTTTTTGGTAAGATATTAAACCGGCCCAAGCCATGTTTATCAGTTTCTATCGTATCTATTGGCTTTTCATTTTCTAACAGTAATGCCTTTATTTGGACAGTCCCTCCATTAGTTAGTCGTGACTCCCAAACAACTTTACTCTGTAGCCCTGCAACCAAATCTCCTCCCTCAGGATAAAAACGAATGTCAAATTTGGGTTGTCTTATAATTGGTAGTTTGACGTTAAAATGTTGATTACGCTTACCAATAGTTGTGGTAGTATAAAGTATATGATTAGAGGTTTCTACTTCTGAAATGGATAATGCAATAGACACTTGTTCAGTGGTGCCAATTTTTATCTTTTTAGAACCACTATTTTGCAAGTTATAGCTGATGTAACTTTTACTTCTGTCAGATACTGATGTATTCGGAGGAAAATACACTTTAGCATCTATAAAAATAGAATCCATAACGGTTTTATCTCGAATTTTAAAATCAATCAATATAGAGGGTGACGTTCCGGTTTTAATGGTTATTTCTTTACGGAAAACGTGAATGGGTTTCCCTTGCTTATTAACTACATTGGTGCAGCCCGTGAGTATATAATTACCGGGAGTTAAAGTATCGGGCAAAGTTAGGCTACCAGGGCAAAAACCGTTATTTATCAAGTAGTTTTTCTGTAGGGATACAGCTGTGGTATCGTTCCTTTGCAGGGCTACTGACAATAAGTTGGGGCTTAGCGTATCAATCTTTTGGGTCATTTCTATTAAGTAACCTGCAAACCAAATCGTTTCTGTAGGTAGATAAATACTTTTGTCTGTAGCAATGTACAGTACATCTCCAGGATTTGCTGCAGTATAACGTGCTATTTTTGTCCGTAGGGAA
>NZ_JAAAPM020000066.1 GCF_009909155.2 Flavobacterium undicola
TCAGGTAAATAACACTAATTTGCTTTACTGTTACACTGCCTAATTCTAATTCAGGTTATTAACAAAGATAACGTCATTTTATATTGCATTTTTTTGTAAAAAAATTATACCTCGAACTGACGTTTTTGATAATTTCACCCAACGGGTTAAAATCAAGCACTCATATCCGCTAAACTTTGACTCTCACGTCCTTTGTTACTCAAAATAAAAGCAATAAATTAGCGCCATCAAAATTTACACAAAATCATAATGAAAAATACTGCGCTAACGCACATACACGAAGCCTTGGGAGCAAAAATGCTACCGTTTGCAGGATACAATATGCCTATAACTTATGAGGGAATAAACGCTGAACACGAAACGGTTCGTACTGCTGTAGGTGTTTTTGATGTGTCGCACATGGGGGAATTTTTACTTTCTGGTCCAAATGCTTTGGCGTTGATTCAAAAAGTAACTTCTAATGATGCTGCTACATTAACCGACGGAAGAGTGCAATATTCTTGTTTGCCTAATAATGAAGGTGGAATTGTAGATGATTTATTGGTTTATAAAATCAAAGACGAGCAGTATTTATTAGTAGTTAATGCTTCAAATATTGATAAAGACTGGGATTGGATTTCAGCTCACAATGATTTAGGAGTTGAAATGAAAAACCTTTCTGACGACTATTCATTATTGGCAATTCAAGGTCCAAAAGCAATTGAAACTTTACAATCCTTAACTTCAGTAGATTTATCTTCGATAAAATACTACCATTTTGAAGTAGGTGATTTTGCAGGAATTGAACATGTAATCATTTCGGCTACGGGATATACTGGTGCCGGAGGTTTTGAAATTTACTGTAAAAATGATCAGGTAGTACAAATTTGGAACAAAGTTTTTGAAGCCGGAGCTCCTTTTGGTATCCAACCAATTGGTTTAGCCGCTCGTGATACTTTGCGTTTGGAGATGGGATTCTGTCTTTATGGAAACGACATTAACGATACGACTTCGCCAATAGAAGCAGGATTGGGTTGGATTACAAAATTCAACAAAGAATTCAGCAATTCTGAAAACCTGAAAAACCAAAAAGAAGCTGGAGTAACTAAAAAACTAATTGGTTTTGAAATGCAGGAACGTGCCGTGCCAAGACACGATTACGAAATTGTAGACCAATCAGGAAATCAAATCGGAATTGTAACTTCAGGAACCATGTCACCATCCTTGAACAAAGGAATCGGAATGGGATATGTTACGATAGATAATAGCTCAGTTGACAGCGAGATCTTTATTCGAATCAGAAAAAAAGATGTTCCTGCGAAAGTGGTAAAAATGCCATTTTATAAAAACTAAAAAAAAACAGAATAATTATAATTTTTTGCATCGTTAAAAAAACAATCAGAAATGGGAAGAGCATTCGAATTTAGAAAAGGAAGAAAAATGAAACGTTGGGCTGCAATGGCCAAAACATTTACTAGAATTGGTAAGGATATCGTTATGGCCGTAAAAGAAGGCGGACCAAATCCTGAAGCAAACTCTAGATTGAGAGCGGTTATTCAAAATGCTAAGGCGGCTAATATGCCCAAGGATAACGTAGAACGCGCTATTAAAAATGCAACAAACAAAGATACAGCCAACTATAAAGAAATTTTATTCGAAGGATATGCTCCTCACGGAATTGCAATCTTGATTGAAACGGCTTCTGACAACAACAACAGAACGGTGGCTAATATTCGTAGTTATTTCAACAAATGCAATGGAACAATGGGGACACAAGGTTCAGTAGAATTCATGTTTGACCACACTTGTAACTTCAGAATTCCAAAAGAAGGTCTTGATGCCGAAGAATTAGAACTAGAATTAATTGATTTTGGGGCTGAAGAAGTTTTTGAAGACGAAGATGGAATTTTAATCTATGCGCCTTTCAACAGCTTTGGAACGATTCAAAAAGAATTAGAAAACAGAAATATCGAAATTCTTTCTTCTGGTTTTGAAAGAATTCCTCAAATCACTAAAAAGCTTTCAGCTTCTGAAGTAGCCGATGTTGAAAAACTAATCGAAAAAATTGAAGAAGATGATGACGTAATGAACGTTTATCACACCATGGAAGAAAACGAAGAAGCATAATCTTCAACAAAATATCAAAATAAAGAAAGAGTTTAACGTCAAGTTAAGCTCTTTCTTTATGGCGTTCCCTCGTTGCGGAACTTTTTGGTAAATATTCAATTTTCTTCAGCAACAAGGTCGGGCTGTACGCTGTATCTTTTGTTCGGGTGGGTTTATTCTGATCCAGAATGATTTTACTCTCACAAAAGGATGCCGCTTCCATCCCTAACGCAAACACAAATCTTAGGTTAAAACCAAAAAAAAGCTTCAATCAGCATAGCCAATTGAAGCTTTTAGTACTCAGAGCGGGACTTGAACCCGCACGAACATTGCTGTTCACTGGATTTTAAGTCCAGCGTGTCTACCAATTTCACCATCCGAGC
>NZ_JAAAPM020000067.1 GCF_009909155.2 Flavobacterium undicola
AGCTTTGCAAGCTTCATCATTTGGCAATTCTTTTATAAAGTTTAGTATGCTTTGTCCTTCAAATACTTCCATAACGACTGTTTTTAAAGACATAAAAATACAGAAACTAAATGACTAACTCAATTTAATTATTTAAAATTACCTCATTAACAGCTCTACTCCCTTATACAATTAACCTAAGAATTTATAAAATTTAAACTTTGGGAAAAATAAAAACCACTAAGAAATTAAAAAAATTAAGCGCAAAACTTAATAAACTTAATTCCTTAATGGTTTAAAAAATTATATGACTTATATGTTAAACCAAAGTCGAAGCAAATTCCATTCTTACGCTTCCGTCTTCATCAATTTTAGTCAAATTGATTTGGTGTAAAGTATTTACTAATTCCGGATTCCAAGGCGTTTTTACTTTTACGTAATTCTCTGTAAAACCATGAATATAGCCTTCTTTATTTTCACCTTCAAACAAAACCGTTCTGCTGGTACCTAATTGACTTTCGTAAAAAGCACGGCGTTTTTTAACCGATAATCCACGTAACATTTTGCTTCGTTTTGCTCGAACATTCGACGGCACAACTCCTGGCATTTCGGCAGCTTCGGTATTATCACGTTCTGAATACGTAAAAACGTGTAAATAAGAAATATCCAAATCATTCAGAAAATGATAGGTTTCTAAGAAATGGGCATCGGTTTCTCCGGGAAAACCAACAATCACATCCACACCAATACAGGCATGAGGCATCACTTCGCGAATTTTATTCACTCTTTCAATATAAACTTCACGCAAATAACGGCGCTTCATCAACTTCAGGATATCATTGCTTCCGGATTGTAACGGAATATGAAAATGCGGTACAAAGGTTCTGCTTTTCGAAACAAATTCAATCGTTTCATTTTTCAATAAATTCGGTTCGATAGATGAAATTCGCAAACGCTCAATTCCTTCTACCTCATCCAAAGCCTGAACCAATTCCAAGAAGGTATGTTCGTGTTTTTTATTTCCAAATTCCCCTTTACCGTAATCTCCAATGTTCACTCCGGTAAGAACAATTTCTTTGATGTTTTGCTTCGAAATTTCATAAGCATTTTTCAATACGTTCTGCAATTCGTCACTTCGGGAAATTCCACGAGCTAGCGGAATAGTACAATACGTACATTTATAATCGCAACCGTCTTGTACTTTCAAAAACGCACGGGTACGGTCGCCAATGGAGTAACTGCCCACATAAAAATCGGCTTCGGCAATCTCACAGGAATGCACTTCGCCCATGTCATTTTTAGACAAATCATTGATATAATCGGCTAATTTGAATTTTTCAGTAGCACCTAAAACCAAATCCACTCCATCTACACTCGCCAGTTCTTCGGGTTTCAATTGGGCATAACAACCTACAGCAGCGACAAAAGCTTTATCATTCAGCTTCATTGCTTTACGCACCACTTGTTTGAATTGTTTATCTGCATTTTCAGTCACCGAACAGGTATTGATGACATACATATCAGCCACTTCCTCAAAATCGACACGATCAAAACCTTCGTCTTGTAAGTTACGGGCAATCGTCGATGTTTCCGAAAAGTTCAATTTACAGCCCAGGGTATAAAAGGCCACTTTTTTTCTGTTTTCCATAAGTAAGCTCTATTTAATGAAATCGTTGTCAAAAAAATAGAGTGCGCAAATTTACATATTAATTACAAGAATTAAAATGGGATTATCATTATATTTGTAAATAGATTTTAAATATAAAAATCATGCAATCAGCTAATTTACAAAAGGATAAACTCGAGTTAATTGAAAAGATTATCCATACAGAAGATCAAAGCACTTTGGATTTTTTAAAAGATGTCCTCAGCGATGACAATTCAGAATATAAATTAACTGAAGAACAAAAGTTGATTGTAGAAGAAGCAACAGCAAAATACTATTCAGGCGAAGACCCCGGCCTCACTTGGGAACAAGTAAAAAACAATATCAGAAAAAGAAATTTCCAAGACTAGTAAAAATCCAAAGAAAAAATTTTAATAAAAAGTAAAATTTGGGCGTGCCCCTCCGTAAAAACTTCGGGTCGGGCTATTCGCTCTATCTTTATGGCCTTTTATCAAAGCCATAAAGGATGTCGCTGCTATCCCTCACGCAAACTTCATTAACGATAAAATTTTATTTCTCATTAAGTTTTGTAGTTATTTATTGATATATTTGAATACTAAAAATCTGAATATTCTCAATTTGCACAAAAAACAATTATTTTATATAAAGAGATATAAACTCTTAAACCTCAACAGAACGTAAATTTCAAGTAACAATGAAACACATCAAAAAAAAATATTTATTGAGTTAGTCATTTAGTTTCTGTATTTTTATGTCTTTAAAAACAGTCGTTATGGAAGTATTTGAAGGACAAAGCATACTAAACTTTATAAAAGAATTGCCAAATGATGAAGCTTGCAAAGC
>NZ_JAAAPM020000068.1 GCF_009909155.2 Flavobacterium undicola
TCGTAAAATAAATTTGTAGATTTTCAAGAGGATTTTTAGTCCTCTTTTTTTGGTGTGGATTGAAGGTTGGTTTTAGGTTGTTTACCTTCACTTATAGGCATATGTACCCTTACCCGTAAAATTAGTTTTTACAGGGACTTGTGTTTTGGCTACCGCCAAGATACCAAGCAGGCGGACCACGCTGATCAAAAACAGCTATCGTATGTAAATTGCCCACTTTACAACAAGGACATTTGGGCAAAAAAGACTTCTTTCCTGCTTTTACCAGTACTTTCACTTGGAGTTTCTCCTGCAAAAGCTGTAGCTTTTGACGTTTCCAAGTGCTGCTCAAAAAACCATAATGACGGATTTTTACAAACCGTTTGGGCAAAATATGCAACGAAAAACGCCTGACAAACTCCCCATGCACAAGGGTCATTTGTTTTTTGACTCCCGCCATTCGATAATCCTTGTAATCAAAAGTCACGTTTTGAGAATCAATATGCCTGATTCTATGGTTGCTAATAGCGATTTTATGGGTATATCTCCCCAAATATTCCACCACCGATTTTGAACTTCCAAAAGGTCGCTTGGCAAATACCACCCAATCTTTTCTCCATAATTCCTGTCGAAGTTGTTCGTAATTAATTGGTAACTTAGTTTTGAGTTTCTCACAATATTTAGCCCTAAAAACCTTAGATAACGCCTTGACTGGAAACAGAAATTTTCCGTCCGTTCTGCTGTTTTGCCATTGCCCTTTTTTATCCACGCCACCTCCCGGAACAATGCAATGCAGGTGTGGATGCAAACTCAATTGCTGTCCCCAAGTGTGTAAAACGGCAATCATACCCATTTGAATTCCCTTCTTTTTACCAAAAGTTTGTAGTGTTTCCCAAGTCGCTTCAAACAAAGTATCGTACACCATTTTAGGCTGGTGCATCGCCAACGAATTGATGCTATCAGGCAGGGTAAAAACGACATGAAAATAAGGAGCTGGCAAAAGTTCCGTTTCTCTTTTGGATATCCAATCTTCTCGTTTTTTACCCTGACACTTCGGGCAATGACGGTTGCGGCAACTGTTATAACTGATACTAATAGTGCCACAACTATCACAGGCATCAATATGACCGCCCAATTGCGCTGTTCGGCATTTTTTAACTGCTGACAAGGTTCGAAGTTGCCAAGTATTAAGTCCTAATTGCTCTATACTATTACCTAATTGCTTCAGTACATCGGCTACTTCAAATTTTGGCTGCATTGAGAAAAGAGCATATCAAGGGGACTGAACTTTTGCTGACTCTCGAGTTGAGCAATCTGTAAATACTCTAGAGTAGTCTCTATGTTTTGGTGTCCCAAAAGCTCTTTCAATGTCATAATATCCATCCCATCTTCCAAAAGATGGGTGGCATAGGAATGTCGCAGCGAATGCACGTGAACTTCTTTGGCTATACCTGCTGCTTTACTAACTTGTTTGATAACCCACTGCACTCCACGTTGAGAATAACGACTATCAAAATCACCCCCAGAACGACCAACAGGCTGACCATTAAAAAGATAATCTTGCGGTTTTTCTGCTTCGATGTATTTTCTTAAGCCTCGTATTAAGTGAATCGAAAGCGGAACATAACGGTCTTTTTTGCCCTTGCCTTGAACGACCTTGAGCTGTTTGCGATCAAAATCCAAATCCTGTAAGCGTACAGAACGCACTTCCATACAACGAAGTCCACAACCGTAAAGAAGTCCTATTAGAATTTTGTGCTTGAGTAATTTAGCATGTACGAGCAGCGACCAAACTTCTTCTTTACTCAAAACAACTGGAAGTTTCTTCTCGTGTTTTATCGAAGGTAAACGAAGATACTCATAAGGCAAGCCTTCGGATTTTAATAAAA
>NZ_JAAAPM020000069.1 GCF_009909155.2 Flavobacterium undicola
TTTTGTTTTAGGATAAACCGTTCTCAATTTAAAACAAGTATTTTTCATAAATCCATAGAAAGAATGGTGAATGCAAAACCGATTTATCAAAAAAACATAAAACAGATATTAAGTGTATAACTCAAAATATTTATTTGAAAAACAACTTAAAGCATTAGACATTGAAAAAAGTTCAAACTATATAGCCGGAGAAAAAATCACTAAAGAGGAATTAAAAAAAGTAAGTAAATCTCATAATGTAATTTTAAACACTTCTGACCATGGTGCTCTATTTGCTTTTATATATAATGACAATGGACATCATATTACTATGCCTTTACCAGATTTTGCTCTTGTACATTTTGATTTTTCATATAGACAAAATATCGAAAGAAAAATTAGCAAAACTGAATTGCTATCAAAATTAAAAGATGTTGAAAAGTTTAATGAAATGAATAGTGAAGTACTTTATAAGTTTTATGGATATTCAAGTTCATGCATTATAAATCTGTTTACTTCTATTGAATGTTTTATAAATCATTTATTACCCGAAAATAAAGTTTATTCAGAGAAAAAAAATAACAGAACTGAAATTTATAATAAAACCCAAATTCAAGAATATATCCCATTTTGGGATAAACTAAAAAAAGTTTTACCTCAATTTTATGACAATAAAAATTTCTTCTCAAAGTCAACACCAACAAACGATAATATAACCAAGTTAAAAGAATTGAGAGATAAAATAATTCATACAAAATCGGATAATACTGGAGAACTACAAATAGATTTATTCAAACAAATTCTCAACTTCAAATATGATGAAACATTTAATGCAGTTACTAAATTTATGAATTTTTATGAAGAAAATTATGTTGAAGAATGTCCGTGTAATAATAATTTCTAATATTCACAGCTTATAAAAAGCTACTATAAACAATCGCTGGTTTTTTGTTCTAATTAAAAATTAGTGTTTAAAAAGTCGCAACAGAATTATGGCAACGGAGAAGTTAGCAATAGTTCACAAAATTAAAAAAATAAAGTCTAAACAATACTAAATTTAATTTGAATCGAGATATGCACATAGATAATATTTTAGAGGATATCGATATTTTAAAAGATATACTTGAATATAATAGCTTTTCTAACAACTTTGAATTGACCACAAAAGAGAAACAAGCAAGAAAGGCAGAAGTTCAAAATAAAGTCAAAGAAATCAATCTTAAACTAAATGAATATAATGATAGTTTAGATTCAATATTAAAAGATTCAAATCAAGATTTTTATTTTGAAACATTTATAGAAAATTTAAATAACAAATTAACTTTTGATGAAGCAAATCCAAGAATTGAAATAGAAAAAGAATTAGAAAGATTAAAAGCCCGTAAAGACAAATTAAAAAGGGATTGGGAAGAAAGTGAAGAAAATAAACGAATAGAATTTGTTAAATATATAAACACTACAAATAGAGATTTCGTTAAAAAAATGTATTACCACGGACCAGAAGATATTGAAAAATTAAGATTTCTAATTGTTAGAGGATTTGATGTTTCAGATTCATTTTATCCAATAATTAGATTAATTGAAAGAGGTAGAACAATCGATTTTATAAAATTTTTAATTCAAAATGGTTTAAAATTGAATTATAATGATATTGTCGCTTTAAAAGAAAATAATTTTTGAGTTAGTCATTTAGTTTCTGTATTTTTATGTCTTTAAAAACAGTCGTTATGGAAGTATTTGAAGGACAAAGCATACTAAACTTTATAAAAGAATTGCCAAATGATGAAGCTTGCAA
>NZ_JAAAPM020000007.1 GCF_009909155.2 Flavobacterium undicola
AGTAACAACGACCTTAAGGTGGTTATTGCGGCGGGGCTCACCTCTTCCCATCCCGAACAGAGTAGTTAAGCCCGCCTGCGCAGATGGTACTGCAGTTTTGTGGGAGAGTATGTCGTCGCCTTTCTTTAATCTGAAGTTATTTCAGATTCTAAAACCCTGTTTCTAACGAAACGGGGTTTTTTGTTTTATATCCTTATTTTTATTGTATTATTTTTGTAGTTGACTAATTATTTAGCGTAAAATGGATAAAGAAAAGCTTGTAAATATGACTCGTGGACCTATTGTGCCACAAATTATTCATTTTACTCTACCATTAATAATTGGTAATTTTTTTGTATTGACCTATAATGCAGCTGATTCTATTATTGTAGGGCGTTTTGTAGGTGCAAATGCTTTAGCTGCTTTAGGAGCAGCGAGTCCTGTTATGAATGTTCTTCTTTTTTTGATTATTGGAATTTGTTTAGGAATGTCCGTATTGATGGGGCGTTTTTTTGGAGAAGGAAACTTGGTTCAGCTTAAAAAAGTAATTTCTACTTCTTTAATTTCAGGAGGTGTTTTTACGTTTGTTTTAGTTGTTTTTGGTTTTTTTTCTTCTCGATTGATTCTCTCGCTTTTAAATACACCTCTTGAAATTCTAGATGATGCTACTACTTATCTCCAAATCATTTTTATAGGTTTTATTTTTACATTTATTTATAATATTTATGCTTCTACTTTAAGAAGTATGGGGAATTCTAAGGCTTCTCTTTATTTTTTGATGGCTTCTGCGGTGCTTAATATAGTTTTGGATCTTCTTTTTGTAGTAGTATGGAAAAAAGGAGTTGCTGGTGCAGCTTGGTCGACGGTTATTGCTGAAGCTATTGCTGCTTTATTATGTGTTTTTTATGTTAGATTCAATATTCCTATTTTAAAATTTTGCAGGAAAGATTTTGTGTTTGATCGTGATTTGTTTCGCATAATTTTCAGTTATAGTTCGGTTACGGCTATGCAACAAATTACGTTACATCTGGGGAAGTTTTTAATTCAAGGAGCAGTAAATCCTTTAGGTGTTATTTCTGTAGCAGCTTTTAATGCAGTAGGCAGAATTGATGATTTTGTGATGATTATACAACAGAATATTGCTCATGGAACAACAGGTTTTTTAACCCAGAATAAAGGTAAAGGAAATATTAAACGGATTAGAAAAGGATTTTTGACGGGAGTTAAAATTGAAGTTATTTATACTTTAACAGTAACCTTAATAATTGTGTTGTTTTCAAGACAATTAGTAACTTTATTTATGGGTAAAGGAGGTTTAGAGGTAGTTGATAAAGGAGAAGAATATCTTAAAGTAATGGTTTTACTCTATTTGTTACCAGCTATTACTAATGTTATTCAGGGGTATTTTCGTGGATTAGGAAAGATGAAAATTACACTGAATTCCACTTTTGTTCAAATGTTAGGAAGGGTAATTTCTGCTTATTTTTTGGCTCCTTATTTCGGTGTTAAAGGGATTGCTTTCGCTTGTTTGGTGGGTTGGATTTGTATGTTATCGTATGAATATCCTTTGTTTTATAAGACTTGGAAAGAAAATAAGTAGTTATTATGTTCTCGTGCTTGCGTTAGGGGGTGAAGCGGATAGCCCACAGTCCCGTCTCGTCTTTTGGGACGAGACGGGACGAGGACTTGTAGCGGAAAACCCGACCTCGTTGCGGAACAAAATAGAATATTTTACGGAAAAGTGCTGCAACGAGGTAACGCCATAATAAATGATATTGTTATTTAAATGTGTTTCCAACTCCTAAATCAGTTCGGGTGATTTTTTGGATAGTACCGTCTTCGTTAAAATATAGGTTTTCAGCACATGTTTTACGTTGCTTTTCTCCGCATTCTGATTTGGTTTCTAACCATCTATGATAAAATAAAACCCATTTTCCTTTGAATTCTACAATGGAGTGATGGTTGTTACTAGCGCCCTCTTCGTCCATAATAACGCCTTGGTATTTCCAAGGTCCTTTAGGAGATTTAGCGGTATAATAAGTTAGAATTCTGTTTTCTTCAGGCATGGTATAATAATAAATTCCGTTTCTCTTGAAAACCCAAGGTCATTCTCTTTTAGGTTTATAACCACCCATGTCCATTTTATACATATCGCCTTTTACACTGAGTAAATCGTCATTCATTTCGGCAACTAAATAATCGCCACCGCCATTAAAATAGATATAACCTTTGCCGTCATCATCTATAAAAAGGCAAGGATCATTGGCATAAGGAGTTGTCCATAAGGGTTTGCCAATAGCATCTTTGAAAGGCCCTGTAGGAGAATCGCTGACAGCAATACCAATTCCCATCCATTTGGTGCTGTTTTTTGGGTTTACTCGATCTTTGAACCCTTTTCCAACTGGAAAACAGAAATAATATTTACCATTTTTATAAGCACAGTCTGGAGCCCAGGCAAAATTGTCTGCCCAACTAAGGTCTTTAACCGAAAAAATGGCTCCGTGGTCAGTCCAATTCACTAAATCAGTGGATGAAAAGGCGTGCCAGTCTTTCATAAAAAAATCAGTTTGACATTCTTCGTCATGTGAGGTATAAACATACATTTTGCCATCTTTCCATACGTGTGCGGAAGGATCGGCAGTGAGTATTTTACTGCCAAAATTAAGTGGATTTTGAGCATGACTATTACTGATGCTTAATATAGAAAAGAGTAGCATTGCTAAAATTGATAATCCTGTTTTTTTATTCATGTTTTGAGGTTGGTTTTGGTTTATAGAGTAATTTAGGTAAGTGTAAATATAAAGTATTTATAACCAAAAAAACCTTGCTTTATTTAAGCAAGGCTTGTAGAATGAACTTATTTTGATTTATTTGATTTTGACCAAAGTATATTTTTCAGAACTAGGTTTTCCAAATTGCATTCCTGAAATTTGAGTAACTAAACTAGTATTTGCTGTTTTTTTATAGCTAATCTTTTGAGGATAATCATTTTTTGGGTTTTCAAAAACGAGTTCAGTTTCAATGTCTTCTTTTAGTTGAAAACGGATGGGTTTATCCTCGTTTTGTCCCAGTATAGTTGTAGTGTAAGTTAGAGTTTCTCCTTTTTGTTGTAGAATAATAGATTCGTTATGAATGGTGTCTTTGTCTTTTATAAAAAGTGATTTGGCTTTAAATGTGCTGTCGTTTACTTTTTCCCAGTTTTCAGAAAGCGTACCAAGATTGGTTTTGTTTTCCCAATTTCCGATAAGCCAATCCGCTTTTTTAATCAGATCTTTTTCGGCAGTAGCATTTTTTTGACAAGCCGAAGCAATCAAGAGTATTGATAGTAATGAAGCTATTTTTTGCATAATTAAATTGAATTGATTTTGGATCAAATTCAGAGCAAAATTAGTAAAAATACTAATAGATTTTCAAGAATGTTATTTAGGGATTTTTAACATTCTTTACCCATTTAAAAGACTTATTTTTGCACTCCAAATTGAAAGGAACACAAATCAATGATTTCAGACTATTTTAATAATTTACGTCAATCGCCTAAGGGCTATAGATTAGCAACTACTATATTTTTCTTCATTTCTGGTTTTGGCTATTCGTCATGGGCCTCTCGAATTCCTGCGATTAAGGCTCAATTGCATTTATCGGAAGCAGAATTCGGAGCTGTTTTATTTGCTTTTCCAATTGGTTTAATATTAACGATGCCTTTTACTGGACGGATTTTAAATCTATTTAGCAGCCGTTATTGTATGTTATTAGGAGCTATTTTGTTTAATGTGGTTTTAGCATTACCAGGTTTTGCAGCATTTGTATGGCAGTTGGTTCTTATTCTTTTAATTTTTGGTGGTTCACGTAATATTTTGAATTTGTCGATGAATGCACAAGCATTAGAAGTACAACGATTGTATCCCAAATCGATTATGACAACTTTTCACGCTATTTGGAGTTTGGCTGGGTTTGGAGGTGCTGGTTTGGGTTATATTATGGTAACACAACATATTGACCCGTCGTATCATTTATTGGGAATTAGTGTTGCTATGCTGGCGGTGACAGCTTGTTTTTATCCATTAACGATAGAGACTGAACCTTTAAAAGAGCAAAAGAAGTTTTTTTCGATGCCAGATAAAACCTTATTGAAATTTGCTATTATTTGTTTTGTGTCGATGGCTTGCGAGAATACGATGTATGATTGGAGTGGAATTTATTTTCAGAATGTATTACATGCTTCTCAGAAGATAACAACAGCTGCCTTTGTTTTCTTTATGACTGCGGTTACTTTAGGACGTTTTTGTGGGGATTATGGAGTGATGCGTTTTGGAATTAAAAAAATATTGTTTTACAGTGCTGTAATGATTAGTGTCGGATTTTTAATTTGTTTTCTTTTACCGTTTATTATTCCAACGATTATAGGTTTTGTATTGATTGGCATTGGAGTTTCTTGTACTGTTCCGTTGGTATTTAGTATTGCAGGGAGTTCAAAAAGTTTGAGTAGCGGTTCGGCATTGACTTCCATATCGACTATTGGTTATCTTGGTTTTTTAGTAGTTCCACCAATGGTTGGTTTTATTTCGGAAGCTTTGAGTATGAAATGGGCTTTTTTAATTATGGCTCTTTTAGGTGGAATTATGATTTATATGGTGAATCAAATTTCGGAAGAGAATTGATGTAGCCAAAACAGATTCCTAGCCCTGATGGAAGCGGCATCCTTTTTCTTGTCTCGTTCTTAAAACGAGACAAGAAAAAGATAGAGCAGACAGCGGGAAATAGCTCCTAAAAAAATCTGAAATATGGATTCTTAAATGTGCAATCTTTTTTGTATTTTTGCACTCCAATTATAAGGACTACAACTATGTTAGACAGACTTCAAATAGTGAAACAACGTTTTGACGAGATTTCGGATTTAATCATCCAACCGGATGTGATTTCGGATCAAAAGCGTTATGTGCAGTTGAATAAAGAGTATAAAGATCTAAAGGCTTTGGCTGGAAAGAGAGATGAATATGTTCTTTTAATGGCAAATATTGAAGAGGCAAACGAAATTATTTCGGATGGAAGTGATGCAGATATGACCGAAATGGCGAAGATGCAACTGGATGAAGCGAAACAAAGATTACCAGAACTGGAGGAAGAAATTAAATTCATGTTGATTCCTAAAGATCCTGAAGATGCTAAGAATGTAATGGTGGAGGTTCGTGCTGGTACTGGTGGTGATGAAGCGAGTATTTTTGCAGGAGATTTGTTTAGAATGTATACTAAATATTGTGAAAGTCGTGGTTGGAGAACTTCGGTTGTGGATATGAACGAGGGGACTTCAGGAGGATTTAAAGAGGTAATTTTTGAGGTTACAGGAGAAGATGTTTATGGAACTTTGAAGTTTGAAGCGGGAGTTCACCGTGTACAACGTGTTCCTCAAACAGAAACACAAGGACGTGTTCATACATCGGCAGCGACAGTTATGGTTTTGCCAGAAGCAGAGGAGTTTGATGTTCAGATTGATATGAATGATGTGCGTGTGGATTTCTTTTGTTCGTCAGGACCTGGAGGACAATCGGTAAATACAACGAAATCTGCTGTACGTTTAACACACATTCCTACCGGATTAGTGGCGCAATGTCAAGATCAGAAATCGCAACATAAGAATAAAGATAAGGCTTTAGGCGTATTGCGTTCTCGTTTATACGAACAAGAATTAGCTAAAAAAGAAGCAGAAGATGCATCTAAACGTACGTCGCAAGTGAGTTCTGGAGACCGTTCGGCAAAAATTAGAACTTATAATTATGCTCAAGGTCGTGTAACTGACCATAGAATTGGATTGACTTTATACGATTTAGGAAATATCATGAATGGTGATATTCAGAAAATTGTAGATGAGTTACAGTTAGTTAACAATACAGAAAAACTAAAAGAAGCCAGCGAAGTTTTCTAATCGTTAATTAAAGGTCATTTGTTAAGAAAAACATAAAGCTTTTAATGATATTAATAAGAAAAAGCACTTAATTTGCGTTATCAAATTAAGTGCTTTTTTTTTGGCCCCCAATTTATTAACTAAATGATATTAATTATGAAAAAGAGAATTTTTCTTTCGTTGTTTGCTTTTGCAAGTTTTTGCTCGGCAAACGCCCAATCTTATTTAGGATATATTCCTGATAATTATGCTGGTGTTCAAGGTGTTTTGTATAATCCTGCATCTATAGCTGATTCTCGTTTTAAAGCAGATATTAATTTGTTCTCCATAAGTTCCTCTGTTGGAAATGATTTGTATGGAGTAAAGATTTTTGATGTTTTTAAAAGCGGATATGATTTTGATTTAGAAGCTAAAAAGAATTTTAGTAATGCCAATAATGCTGTATTCAATACAGATATAATGGGGCCATCGTTTATGTTTAATATTGCTCCTAAGCATACATTAGCTGTGTATACAAGAGCTAGAGCAGTACTTAATGTAATTGATGTAAACGGAAAAGTAATTAATGATATAACTAAAGATAACTCTACAAGTTTTCCTTCTGCTACAGTAGGAAGTGCAAACGCTGTAGGTAATTCATGGGGTGAGTTAGGTCTTTCGTATGCTGCAGTTTTATACCAAAAAGGGCAACATTTCTTAAAAGGGGGTATTACTGCTAAATATTTACAAGGAGTTGCTAATTACCATTTGCAAGCTACTGGAGTTACAATGGCATACAATGAAAATCTAATTTTACCACAAAATAGCACCTATACTACTACTGGTTCAGTTGTTTATGGTTCAAGTCAGGATTTTGCAGCTAATTCAGATTTAGATATTGATTCAAAATCAAAAGGTTTTGGAGTAGATTTAGGATTAGTTTACGAATGGAGACCTGAATATACTGCTGATAGAGCCGATATCAATGATTTAAAAGAAGTAAATAAATACAAACTGCGTTTTGGTTTCTCTGTTACCGATTTAGGTTCTATGAAATATGATAAAGGTGTGCGAAATAATTATAATTTGAATAAGACAATTACTCAAGCTAATTATGATAGTGCAGACAACTTTGATGAATTTTTGAAAAACAATTACCCTAATACTGTAGTAAATGGTAATGTAAAATCATATTTACCAACGGCTTTACATGCTGATGTAGACTGGAATATTCATAATAAATTCTATTTGAATACCAATGTTGATTTAGGTGTAGTAAGCAAAACAAAATTAAACCAAAACAGTATTGCTAACCGTGTGAGTATAACTCCTCGTTACGAATCAAAATGGTTTAGCGCTTATGTACCATTCTCTTATATGGATTACAGTAAACAGGCTCAAGTAGGTTTGGGGTTAAGAACAGGAGTGTTTTTTATTGGATCTGGTTCAATCATTTCAAATTTTGTTTCAAAAAGTTCAAGAGCAGCTGATATTCACTTAGGGATGAAAATTCCAATTTATCAAAAAAAGGCTAAAGATCAAGATGGAGACGGAATTTTGGATAAAGATGATGAATGTCCGGAAGTTGCCGGTCCTGTTGAAAATAAAGGATGTCCATGGGGAGATAAAGACAACGATGGTATATTAGATAAAGACGACAAATGTCCAGATGTTGCAGGTCCTGCAGCAAATAATGGATGTCCATGGGGAGACAAAGACAAAGATGGTGTTTTAGACAAGGATGATAAATGTCCAGATGTTGCTGGTCCAGCTGAAAATGCAGGTTGTCCATGGGAAGACCAAGATAACGATGGTGTTTTAGATAAAGATGACAAATGTCCTACTGTTGCAGGTCCAAAAGAAAACGCAGGTTGTCCTTGGTTAGATACTGATGGCGATGGTGTTTTAGATAAGGATGATAAATGTCCTAAAGTAAAAGGAACTCTTGCTAATGAAGGTTGTCCGGAAGTAACTAAAGAAGTAATTAAAAAATTAAATGATTACTCTAAATCTGTTTTATTTGATTCTTCTAAAGCTACAATTAAAGCAGAATCAAACAGTAAATTAGAAGAAATTGTAAAAGTAATGAACGAATACAATAATGCTAATTTTAAATTAGAAGGACATACTGATAGTACAGGTAGCGCAGCTAAAAATCTTCAGTTATCAAAAGATAGAGCTGCTGCAGTTAAAAATTATTTGATTGTTAAAGGTATTAGTGCTGACAGACTTTCATCTGAAGGTTATGGTATTACTAAGCCAATTGCTTCTAATAAAACAGTAGCAGGAAGAGCTGAAAACCGTAGAGTAGAAATTATTCTAGTAAAATAATTCAGTTATTTGAGATAAAAAAAATGAGACTTTCGGGTCTCATTTTTTGTTTAAAGTAATATTTAGAAAAAAGCTTCCTCTTTCAAATGAAGAGAGGAAGCTTTTTTGTTGTTTTAAAGTTTAAATCCGTAAGCAAGTCGCAAAGCAATTTGACCTAATCCGTTATCGGGAGTGTTGTTTTTCAATGTTGGGAAATCAGGCAGGTATTCATAGCGTACGCTTACATCTATGTATTTTGTGGCATAACCAATACTAGGGCTTAATAACAAAGAGGTTTTGTTGTAACTATTAGTTACTGGAAAAGCAGCACCAGCTTCTCCCATCAAATAGAATTTGTCTTTTAAAACAAAAGCTTTAAAACCTAGTTTGGCAGGGATATATCCTAAATCGTTATCGTCTCCAGTCACAAAAAGGTTATTAAATCCAGTGGTTGCGGTAAGAGAATATCTTTTTGATAAATCATATTGTAAACGAACATCGCCTCCTACATTTAAATTATAAGGGTCTTCAAAAGGATATCCAACTGATGCACCAATTCCCAGTTTAAATTTTTGTTCGTAGGTATTACTAGAGATATCTTGAGCCGTAACTTTTGTTGTACCTAAAATTACTAAAGCCAGTATTGCTAAAATCTTGATTGCATTTTTCATAATTATCGTATTTTGGGGTCTACTTTTTTTTTGAAAATGATTACCGTTTAGAATGAAATAACCTAATTTCTCGTAGTTATTTCATTTTCTATTTTTGATTTTCCATTGTAAAGAAATTCATGAGCATTATGAGAAACCGATTCGTATTTCTTATCTATTTTTTGAATCAGCTTGTCAAAGTCTTCTTTCATGTGGTCTTTGAATTCTCTTGATTTGTCTTTAATTTTTCTTCTGGTTTTTCTTCCACTTTGAGGTGCAAATAAAATGCCTAAGGCGGCTCCTGTTACTAATCCACCAATTAATCCTAATACTACTTTGTTCGTTTTCATGATTGTATTTATTTAAAGGTTATTAATTAAAGTTGTTTTCCACTAATAATTCGCATGATTACAGCAATGATTGCAATTATCAATAAGATGTGTATCAGGCTTCCAATGCTGTAAATGAAAAATCCTAAAGCCCAAAATATTACTAATAATATGGCCGCTAGATAGAGTATATTTCCCATGATTATATTTTTTAGAGTTTGAAATCAATGGATTTGGGAGTAGTTTTGATGCTACATTACAAAGTTGCAACATATTTATATTAAATGTGTTACATGATATTTTGATACTTTTATACAATTTCCATTTTAGTTTATGGATACAAAAAAACACCTTGAGAAAGGTGTTTTGTTAATTTTTAAGTTATATGTAAAAGAAAGTTTATTCTTGTAATTTTAGTTCTGTTTGAATAACGGATATGTTATTTTGAATGTTTGTAATGCTTTCTGTGGCTAATACTTTCAAAGCAATATTTTGATTAGTTGTAACTATATTTTTGTAATATTCTAATTCGGCAAGGAGTAAATCAGTGGTTTTTTTTAAATACAAATAGGTATTGGCTTCACTTATAAAAATTTTTAAAGGCTTAGTATCGTATAGCGTATTGGGAATGATGATGAAGTTATCTTTTGCAATTTTTTTGATTTTGTTTTTTAGTTCTATATGATCGTTTTCGATTTTTTGAAAAACAGTACTACTACTGTTTTCCATTTCTCTTTCTCTTGCTTTTTGCGTAATGGCAACTACCTTAAGATTCGATTCGGCAATTTCAATCAGGACTTGTGCATCTATTTTAGTGTTTGTAATACTTTTTTCTGTCTTAATTTTTTTCTCACAGGATGTCACAGTCAAGCAACTGATGGAAAACAGTATAAAGAATAAAATAGCTTTATTACTTTTTATAGTGCTCATTAGGTTTGTTTTATGCGAAATTAAATAAAATAACATCGGTTTTGTTATATGATTTTTTAATAATATTATATAATTGCAATTGGTTAAACGGGTAAATAAATTTCAAATACAGCTCCTTCATTGGGTTTTCCTTTTGCAAAAATGTAGCCTTTATGGTTTTCGACAATTTTTTTGCAAATAGCCAGTCCAACTCCAGTTCCAGGATATTCCTTTTTGCCGTGTAATCTGTTGAATAGCAGGAATATTTTTTCCGCATATTCCTGTTCAAATCCAAGTCCGTTGTCTTTGAAACTAATTTTCACATATTCTTTTTTCGAATCGTCTTTTAATTTAGGTACTTTAAATGCTTTTACTTTTTTAGAAGTAATGTTGACAATTGCCGTTTCATCGGTTTTTGAATATTTTAATGAATTGCTTATGATATTAATAAAGAGTTGCTCTAGTTGAAACTGGATTCCCTGAACGTGATGCAATTTTTCAAAATTAATAACTGCTTTTTTCTCGGCTATATTTTCCGAAAGTTCACTTATAGCGTTTGTGACAACATGGTTTAAATCGATATTTTCGAATGTTTTTTCAGAACGATTGGTTCTGGAATATTGCAACAAATCATCAATTAAAATGCGCATTCGGTTAGAGGCTTCCTGAATTTTTTCGAAATAGCCTTTAGCTGATTCAGATAAGCAATCTTTCTCTTTGTCTTCAATGCGGGAGATAAAAGTTTGAATTTTTCTAAGTGGTTCTTGTAAATCATGACTGGCTACATGATTGAACTCCATCAATTCTTTATTATTTTGTTCTAATTCTTTGTTTCGCAGTTCAATTAACTGGGTTTTATTGTAATCTTCGGTAATATCCTGAGTGGTACCAATCATGTTTTTATTCCCCAGTTTATCTATAAAAATTTTAGCAGTAGTCCTAAAATGGCGAATTTCGAGCGTGTTTTTTTTAATTATTCGATAACGAATCAGTGGAAAGCTTTCTTTTTCTCCTATTTGCTGAAAAGCATCGATAAGAATTTCTTTGTCGTCAGGGTGAATGTTATCTAATAAATTTTCTAAAGTAGGATGGAATGATTGCGGTTTGCAGCCCAGTAAACGAAATTTATTGTCAGAATAACTAAAGGTTTTGTCTTTGATATTTAATAGCCAACTACCGTATTTTCCAAGTATTTCGGCCTGTTTACTCGATTCGTCAAATATTTTTAATCTGATATTTTGATTGATCAGATCGTTGTAGTTTTTAATAATTCGCGTGTAGCCTAAGCCTAAAATCAAAATTGAAATTAAGAAGGTTGAAAATACAATTAAGGGTGTATTTGAATTATTGTATTTATAGAGTTTGTCTTTTGAACTCAATAATTTGTTTTCGGTACTGAGCATGTTATTGACCTGAGTTCTTAAGGAATCCATGATAATTTTTCCATTTCTAAAATCATCATTAAATTCTTTTTTGCTGGAGAAATTGTTTTTAAAATATGAAAAACGTTTGTCTACTAAATCATAAACTTTTTTTAGCTGTTCCTGTTTTATGGAGTCCGATTTTATGGTAGTATTTAATATCTGAAAAGTGTTGTTTACGTTTTTTCGCGCGTTGATAAAAGGCTCTAAATAAAGCGAATCATTTGTAATAACGTAACCACGATGACCGGTTTCGGCATCTTTTATGTATGAAATGAGCTGACCTAATTCGATAGAAATTTCATAGGTGTTCATTATCGAATCACTTATTTCATCTAATTCCTTGATGTGTCTGTAGGTTATAGACGCTAAAAAAATTAAGATAAAAAAAGCGATAAGAAAGACAGATCTTATAAATCCTATTGAATCGAATAACTTAGATTTAAACATAATTACATGCGTAATAAAAAATTATCTTTATTCAGTCCTGAAGTGATATACTGCCAGTTTAGAGTCACCACTTCGGATAAAATTTCTTTTAGTTTCCCAAAATTATTTGGCTTTTTAATATAAATATTAGCTCCTAAAACAAAGGTGTTTTCGATATCTTCCTCGGAAGAAGAAGTGGAATAAATTGCAATTACAATATCTTTAAACTTAGAATCGGCTTTGATTTCTTTTAAACATTCTATACCCGATTTTAGAGGCATATTTAAATCTAAGAAAATAATATTAGGCAAAACAGTTTCGGATGCATTAAGAAAATTCATCAGGGCAACACCATCATTTACGGTATTGACAACCGTGTTAATTTTTAATTCCTCAAAAGCATCGGTAAAAAACATTCTGTCGTCTTCGTCATCATCTGCAAGGGTAATTAAGATGAAATCTTTTTGCATAGTTGTTTCTTGAATTTAGTTTATATTTTGATTCGCAATCTCGTTGCGTTTTTTTAGTATTCTTTGAAAGGCTGAAGGCGTAATTCCCGTTATGTTTTTAAATTGGGAACTCAAATGTGCCACACTCGAGTAATTGAGTTTAAAAGCAATTTCGGTTAAGGTTAAATTATGATGGGTGATGAGTTTTTTTACGTATTCTATTTTTTGAATAATGATAAAATTTTCAATTGAAGTATAGGTTACTTCAGAAAACAGATTGGAAAGATAACCATAACTAAGATCCAGTTTTTCGGCTAAATAAACCGAACTTTTAACCGAAGGAACTTCGTCATTAAAAACCATTTCTATGATAGTTTCTTTGATTTTCTCGACGATGATGTTCTTTTGATTTTCGATAATCTCAAATCCATATTCGTTTAAGATAGAAGTTATTTTTTGATAAGTATCGGCATCAATATTTTCTAAGAATAGAATTTCATTCGTATTAATTAGATTGTATTTGATGTTGAATGCATCTAATTTCTCTTCTAAAATTTTTTTAGCAAGAAAGAGACTGTCTGTTTTTAAAAATAATTTCAAGGTGACTATTTTTAGGGTTTTAGTAAAAGTAATAAATAGCTTTATTAATTGTAATAAATTTTAAAGTTAGTTTGTTTTAATGCGCGCTCTATTATAGAATTTTCAGAGAAACTTATACAATTCTTATATTAATTACAATTGGCTTTGTAACTTTGCGCTTTATAAATAAAAATAAATGACTACACAGCAGTTAATTGAACAAATCAAGATTAAAAAATCCTTCTTATGTGTGGGATTAGATGTCGATTTAGATAAAATTCCAACGCACTTTTTAGAACAGGAAGATCCTATTTTTGAATTCAATAAGGCAATAATCGATGCAACTCACGATTTGGCTGTCGCTTATAAACCCAATACCGCTTTTTTTGAGGCTTATGGTATTAAAGGATGGATTTCTTTGCAAAAAACAATTAACTATATTAACGAAAATTATCCTGCCATTTTCACGATTGCCGATGCTAAACGTGGCGATATTGGGAATACTTCTTCGATGTATGCCAAAGCATTTTTTGAAGATTTGAACTTTGATAGTATCACTGTTGCACCTTATATGGGGAAAGATTCTGTAGAGCCTTTTTTAGCTTTCGAAGACAAGCATACTATTATGTTGGCACTTACATCTAACGAAGGTGCTTTTGATTTTCAAACGCTTGATGTTGACGGAAAAGAATTGTACAAACGCGTTTTAGAAATTTCTAAAACATGGAAGAATTCAGAAAATCTAATGTATGTTGTAGGAGCTACAAAAGCGGAGTATTTTACTGAAATTAGAAAAATTGTTCCTGATAGTTTCTTGTTAGTTCCCGGTGTTGGTGCGCAAGGAGGAAGTTTATCTGAAGTTTGTAAATACGGAATGAATGACAATGTAGGATTGTTAATTAATTCTTCAAGAGGAATTATTTATGCATCAAAAGAAGCTGATTTCGCCGAAAAAGCTAGAGCTGAGGCTTTGAAAATGCAGCAGGAAATGGCAGCAATACTGCAATCTAAATAATAAATTAGTTTATTGGAACACAGACAAAACTGATTTAACAAATTATCGCAGATTAAATTTAAATAATCCGTTGTTATCCGTTAAATCTTGGTTGTCTGTGTTTTTTTATTTCTAAAATCTAAAGTCAAAAATCTAAATTGAAACAGTACTCATTAATCGACGACATAGGAACTTTGCATACTTTTGATAAAGTGCCACAAAGGATTATTTCTTTGGTGCCTTCGCAAACGGAATTGTTAGTCGATTTAGGATTAGAATCTAACATTGTTGGAATTACTAAATTCTGTGTGCATCCAAAGGATTTACGATCTAAAAAGCAAATTGTTGGTGGAACAAAAAAGGTAGATTATGATAAGATTAAATCATTAAAGCCCGATATTGTTATTTGTAATAAAGAAGAAAACACCTTAGAAATAGTAGAAATACTTCGTACAATATGCCCAGTTTGGGTAACTGATATTGTTACAGTAGAAGATAATTTTAAGATGGTAAACGATTTTGGGAATCTATTTGATTGTGTTGCTGAAGCCGAAAATTGGAATAGAAAACTGGCTTTAGCTTTGAGCGATTTTAAAAATTTTATCCAAAATAAGTCCGTAAAAAAAGTAACTTATTTTATTTGGAAAAACCCTTACATGGTGATGGTGGCTGGTTCAGGTAATTTTATAAATGAATTGTTGCAATTAAATCATTTTGAAAATGTTTTTGCAAACCAACAAAGATATCCTGAGATTGAACTTCAAAACCTAAATGTAAATAACGATTTAGACTTTGTATTTCTGTCTTCAGAGCCTTATCCTTTTAAAGAAAAAGATGCTTTAGAAATGACATGTTTTACTAATTCCGCAAAATGTGTTTTAGTAGATGGTGAAATGTTTTCCTGGTATGGTAGCCGATTGTTAAAGGCTTTCGATTATTTTAAAGAATTACATCAAAAGTTATAATTCACATTCTTCTAAAACTAACTCTTCTTCTTGATTTTTAGTTGAAGCTGTTTTGTTTTGTTTTATGTCAGTAAGAATTTTAAATTCTTCTTGTAGTTTTTCAATTTCACTCGTCTCTTTCAAAAGTCCTTTCATAGCAGTAAATTTTTCGCAAAGTTACATTAACAGAACATTAAATTCCTAGTTTTTTATGTTAAGTTTAATATTTTGCCTGCCAATATAGTCCGTAATTTAAAAGAATAATAGCTGAAATACATCAGTAAAATTGCTGGTTTTAGGAGGTTTAGGCCATTTTTTTAGAGGTTATTAAAAAAGCTTTTACTTTTATTGCTCAATAAATAAAAATAAGAAAGCCCTTAAATAAAGAAGTGCTAGTATTCAAAAAATACTAGCACTTGTTTAACTAACCAAAACCAAATATAATAAATAACCAGTTTATTACACTGCAAAGATGCTACATAACAAAGGAAATTGTTGTTAAGGTTTTGTTATTACTTTGTTGGTTATAAGTTAAGTTTTAAACGCTTGTTTAACAAAGTTAACAGCCGTTTAAGAGAAAATAACTGTTTTGTTATTGTAAACCATAGTTTTACGTTCAGCATGCAGTTTTATGGCTCTTGCCAATACGCTGCGCTCTAAGTCACGCCCTTTTACAATAAAATCCTCTATCGAATGACTATGCGAAACTCTGGTGATATCTTGTTCAATAATTGGCCCTTCATCTAATTCTTCGGTTACATAATGACTTGTTGCGCCAATAATTTTTACTCCACGTGCAAAAGCCGAATGATAGGGTTTTGCTCCTGGAAATGCCGGTAAAAACGAATGGTGGATATTGATGATTTTGTTTTTATACAGTTCAATTAGTTTTGGAGTAATAATTTGCATGTATCGGGCCAAAACAATGAAATTAATATTGTGTTCTTTCAATAAAGCAATTTGTTGTTTTTCTCCTTCTTCTTTGATGTTTTTATTAAAAGGAATATGGAAAAATGGAATCGAAAAACGTTCGGCTACACCTTTTAAGTCTTCATGATTACTAATGATTAAAGGAATTTCCAAAGGCAATTCTCCCGCACTATAGCGTCCTAAAATATCATACAAACAGTGGTCGTATTTAGAAATAAAAAGTGCCATTCTAGGTTTGTATTCCTGGGTGTAAATTTCCCAGGACATATTGAATTTATCAGCCAGATTCGTTTGGAAATCTTTTTTTATCAATTCTAAATCCCAGTTTTGAGTACTAAATTCACATTCTAAGCGCATGAAAAACACATTTTCATTAGCATCAACGTGCTGATCCAGATAGATAATGTTTCCTTCGATAGAAGCAATATAATTAGTTACCGAGGCGATAATTCCTTTTTGATCCTCACAATGGATAAGTATCGTTATTTTTTGCATTTTATAATTATTTCATGTTTTCAATTATTTGCTAATGTTTTTTAATTGTATTACGCAAAGTGTATTGAAATCAATTTTTTATTGTAGTTGTTAAGGATTCAAAACTAAACTTATTTTTTAATAAAACAAATGCTATTTAGCTTGTTTGTTCAGGTACTTAACGCTTTTTATTTTTTGTCTTGTAAAGCAAAAACTTTTAGTAACAATGGAGATGTTCTGGCGCTGATATTAGTTCGAATATTTTTTTCTTCAACGGCTACCATTTTAAAAACACCCTTCAAGGCTTGATTAGTAACATAGTCAGTCAAGTCAGGATTTACCTTGCTTACTAACGGGATGCTATTGTATTTAGTGATGATATTTTGCCATACTTTGTCGGCGCCAACTTTAGAAAAAGAGCTTTTTATAACAGGATTAAATTTCCCGTATAAAGAAGTAGTTGTGCTGTTTTGCAGGTAGGTTGTTGCCGAACTTTCGTTGCCTAACAAAATTCCCCTTGCGTCACTAAAGGACATGTTTCTTACAGCATCTACAAAAATAGGAGTGGCTTCTTTTACCGCATCTTCAGCAGCGCGATTCAATACTTTTAATCCTTCATCGGCTAGTGAACTTAGTCCAACTCTTCTCAATCCGGTATCAACCTTTCTTAATTCTTCTGGTAATAAGATTTTTACAGCTTCGTTTTTATAAAAACCATCTGTAGCAGTTAATTTGCTTACTTGTTTTGAAATTCCATTATTCAAGGCTTCTTTTAATCCTCCCGAAATGTCAATCATACCAGTAGTTCCGGTTTGAGGCATTTGACTTAAAACCTGTTGCATTTCGGCACAACTAAATAGGCAGAAGCAGATAAAGAATAATACGATTTTTTTCATAACTTTATGTGTATTTGATTTTTGACCAAAGATACACAAACATAGTTTTGTTTTGGAAAAATGGAACAATCCTTAAATGGCTACTGCGGAAGTTCTAAATTGTATTGATAATTTGTGATTCATAGTAGAAAAAATGAAAATAATAGCACTTGAATTATTAACTGCCAATCTCGAAGAGACCGCTGCTTTTTATCATAAAAAAATGGGGTTAGCTGTTCTTTCGTTCAATAAGTCAACTGTTTCATTTGCCGCAGGTTCGACCAAACTCACTTTCAGATATTCAAAAAATACCAAGGCAGTTTATCATTTTGCTTTTGATATCCCTAATAATAAGCTTTTTGAAGCATTTGATTGGATGGAAAAAGAAGTAGAAATATTAGATGTAATTCCTCAGGAAAAAATTGCCGATTTTTATAATTGGGACGCCAAGTCTTTTTATTTCTATGATAATAATGGAAATGTTGTAGAGTTCATTGCGCGTTATTGTTTGGATAACACATCAGATGCAGCATTTGACGGTGCTTCGATAGTCTCGGTAAGCGAAATAGGTTTTGTAGCTAAAGATGTTTCGGCTTTCAGTGAGGAATTGTTTGCAAAGTATACTCTTTCGGTATTTTCGAAACAACCCAAACTCGAGAAGTTTATTGTTTTAGGAACTGATACAGGACTTTTTATTCTTTCAGCCGAAAACCGTAATTGGTATCCTACTGATACAAAATGCCAATCGTTCGGGACAAAAGTAGTTTTTGAACACAATGGAATAATTAACGAAATGGAAGTAAAATAACATTTGTACCAATGAAAGTCTATCGTCCTAAAAATAAGATAAGAATTGTAACAGCTGCGGCTCTTTTTGACGGTCATGATGTAGCAATCAATATCATGCGTAGAATTATGCAGGCCAGCGGCGTTGAAGTAATTCATTTGGGACATAATAGAAGTGCAGCCGAAATAGTAAATACGGCCATTCAGGAAGATGTTAATGCCATTGCAATTACCTCTTATCAAGGAGGACATAATGAGTTTTTTAAATACATTTTTGATTTGCTTCAGCAAAAAGGAGCAACTCACATTAAGATATTTGGCGGTGGCGGTGGTGTTATTTTGCCTTCGGAAATTGCCGAATTACAAGCTTATGGAATTACAGCAATTTATTCTCCTGATGATGGTAGAAAGATGGGATTGCAAGGAATGATTAATGATTTATTGCAACGTTGCGATGTTGTCCCCCCAGCCTCCGAAGGGGGAGTTTTACATATTACGGATAGACTATTAGAAAAAGATGTAAATACAATAGCTAGATTAATTTCGTTAGCAGAAAATAATCCTGATGAATTTCACAAAGGATTTCCTCAATCGTTGATAGCTCCCCCTTCGGGGGGTGGGGGGATTCCTGTTCTTGGAATTACAGGTACAGGAGGTGCCGGAAAATCTTCTTTGCTGGATGAGTTTGTTCGTCGTTTTTTGATTGACTTTCCAGATAAAACCATAGGAATAATTTCCGTTGATCCATCCAAACGTAAAACAGGTGGTGCCTTACTTGGCGATAGAATCCGGATGAATGCTATTGATAATTCCAGAGTTTATATGCGATCATTGGCTACCCGTGAATCTAATAGGACTTTGTCAAAATCGATTCAGGATGCTATTCAGGTTTTAAAAGCGGCACAATATGATATTATTATTGTTGAAACTTCAGGAATTGGTCAGTCTGACACTGAGATTGTAGATTATGCCGATGTGACTTTGTATGTGATGACACCGGAATTTGGAGCTGCTACCCAACTTGAAAAAATCGATATGCTTGATTTTGCCGATGTAGTGGCTATTAATAAATTTGACAAACGCGGAGCACTCGACGCATTGCGGGATGTGAAGAAACAATTCCAACGCAACCACAATCTTTGGGATGCTAATGTAGATAATCTTCCTGTTTTTGGTGTAATCGCATCGCAGTTTAACGACTCGGGAATGAATAGATTGTATCAGGCGGTTATGCGTACAATAGCCGAAAAAACTAAAGCCAATTTACATTCGACTTTTGAAACCAAATCTGAGATGAGTGAGAAAGTGTATGTGATTCCATCTCAAAGGACGCGTTATCTGTCTGAAATTGTCGAAACGATTCGGAATTATGATGAAAATGCAAAAAGCCAACAAGAAATTGCTCAAAAACTATATGGGATTTTTAAAACGTTGGAATCCTTGTCAGGGCAAAAGCCTGTTATCAGTAAAACTGGAATTGATGTTGAAACATTGCTTTCGAATGCGGTTGTTGAAAATAAGGACAATAGTATTTTTATCAATCTTTTATTGAATCAATTTGAGAAGCTAAAAAAGGATTTAGAAACACATCATTGGGAAATTATTTCAGGCTGGAATGAAAAAGTAAATAAATACAAAAATCCACTATATACTTTTAAGGTTAGAGGTAAAGAAATAAGCAGGGAAACCCACACAGAATCCTTGTCTCATATTCAAATTCCAAAAGTTATACTGCCTAAATATGAGGCTTGGGGAGATGTTTTAAAATGGTCTTTACAGGAAAACGTACCGGGAGAATTTCCCTTTACAGCGGGATTGTATCCTTTTAAAAGAGAAGGTGAAGATCCGTCCCGAATGTTTGCTGGAGAAGGTGGGCCTGAGAGAACGAATAGGCGGTTTCATTATTTGAGTTTGGGTCTTTCAGCCAAACGCTTGTCTACTGCTTTTGATAGTGTGACTTTATATGGTAATGATCCTGACATACGTCCCGATATTTATGGAAAAATAGGCAATGCAGGAGTGGCAGTTTGCTGTTTAGACGATGCTAAAAAATTATATTCCGGTTTTGATTTGCTTAACCCCATGACTTCTGTAAGCATGACTATTAATGGTCCTGCATCCATTGTATTAGGTTTTTTTATGAATGCAGCAATCGATCAACAATGCGAAATTTATATTAAAGCCAATAAGTTAGAGGAAGAGGTCGAAGAAAAAATCAATCGCATTTTTGAACAACAAGGGATTGAAAGCCCCCGTTATCAGGGTGGTTTGCCGGAAGGAAATAATGGCTTGGGATTAATGCTTCTAGGGGTAACGGGAGATGCTGTTTTACCTTGGGAGGTATATAATGAAATAAAAGCAAGGACTTTGTTGCAGCTTAGAGGAACTGTTCAGGCTGATATTTTGAAAGAAGATCAGGCACAAAACACCTGTATTTTTTCCACTGAGTTTGCCTTGCGATTGATGGGCGATGTACAAGAGTATTTCATAACTCATGATGTCCGAAATTTTTATTCGGTTTCTATTTCAGGTTACCATATTGCCGAAGCAGGAGCTAATCCAATTACACAATTGGCTTTCACCTTAGCTAATGGATTTACCTATGTAGAATATTTCTTGAATCGCGGAATGAATATTAATGATTTTGGTCCTAATTTGTCTTTTTTCTTTTCCAATGGATTGGATCCTGAATATGCGGTAATTGGCAGGGTAGCGCGCAGAATTTGGGCGAAAGCCATGAAAAATAAATACCACGCCAATGAACGTGTACAAATGTTGAAATATCACATCCAAACCTCAGGTCGTTCTCTTCATGCTCAGGAAGTTGATTTTAATGATATCCGAACTACGCTACAGGCTTTATATGCCATTTATGATAATTGTAATTCTTTGCATACCAATGCTTACGATGAAGCCATTACGACACCTACCGAAGAATCAGTGCGCAGGGCAATGGCAATACAACTCATTATTAATAAGGAATTTGGATTCACTAAAAATGAAAATCCAATGCAGGGTTCGTTTTTAATCGAAGCATTAACAGATTGGGTAGAAGCAGCTGTTCTGGAGGAATTCGAGAAAATTTCTGAGCGGGGAGGAGTTTTAGGAGCAATGGAAACCATGTATCAGCGATCTAAAATTCAGGAAGAAAGCCTGTATTATGAAAATTTAAAACATACTGGAGAACTGCCTATTATGGGAGTAAATACTTTTTTAAACGCTAAAGGTTCACCAACAATTATTCCTGCCGAAGTTATTAGGGCTACTGAGGAAGAAAAGCAATACCAAATTAAAATGTTGAGCAATTTACAGCAAGTAAATCAAAATAAAGTAAAAGAACTGCTACAGGCAATTAAACAGGCAGCCATTAATAATGAGAATTTATTTGGACATTTAATGGAAGCAACTAAAATATGTTCTTTAGGACAAATTACCTCGGCTTTGTTTGAGGTAGGAGGGCAGTATAGAAGAAATATGTAACTCCAAATAAAATTATAAATCTCCCAAGTTGGAGATTTTTTTTTAGGTCTTATATTAAAATACTACTCATTTTTTGAGTGTGTTTTACTTAAATTTACATTGAAAATTAATCAGAGAATTAAATGGCTTTTTTAAATAAAATCAACTTGCAAGCTGTATTGGATAGGAATACGGGATTTGGAACTAATGCAAATAGTTACGGAGGACGTTTTGTAAATAAAAACGGTACTGCAAATGTTGAAAAAAAAGGAATGCACTTTTTACACCGCATTAGTTGGTATCACACCATGATTGATATGCCTGCATGGAAATTCATGATGGTTATCCTTACTTTTTATGTGGGAATAAATTTGGTTTTTGCTATGGCTTATTTCGGAATTGGAATAGAACACCTTGATGGTATTCCAATGACAGCTAGTTATTGGGCTAAGTTTGGACAAGCTTATTTTTTTAGTGCGCAAACCTTTACAACCGTGGGTTATGGCCATATAAGTCCGGTTGGTTTTTTAACGAGTTTATTGGCAGCAGCCGAAGCTTTAATAGGATTGTTGAGTTTTGCAATTGCCACGGGATTGTTTTTTGGACGATTTAGTAAGCCTACTGCTTTTTTGAAATTTTCTCATAATGCGCTTATTGCTCCTTATGGAGAAAGTACAGGTTTGATGATTCGTTTGAGTCCTTTTAAAAATACCAATTTTACTGATGCTGAAGCAAAAATGACTTTAGGGATGAGCATAGAGGAGAACGGTGTGAAAGTGAATAGGTTTTTTTCTTTAAAGTTAGAACTCGAAAGAATCAATGCTTTAACGCTAAGTTGGACATTGGTACATCCCATAACCGAAGAAAGTCCTTTGTATGAGTTTGCAAAAGAAGATTTTCTGAATGTTACAGGAGAGATTTTTGTGTATATAAAAACATTTGATGATATGTTTTCTAATACTGTAGCCACTCGAACTTCTTATACTTTTGATGAGGTGGTTTATGGAGCTAAGTTTGTACCAATGTATCAAAGAAGTGACGATAATACTAAAACTATTTTGGATTTGGACAAACTAAATCAATATGAAGAATGTGTTATATAATATGTTCTTGATTTCTTAATGGGTTTTTGTTATAAAAACGTATATTTGTTTAATCATATGTTTGAATAGATGAACAATATAAAAAATGTTTTTAGTATAAAAGACCTTGAAAATCTTTCAGGAATAAAGGCGCATACCATTCGTATTTGGGAAAAAAGATATCAGGTTCTAGAACCCATGCGTACTGATACTAATATAAGATTGTATGATTTAGTTAGTTTGCAAAAATTGTTAAACATTACTTTTTTACATGAGTATGGTTATAAGATTTCTAAAATTGCGACTTATTCAGAGAGTGAAATTCAAACACTTGTAAAGCAAATTATATCTTCCAAAAATGCTAAAAATCACGCTATTAACGCTTTTAAAATGGCGATGATGAATTTTGATCAGCAGCTTTTTTTAAATACTTATAACTGGTTAGCAGAAGAGAAATCATTTAAAGAAATTTTTCATCAGGTGTTCATACCGCTTTTAGATGAAATTGGTTTGTTGTGGCAAACTGACACGATTTCGCCAGCTCATGAGCATTTTATCAGTTATTTGCTAAGGCAAAAAATCATTTTAAATTCAGAAAAACTACAGTTTTTACAACCAACAAAACTAGATAAGGTTTTTGTGTTGTCACTTCCTTTGAACGAAATTCATGAATTGGGATTAATGTACATGCACTATGAAATACTTTTAAAAGGATATAGAAGTATTTATTTAGGAGAAAGTATGCCTATCCATAATTTAAAAGATTTAAAAAAACATTTTAGTTCTATTGTGTATGTTTCTTGTTTCACAGTGAAACCGGATAGAGATGAAGTCAATGAATATGTTCAGGAAATGGTAAATGAATTGTTAGATGATACTACCGAACTATGGTTGACAGGAAGGTTAGTTCCTCATATTAAAACGGAATCACTTTTAAGTAAAGTAGCTGTTTTTAGTTCAATAGCAGAATTAACATCAAGGCTGTAATTTTGTTTAGTAATTTTGTATATTTGTTAAACAAATGAAAAGAAAAATTACAATCATAGGTTCTGGGTTTTCAGCATTGTCTGCGGCTTGTTATTTGGCAAAAAGCGGACACGACGTTTTGGTTTTTGAGAAAAACGAAACCATAGGAGGCAGGGCAAGACAATTCAAAAAAGACGGTTTTACATTCGATATGGGGCCAAGTTGGTATTGGATGCCCGATGTTTTTCAGCGATTTTTTGCCGATTTTGGAAAGAAAACAAGCGATTATTATGAGCTTATAAAATTGTCACCAGCTTATCGTGTGTATTTTGGAGTGAATGAATTCATTGCTATAGCAGATAATTTAGACGAAATTGTGTCAACATTTGAAGCTATCGAAAAAGGAAGTGGTAAAGTGCTTAGAGAATTTATAGCCGAAGCCAAAAGTAACTATGATATCGCAATTAAAGATTTAGTGTATCGTCCGGGAGTTTCTCCATTAGAATTAGTGACAGTAGAAACGACTAAAAAGATTGGACAATTTTTTAGCAATATCAGTCGGGATGTTCGAAAGAAATTCAAGAATGAACGATTAATTCAAATATTAGAATTTCCCGTTTTGTTCCTTGGAGCCAAACCATCTGATACACCTTCGTTCTATAGTTTTATGAATTATGCCGACTTTGGATTGGGGACCTGGCATCCCAAAACAGGAATGTTTGATGTGGTTCGTGCCATGGAAAGTTTAGCAACAGAATTAGGAGTTCAGTTTTTTGTCAATTCGAATATCGAAAAAATAATTGTCGAAAATAAAACTGCCAAAGCCATTGTTGTCAATGGAGAAAGAATTGAATCTGATTTGGTTTTAAGTGGTGCCGATTACCATCATTCCGAAACTTTATTGGATAAGGAACACAGAATGTATTCGGAACAATATTGGGAATCTCGTGTTTTTGCACCTTCGTCATTGCTGTTTTATGTAGGTTTTAATAAAAAGATTGAAAACATTTCGCATCACGCTTTGTTTTTTGATACTGATTTTTACCAACATGCAAAAGACATTTATGACGAGCCACAATGGCCTCAAGAGCCTTTGTTTTATGCTAATTTCCCATCACTGACCGATAAAACGGCTGCGCCTGAGGGAATGGAATCGGGGTTTTTCTTAGTGCCACTAGCGCCTGGAATTAATGACTCCGAAGTATTAAGAGAACAATATTTCAACAAAATAATACAGCGTTTTGAAACCATTACGCAACAAAATATTAAAGAACATATTTTATTTAAGCAATCCTTTTGCAAGAACGATTTTGTAGAGAAATACAATTCATATAAAGGAAATGCTTACGGAATGGCAAATACTTTATTACAAACTGCTTTTTTAAGGCCAAAACTAAAAAGCAAAAAAGTTCGTAATTTATATTTTACAGGACAATTAACTGTCCCGGGACCTGGAGTTCCTCCTGCATTGATCTCTGGAAAGTTAGTATCCAATTTGATAGACAAACAATTTCTAAAAGTATAGTTATGAAGCAATTATTTGACGATGTTTCCTTCAAATGCAGTAAGTTAGTTACTAAGGACTACAGTACTTCATTTTCATTGGCGGTATACATGTTTTCGCCAAGTATCAGGGATGCCATTTACAGCATCTATGGTTTTGTACGTTTTGCTGACGAAATTGTGGACTCTTTTCATGGTTATGACAAAGAAAATCTAATTAATGATTTCGAAACCGACTATTACAAAGCATACTGTTCCGGAATAAGTTTGAATCCTATTTTGAATTCGTTTCAGCAAACTGTCAAGAAATATAATATTTCAGATGATTTGATTCAGGCTTTTTTGAAAAGCATGAAAATGGATTTAATCAAATTAGATTACAATTCTAAAGCCGAATATGAAGAATACATTTATGGTTCTGCAGACGTGGTAGGTTTAATGTGTTTGAAAGTTTTTGTGGCTGGAAAAGAACATAAATACGAAGCCTTAAAATCTGAAGCCATGCGATTGGGTTCTGCTTTTCAAAAAGTAAATTTCCTTCGCGATTTAAAAGACGATAATTTGATTCTGAATCGAAATTATTTTCCCGGAGTCGATTTGAATTCTTTTGATGAAAATACAAAAAAAATGATCATCAACGAAATCAACGAAGATTTTAAAATTGCCTACCAAGGAATTGTGAAATTACCTATCGAAGCTAAATTTGGCGTTTACACCGCTTATGTATATTATAAAAAATTGCTTAAAAAATTAGAAAACACACCTTGCAAAGAGATTGGAAACACCAGAATCCGGGTTTCTAATTATACTAAAGCCATACTTTTAGCCCAATCTTTCGTTACCTATAAGTTGCGATTGGTGGAATAAACAACCGAATTAAACCCTAAAAAATGATTTCATTTTTAATTACAATAGCTGTTTTTCTTTTTATGGAATGTGTTACCTGGTTAACGCACAAATACGTGATGCACGGCTTAATGTGGTACTTTCACGCCGATCATCACCAACCTAAATACGAGCATGTTTTTGAGCGCAATGACATCTTTTTTGTCATTTTTGCCATTCCCAGCATCGTTCTGTTTTATTATGGAACTGAGGGCGGAATCAATTATTTGTTTTTCATTGGATTAGGAATCACCATTTATGGTTTTTGTTATTTCATGATTCATGATGTCTTGATTCATCAACGTTTCAAGTGGTTCAAGAACACCAAAAATAAATACCTGATAGGTTTACGCAAAGCGCATAAAGTACACCACAAACATCTGGGAAAAGAAGAAGGCGAATGTTTCGGGATGCTTTTTGTGCCATTTAAATATTATAAAATGTAGTATGATTTGGGCGTGACCTCTTTGAAAAAACAAGAAAAATGTTTTTCAAAGAGGTCGGGCTTTTCACTCCCGCTTTTATAAACTAGACGAAAAGTCTAGTTTATAAAGAGCTCTGTTACAATCCCTCACGCAAACACACTTTGTCTAAAAAACAAAATCATGAAAGTCTATAAAAAAGAAACCGTTCAACATATTAATGCCAGTATCGAGGAATGTTGGGCTTTTTTCTCCAGTCCACGCAATTTGCAAAAAATAACTCCCCAAACGATGGGATTTCAAATCACCGATTTTGATGGTAAAAACATGTATGCCGGACAGATTATTCAGTACAAAGTATCTCCTTTTTTGGGAATCAAATTACCCTGGGTTACTGAGATTACTATGGTAAAGGAGCAATCTTATTTTGTAGACATACAGCTTTTTGGACCTTATGCCTTATGGCATCACAAACATTTTTTCGAACCAACAGAAAATGGCGTAAAAATGACAGATTTAGTGCATTATGCGTTACCATTGGGGTTTATTGGACGCATTGTGAATGCCTTAATTGTGAAAAACAAACTCAAAGGAATATTTGAATACAGAGTGAAAAAAGTAAACGAAATTTTTAATTCAAAGTAATGACTAAAACAGCGGTTTCTTTTTTTTGGTTTAGACGTGATTTACGACTCGAAGATAATGTGGGTTTATACTATGCTTTAAAATCAGATTATCCCGTAATTCCATTATTTATTTTTGACGAAGCCATTCTGGATAGTTTACCTAAAGAGGATGCCAGAGTCACATTTATATACGAATCTTTAGCAAAAATAAATACCCAATTAAATGGAATTGGCAGTTCTTTATTAATTAAAAAGGGACAAACATTGGAAGTTTGGAAAAACCTTATTGCCGAATTTGATGTTAAAGAAGTCTTTTTCAATAAGGATTACGAACCTTTTGCAATCCAACGCGACGAAGCCATTTGTCAATTATTAGAAACCAATAAAAGCATTACGTATTCTTTTAAAGATCAAGTTCTATTCGAAGAAAACGAAATTACAAAATCCGATGGTTTGCCATATACAGTTTATACTCCTTATAAAAATAAGTGGCTTGAAAAGTACTATCAAAATCTACCAATTCTAGAATTTGATGCGTCTGAATTATATTTTAATTTTTATAAAAGTCAGTTTGCTTTTCTTTTATTGGAACAAATTGGTTTTGTCAAAAGTAGTATAAAAGTGAAACCCTACACCTTTGATGCTTTGTCAAATTATCATGATACCCGCGATTTTCCTGCCGTTGATTCCACTTCCTATCTTTCGCCTCATTTGCGTTTTGGGACAGTAAGTATTCGCAAAATGATTCATTTTGCAGCAAAAACCAATGCGGTTTTTTTGAGTGAATTGATTTGGAGAGAGTTTTTTATGCAAATTCTTTATCATTTTCCTAAAGTGGTGACACAGAATTTCAAATCAGCTTATGATGTAATCCAGTGGCGCAATAACGAAGAAGATTTTAAACGCTGGTGCAATGGAACTACAGGTTACCCTATGGTTGATGCGGGAATGCGCCAACTCAATGAAACAGGTTATATGCACAACCGTGTCCGAATGGTTGTAGCTAGTTTTTTGTGTAAGCATTTATTAATTCAATGGCAATGGGGCGAAGCTTATTTTGCCGAGAAATTATTGGATTATGATTTGTCAGCCAATGTAGGCAACTGGCAATGGGCAGCAGGAACAGGCTGTGACGCCGCACCTTATTTCCGTGTTTTCAATCCCGATATTCAATTGAAAAAATTTGACGAAAAAGGAATTTATATCCGTAAATGGATTCCGGAATTTGATTTGGGTTATGGAGAACCAATGGTCGATCATGCTATGGCCAGAGATAGAGCAGTTGCGACTTACAAAGCTGGAATTTTGAAGTGATTTTTGCTTTTGCAAAAGAAGAAATAAATTAGCAAATAAATTAAATACTCATGAAAAAAAATGTTTTGATAACGGGAGGAACGGGATTTGTGGGAAGGCATCTAACAGATTTGTTGGTGGCAAATGGTTTTTCGGTTTCTATTTTGAGCAGAAGTAAAAGAGCTAATACTGAAAATATCTTTTATTACACTTGGGATGTAGAAAAGCAGTTTATTGAGGAAGAAGCCATTCAAAAGGCCGATTATGTGATTCATTTGGCTGGAGCTAATATTGGTGAAAAACGTTGGACTAATAAACGCAAAGAAGAAATAGTATCCAGTAGGGAACTCTCTGCACAATTGATTTATAATTCATTAGTAAAATACAATAAGAATTTAGAAGCTTTTGTTTCGGCTTCCGCTGTGGGGATTTATGGAGCTATGAACGGTCGGGCAATTTGCAATGAAGAAATGCAGCCTGCGAATGATTTTTTAGGACTGACTTGTCAAAAATGGGAAGCGGCAGCAAATCAATTTGAAAAACAGGGAATCCGCACGGTTAAAATTCGTACTGGTCTGGTTTTAGGGAAAGAGGATGGTTTTTTGAAAAAATTAGTTCCAATTTTCAAATTAAGACTTGGTTCTGCTTTGGGTACGGGAAAACAATACATGCCTTGGATTCATATTGATGATTTGTGTCGAATTTATCTGGAAGCCTTGAAAAATCCTTTGATGAAGGGTGCTTACAATGCTGCGATTACTGATGATACAACTAATGAGTTATTTTCTAAAACATTAGCTAAGCTGTATGGTTACGCTATGTGGTTGCCTAATGTGCCTTCGTTTCTGATAAAAATAGCATTGGGTGAAATGGCAAAGTTAGCACTAACAGGTAGAAGGGTTTCTTCCAAAAAAATAACAAAGCTTGGTTTTCGATTTCAATTTCAAAAATTAGAAGAAGCGCTTAAATATTGTATTTCAGATGAATAACGCTTTTTTATTTCAATAAAAATGTTGCTTTTACATGAACGGTTTCAGCAATTTTTTGACGGATTATTTTAGGAATTTGGATATTGAAATCAGCTGGTGTAAGATCGAAATCAGAAACTAATTCAATGTCTTCTCCGCTTTTTTTAACAATTGCAAAAATGGATATGTCTTTTGAAACTCCGTGTAATTCCAGTTTTCCATTTAGCTCTAGTTTTGTGCCGTTTTTATTGATGCTGTTTAAATTGAAATTCTTTACAATCCCTTTAAAAATGGCTTTCGGGTATTTACTGCTTTCAATGTAATTTTCATTGAAATGCTCTTCCATTAGTGCCACTTTAAATCTGAATCCTTTTATCAGCGCCAGACTGGCAATTTCTCCAGTTTTAATATTTAATATACAACTGACCGATTCATTGACAGCTTTTACTTCTTCAAAGGAAGGAACTGAAGCTTCAAAAACGATTTGTCCTGTTTTAGTGATTTTTTTGTCTTGTGAAAAAACAATTGTTTTTCCTAAAAAAAAGACTGCGGTAAAAAGGAATAAAAGTCTCATTTGTATTACTCTATATAACCATTATTTTGCCAGGTGGTAAATTTATCAATAGTAGCTTGTGGCAATCGGGTTCCATCTTTAGGCATCATACCAGAAGTACCTTGAGCTTGTGAAATCCTGCTGATTAACCCATTGTTTTGTACAGCGGCTTTTACTTTGGCATAGGTGTCTAATGAAATTGTTGCGTTGTTAGTTGGAGTGCTGCCGTGGCAAGAAATACAATTGTTTGATATTACAGAACTAATTGTATTGGCATAAGTTATTGTTGTTGGATTCGGGTTTGGATTCGGATTCGGATTCGGGTTTGGATTCGGATTGCTGTCAGAATCGCCCCCACTGGAACAACTGTTCATGAACAATGCTAAAGATATTAGAGAGAAAAAGCGTAGTGTTTTCATTTTGTCTTGAATTAAAAAATTACGCATAAATTTACGAAATAATAAAATAAATATGTTAAATTTAGATGAAATTTCTCTATAAATACGTTTTATTATGAAAAAAATAATTTTGGTAGTTTTGTTTTTACTGCTTCTTGTTGGAGGTTATTTTTATATTTATAAAGAACATAGGGATATCGCAAAAGAAGAAGTGAGTTATAATATCGCTGTGCCGACTTTATTTTCAGAATACCAATCCAATGAATCGGCAGCCAATACAAAATATCTGGATAAGACCATTGAGGTTAGCGGCAAAGTGAGTTCCTTAAATATGGAAACCAAATCAATAGTGCTGGATGAAAAACTATTTGCTACATTTTTGGATAAAATACCAAGTACAATAAAACCCAATTCCCAGATGAAAATAAAAGGACGTCTTATAGGCTATGATTCCCTTTTGGAAGAAATAAAAATGGATCAATGTATAATACTAAATTAATTTACTATGAGTATAAACAAACTATTTATTGCTTTATTTTTTCCGTTGTGCATTTTTGCGCAAGATGATTTGTTGAAAGAAATTGATGCTAAAAAAACGGATGGAGAGGTTTTAGCCGCTTTCAAGTCCATCAAAATTGTGAATTTTGAATCTACCAAGTTAGTTGGTAAAAGAGATTTATATTTCATAGTCTCCCATCGATTTGACTATATAAAAAATGGCTTTGATGATTTTTTTGGAATGGACGATGCGGTTACCCAAATTAAGTTTGCTTACGGACTGAGTGATAGAATTACTGTTCAGGCGGCAAGAAGCGGTTTTCAGAAGACTTATGATGTGGGGGTGAAATACTTGTTTATCAATCAAAAGACAGATGGTTTTCCTGTAACAGTAGTAGGATTTGGTAGTGTTGCCATAAATTCCGAGATGAAAAAAGTAAATTTTCCATCGTTGCAATTTGCTGACCGTTTGAGTTTTGTAACCCAATTGCTGATTTCAAGGAAAGTCAGTGACAGATTATCCTTAGAACTGATGCCTACTTTTTTTCATGAAAATACAGTTAGCGATATATTGGATGAAAATAATGTTGCTATTGTGCCTAATCCGCAAGATAAAAGCCAGTTTGCAATTGGAGTAGGTGGAAGGTATAAATTAGGCAAAAGATGGTCTTTAAATATGGATTATGGAGCTCATCTCAATAGAGCCAATCAGTCCATTTATAAAAATCCGTTATCAATAGGATTCGATATAGAAACAGGCGGACATGTATTTCAATTGCATTTTACAAATGCAAAGGCAATGCATGAATCCGGCTTTTTGGGACAAACTACGGGCGATTGGGGGAAAAGTGAAATATCCTTTGGATTCAATCTGGTGCGTGTGTTTTAGAATTGTTTATTGTGAAATTGACAGAATCGTGTTTGTCTCAATAAATTTATTGAAGTAAAGCCTCCAATTTTACATTGACATTTTTAGATATTTTACTGCGGACTATATAAGGAATATCAATTTTAAAATCATCAGTATCCAGGGAAAAATCAGATTGGATTGCAATTGCATCTGTTGTAGTTTTAGACAGTGTTGCAAGCACCCGGATGTTTTTAGTTACTCCATGAATATTCATTTTTCCTTTGATATAAAATTCGCTAGGAACAGAATTGATTTTTTTCATAGAAAATTTTTCAATTACACCTTTGAATGTTGCTTTTGGATATTTTTTGCTTTCCATGTAGTTGGCATTAAAATGATCCTCCATTAAACTTCTTTCAAAATGAAAATCCTTGATTTGAATTGTAAAAATGATCTGGCTTTTTTTTATGTTTAATAATGAAAAAACTTGAGTGTTTTTAGCTTCAACAGCTTCATAGAAAGGTACTGAAGCTTCAAAATTTATAATGCCATTAGCGGTCATTTTTTTCTCTTGGGCAACTACTATATTACTAATAAGAAATAAAAATATGAGTAGTATTTTTTTCATGATTTCTTAAAATTTCCTACTTAAAGTTAGAGAAAAAAGTAAAAAAATCCTAATAAAAAAGGGGGTAAGATTAGGTAGAATAACGGTTTTTTAATGCTTTTTATCTAGGATAAAAGGTTTTAGTTTAGAAATCGATTTTATAACTGAAAAAAAATAAAATAAAAGCCGTTTCCATAATTAATGATGTAATGAAAAACGGCTGTTGATTTAATCTATTAGGTGGTTGTCGTCTTTTTTAGCAGCACGGGCTATAATACTTTCAGGAAGTGCTTTTTTTGCTTTGGCGCCCATCTTTTTTAGTTTTTCAACTCTGGTAATCAGGTTTCCACTTCCGTCTACCAGTTTATTCATGGCGCCGCTGTATTCTATTTTAGTTTCATCAATTTTCTTTCCTATTCTAATTAAATCACCTACAAAACCTTCAAATTTGTCATACAAGGCTCCTGCCTGACGCGCAATTTCAAAAGCATTTTCTTGTTGCTTTTGGTTAGTCCACATACTGTCAATAGTTCGCAAAGTGGCTAATAAGGTTGCCGGAGTTACAATAACGATATTTTTTTCGAATGCTTTGTTATACAATCCGGTATCTTCGTTTAGTGCTATTGCAAATGCGGGTTCGATAGGGATAAAAAGCAACACAAAATCAGGGCTTTCAATTTGGTATAAATCCTGATAATTTTTACTTCCTAATTGCTCCACATGACGTCTGATAGAATTAACATGCTCTTTTAAATAACTGTTTTTTAAATCATCCTCGTCTTCATTGATGTATTTTTCATAAGCGGTCAAAGAAACTTTAGAATCGACAATCATCTTTTTTCCGTCAGGTAAATTAATGACAACGTCTGGGAAAACACGATTTCCTTCTTCGGTAGAGAAACTTTGCTGTACTTCGTATTCGCGTCCTTTTTCTAATCCCGATTTTTCTAAAACGCGTTCCAATACTAATTCGCCCCAGTTCCCTTGCATTTTGCTATCTCCTTTTAAAGCTTTAGTCAAGTTTAGTGTTTCCTTACTCATTTGGATATTCATTTCGCGTAAGCCCAGAATTTGTTGGCGCAAAGCCGCATGATAATCGATACTTTCTTTATGGGTGTCTTCGACTTTCTTTTCGAATAACTGAATTTTATCTTGTAAAGGAGACAAGATGTTTTTCATGTTTTCCTTATTCTGTTCTGTGAATTTACTCGATTTTTCGTCTAATATTTTATTGGCTAAGTTTTCGAATTCTTTAGTGAATTTTTCCTGTAATTTCTCCACTTCGTCTTTTTGTTCTTTGTTGCGTTCCCAAAGATTTTCAAAATCGACTTCTTTTTTCGAAAGCTGGATTGCCAGACTGTCTTTTTCGTTTCGGATGGATTCCTTTTCCTGATTACTGTTCTCTAATTGTTTTTCGAATTGCATTTTATCATTCGAAAATTGTTCTTTCAATTGATTGGTTTGCGAAGTAAGTGCAATTAATTTTTCTTCTAAACTTGCTTTTTCGGACTGAAAACGAGCAGAAAAAATCAATTTTCCAATGAAAATACCAATGGCGAGTGCAATAATAAAGGACAATAAAAAAGGAAACAAATCTGACATAGCTAAAGTTTATAAGTAGAGTAAGCAAAAATAGAGATTAATGCCGATTTTAAGTGTTTTTTATTCGAACGGAATTACTTTTTTTAGTTTCTCACGCAACCTTTTCCCGAATGACTGCTCTAGTTACTATTAAGCAAGTAGTATTATGGGAAAAGTTAAGATTCTTTTTATTGGCGTTGTTGTACTCTTTCTTACTTTCTGTTCTTTGACAAATGACGGAAAGAATACTCAAAATGTGGAGGCTATTGTTGGTACTTGGAATTGGCAACAATCCATTGGCGGAATTACCGGAAAGGATATTGTAACTCCCGAAAGTACAGGAGTTGAAAAAAAATTAGTTTTTAATGCCGATAAAAAAGTCATCGTTTTTACGAATGGATTAGAAACAGGAAGTTATACTTATAAAATAACATTTGGAAACAGTATTTTTGATGATAAAGAGCATTATTTATTGACTTTCAATGAGATGTGCTATGTGATTCAGTATATAGACAACCAGCATTTGAGCATTCAGGATAATTTTCCTGACGGCTATGTTTTGACTTATACAAAGTAATTTTAAGTTGTGAATGTTTAAATTTGTTAACGTTAAACTGTTTTAAGAGTTATTTTTTGAAAGAACCAATAGACCATTACATTCAGAAGTGTATCGAAAATGATAGAGGAGGACAACAGCATATTTATCAGTTGTTTGCTCCTGTATTGTATGGTCTGTGCATTAAATACATGAAGAATGAAGCCGATGCTCAAGATGTTTTTCAGGAAGCTTTTGTAATTGCTTTTCAAAAAATGAGTCAGTATCGCTTTGAAGGCAGTTTTGAAGGCTGGTTGAAACGTATTTTTATTAATAAGTTGATAGAAACATTGAATAAAAGAAAAAGGGAAACTCCTTTTTTAGATGTACTTTATCAGGAAGATTTTGTTGACGAAGACCAGGAAATAGATTCTTTTTCACTACCCCAGGAAAAATTATTAGAATGTATCCAGCAATTACCGGATCAATACCGACTGGTTTTTAACTTGTATTTTTTCGAAAAAATGAAACACAAAGAAATTGCCGGTTTGTTGAATATTTCAGAAGGTACTTCTAAGTCTAATTTGAATAGAGCAAAAAGTAATTTACAAAAGAAGATATTGGCATTAATGGCTTCAAAGGATGTTTAAAAAGAGACTATGAAAAAAGATGATATAGAAAAATTAATTTCTTCTTTGGAAGATTTTTCTAAAACCCCTCCAGATGATTTATGGAAAGGGATTGAAGAAAAATTGGATAATCCGAAAAGCAAAAAGGGATTCCTTTTTTGGTGGGCTATTGCAGCAAGTTTCGTTGTTGGATTAGGACTTTTGGCTACTTTTTATTCTAATCCGGATAATAATTCGATAGCAGTTCCTGTGGAGCATGAAAACGGATTGGTTAATCAATCAAGATCCATCGATAGTATAGAAAAAGAAGCTGTCAAAAGTAAAATTGGAACAGCAAAGAAAGTTTTAGATACTAGACTTTCAAATTCAAATGCGTCCGATGAAACTCAAAAACAAGATAATAATTCAACAACAACAACAACAACAACAAAACCAACTATTTTTAATTCGAATAATCAAAAAGTATTTCATTCTAAAAATGAAGCTATAGTAGCAAATGCAAACCAGTATAATTCTTTTTTAGTTACTAAAAATGAAAGTTCGGTAGCATCAAAAGAAATTAAAAAGGAAGAAAAAGAAGTTTTTTCAAAAGAAAATTCAACTAGAGAACAGAATAAAATCGTACCAGAAAAAACTGTTGTTGAGGATAAAGTAAAAGAAAATCCGGCTGCAACTGATTTGAAAGAAAATGCTCTGGCTGCTATAGAAAAAGAACAGCTGAAGAAAGATAAAATAGCTTTAGTTGAAGACAAATGGTCGATGCAGGTTTTTGCAGGAATAAACAATTCGCAGAATTTAAAAAAGCAAAAAAGCTTGGGGAATACTATTGAATCTCAAAAAGGATATAATTATGGTGTAAAAGCAAATTATAAACTCAATCGTCGATGGGCGGTGAGCACTGGTTTTAAAATAAGTGAATTAGGTCAGCAAGTAGCGAATGTTTCTTATATTAATTCGGCTAAAACTTTGGTTAATATCTCTAAATTTTCTTCGGCTCAACCTCAGGAAAAGGGAGCAATAACTACTAATTCTAATTATTTATTTATTCCTAATAGTAGAGAGATGAATATGATTGCGAGTACTTTTTACGAAAAAGGAAATTTGTCTCAAAAAGTACAGTATTTAGAAATGCCTATGGAGATTTCTTATGTTGTTTTAAATAAAGGAAAAGCACGCATTAACATGAATACTGGAGGATTTGTGGGTAAAGCAATTTCGAATAAAGTTTTGCTTAATGACAGCTCGATAGGGAAAAATCAAGAGGTGAATGATGTGGTTTTTGGAACGGTATTGAGCAGCACTTTACAATACGAATTGTTTAAAAAAACGAAGGTTTTTGTTGAACCGGGAATGAATTACTACACACAGCCTGTTCAAAATCAAAATTTCAATCAATTTCAGTTGATTTTTAATTTTGGCTTGAATGTGTCTTTTTAATTCGGTTGCAAATGCTTTAATACAGCTTCTATTTGTGTATTTTTGCGCAAATTTCACTTCAAACCATGTCGCATCAGCATTTTATTCTTCATAAACCCTATGGTTATTTGAGTCAATTTATTTACGAATTGAAACGAAAAAAGAAACTGTTGGGGGAATTGCATCATTTTCCGGAAGGAACAATGGCTATCGGGCGATTAGATGAAGATTCAGAAGGTTTATTGTTACTTACCACCGATGGGAAAGTGAGTGAACAAATTCGTTCCAGAAAAGTCGACAAAGAATATTATGTTCAAGTGGATGGAGTTATTACTCAAGAAGCCATTGACAACATAAAAAAAGGAGTTGAAATAGGTTTTAATGGAACTAAATACATTACCAAACCTTGTGAAGCCCGTTTGATTATAGAAGTTCCTAACTTTGGGGCAAGGGGAAAAAAAATCCGGGACGAACGCCATGGGCCAACTTCCTGGGCTTCGATAACAGTCAATGAAGGAAAGTTTCGCCAAGTGCGAAAAATGACCGCAGCTGTTGGATTTCCTACTTTACGTTTAGTGCGTGTTCGAATAGGAAATGTACATTTGAATGATTTACAATCAGGAGAAGTAATTGAAGTTGAAGATTTCGAGGGAAATAGCAATATCAATGACAATAATCAAATAACCAAATAAATTAAGAATGTTAAACATCGTTTTAGTAGAACCTGAAATTCCTAATAATACTGGAAATATTGGTCGTTTGTGCGTAGGAACCGAAAGCCGTTTGCACCTGATTCATCCGTTTGGGTTTGTTATCAACGATAAAAATTTGAAACGTTCCGGTTTGGATTATTGGATACACCTTGATGTAACCGAATATCAAAATGTAGCCGAATGGATGGCTCAAATTCCAGATCAATCCCGTGTTTTTCTGATGAGTTCCCATGCTGAAAGATCTTATTTGGAAAACGAATTTCAGGATGGAGATTGGTTGGTTTTTGGAAAAGAAAGTGTTGGATTGAGTTCAGAATTTCTGGAGTTATTCGATAAAAAGAATCAATTAACAATTCCTATGTCGTCTTTAATCAGAAGTTTTAATATCGCTAATTCAGTGGCTTTTGTGGTAGGTGAAGCTAAGAGACAGATTGCAATTGGAAGTTTACAGTAAGCAGTTTTTAGTGATCAGTTAAGTAGATTTTAGAAAGCAGAATACAGAAAATAGAATACAGATTTTAGAAAATAGAATTTAGATTTTCTTAGTGAACTTAGCGAAAAACTTTGTGCTCTTTGTGGTTAAATACAAAGATTTTTTAATTCAAATTAATTAGACATTGATAGAAATTATGAGAGAAAATATATCTGTTGAGCAAGCTTTACGAAGAGGTAGATGGCAATTAAAATACTTGCCGATGATAGCAACTTTCGGGTGTATTACAGGAAGTTTTTTTATTTCGAATCAAACTACAACAGGTGGTTGGGTTATTCCAATTGGGTTTATTTCAGGTTTTTCAATTGGTTGGCTTGTATGGAGTTATTTTGTTATGGAATGGAAAATTTGGGCTTATGAAAATGTTAGAAATATTCACGAATTACAACGAAAAGCTGTTGACGAAAAATTAATTTGGGAAAGTGGGAGTTGGTTTGAAAAAACAGAATTTAAAAATTATCAGCAAAAACTGAAATTAAAGCAATTAGAGGAAAAATTTCTTGAAAAAGATATTTTCAAAGATGATATTTCTGTTCCAAGAGAAACTATAATTTTTTATTCAAGAATTACAATTTTAGTATTATTGATTCTATTTTTGGGAGTTAGCTTTTTGGGAACTTATTTATTAGTTGAAAAAGAATATTTTGGGTTGATATTATTGATTTTTGGACTGTTTCTATCATTTAATCAAATTAAAAAATTAAAAGACAAAGCACCTCAAATTATTCTAAATGATAAAGGGATTAAATTAAAAAATGAAAATTTAATTCCATGGAGTAAAATTTATAATGATAGAGTTTTTAGTCAAAGTAATGGTAAAAGTTCAACTAATTATCTTGCTTTTAATGATGAAAAAATAGTAATAGATGAGTTGTCAATAAAATTCAATGAATTAGAAAATTTACTACATGTTTATAGAGTTCGCTACGAAAATAATAACCCTAACTAATTACAAACTTTCCTTTTGTAGCATCAAAAACAATATGTTCGTCTTTGAACAAGGTATTGAAACTGCCTTTTGAAATAAAATTACAAGGTTCATCTTGAACTACGGTTTCAGGAGTCATGATAATCATTTCGTCACTCAATTGAATAGCCATATCGATATCGTGGGTAGAAAACAGAATGCATTTTTGAGTTTCCTGAGTGAGTTTTTTCAAGAGTTTAAATAATGCCACTTTATGCAGTAAATCCAAATGCGTCGTAGGTTCGTCCAAAATAATGAGTGGCGTATCCTGTGCCAAAGCTCGTGCTACCAATACTTTTTGTAATTGTCCATCGCTGATTTCATAATGTCTTTTGGAAGCCAAATGTTCAATTTGCGTAAGCGCTAAGGCGTGGTTTACTTTTTCGATATCTTCATCAGCTAAGGTGCCAATCCAGTTGGTATACGGTTGTCTGCCTAAGGCGACCAATTCAAAAACCGTTAGATTACTTGGGGGTAATTTTTCGGTTAAGACTACACTTAAATTTTTGGCTAAAGCCAAAGAATTCATTTCATGGATGTTTTTTCCGTTCAATAAAACAGTCCCGGAAACCGTTTTTTGAATTCCGGTAATGGTGCGCAATAAAGTCGATTTTCCAATACCATTAGCACCAACTAAAGCAATTAGTTTTCCTTTTTCTAAGGTCAAATCAATATTAGCAGCAACAACAGTTTGCTCTTTTTTATGAGTATAGCCGATGCTTATTTTAGATGCTTGTAAGATGGTTTCAGTATTGTTCATTTTTTACTATTCAGCTAATGAAAATTGAGAATCGTATAAGTTTTTATAGTAACCGGATTCTTTATTAATCAATTCTTGATGTGTTCCTTCTTCAACAACGAGTCCTTTGTCCATAACTACAATTTTATCAGCATTGACAATAGTTGCCAGTCGGTGGGCAATAACAATAGAAGTTCTTCCTTTAGTAATGGTTTCGGTGGCACGCTGAATCAATTCTTCAGAATAGGTATCAATTGATGAGGTCGCTTCGTCCAAAATTAAAATACTTGGATTACTCACATAAGCTCTCAAAAAAGCAATCAGTTGGCGTTGTCCCGAAGACAACATCACGCCGCGTTCTTTTACGTCAAAATCATAATTATCTGGTAAACTCATAATAAAATTATGAACCCCTATTTTTTTGGCGGCAGCATACACATCTTTACGGGTAATTGCAGGATTGTTGAGTGTGATATTATTGTAAATGGTATCGGCAAATAAGAATACATCTTGCAATACAATTGCAATTTGTTTTCTAAGCGAACTCAAAGTGTAGTTTTCTATGTTCTCGTTATCAATACAAATGGTACCACTTTTTATTTCGTAAAAACGATTCAATAAGTTGATAATAGTTGATTTTCCTGCTCCGGTTGAACCTACAATGGCTATTGTTTCGCCTGAATTCACGCTTAAGTCAATGCCTTTAATTACTTCTTCATTTTCGATATAACTGAAACGAACGTCTTTAAAAGTGATGTTTCCATCAAAAATAGGCGCTTCAATTTTTCCGGTATCTTGGATTTGATCTTGTGTGTCAATAATCTCAAAAACACGATTGGCAGCAATCATTCCCAGTTGCATCTCGTTGAATTTATCCGCAATTTGGCGCAAAGGGTTGAATAACATTCCAATAAACATGGTGTACGAAAACAAATCTCCAAAAGTGGTGAAATTATCGCCATTTAGGATCTTAATTCCGCCGTACAAAACAATAAATCCAAGTGTCAGCGACGAAATAATATCGGCAATAGGAAAGAAGATGGAGTTATAAAGAATAGTTTTTATCCAGGCATTTTGGTGTTTTTCGTTGATATCTTTAAATTTCTCCGATTCAATTTCTTCGCGGTTGAACAATTGAACAATCTTCATTCCGGTAACGCGTTCCTGTACAAAGGTATTCATGTTAGCAATTTGCGTACGCACTTCTTCAAAGGCAACCTGCATTTTGCGTTGGAAAATTCGAGTAATAAAAACTAAAATTGGCATGGCAACAATCACAATCCAAGTCAGTTTCCAGTTCATGTAAAACATAAAAAGAAGCACCACAACCATTTTCATCAAGTCACTGATAATCATGAACAAACCTTGGCTGAAAATACGTGCAATCGACTCAATGTCAGATACTGAACGGGTTACGAGTTGTCCCACAGGAACCAGATCAAAATATTTCATTCGGAAACTTAAAATGTGTTTGAACAATTTAATCCGAATGTCTTTTACAATATCCTGCCCCAGCCAGTTTGCCCAATACACAAAGTAAAATTGTGAAAAAACCTCCAGTAAAAGCACAATTCCCATTAAACTGATGTAAAATAAAAGTCCTTGAGCATCATGGGTTTTAATGTAACCGTCCACCGTTTGTTTCAATAAATACGGACGTAAAGCTGCAAAAATAGATAAGGAAATGGCAAAAATCACTACGCCATTAAAGCGCCATTGGTACGGCTTTGTGTATTGTAATATTCGTTTGAATAATCGGGTATCAAATGCTTTTGCTTTCATTTTTTTTAAGCTGAATTAATTTCAGTTTTAGTACTTAGTTTTCTTTGTCTTTAGTTCCAAGTACTAATCTTCTAAATAAGGATATTCAATTTTAGTCAAATACAATCCGTGTGCCGGAACCGAAAAACCTGCTTTGTCTCTACTTTTACTTTCGATAATAGTGTTAAAATCGGCTAATGTTATTTTGCCTAAACCAATGTTTACCAGTGTTCCTACAATAGAACGCACCATATTCCTCAAAAAACGATTGGCTGAAATGGTAAAAATCAGTTTGTTTTCTTCCTGTTTAGCTCCGCTCTGTTCGGCTCCGCCTCGAGTCCAATACGCTTCAAAAATAGTACAATCAAATGTGTTTACATCGGTATTGACCTTAGAGAAACATTGAAAATCAGTGTGGTTGAATAATAGTTTTGCAGCTTCATTCATTAAATCCACATCTAAATTTTGATGGAAATACCAACTTTGCTCCTGTAAAAATGCATCTTTAAAGATATTGATATGGTATTCATAAGTTCTTTTAGTCGCATCAAAACGAGTGTGTGCTTCGCTGTCAACTGGAAAAATCGCATAAATAACAATATCTTTAGGAAGATAGGAATTGAGTTTGTGTACTAATTTTGGAATATCAAACTGATTTTCGAAATCAAAATGAGCATACATTTCCTTTGCATGAACTCCAGTGTCAGTACGTCCTGCGCCCATTAAGTTTATATCAGAATTCAATAAAACCGAGAAGGCTTTATTCAGCGTTTCCTGTACCGAAGCTGCATTAGGCTGAATTTGCCAACCATGATATGGAGTTCCGTTGTAAGCTAATTTTATAAAATATCTCAAGTTTTTAATCTCAAAGTTTCAGAATTTCAAAGGTACAAAAAAGAACCTAAGGTACTGAGTCGCTAAGATACTAAGTTTTTGTTAAGAGATGCCTTAACGCATTTAATACATATTGCAAATAAAAGAGATTTCGATGTTGATTTTTTACAGAAAAAACTTTGAAATTATCTTTGTTTGAACCTTACAAAAACGGTAGTACCTTAGCATCCTGGAATCTTAGACTCTAAAAAAAAATGAAAAAAATCCTTTTACTTTCGGATACACACAGCCATATTGACGATGCTATTTTAAAATATGTAAAACAAGCCGATGAGGTTTGGCATGCGGGAGATATTGGCGATTTGGAAGTGACAGATACCATTAAAAAAATAAAACCTTTGCGTGCTGTTTACGGCAATATCGATGATGCTCAGGCGCGTTTAGAATTTCCGTTGCACAATCGGTTTATGTGCGAAGAGGTTCCGGTTTGGATTACCCATATTGGCGGTTATCCCGGAAAATACAATCCTAATATAAAAGCCGAAATGACGGCTAATCCTCCAAAATTATTCATTTGTGGGCATTCGCATATTTTAAAAGTCATGTTTGATAAAAAGCATAATCTTTTACACATGAATCCTGGTGCTTGCGGAAAAAGTGGTTTTCATCAAGTACGCACCATGCTGCGATTTGTAATTGAAGGCGATAAAATTAAAGATCTGGAAATTATAGAAATTGAAAAAAGAGTTTGATTAAACTATTGATTTTGCTTTGTATTCAATAGGAGCTATTATTTCAATAGTTGTTCCCTCACCAGGTTTCGAAATAATTTTTATTTTCCCATCCATTGTATTAATTCGGGCTTTGATTTGGTTCAAACCAAATCCTTCAATGGTTTGATATTGTTTGATTTCAAAACCTTTTCCATTGTCTTTTACCTGAATGTGTAGTTTAGATTTTATTTCTTTTAGAGTGAGTTTAGCTTTACTGGCTTCACTATGTTTCATAATGTTGTTTAATAATTCGCTAATTATATAATACATTCTCGTTTCATAATCTTCATTGTAGCGAGTATCATCGGAAACATTGCTATGGTAATTGAAATGAATGGTAGAATTAGAATTCATTTCGCATAAATCTTTAAGAGCGTAAAATAATCCAAAACGAGTCAATAATGAAGGTGTAAGTTGATGTGATAAATCGCGTATTTTATAATGTGTTTGAATTAGAATAGCTTTAGTTTTTGTTATTTCTTCGCTATTATTTTTATTTTTTGAAGAAAAAATAGTTAGATGTAAAGCTGCAGCTGAGAGTAAGGCACTGATGTTATCATGCAAAAAGGCTGCGATTTTTTTTCGTTCTATTTCTTGTCCATCTATAGAAGCCGTAATTATTTTTTCCTGAATTTTACTCTCAATATCTTTGAGTTTATTGGTTTGTTTTAATTGGCTATTTTGAAAATACAGATACGAAAACACAATAATTAGGAGTAGTATCGATATAATACTAATGCTAATAAGCTTGTTTTTAGATTGTTTTTCTAATAAGAGTTGGTGATTAGTTTTGATGTTATCAATTTCTCTTTTGTATTCATCAATTTCAAGGTTGATACCTGCAACGTTAATTTTTTTTAATTTTTCTTCGGTATTGAGTTCGTTTGCAATTTCATTGTAGGCTTTTAGATTTAGATATGCTTTTTCGAAGTTTTTTGTTTTGAATAAAAAATTAGCATACTCTTGATAGGTAAAGGATAAGTCGGATTTTTCATTGCCTTGCTGACCTAATTGAATTGCTTGTTCGAAATAAAAATTGGCCTTTTTAGGGTTGTTTACATGAGAATAATACATGCCGTTCAACATGTTTAATGCCACAATAGTGGATTTGTCTCCATGTTTTTTATGGTATTTGTTGATGTAATCTAAATAGGGTAGCCCCAAATTAAATTTACCAATGTCAAAATAAGCCCAGGTAATATTGAGTTTTGTTAAAATAATTTCAGACGAATCGGCAATTTTTGTGCTGTATTTGAGTGATTTTTTATAATAATAAATTCCTTTAGCATATTCTTTTTTGTCAAAACAATAGATGTTACCAAGGTTGTTGTTTATCCAGTTTTTAAGATGATGATTATTTGTTCTGTTAGCGTAAATAATTCCTTTTTTGTAGTAAAACAACGCTTTTTCATATTCGGCTAATTGATCAAAATTGGCAGCAATGGTATTGTAAGAAGCCGCAATAAGATTGTCGTCTTTTATTGCAATGGCTTTACTTAAGGTTTTACGAGATAATATTAATGATTTTTCAAATTTTTCAGCTCGCATCAATCGAGTCGATTCTTTTAACAAAGCAGCTGTTTCTTCTTTTGCCGTTTTTTTTGTGTGCGAAAATGAGAAGTTACTATAACTAATTAAGAGTACGAATAACAATCTGAAAATGCATTTGTAAATCATAAATGAAAAAGTTGAAATGATTAAGCTTAGGACTTAATCAAATTGTTTTTTAAGGCAAACTTCACCAAGCTAATGGTGTTTTTGGCTTGTAATTTTTTCATGATGTTCTTTCGGTGCGTTTCGACTGTATTAGCGCTTATAAATAGCTTTTCAGAAATTTCTTTTCCGCTGAATTCCAAAGCAATCAAAGTAATGATTTCAATTTCACGGGACGTTAATTGATAATCAGGATTGATTTTGCTTTTATTTAATTTTGAATTGTTTTTTGTAGCTGTAGAGAATATTTTTTCTCGTACCTGACTACAAAAATATTCTTCTCCTTGGTTTACTACTTGTATGGCTTCGACAATGTTTTCTCCAGCGCATTGTTTGGTTAAATAACCACTAGCCCCCAGTTTCATGACTTCTTGGATTATTTTTAAATCATCATAGGTGGAAAGTACAATTACTTTGCAAGGAAAACCTTTTTTAGAAAATTCCTTCAATACTTCAATGCCATCCTTTTCGGGCATACTGATGTCTAAAACTAAAATGTCCGTGGAATTGTTACTTACATCTTCATAGAGAGTTGTTCCTTTTAAAGAAAATCCAACCACTTTAAAATTAGAAATAGAATTTAATAAAGTACGCATACCATCAATAAGTACTTGATGATCGTCCGCTAAATGAATTCGTGTAGGGGTTTCCATGAGGTGTTTCTAATTACATTCAAATGTATAAAAAAAACCACAAAAAAACCCGAATTTTACATTCGGGTTTCCTTCGCACTAATAAATTAAAATTTATAGGTTTACCTCAATCTGTCCACAGATTTTACAAGATCTTCATCCTTTTTGATCGCTTTATTAGCTAAAACTAATGCTGCGATAGCAATAATAGGCAGAAACATCCCAATACCTTTCTCAGAAACGCCAGGCATTTCTCCAGATAAATTTAGTGAACGATATAAAAACAATCCTAATAAAATCAAATTTAATATGATATTCAATCTGCCAATAACAAATTGATTTTGTCTTTTCTTATAGGATAAAATACTCAGTACCGAAAGAGTTGTGCTTAATCCAAACAAAATAACATAGACTTGACTTTGCATAAACAAGAACGATTTGCCATCACTCATAGTCCATAAAGGGAAAATAAAAGGCAAAACACCTGTGATGATAAAGGCTATAAGTAAATAGATTGTTTGAATTCGTTGTATCATTACTATCGATATTGTTCTACAAAAATATATTTTCTTTTTATAAAATACTATTGTATGATTAAATTTTATTCGTATTATTGCAATACAATACCGTAAGCACTTCATACTGCGGTGAATTCAAAATAAAAAAACTACCTATCTTTTTTAAGGATCCCCAATTAATTAAATTCATAGAACATTCATGTTTGATATTTCTGCATTAAAAGAAATGAAGCTTTCTGAGCTTCAACAAATAGCTAAAGCTGCTAAAACAATAAAAATTAACGGTGTGAAAAAAGATGCCTTAATCACAAGTATTTTGGATTATCAAAATACTTTGGCAGCTACTGAAGTTAATCCGGTAAAATCGGAGGATGCTGACGATAAACCTAAAAGAGTGCGTATTGCTCCTGTAAAAAAGCAAGCTGCTCCTAAAAATGTAGCGCAAATTTCTTCAAAAAGCCAAGAACAATCAACCGAAAATAATTCAGAAAAGCTTGATTTTCCTGTTGAAACAGTTGTAGAACAAGATACAAAAGAGCAAAAAGGGGAGACCGAACAAGAAGTTGTTGCTGCTGAAAAGGCTAAGGTGGTGAAATTTAATAAAGCGACTTACGAAAAGAAAATTGCTTTAAAAAAAGATAAAGAAAACAAGGATGTTGTAAAAGACGCTCCTGTTGTTGAGGAAGTAAAACAAGAAGATTCCGCTAAGCAAGAAGATTCAGTTACTGAAACAGAAGCTGTTGCTCCTGCTGCTCCTCAAAAGAAAATAAATCCGAATCAAAATAAGCAAAATCCAAACCAAAATCCAAACCAACAAAACCAGAATCCTAATTTTAAAAACAAGAAAAATAATTTTAGAGACTCTGATTTTGAATTTGACGGAATCATAGAAAGTGAAGGTGTTCTTGAAATGATGCCTGATGGTTACGGATTTTTGCGTTCTTCAGATTATAATTATTTAGCTTCTCCAGATGATATTTATTTGTCAACATCACAAATTAGATTATTTGGTTTAAAAACAGGAGATACCGTAAAAGGTGTGGTAAGACCTCCAAAAGAAGGAGAGAAGTTCTTCCCTTTAGTTCGTGTGCTAAAAATTAACGGACACGACCCACAGGTTGTTAGAGATCGAATTTCATTTGAGCATTTAACACCAGTATTTCCATCAGAAAAATTCAAATTAGCCGAAAGAGAAAGTACGATTTCAACTCGAATTATCGATTTGTTTTCTCCAATAGGAAAAGGACAACGTGGTATGATTGTAGCCCAGCCAAAAACGGGTAAAACCATGTTGTTGAAAGAAATAGCAAACGCCATTGCAGCGAATCATCCCGAAGTTTATCTTATTGTTTTATTGATTGACGAACGTCCGGAAGAGGTTACTGATATGCAACGTTCTGTACGTGGTGAAGTAATTGCATCAACATTTGACAGAGAGCCGCAAGAGCATGTTAAAATTGCTAATATTGTTCTAGAAAAATCAAAACGTTTAGTAGAATGTGGTCATGATGTAGTAATTTTGTTAGATTCTATTACGCGTTTGGCAAGAGCTTACAATACAGTACAACCTGCGTCAGGAAAAGTATTGAGTGGAGGTGTAGATGCCAATGCTTTACAAAAACCAAAACGCTTTTTTGGAGCCGCTCGTAATGTAGAAAAAGGAGGTTCTTTGAGTATTATTGCTACAGCCTTGACTGAAACCGGTTCAAAAATGGATGAGGTAATTTTCGAAGAGTTTAAAGGAACAGGAAATATGGAATTGCAATTAGATAGAAAAATTGCTAACAAACGTATCTTCCCAGCTATCGATTTAACTTCGTCAAGCACCAGAAGAGATGATATGCTTCTTGATAAAGATACATTGCAAAGAATGTGGATTATGAGAAAATACCTTTCTGATATGAACCCAGTTGAAGCGATGGAATTTATCAATGATAGATTTAGAAAAACTAGAAATAATGAGGAGTTCTTGATTTCAATGAACGACTAAAATCAATGTCAATTTCAATGACAAAATTCAATAATAAAAAACTCCAATTTCGAATGTGAAATTGGAGTTTTTTATTATGCAATTCATTGCTTTTTGATATTGCTATTGTTTTTGAAATTTAAGATTTTCGTTCCATCAAAGCCATATAAAATCCATCAAAACCAGACTCCGAAGCCAGAATTTTATGGTCTTTTATAAAGGTGAATTGTTTTCCAATATCAGTAGTTAAAAAACGCTCTACTTGTTCTTGATTTTCAGAAGGAAGAATAGAACAGGTAGCATATACTAATTTTCCACCTGGTTTTACAATTTTAGAATAGCTTTCTAATACTTCTGATTGAACTTTTCGAATATTGTCAATAAACTCAGGTCTCAATTTCCACTTAGCATCAGGGTTTCTTTTCAAAACTCCTAAACCACTACAAGGAGCATCAATCAATACGCGGTCTGCTTTTTCATGTAGTTTTTTGATCACTTTTGTTGTGTCAATAATGCGGTATTCAATATTGAAAGCACCATCGCGTTTGGCTCTTAATTTTAACTGCTTCAATTTACTTTCGTATAAATCCATTGCAATTAATTGTCCTTTATTTTCCATTAAGGCTGCAATATGCAAGGTTTTTCCACCAGCACCAGCACAAGTATCAACTACACGCATTCCTGGTTTCACATCAAGGAAAGCTGCAACTAATTGTGAATTGGCATCCTGAACTTCAAAAAAACCTTGTTTAAAAGCGTCAGTCATGAAAACATTCGCGCGTTCTTTTAAAACCAAAGCATCTGGCTGGTCTTTTAGATATTCGGTTTCGATATCTAAATCCATCAAAATGGCTCTTAAAGCTTCTTTAGTTGTTTTTAGTGTATTGGTTCTAAGGATTACTTTGGCAGGTTGATTTTGAGCTGTAATTTCTTTTGCCCAAACTTTTTCGCCTAATTCTTTCACTCCTAATTCGTCCATCCAGTCTGGGATAGATTCTTTAAGCGGTCTAATTTTTGAAAGTTCATCAAAACGTCCTTTGATTTTTCTTTCAGGAGTTCCTTCCAGTTGGCGCCAATCAGGAATTGGATATCCTCTTAAAACAGCCCAAACAGAAAACATTCTCCAAAGATTATCTCTGTCAAAAGGTTCTTTTACTTCGGCAATTTCTGAATATAATCTTTTCCAACGAACAATTTCGTATATGGTTTCAGCGACAAATTTCCTGTCAGAACTTCCCCAACGCTTGTCTTTTTTTAGTGCTCTTGCAACTACTTTATCTGCGTATTCTCCTTCGTTAAATATTGCATTTAGAGAATCGATAGTAGTATATACTAAGTTTCTGTGTAATCTCATTTTTATTATTTGAACTGCAAAGGTACTATTAAATGATTTGAAAGTTAAATTATACCGTTTGTTATTTCAAAATAGTCCAATAAAAATTGTCCTAAATGAAATATACAACGGCATTATACCATAATGATTGAGCTATATTGTATTTGGTATTAAAATTTCAATTCTGTTATTTCGTATTATTTTAATTTCTCCTTGAAAAAGTCAATCGTTCTTGTCCAGGCTAAAGTAGCTGCTTTTTCATCATAGCGTGGCGTGGTATTATTATGAAATCCGTGATTAACATTTGGATAAATATAGACTGTATTTGGAACTTTGTTTTGGTTTAAAATGGCTTCAAAGGCTGGCCATCCTTCGTTTACTCTCGTATCTAAACCTGCGTATTGTAATAGCAAAGGCGTTTTAATTTGAGCGGCTTCTTCGGCTGTGGGTTGTCCACCATAAAAAGGAACGGCAGCGTTTAATGTTGGGATTTTAACCGCCATCAAATTAGCAATCCAGCCGCCAAAACAAAAACCAACCACTCCAATGTGACCGTTGCAATCAGGATGATGTTTTAAATAGTGGTAAGCCGCAATGAAATCTTCCAACATTTCGTATCGGTCTCTTTTTTTCTGCATTTCTCTGCCTTCGTCATCATTTCCAGGATAACCGCCTAATGGAGTCAAAGCATCTGGCGCCAAGCTAATAAATCCTTCAATAGCAGTTCTGCGTCCCACATCTTCAATATATGGATTCAAACCACGGTTTTCGTGTACAACGATTACTCCTGGTAATTTTTTATTGCTTTTGCTAGGTTTAGAAAGCAAACCTTTGATTTTTCCTCCTCCTTTTGGAGAATCATAAGTAATATAATCCGAAAAGATTCTTGGGTCATCGGATTTTATGAGTGTCGTATTTACATAATCGGGAGTAATAAAACTCAATAAGGAAGGCAATGTGAGTGCTCCAACGGCAAATACTGAAAGTTTTTCGATAAACTGTCTTCTTTCAATTTTGTTATGAGCATAATCATCGTATAAGTCAAATATTTCCTGACTAATGTCTTCTTTGGTTATTTTTTTCATGGTTGGAATCAATTGGTTTTCAAGATAGCTTAAATATAATTATTTTTTGAAAGTTTTAAAACAAAAAAAGCTCCCAAATAGGAGCTTTTAGAGAAAACCGGAAAGGTTCTTATAATTTGTATTTTAAGCTTGCCATTACTTGACGAGGAGCAATTGGGTTCACACTGTAATTTTCGTGTACTGTGTAATTCAACTCGTTAGTAATATTTGATACTTTACATAAGATTGAGAATTTCTTCCATTCGTAACCCACAGAAGCATCAACTGTAGTGTAACCTTCTAATGGAATATCGCGGTCTCTGATACTTACTGTGTAAGCAGGGTTTGGATTTGGGTTAGTAACTGTTGGTGTAACAGCTGTCCATAAATAATCGTCATTCCAACCTCCTGTACGGTCACCTACATAATTTGCGATTGCTCCAAAACGAAGTCCTTTTAACGCTCCACTAGGTAATTTGTAGAAAAAGCTTAAATTGGCAGTATGTTTCGGTGTTCTTGCTAAAATATCTCCCACAATAAGGCTACCATTTGTACCTGAAGATTTAGAAACCTTCGTTTCATTAAAGCTATATCCTGCATTGATATTTAAACCTTCAGTTGGTTTAGCTGTAATATCTATCTCTATTCCTTTTCCTTTTGTGGATCCTACTAATTCTTTTAAAGTAGTAGTAGCATTTTGTGTAACACCATCAGCTAAAAATTGAGCTGTTTGTGCCAGATTATTGTTTTTAATTATATAGGCTGTTACGTTAGTACTCAAAATCCCTCTCCAGAAATCTTTTTTGATACCTACTTCGTATTGGTCAATTATCGAAGGATCTAAAGGTTTTAAGTCAACTGTCGTTCCTGTATTAGGTGTAAACGAGTTAGAGTAACTGGCAAACAAAGATGTTTCTTTATCCGGTTGGATAACTAATCCTGCTTTTGGAGAAAAAGCTCTGTTTAAGGATTTAGCTCCTGTTGTAGGTTTTGCATTTTCATAAGCTGTTGTGATAGTGTTCTTCCCAGCAATTTTTTCGATTACTTCTTTGGTTGTAGTAACTTCGCTTTCTTGCCAAGACCAACGAATACCTCCTAAAATTTTGATATATTCATTGATTGAAATTAAATCTTGAGCATAAGCTCCAAAACGTTGCGTATCGGTAGTTGCTAATTGTGTTATTCTACTGCTAAATGGTACATCACGACTTTCAGTGGCGTAATTATAGTTGAATAAATTAATAGCTTTAGCTTCTGTAGTTATAAGATCTGCTGGGGTTGCTGCGGCATAAAAACCAAATGTATAACTTGGTGCCATTGAATTTTCATAATCAACACCAGTAAATATTTGATGTTTGATACTTCCTGTATTGAAAGTTCCTTGTAAACTCAATTGGTCTCCAAATATATTTTCGGCAGCGTCAGATTTTGTTAATCCACGTTTCCAGTCACCATTGGCGACAATTGTATTTAATTGTGCAGTAGATGTTTGTGTTCTTCTATAGGATTGAAAAGAAGAATTGAAAGCTAATTTCCAGTTTTTATTAAAATCATGGTTAAATAAAATAGATGCACTAGCTGATTTTGTATTTCCGTTAGACCAAAGGGCTCCAAAATAAGTATTGCGAGGAATATCTAAAATAGTTTTATCAACGATTCCAGTTCCAAAATCAGGAGTCCAATCGGCACTTAAATAATCTCCTTGTACTGTAATTTGAGTTTTATCAGTTACATTAAATAGGAATGAAGGGTTGATATAGACACGTTCGTTTTTTACATAATCTCTAAAACTTTTTGAGTTTTCATAAGAACCAGTAAAACGGAATGCAATAGATTTGTTCAAAGGGCCATAGAAATCTACTGATGGCTTGTAGTAATCATAACTTCCAGCCTGCATTGTAATTTCTCCACCTTTAGTGAATTTTGGAGTTTTTGTAACCAAATTCAAAATTCCTCCTGGAGTAACATTCCCGTACAATAAGGCTGATCCTCCTTTTAAGAATTCTACTTTTTCTAAACCAGAAACCTCTGGAATTGAACCTGCATTGTAACGGAATCCATTTTTAAACATATTATTAGCAGACATATCATATCCTCTTGACCATAATGTTTCAGAAGCACCACCACGAGCCGAACCTACATAAACACCATTTGCATTTTTGATAACTTCACTTAAGCGGATGGCTTGTTGTTGGCTTATAATTTCATTATCTATGACTTGAACACTCTGTGGTAAATCCATCAGTTTAATACCCGATCTTGATGCCGAAACAGGTCTTTGAGGTTTGTTTCCAGTAATAACAATTTCTCTAAGAATTTGTCCTTTTTTGTTTTTGATAGTGTCAAAAGGATTTTCGTTGATTTCTTTGGAACTATTATGATCTAATGCCGAAGCCATTTCTTGGGCTTGAGTAGCTAGAGAAAATAATAATGCTATTGATGGAAGTAAGATTCGTTTCATTCTATATCTTATTTGGATTTATTTAAAATAACGATGCAAATGTATAACCTGAAATTGGTTTTTCAAAGGGTTATTTGGAATAAATAAAAATAAAAATCAACAAAAGGCTTGTAAGTTGTTTGTTATTTATTTAACAGAATTTTTGTAGTTTGAAAAAAGCTGTTTTTTGTTTGTGTTTTTTCGTTGTAATTGTTTGATTAGTAGCGGTTTTTTGTTTCTTGTTCCGAAAAAGTTAGTTTTGTTGTACTTGTTGGAGAGATAAAATAGCGAATCACTTTAGTTAGTGAACTAGAAATAATTTTGCCGATAAAAATGTCTTTTGGAGCGGTTCACAGTAATAATTTCACTGATTTTAAGTGAAACTATCTTTTTATTTGATGATTTTTGGAGGATTGAGGTAGTTTTTAAAGAAGCTATAAAGTGTATTTAAGCTGGAAGCTGTTTGTGGAATAGCATGTCCTTTCCCATAATTCACCAAAGTAGATGTTGGAATACCTAAATGGTCTAATTTGGCTTTAAAATGTGTAATTTGATCTTGATAATAAGGATCGTCGTCTGTATTATAGAAAAATAGAGTAGGAGCTGTTGTTTTGGTTTCAACCAAATAAGAAGAACCCATTGATTCCCATAATTTTCTATTTTCTTCTAATGAATCCCAAGCCCAAGGACATCTCAATTCTAAATTTTTGTCTCCATCATCAGCAGTGTTGTAAATAAGAGTATAATCAAAAACACCTGGTCCTAGTGTTGCAGCTTGTACATCATCAGAAACTCCGATATGGAAACCAGCGTTTTCTAGTTCAGTAATTTTTTTATCTCCAATAGCCATAGAGCCTGCGGTAGAGCCTCTTGAAAATCCAAAAACACCTATTTTACCCGAAAGCCCCATTTGTTTACCCAAAGCACGCAAGGTTCGAATAGCCGATTTTACTTTTTGTGCTGCATCTGGATTGGTTTCATAAGATTTGTAAGTATCATTAGCACCGTTAACGGGTTTCCCTTTACCCCATGGACAATATTTAGGATGGTCCGCTATTGCCCAAGCCATTCCGTTAGCAGGAGCACCCTCGAGAAAGGAATCATTAAAGCCCGCAAAAGAATAGGCAAGGTTAAGTCTTTGGTCTTTATAGGCATCATTTAGTGTGCCTTTAACTTGATCGTAATTTGCATAGCTGTTGCTATAAGAAAAAGATAGAATTACAGGCACTTTAACCTTAGGATTAGCAGGATAAATAATATCCATGTGCAAAGAATCGCCAACGGTATATTGTTCCGGTGTATTGTAGACTTTAGGATTATCGATAAAATAGCTGACATCTCTTGCTATACGATAGCCTTCAAATAAAACATAGGATTTGTATTGAGAGCAGTTTTTATAACCGCAAAAATTTCCAGCTGCTATAGAATCGTTGATGGCTATGATGTCTTCGTTTATTTTTAGCGCTTTGGCATTGCTATTTTTAGCATAATTAAGTTCAATTACGCGATAGCCTTGGGATAGCAACCAATTCACATCTTTTTTGACGCTGTTTCGGCCAATTTTTTTAATAGCAAGATTTTTTAAATACACTACCGTTGGATAATTGCCAGCGTAATCTTTTATAGGCTTTTTTGATTCGGTTGATTTGTATTCTATAGTAGAGCCTGTAGTTTTGCTAGTCCATTTTCCGGAAGCTGCCCATGAACTTAAAGTTACCGATAGGATAAGTAAAAGGACAAAAAAATATTTTTTTGATGAGAAAGTTAAAAAAGAGATCGAATTGTATTTCATTATATTCTTGTTTCGAACAAAGATTTCTAATAGTAGGCTAATTGTAAAAGTACAAATACAAAAGTAACTTTTTAAACTTTGATTTGAAATCAAGATTTTCAGTATTTCTTTCTAATGCTAGAAGTTGTTTATGGTTTGTTTTCTGTTCTTAGATGATAATTTCCTGATGTAGACTCTGTGTTTAATTTGTATTTTTGTTTTCTATACCTAAATTATTATGAAAAAAATATTTTTACTATTTACTACAATTGCAATTTTTAATGCTAATGCACAACAAAGACCGAAGTTGGTAGTGGGGATTGTTGTTGACCAAATGAAGATGGAATACCTCTATCGTTTTTCGGATGATTTTTCGGCAAATGGTTTTCGTCGACTGATGAATGATGGTTATGTTTTTCATAATACACATTATAATTATATGCCTACTTATACGGCACCGGGTCACGCATCAATTTATACAGGAACTACACCTGCTATTCATGGAATTGTGGGGAATAGCTGGTTTGATAAGACTATTGGTAAATCTAGGTATTGTACAGATGATGCTTCGGTTTCTATTTTAGGAACGGGCGATTCAGACGAAGGACAAATGTCTCCACTTAATTTGGAAAGCACCACAATTACTGACGAATTGCGTATGGCAACAAATTTTAAAGGAAAAGTTATTGGTATTAGTGCTAAGGACAGAGGAGCTATACTTCCAGCTGGGCATTTTGCTAATTGGGCATTTTGGTTGAGTGATTCCGGAAATTTTATATCCAGTACTTTTTATGGAAAGCAATTGCCTAATTGGGTTTCTGAATTTAATTCTAAGAAAAATTACGAAACCTATTTGAATAAAGATTGGACTTTGCTTAAGCCGGAATCCGTTTATGATAAAAGTTTAGCCGATGATAATCCGTATGAAGGGCTTTTGTATGGAAGTAAAAAACCGGTTTTTCCATATAATTTAAAAGAAATGTATGCTAAAAAAGGAGTAAAGGTGATAAAGTCAACTCCTTTTGGAAATGATTTTTTAGCTGATTTTGCTAAAGAAGCTATCGCCAATGAGAGTTTGGGAGAAGATAGTATTACCGATTTTTTAGCAGTCAGTTTTTCTTCAACGGATTATGTGGGACATTTAACAGGACCGCGTTCGAGAGAAATTCAGGATACTTATTTGCGTTTGGACAATACAATTGCTGATTTTCTGGCTTATTTAGATAAAAAAGTGGGTAAGGGTAATTACTTGTTGTTTTTAACTGCTGATCATGCTGCTGCTGAAAATGTGAGTTTTTTAAAGGATAATAAGTATGCAGTTGATGCTGTAGGTTATAAAGAATTGACTACTCAGTTGCATGAATTTTCTAAAACTAATTTTGGAACTGACCTGGTATTGAATTACTCTAATTACAACGTGTTTTTCGATAAGAAACAAATTCAGGAAAAAGGGCTTTCTTTGGATAAGGTAAAATTAGCCTTTAAGGATTTCTTGATGAAATTACCACAAGTAAAACGAGTTTATACGGAGGAAGAAATTTTGGCAGGAACAACAGCAGATTATTTTTTGACTTATATTACTAAAGGTTATGATCCAAAGCAAAATGGTGAATTGGTAATTCTTGATAAAGCGGGTTATATTGAGCATGAAGGTACAGGAACTTCGCATGGAACTCCTTATAGTTATGATACACATGTGCCATTGTTGTTTTATGGCTGGAATATTAAAAAAGGAGAATCTTTTGATAAAAAAGTAATTACTCAAATAGCGCCAACCATTGCTCAAAAAATCAAAGTTACTTTTCCGAATGGTACTGATGCCAATGTGCTGACAGAAATATTAGAAAAGTAAAAGCATAAAAAAAGGGACTTTAAATAAGTCCCTTTTTTATAGTTTGATTTTATTATTTTCCTATTGCTGCAGTTGCAGGTAATGGAATTTGATTTTTTAATAAATCTTCAAATGTTTCGTGAGCTCTAATTAAGTGCCCTTCTCCATTAATCCACAATACTTCAGCTGGTTTGTATCTTGAATTGTAGTTAGAAGACATAGAATAGCAATACGCTCCTGCGTTTCTGAAACAAAGGATGTCACCTTCGGCAATTTCCTGAATTCTACGGTTGCTGGCAAAAGTATCTGTTTCGCAAATATATCCTACTACAGAGTAAAAACGCTCTTTTCCTTTTACATTCGAGATGTTTTCAATGTGGTGTGATGAACCGTAAAACATTGGACGAATCAAATGATTGAAACCAGAATCAATTCCTGCAAAAACAGTAGAAGTAGTTTGTTTTACTACGTTTACTTTTGCTAAGAAGAAACCTGCTTCGCTCACTAAGAATTTTCCTGGTTCGAAAATTAAAGTCAGTTCTTTACCATATTCATCACAGAAAGCATTGAATCTTTTAGATAATTTTTTACCTAATTCTTCAATATCCGTTTCGATATCGTCTTTTTTGTAAGGAACTTTAAATCCGCTACCAAAATCTAAGAATTCAAGATTTTTGAAATTTCTAGCTGCATCAAATAAGATTTCAGCAGCATATAAGAATACTTCAATATCTAAAATATCAGAACCTGTGTGCATGTGAATACCTACAATGTTCATATTAGTGTTTTCAACAATACGCACTAAATGTGGCAATTGGTGAACTGAAATACCAAATTTACTATCAATATGGCCTACTGAAATGTTTTCGTTTCCACCAGCCATAACGTGAGGGTTGATACGAATACATACAGGAACAGTTGGATGTTTTGCTCCAAATTGTTCTAATATAGATAAATTGTCAATGTTTATTTGAACTCCTAAAGCGTGTACTTCTTCAATTTCTTCAAGAGAAACACCGTTTGGAGTAAAAAATATTTGATCAGGAGAATATCCAGCGTGAAGTCCTAGTTGTACTTCTTGAATAGAAACAGCATCTAAACAAGATCCCAAATCTCTCAATAATTGAAGAATGGCAACGTTAGACAACGCCTTCATAGCATAATTGATACGTAATTTTTCTACTTTAGAAAAAGCTTTAGTTAATCTGTCGTATTGTGATTTTATTTTGTCGGCATCATATATATATAAAGGACTGCCAAATTGATCTGCTAATTGAAGTAAGTCTTTTGATTGCATTGCTATTATTTTTACACAAATTTATTATTCTTTATCGATACTACAATAGATAAATATAAAACTAACAAATTCTAACAATAAGTTATATAATGAACCTTATGTGAGTTTTTTAACGTTTTTTATCACATTGTGTTTATAAAGTAAAATGCTTGAAAACAAAAAAAGCTATCTGAAATTTCTTTCGGATAGCCTTTTTTTAGTTTTATTGAGTTTTACAATGGAGGTAAATCTCCACCTTCTTTAGTAGGAAGGTTTGTAGTTCCCATTAAGTATAAATCTACTTCTCTGGCAGCCTCACGACCTTCAGAGATTGCCCAAACAATTAATGATTGTCCTCTTCTCATATCTCCCGCAGTAAATACGTTTGGAACATTTGTTTGGTAATTGTTTGCTTTGTAATTACTTCTGAAATCAGTTTCAAGACCTAATTGTTCTGCTAAAGTTTTCTCTGGACCTGTAAATCCTAAAGCTAATAAAGCTAAGTCACATGGCCAGATTTTTTCAGAACCTTCAATCTCGATTAATTGAGGAGCTTGTCCTGGAACCATTTTCCATTCTACATTTACAGTTTTAAGAGCTGTTAATTTACCATTAGCATCTTTGATGAATTCTTTGGTATTGATTAACCAGTTTCTGTCACATCCTTCTTTGTGAGAAGAAGATGTTTTTAACTGTAACGGCCAGAAAGGCCAAGGAGTTGATTCGCTTCTTCCAACAGATGGTTTAGGCATAATCTCAAAGTTAGTCACTGATTTTGCACCGTGACGGTTTGATGTACCCACACAGTCAGAACCTGTATCTCCACCTCCAATTACGATTACATCTTTTCCAGTTGCTAAAACTTGATTTTCAATTTTTTCTCCAAAAACAACTTTAGTTTGTTGAGTTAAGAAATCCATTGCTTGAACTACACCATCAGCATCAGCACCTGGAGTTGGTAAGCTTCTTCTTTGAGTAGCACCACCACAAAGTACGATAGAATCAAATGCTTTTAAATCTTTGATATCGTAGTTTATTCCAACATTAGTATTTACTTTGAAAGTAATTCCTTCTGCTTCAAGGATAGCAACACGTCTGTCGATAATTTCTTTTTCTAATTTGAAATTAGGAATTCCGTAACGCAATAATCCACCGATTGCATTGTCTCTTTCAAAAACAGTAACAGTATGTCCTGCTCTGTTTAATTGTTGTGCAGCTGCTAAACCAGCAGGTCCTGAACCAACAACAGCAACAGCTTTGCCAGATCTTACTTTTGGTGGTTGAGGTTTAATCCATCCCTCAGCAAAGGCACGCTCCACAATATTTTTTTCTATATTTTCAATAGAGATTGGCTCATTAATAATTCCCAATACACATGCTTTTTCGCATGGAGCAGGACATAAACGTCCTGTGAATTCAGGGAAGTTATTTGTTGAATGTAATATCCAAGAGGCTTTTTGCCATTCACCTTGGTGTACCATGTGGTTGAAATCAGGGATTAAATTCCCTAATGGACATCCACTGTGGCAAAATGGAATACCACAATCCATACAACGTGATCCTTGTTTTGTAATTTCAGCTTCACTCAAAGGAACTGTAAATTCTTTATAATGTCCTACACGCTCTTGTACTGCTGTGTATGATTCATCTTTTCTTTCGAATTCTTTAAAACCTGTTACTTTTCCCATTGTATTATGCTGTTAATTCTTCTACCATTTGTACCTCAGTTTCCAAACGCTTTAATGCTTTTTTGTATTCTGTAGGCATTACTTTTACAAAATTTTCTAAGCTTGTATTCCAATCACTTAATAATTCGATACCTTTTGTACTATTAGTGTACTGTACGTGTCTTTCAATTAAGTTTTTCAATTCGTCAGCTTCGTTTCCTTCAATTGTTTCAAATTCGATGGTTTCAGTATTACATAAACCATTTTTGAATTTGTGTTCAGGATCGTAAATATAAGCGATACCACCACTCATACCTGCTGCAAAGTTTCTTCCGGTTTTACCTAGAACAACTACTTTTCCACCAGTCATGTACTCACAACCGTGATCTCCTACACCTTCTACAACTGCTGTTGCACCCGAGTTACGAACTGCAAAACGCTCTCCAGCAATACCGTTGATGTAAGCTTCTCCTTCGATTGCACCAAATAAACAAACGTTACCTACGATAATGTTTTCAGAGGCAATAAAAGTGGCGCGAGCTGGTTTCTTGATGATTAATTTAGCTCCAGATAATCCTTTTCCTAAATAGTCATTTGTATTTCCTTCAACAGTAAAAGTTAATCCGTGTGCACTAAATGCTCCTAAACTTTGTCCTGCAGAACCTGTGAAATTGATATTTAAAGTGTCTTCCGGTAGGCCTAAGTGTCCGTATATTTTAGAAATCTCGTTACTAACAATAGCTCCCACTGAACGGTCGGTATTCTTAATAGGATATTCTAAAGTCATTTTTTCTTTTCTGTATAAAGCACGGTGAGAGTCTTTCAAGATTTGGAAATCCATAACATTCTCTAATCCGTGATCTTGTTTTTCAGTATTACGAACCGTCAAGTATTTGTATTGATCTGGTCTGTGTAAGATAGAAGATAAATCTAATCCTCTTGCTTTATAATGTGTAATGGCTTTGTTAGAATTGATTTTGTGTGTTTGACCAATCATTTCTTCTAAAGTTCTGAATCCAAGTTGTGCCATGATACCTCTTAACTCTTCTGCAACATAGTAGAAGAAGTTAATTACATGCTCAGGAGTTCCTTTGAAATTTTTACGCAATTCTTTATCTTGAGTAGCAATACCTACTGGACAAGTATTCAAGTGACATTTACGCATCATGATACATCCGGAAGCAACAAGTGGAGCAGTAGCAAAACCAAATTCTTCAGCTCCTAATAAAGCAGCGATAGCTACGTCACGTCCTGTTTTTAACTGTCCATCACATTCTACAACGATACGGCTTCTTAGGTTGTTTAGTACTAAAGTTTGTTGTGCTTCAGCCAATCCAAGTTCCCAAGGAAGACCTGCGTGTTTCAATGAAGTTAATGGAGAAGCTCCAGTACCACCATCATAACCAGCAATTAATACAACGTCAGCTTTTGCTTTAGCAACACCAGCAGCAATTGTTCCAACACCAACTTCAGAAACTAATTTCACGTTGATACGTGCTTCTCTGTTAGCATTTTTCAAGTCGAAGATTAATTGTGCTAAATCCTCAATTGAGTAAATATCGTGGTGAGGCGGTGGTGAAATCAATCCTACGAAAGGAGTTGAGTTACGAGCCGATGCAATCCAAGGCAATACTTTTTCACCTGGTAATTGTCCACCTTCTCCAGGTTTTGCACCTTGAGCCATTTTAATTTGAATCTCTTTTGCACTAGATAAGTAGTGAGAAGTTACTCCAAAACGTCCAGAAGCTACTTGCTTGATAGCCGAGTTACGACTGTCACCGTTTACATCCGGTTGGAAACGAGTTCTGTCTTCTCCACCTTCACCTGAATTAGATTTTCCTCCAATACGGTTCATAGCGATAGCCAAGTTCTCGTGTGCTTCTCTGGAAATAGATCCGTAAGACATTGCTCCAGTTTTGAAACGTTTTACGATATCAGTCCATGGTTCTACTTCGTCTAATGGAATTGGATCTAAGTTGTCAAATTCGAATAAACCACGGATGGTCATTAAATTCTTAGCCTGATCGTTTACAGTTTTTGCATAAACATCATAACTGTCTTGATCGCTTAAACGTACTGCTTGTTGCAATTTAGCAATAGTAGTAGGGTTGAACATGTGTCTTTCCCCGTTACGTCTCCATCTGTATTCACCTCCAATGTTTAATCCTAAACGGTTTGGAACTAATACATCAGGATAAGCATATTGGTATCTTTCGTTGATTTCTTTTTCAATTTCATACAATCCAATACCTTCAATTCTTGAAGCAGTGTAAGGGAAGTATTTTTGAACAAATTTAGAGCTGAAACCAACAATTTCGAAAATTTGAGAACCTCTGTATGAATGTAAAGTCGAGATTCCAATTTTGTTCATGATTTTTAAAATACCTGAACCAATTGCTTTGTTAAAGTTATCAACTGCTTTTTGTTCGCTAATTCCAGTGATGAATCCTTCTTGTACTTGTACGCGAATGATTTCGTTAACCATGTATGGGTTAATTGCACTTGCTCCGTAACCAAATAATGTTGCAAAATGGTGTGGTTCACGTGGTTCGGCTGATTCGATAATAATATCAAAGTAAGAACGCTTACGCAAACGGTTCATTTGGTGGTGAACATAAGAACAAGCTAATAAAGCAGGAATTGGGGCAAACTCTTTATTTACACCTCTATCAGATAAGATAATGATGTTAGTTCCTCTATCAACTGCTTTGCTGATTTGATTGATAATGTCTTCTAAAGCATTTTCTAAACCATTTAAACCTTTATCTTTTGTATATAAAATTTCAATAGTTTCTGCTTTGAAATTATCGATATCAATATTTCTGATTTTTTCTAAGTCATCGTTAGAAATAACAGGATTTTGAATTCTTAATTTTCTACATTGTTTGCTGGAAATATCAAAGATGTTTCTGTCTTGTCCTAATGCTAAACTAATATCAGTTACAATTTCTTCACGGATACCATCCAAAGGTGGATTAGTTACCTGAGCAAATAATTGTTTGAAATAGTTAGGAATTAATTGTGGTCTATCAGATAAAACAGCAAGAGGTGTATCGATACCCATTGAACCCAAAGCTTCTTTTCCAGCTTGAGCCATTGGCGTAATCATATCTTGGATGTCCTCTAAAGTATAGTTGAATAAACGCTCTCTAGTTTTTAAATCGATAGTTTCGATTGGACAAACTTTAGTTGTAGCAGGAACGTCTTTCAGGTTCAAACGGTATTGTTTCAACCATTCCTGATAAGGTCTTTCAGAAACAATTTTGCTTTTGATTTCCTCATCATTGATGATACGTCCTTTGTTCATGTCTACCAAGAACATTTTTCCTGGCTCTAATCTACCGTGGCTTTCTACATCTTCCGGATCAACAGTTACAACACCAATTTCTGATGCCATAATCAGTTTACCACTTTTAGTTACAGTATAACGAGAAGGTCTTAAACCATTACGGTCTAATAAAGCTCCTACATAATCTCCATCAGAGAAAGGTACTGAAGCTGGTCCATCCCATGGCTCCATGATACAAGCATTGTACTCGTAGAATGCTTTTCTTTCGTCAGACATGGTTTTGTGTTTTTCCCATGCTTCAGGAATCATCATCATCATTACTTCAGGTAATGATCTTCCAGTATGTGTCAATAATTCAACTACCATATCCATAGAAGCAGAATCTGATTTTCCAGGTAAGATGATAGGGAATAATTTTTCGATTTGTGGTCCAAAGACATCACTTTTCATGATTTCTTCACGTACACGCATTCTACTTACGTTACCTCTTAAAGTATTAATCTCACCATTTTGACACATGTATCTAAAAGGTTGAGATAATTCCCAAGTAGGCATTGTATTAGTAGAGAAACGTTGGTGTACTAAAGCCAAACGAGTTACTAAATCCGTTTGTTGTAAGTCAGTATAATATGGCCCAATATCCTCAGGCATAATGATACCTTTATATATTAAGGTAGTAGTAGATAAACTTGGTACATAAAAATAAGAACTTTGCGATATTTTAGAATTCGCAATAGCATGTTCTGTGATTTTACGAGCAGCATATAGCTTAGCTTTAAAAGTAGCTTCGTCAATAACTTCGCTTTGACCAACAAAAACTTGTTCGATAGTAGGTTCAGAAGCTGATGCAATTTCACCTAGTTGTGTAGAGTCTACAGGAACTTCTCTCCATCCTAGAACAGTAAGTCCTTGTGCTTTAATTTCTTTTTCAAATATGTCTTTACAAAAAACGTATTGATTTTGGATTTTAGGTAAAAATACCATTCCAACAGCATATTCACGTGCAGCAGGTAATTTGAAATCACAAACTCTATTGAAATATTCGTGTGGAATGTCAATCAAAAGTCCAGCTCCATCTCCCGTTTTTCCGTCAGCACTTACACCACCACGGTGCTCTAGTTTTACTAGAATCTCTAATGCGTCGTGTATAATTTGATTCGTTTTCTCACCTTTAAGGTTGCAAATAAAACCAGCTCCACAGTTTTCATGCTCGAATTCTGGCAAATAAAGGCCTTGTTCTTTAAGTTTCATGCTTGATAATTTTTTCTACAAAAATAGATATTTCATTAAATATAATCCATCGATTTGGAGTATTATAAGCCACTTTTACAGGAATAATAGAAAAATGTGTAATTAATAATAATAATTGCATTATTTGTGCTATGTATTAACAAATCGTTAATTAAGCTTTGTTTTTAGGGTGTTATTTTGACAATTATTTCTGATTTTTTTAAATTCAATATTGAAAAATTCAATGCAAAAACGTCTGTTCGTCCTTTTTTTAGCTAAAAAACCTTTTTTTGGTTGAAAAAAAACTGCAAAAGCATCTTTTTTTAACTTTATTTATAAGATATTTTAAATCACTAAAAAGATTGTTGATTGTAAGTTCGTTTTTGCTACTTTTGTCGGACTTATTTTCTGAAATAAAATCAGATTCAGATAAAATCTATATTATGAACATACACGAATATCAAGGAAAAGAGATTTTAGCTAGCTACGGAGTACGCGTTCAACGCGGAATCGTTGCTAATAATGCGGTTGAAGCTGTTGCTGCTGCAAAACAATTAACTACCGAAACTGGAACAAGTTGGTATGTTGTAAAAGCACAAGTTCACGCAGGTGGACGTGGTAAAGGAGGCGGGGTTAAACTTGCTAAAGGAATTGACAAAGTGGAAGGAATTGCAAGCGAAATTATCGGAATGCAATTAGTGACTCCTCAAACATCTGCTGAGGGAAAAAAAGTACACAAAGTTTTAATTGCTGAAGATGTTTACTATCCTGGTGAATCTGAAACTTCTGAGTTTTATGTTTCTGTTTTATTAAACAGAGGAACAGGTCGCAACATGATTATGTATTCTACTGAAGGTGGGATGGATATTGAAGAAGTGGCTGAGCACACACCTCATTTAATTTTTACTGAAGAAATTGATCCTAATGTAGGATTACAAGGTTTTCAAGCAAGAAGAATTGCTTTTAACTTAGGTCTTTCAGGAAATGCTTTTAAAGAAATGGTGAAATTCATCGATGCATTATACAAAGCTTATATTGGTTCTGATGCTTCTATGTTTGAAATCAACCCAGTTTTAAAAACATCTGATAATAAAATTTTAGCTGTTGATGCTAAAGTAAATATTGACGATAACGCTTTATACAGACAAAAAGCATATGCTGAGATGCGTGATATTCTTGAAGAAAATCCAATCGAAGTTGAAGCTAAAGAAGTAGGATTGAACTATGTGGATCTTGACGGTACTGTAGGTTGTATGGTAAACGGTGCAGGTCTTGCAATGGCAACTATGGATTTAATTAAATATGCAGGTTTTGAACCAGCTAACTTCCTTGACGTAGGAGGAACTGCTGATGCTAAACGTGTGGAAACTGCTTTCCGTATTATCTTGAAAGATCCAAACGTAAAAGCTATTTTGATTAACATTTTTGGAGGAATCGTTCGTTGTGACCGTGTTGCTCAAGGTGTTGTTGATGCTTACAAAAACATGGGAGACGCTATTAAAGTGCCTATCATTGTTCGTTTGCAAGGTACAAATGCTGAAATTGCAAAAGAATTAATTGATAATTCAGGTATGCCAATTTTATCTGCTGTTCAGTTTCAAGAAGCTGCTGACCAAGTACAAGCTGCTCTTTCTGTAGTTTCTTAATTAAGAAATTTAGTTATATATCAAAATTCTGTTCGCCGCGGCGAACAGAATTTTTTGTTTACAGCCCATTCCTCTTGATTATCAATCTTTATATTAATTTAATATTATCTGGATAATCGATGCGTTTTTTTGATGATTTACCCTTTTTTGTGAGATTAATGGAATTTTAATCATTCTTTTTTATAAAGCTTTTATTTTTAGTACAGATAGTTTTTACACTTCGTAAAAGTTATAAAACGGAGTCTTTTATGTTTAGGTTAAGTAATTGTTTTTGTGATTTTTATGTTGGAAATCGGTGGTAATTTTGACCTGTAATTTAAAAACAAAGAAATCATGAAAAAATTATTTTTATCTGTTATCGTTACTTTATTTATGAGTACAGCTTTTGCTGCGGATAAGTCTCCAAATACAGCAAAAAATTTTGATGAGACTTATAGAGAATTGACTAAGTTATTGAACACATATCCTAATTTAGGAGGATTAGACCAGGACGTTGTGGTAAAAGTAAGAATTGCAATCAATGAGAATCATGAAATTGTGGTGATGAGCACTGATACTACTAACGAGGATTTGAATTATTATATTAAAAACACCTTAAACTATCAAAAGCTATTAGCTGAAGAATTGAAAGTTGGAAAAGGACTTGTTTTTCTGATTAAGTTTACTAAATAGTCTAAAGTAATTTAAACAAAAAAAATCCCGATTTCGTTTTAAGACGAGATTGGGATTTTGTTTTTATGATTGTAAAGAAAATAAAATTTTAGTTTAAACTTAAGATTTTTTTCCTTTACCGTTATTGAACTTTACTTTTTCGACAACCTGAATTTTAGGAGCTGTTTTTGAATTACTTTTCTTAAAAGGTTTTTTTGCAGTAGTACCCGATTTTGAAGGTTTTTGATCTCCTCTTCCTTTTTCTTCATCTTTAGCAGCGGCTTTAAATTCAGAACGTTCTTTGGTACTGTCTTTTTTCGGAATCTCTGCTTTGTGTTTTGCTAAAACATCATTTGGGTTTTTAGGATTTTCTTTAGTCCCACGCAAATGAATAACCAAAGCATTTAAAAAATTACGTAAAACCTGGTCACCACATTCTACATAATTAGGATGTTTTTCATCACGGAAAAAAGCCCCTAATTCTGATTTTGAAATTCTGAAATCTACTAATTCCAATATTTCTACTATTTGGTCATCACGAAGCATTAAAGCCACGCGTAATTTTTTAAAGATATCGTTGTTTGTCATTTTTGTATTTTTTACAAAGGTACGTTATTCTGGCATTAGCTAATCGCATCGATTGAGGATTTCAATTATTTTGTCCAAATCCTTCTTCTTGTGATTGGCTGTGATGATGATTCGATTCAAATAATCCGTTTCTGAAGTGTATTTAAAATTGGTGATAATGATCTTATTCGACGCTAAAATAGTATTGATGTTTTCGATTCGGGGATAAATAACGGGGTAGTTTTTATCAAACAGAATGTTAGTATTGGGAATCAATTTCGAATGAATATAAGCCAAATTTTTTCTCAATTTTTTGTTTTGCTTCCAATAAATCTTTTCGGCATCAGCTAGGGTTTTTACAAAAGCGGGATTCATCCCGGCACTCGAAACAAAAGTGTCATTTGCCTTGATTTTATTGATGAAATCAATGTCGCCGGCAATCACACCTCCTGATAATCCCATGGCTTTTCCTAAAGAAGAAACCATGATTTTTCGTTTAATGTTAGGTTGATTTATCGTCGAAAAAACACCATTTCCATCAGTGCCTAAAATTCCTAGCGAATGCGATTCGTCAATAACTAAAGTAATTTCTTTGTGATTGGGAATTTGTTCTAAAACAGAAAGTGAAACAGCAGTTACGGTATTAGTCGCAACAGCATCGGTTAGGATTGTAATTTTTTCTGGTTTGTTATTTAATAAACGCGGATTTAATTCCTCGTTTATAAAAAACGGAATACTATCACCGTTGCTAATAGCAACATGATTGTCTGGAAAATGATAGAAAACCGCTGTTTCTGACTTTAAAGTTTCAAGAACTAATTTTCCGGCTAACATACCAGAAGAAACAGTAAGAGCAGCTTCGGCTTGAATGAATTTTGCTAAAAAAGTTTCTCCTTTTTCGTAAGCAGTCAGTTTGATATTCGCATTTCTGGAACTGCCATAAGCCGTTCCCCAGCGGGTAATATTTTTAAAGAGTATTTTTTGAAATTTTTTATTTGGCGGTAGGCCTAAATAAGCTGTCCCGCCAAAATATAAATAGTTGCCTCCGTCGATTTTTAAGACCCGATCAGGGAATTTAGTTACTTTCATTAACTGTTATTTTAAAATAACTCCAGTTCCATTCAATGCTGAATAGCCAATTTTCCCATCTTTAATTTGTACTCCGCTGGCAATATCTTCGGATAAAAGTAAGGCACCATCCATGTCAACATAATCCAATTGTGGTAACAGATGTGCAATAGCTGAAATTCCGACAGAAGATTCCGTCATGCAACCCACCATGGTTTTTAATCCCAGTTTTTTGGCTTGTTGAATCATTCTTCGGGCAGGAGTCAAACCTCCACATTTCACCAATTTGATATTTATACCATGAAAATGATTGTAACATTTAGCAACATCTTGTTCAATGATACAGCTTTCGTCAGCAATGATAGGTAAAACAGAGTGTTTGTAAACAATTTCGTGTCCTTTCCAGTCGTCCGCTTTTAGCGGTTGCTCCAGAAATTCGACACCTAGTTTTTTTAATTCGATGGCATTATTTAGGGTTTCTTCAATTTCCCAACCACAATTGGCATCAATTCTAAAAATCGCATCGGTATGTTCTCTTAAAGCTTTTACAATGGCAATATCTTCGCTGGTTCCTAATTTTATTTTATAGATAGGCCATGGCAATTCTTTCATTTTAGCCACCATTTTATCGATAGAATCAATTCCGATGGTATAATTGGTTAAAGGATTTCTTTCGATGTTGTAATCCCAAAGTTCATGTAGCTTTTTACCTTTTTTTCGGGCGTACAAATCCGTGTAAGCCATGTCCAACGCACAAAGTGCAAACATATCATGCTTTAAGTAAGGATGTACTTTTGCCCAAAATTCTTCAGGAGTTTCGTCAACAGTGGATTCGATAAGCGTTTGTATGGCTTCTAAATCCTGTTTCATCATTGGCACACTAATATTGTAATAAGGATTTGAAGTTGCTTCGCCATATCCAGAGAATCCACCACTTTTTAATTGTACAATTAAAGAAGGCTGAATATCAATTGACTCTCTAGAGATTGTAAAAGTGTGCTTTAATTGTAGCTCGTATTCTCTAATTATCAATTCCATAATAGTCGCGTTTTATGATAAAATTAAGCTATAAAAACGAATATTATTTAGTGTAGATGAAGAATTTTGATTTTCTGATTTTTTTTATCTCATTTTGCAGATATCATAAAAAAGGATATCGATAAAAGCGGTTTATGTAAAAAGTGGTTTTCGGTTCTAAGTATTTATATTCCCAAAAGTTATTTTTATGCTATTTTTTGCTTTTTTATGTTGGAAAAAAAATATGATTTTCCGATTAAATTGTTTGATTGTTCCTTTTTCTTTGGGTTATTATCATAAAAAATGATATTTTAGCTAAAATTATTGACGATATGGATACTTGTGAAGAGAAGAAAAAATTGCTTTTGGAGATGATTGCCTTTGCAACAGTTGATGGTCAATTGAGTAAAAAAGGCTATGATTTTTTATTTCTAATTGCCAATGAATTGAATTTTGGAAAGGGAGGATTCATTGATTTATTGAGTCAGGAAATGCCAGCACTACCTGATAATATGAAATTGAATCGAATCAAGCAATTTTATCAGTTGGTTGTGTTTTTTCAGAACGATGGTGTTTTATACAAACAAGATCCGGATTTAATTGTTCATATCGCAATTAGCATGGGATTAGATACAGACGCTGTCAAATATTTAATAAAAAAGGTGAAAAACGCACCTAACTCATCAATTTCAGATGACGTTTTATGGGATATTTTTAATGAAGCAACAGATTATTAAGCGAGCTGTTCCTGTAGTTTTTTAATTTCATCACGTAATTTTGCTGCTTGCATAAAGTCCAAATCTTTAGCGGCTTTTTCCATTGATTTACGCTTCTCGCGAATGCGTTTCTCCACTTCATCTTTCGATAAGTATTCGTTTATAGGTTCTGCGGCAGTATTCAAAGTATGTCCCAGTTCATATTCTACCAAAGGATTTTTGGTAAAAGCACTATCAATTTTCTTATTCAATGCCTGCGGAACAACGTTATTAGCGGTGTTGAAATTAATCTGTTTTGTTCTGCGATAATTGGTTTCGTCAATTGTTTTTTGCATACTGGCCGTGATTTTGTCTGCATACATAATCGCTTTACCGTTCAGGTTTCTCGCAGCACGACCAATAGTTTGTGTCAACGAACGATGTGAACGCAAGAACCCTTCTTTATCTGCATCTAAAATAGCCACAAGCGAAACTTCGGGTAAATCCAATCCTTCACGCAATAAGTTCACTCCAATCAAAACATCAAAGATTCCTTTTCGCAAATCTTGCATAATTTCGATTCGTTCCAAGGTATCTACATCCGAATGAATGTAACGACAACGAATACTTACTTTAGTTAAATATTTCGCTAATTCTTCTGCCATTCTTTTGGTCAAAGTAGTGACCAAAACGCGTTCGTCTAATTCACAACGTTGCTGAATTTCTTCTATCAAATCATCAATTTGATTCAAACTTGGACGAATTTCGATAATAGGATCCAATAATCCCGTTGGACGAATCACTTGTTCGACCACAACGCCTTCAGTTTTTTGTAATTCGTAATCGGCAGGTGTTGCTGACACATAAATTACCTGATTTTGCATGGCTTCAAATTCGTCAAATTTCAACGGACGATTGTCCATCGCTGCGGGAAGTCTAAATCCGTATTCTACCAAATTTTCTTTTCGGCTTCTATCGCCTCCGTACATAGCGTGAACCTGAGAAAGCGTTACGTGACTTTCGTCAACGACCATCAAATAATCTTTTGGAAAATAATCCAACAAACAGAATGGTCTCGTTCCTGCCAATCGTCCATCAAGATAACGAGAATAATTTTCGATCCCAGAACAATAACCCAATTCCCGAATCATTTCTAAGTCGAAATTGGTTCTTTCTTCCAGTCTTTTGGCTTCAAGATGTTTGCCGATTTCTTTAAAATAATCGACTTGTTTGACTAAATCCTGCTGGATTTCCCAAATAGCACCTTGCAGTACATCAGGCGAAGTCACAAACATGTTAGCGGGATAAATAGTCAGTTTTTCGAATCTTTCAATGACTTGAGAAGTTTTTACATCAAAGCTTTCAATTTCTTCGATTTCGTCACCAAAAAAGTGAATTCGGTAAGCATCGTCGGCATAACTTGGGTAAATTTCCACCGTGTCGCCTTTAATTCTGAAATTTCCAGGAGTAAAATCAGCTTCGGTTCTGGAATATAAACTTTGTACTAAACTGTGAAGTAATTTGGTTCTGGAGATTTCTTGTTCTCGTTGTATTTCAATGACGTTTTTTTGAAATTCCACAGGATTTCCAATACCGTACAAGCAAGAAACCGAAGCTACCACCAGAATGTCTCTTCGTCCCGAAAGCAGCGAAGAAGTAGTGCTTAAACGCATCTTCTCGAGCTCTTCGTTGATAGATAAATCTTTTTCGATGAAAACCCCTGTTACAGGCATAAAAGCTTCAGGCTGGTAATAATCGTAATAAGAAACGAAATATTCCACCGCATTATTAGGGAAAAACTGTTTGAACTCTGAGTATAATTGAGCTGCCAAGGTTTTGTTGTGTGCTAAAACCAAAGTAGGTCTTTGCACTTCCTGAATTACATTGGCCACCGTAAACGTTTTTCCAGAACCAGTAACACCTAACAGTGTTTGGAATTTATCACCATCAATAATGCCTTGCGTTAATTTTTCAATAGCCTGAGGCTGGTCTCCCTTAGGTTGGTAATCGGATACGACTTGGAAATTCATGGGTTTATATTGCTGAGTCGCAAAGGTACAAAGGAATTCAAGAAAAAAAAGTTTAGAAAAACTTAAAACTTTCAGGAGTTCTTTGAGATTGCTGCTAAAAGATTACTGTTTCAATTTAGTTCCTTTCCAAGGCCTCAGATATACTCATTTCTCGTCTGTTTCAAAAAAATATAAAACATAAGTTAAGTTGTTTTTTCGCATATTTTAACTACGTATGGATACTTAATTTTGGACGAATAATAATTCAAAAATTGTAATATGAAAAAAATAATACTTAGATTATCATTAGTAGTGCTATTATCAATCTCTGTTTTAAGTTTTAAAAGCCCCCAAAAAACTAATGCAATTTTAATTAATCAGGAGACCTATCCTCCAAAGACAAAAAAATTAAATTTAGAAAAAACCGATGTTACTTTAGGCTTTATAAAATTGACGGATATGGCACCGCTGGCCATTGCCAAACATAAAGGCTTTTTTGAAGATGAGGGTTTAAATGTGACCTTGGAAGTGCAAGCCAACTGGAGGGATATTTTTGATAAGGTTGTTGACAGCCAAATCGATGGAGCCCAAATGTTGGCAGGGCAGCCTATAGCAGCAGCAATTGGTTGTGGAAGACAAGCCGAATTAGTGACTCCATTTTCTATGGATTTAAATGGAAATGCAATTACGGTTTCTTTTGATGTTTGGAATAAAATTGTGGCTTATTTGCCGCGTGAATATGGAGTGCCAGTGCATCCAATACCTGCCAGTGCTTTGTTGCCAGCTATTAGTTTGTATAAGAAATTCAATTATCCTTTTACAATGGGAATTGTTTCCCCTTATTCCGGTCATAATTATCAGTTGCGCTATTGGTTGGCTGCGGGAGGAATAAATCCTGGTTTTTATAATAGTGTTAATGGACAAGGAGCAACTAGTGGACAAGTGATGTTGTCTGTGATTGCCCCACCACAAATGCCGAGTTCCCTTCAGTCAGGACTGATTACCGGCTATTGTGTAGGAGAGCCCTGGAACCAGCAAGCGGTAGATCAGGGTATAGGAGTGCCTATTATTGCTAGTAAGGATATTTGGAAAAATCATCCTGAAAAAGTATTTGTGATGACCCGAGCGTTTGTTCAGAAAAATCCAAATACGGCAATTGCTATTACAAAGGCATTAATTAAAGCCGGAAAATGGCTAGATGATCCTGAAAACAGAAAAGAAGCCACCCGAATATTATCTAAATCGGCTTATGTTGATGGCGAAAAAAGGGTAATTGATAATTCGATGTTGGGAACATTTGAGTTTGAAAAAGGGGATATCAGGTCTTTACCGGATTTCAATGTTTTTTTTAGATACAATGCAACCTATCCTTATTATTCAGATGGAATTTGGTTTTTAACACAGATGAGACGTTGGGGACAAATTGCAGAATCAAAGCCGGCAGAATGGTATGATTCTAAAATTAGAGAAGTTTATAAACCCGAAATTTGGAAGATGGCTGCTAAATTATTGTTGGATGAAGGATTTTTAAGTAACACCGATATTCCAGTAACAGATGGCTATAGAGCTCCCACCAAGGAGTTTATAGATAATATGTATTATGATGGTAAAAAACCAATTGAATACATCAACAGTTTTAAAATTGGGAATAAAAATTAATTGTTTTTTTAAAGAAAATAGAGATAGTTTCCTTTTTTTAAAAGATGAAATCTTGATGAGAAAAGGGGAATTGTGTAGCTATGTCAATTTGCACCCGACGGCTTTTAGAAAGCCGTCGGGTGTTATAGAAAAATCGGTTAAAAACCGAAAGTTACTATCGTAAAATTGAAGACTTTGCGAAGCAGATTAAAAAGCCAATCGTTATGGACACGGAGTGAAAATCTGAGCTATCGGGGTTTGCGATATATACAAAAGTGATTGGGACATAATAGCTGTAAACTACTGAGATATCCACGCATGTTAATACGAAAAGTATTCAGGAAATTAAAAGTCCTTTTGAAGATTTGTAAGAAAAAAAACAATATCTTTGAAAAGATACAATAGTAACAAACTTTCACCTATATACCTAATTTGGTATACTTTGCGAAAGTTTGTTTCGCATATGTATATAGGGGTTGTGTGTAATTGTAAAAATCGAACTATGAAAAGAATTTTATTGCTTTTAATTTGTTTTATCATTTTATCTTTTTCTCAGAATAAAAATATTGAAGAATATAATTTCATTGGAAAATGGAAAGGTATCGATGACAAAGGTGAAATCGGATATATTATTTTTGAAAAAGATGGAACTGCATCGATGAAAAATGGTGATAACGCTATGGTGGGCGGTAAAGATTATTATATAGAAGGTAAAAAAGCAACGATTACTTATGTTATCGATATTACAGCAAAGCCTATCAGTATTGATTTTATCATGAATTTAGAAGGTCATGAACTACCAGGGAAATTATCTTTTGTTGCAGAAATAATTGACGATAATTCTTTTAAGGTGGAATCAACTAAGGAAAACAAATCTGGGAAAAAAAATTCAATGATATTAACAAGGATTCAGGAATAACGGAACACAATAGCTAAGCCGCAGCATGAACAATCAAACCTGTGTTGAACGGAATTTTATTTAATCATTTTCAGAATTGCAAAGTAACGAAGGAATTCAAAAGGGAAATTGTTTTAAGATGGTTTTTCGGATGGTTTTTCGGATGGTTTTTCGGATGTTTTTGAGGAATTAAAAAGCCCAACCCGACAGCTTACTAAAAGCTATCGGGTGTTTAAAATGATTAAAATAAAAAGTCTCTACCGTAAAGTTTGAGGTGTATACGTGAAGAATAATATTTTCTCAATCATCCAAGCCTTTTCCGTCAAGAATTTTGTCTATATATTTTTCGATTCGGGCTTCACGGGTTTTGGCTTGCTTGGCAGCAGAAAAATATAACAAATAGGCTTTTTGACGCCCTGGTGTCAGCGAATAGAAAGCTTTGTTCAATTCGGGCATATCATCTAAAACGGTTTTGAATTCTTCGGGCATATTGAATTCGGCGGTGGTTTTCATCACGACTTTCAGTCCTGCTTTTTCTATGGTAATGGCTTCGTTGATGTAGTCTTTAATTACCGACTCTAATTTTTCAATATCCTCCACACTTTTAAACCTGAGTTGGCGTCTGTCCTGAACATTTTCGGTTTGCTGAATGAGGATTCCTTTTTCGTCTTTCATTAATACACCTTTGAAGAAAAGTAAGGCACAGTAGTCTTTGAAACCGTGGATTAATACAATGTTAGCATTATCCAGAGTGTAGCAAGGATGCATCCATTTGAACTCTTCAGTCAAGTTGCATTCCAGTGCCATTTCTCTCAAGAGTGTCATTTCATCTTGCCACTTTTTTGCTTTGCTTAAAAATTGATCTATTTTGGGATTCATAGGATTTTTAAATAAAATTGTTTTTAACAGCTCGTTGGAAATGGATTATAAATCTATGCTATTGGATTGGTAATCAGATACGACTTGGAAATTCATTTGTTTTTCTGTTGCAAAGTTGGAAGTTGCAAAGTTACAAAGTTTATCGCCAATTCAATCTAAAGGAAAAGCTAAAGAATTGTTGTGTTTTGTTTGGGAATAAAAAAACACAGTCGCCTTATTAAAAAATAAAATGACTGTGTAAAAGTTTTGAAACGTTGAACGTTTCGGTTATAATTTGATTATTTGATAGGTTTTACCTTTGGTTGTTTTAAATGAAATTTGGTAACCATTGGCCGTTTTCTGTGAAACAATATCGGAATTTTTGATTTTCACTGGAACTTTGGTAATAATGATACATTCGGCACCATTTAATGATTTTATGGATGCAGTATTCAGCTGTTGTTTGTTCCAATTCATATCTATTTCAAATCCACCTCTGGCAATAAGTCCTTTTACGTGACCTTCGCTCCAGGCTTTAGGTAAGGCAGGCAATAATTGAATGTAATTGGATTGACTTTGCAAAAGCATTTCAGCCATACCAGCGGTACCCGCAAAATTTCCGTCAATTTGGAATGGAGGATGTGCATCAAAAAAGTTAGGATACGTACCTCCAGCTCCATAATTTGTTTTAGACGAATCAACGTAATTTAATAATTGTCTTATCAAAGAATAGGCATGATCGCCGTCTTGTAATCTTGCCCACCAGTTAATTTTCCATCCTTTGCTCCATCCCGTTCCTTCGTCTCCGCGAACTTCAAGTGATTTTTTGGCAGCATTAAAAAAGTCAGTAGTCAAAGGAGTTATTTCTCTTCCGGGATGCAAACCAAATAGGTGAGAGGCATGACGGTGGTGGATATCTGTTTCTTCAAAATCCTTGTACCATTCCATCAATGTTCCATTTTTTCCAATTTGTAATGGATAGAATTTACTTCTTTTGGCAATTAAAATGTCTCTAAAAGCTTTGTCTGTATTTAATGTTTCAGAGGCTTCAATTAAATTATCGAATAAATCTCTAATAATCGACATGTCCATCGTGGTAGCAACAGATACAGATTGTTCTTTTCCTTTACTGTCTTTAAATTTATTTTCAGGAGAAGTAGAGGGAGCAGTAACCAAATAGCCGTTTTTGTCTTCTACTAACCAGTCTAAAGAAAATAGCGCGGCATCTTTCATAACCGGATAGGCTTTATCGGCCAGGAATTTTTTATCTCCTGTAAAACGGTAATGCTCATAAAGATGTTGTGTGAGCCAGTTTCCACCCATCCACCAGTTTGCCCAAACCGGATCACCTTCGCCTTTATCGCCCACAGGATTACTCAATGCCCAAAGATCCGAATTATGGTGTGCTACCCAGCCATTGGCGTTATAAAATTCGCGTGCAGTAACTTTTCCGGTTTTAGCCAAGCTTTGAATCCAGTCTAAAAGAGGCTGGTGCATTTCAGAAAGATTAGTCACTTCTGCTGGCCAATAATTCATCTGGGTATTGATGTTGATGGTGTAATTAGAACTCCATGGTGCGCGAAGTTCTTTGTTCCAAATTCCTTGTAAATTAGCCGGAGGTCCACCTGGACGAGAAGAGGAAATCAGTAGGTATCTTCCGTACTGAAAATATAAAGTTTCTATTTCAGGATCATAAGCGCCATTTGAATAGGCTTTCAATCGTTCGTTAGAAGGTAATTTTGTTTTAATAGGATTGTTCACCGTATCTTTTACGGCAAAGGAAACCCGGTCAAAATAATGCTTATAATCAGCAATGTGTTTGCTGTACAACTGAGTGTATGTTTTTTTAATTGCTTTATTGATTCGATCTGAGGCAATTTTATTTTCATCTTTTCCATTTTTATCGGGACATTTATCAAATCCGTTAAAGCTGGTTGCTGCAGCAATGTAAAGTACCACTTCGCTAGCATTTTTAATTTTAATTCCCGAATTAGTTGTCGTAACACTTCCGTCTTTGTTAACGGCTTTAATGCGATATTGGTAGCGCATACCATCGCATCCTGTCGGATCTTCGTAGGTAATAGGTTCTTTTCCTTTTGGATTATAATAGGACGGATTTACATTCACAGGTGCTTTTCCACTAATAATAAGTTCATTGTTCCCTTGGGTTGACGGACTGTATTTTAATTGGCTTTTAGAAGAAACATCAAAAGTAAGTGCTCCTTTTTGGTTTGAAGAAATTCGAACCAACATGACATTATCCGGTGCAGAAGTGAAAATTTTCCGGGTATATTCGACACCATTAATCGTAAATTTTGTGGTTGCCACCGCATTCTGAATATCCAAATCGCGATAGTAAGCCGTTGGCTTCGCATTATTAAAATCCTGTTTGATAAGGATATCGCCTAAAGGCAAATACGACTGTGAATACAAGCCTTGCATTTTTCTGGTCAATTGATTGGCTTTGGTATAATCTTCCTCTTGTAACAAGGCTTCCCTTATTTTTGGCAAATAGTTTTTTGATTCCGGATTGACATTTGTTTTTACCGGACCACCGCTCCATAAAGTACTTTCGTTAAGTTGTAACAGTTCTTCTTCAACGCCGCCAAATACCATAGCTCCAATTTTTCCGTTTCCTACCGGTAATGCTTCCACCCACTTTTCAGAAGGTTTGTTGTACCATAATTTCAGGTCTTGTGTATTTGAATTGCTGTTGTTTTGTGCTTCACAAAAATGTGTAAAAAGGATTTGAACAGCTATAAAAGAAACAATCTTCAGCTGATTTGGTTTGGTTTTATAAAAAAAGGGCATAAAAAGGTTTGGTTTTTAATTGTGTGGTTTAATAGGTTTAAGGTTTTTATTTTGAGTTTCTAAGAATAACTAAAACATACAACTTTAGAGCAAGTTATGGTGAAATTTTAAAAGTATTGGAATAATTGGAATTCGATAATCAGGTTAAAATGTTAATCGTTGTAGGCAAAGATGCTGCCTAAACTATTCTTCTCGCAGCCATTTTTCCATTTCTTTATTTACGGAATCATTATCAAAATAATTTCCTTCAGAATATTCTTTTTGAGAATTTTGAATTTCTTTTTTTTGTTGTTCCGTAAGCATTATTATTTTTTGCAAATCAGGATTGTTGCTTTCGACACTTTTTGATTTACTATCCAAAATAGTGTTTATTGCTGATAAAAAAACTTCATCATCAATTCCAGCAATTTTAGAAATCAATAAATTTTTTAATTCAATTGTGCTCATAAGAAAAGAATTTATACAAATTTAATGAAAAGCGGTTTATGAATAATAAAACGACTAGTTTTTCTGCTAGGCTATTTATTTTGAAAATTTTAAAAGATAATTTTTAAGGGTACAGAAAGAATTTCCGGGCTAACGATTTTAAAAACTGAAAAACACTATCTCAAAGTGTCAGATTTTGAGATAGTGTTTTTAATAAAATATAATTTTAAAGAGGGTGATTTATTACTCGTAATTTTTTATTGTTGTTAACAATTCTGTTTTATAATTATAAATTTCTTCAAGTGAATTTAGAAGCTTTTTTTCTCCATTATCTTTTCCATTATTGAAAAGTTCAATGTATTTATTTGATGAATTAAAATGTAGTCTACAAATTGGTTTACGATTATTATCATCTAATAAAATTCCAAAATAGGATTGAGTATCTCTAAAAGCAATTCTTGATGCAGGTAGAATTTCTCTTAAAATGGCTTTTATTATTTGAGAACCCTCAATTTCTTCTTCTGTAGTTATGAATTTCGGTGTTTCTGCATTTTCATCTATAGGAGTTATTTGCTCAATTATTTTTGTTGGAATATTTTCACCAATATTTAAAGCGTTTTTTAATCTAAAATTTATTGATTCATTTATTGAATTTGAAAATGCCTTTTTAGTGTATTCTTTGAAAGTAGCCATTCTTGTGGCTGTTAATGGTTTGTCAAAAAATCTGCTAACTAAAAGTTTTACCATTTCATCAGAAGGATGTTTAAGCTCATTTTCAAATTCGTTTCGAATAGCTTTTATATATTTTAAAGCTTCTGCTGAATCTAAAATACCTTCTAAATTATATCCGTTTTTTGAAAATTTTTCTAATATTTTTAAACTAGAATCTTTTAGATTTGATAAGTCCAAAGTAAAGAATGGTTTTTCATCCATTATATTAGGCTTTTCTAAGTCAGCAAAAAAGTTATAAGTATGTCCGTTCGTTAAAACACCAAATCTAGACTTAGAAACGTGATAATATCTATGAAGTTGAGAATTATGTGCATCTACCTTTTCTTTCCAGTGTTTGCATTCAATAATTAAAATTGGTTCTCCATCTTTTTTAATTACATAATCTATTTTTTCACCTTTTTTAGTTCCAATGTCACATATGAATTCAGGAATTACTTCCGTTGGATTAAAAATGTCATACCCTAAAATCTGAATAAAAGGCATTACAAATGCATTTTTTGTAGCTTCTTCAGTATTAATCTACTCTTTTAAGGAATCAACTCTTTGATGTAATTGTTCCAACTTCAATTTGATATCTGTTTCCATTTGTTATGACTATATTTTAGTTGTGAAAGAAAAGGTTTATTTTGTTTCGCTAATATATAGTTTTTATACAAATGAAGTAAGAAAATTTTTAATTAAAAAACAGGCTTTTCTGTTTCGAATTTCCAGTTTTTTTGTTGGGTTTCGGTAAGGAAAGTCCAGGCAAGGATGCGGCTGATTTTTTGTCCTTGTGCCATATCGATGGTTTTTATTTGTGCAGCGTTGACCTTATTTAAAGTTTTATAAAGACTACCCAGATGCGATTGTTTAGAAACCAAACTGGTAAACCACAAGCATTGCATTGGGTAACGGGCACTTTCGTAAATCATTTGGGTGATGAAACCGAGTTCTCCGCCTTCGCACCACAATTCGCTGTTTTGACCACCAAAATTTAAAACCGCTTTGGTTGATTTTTTGTTTTCTAGATTATTTACTTTTCGAAGGCTGCCTTTGCTGGCTTCTTCGGCTGATTTATGAAAAGGAGGATTGCAAATCGTGAAGGCAAATTTATCTTCGGGGGTGATGATATTTTTAAATACAAATCGAGGCTCTAATTGTTGTTGCAAACTAATTACATCAATCAATTTTGGATTGGCTTCGATTATTTTGCTGCAATTGTTTAGGGCTTTTTCGTCAATATCAGTACCCACAAAACTCCAGTTGTAAACCACATTTCCAATGATAGGATAGATGCAATTGGCTCCAACTCCAACGTCAAGTCCTTCGACTTCGGTTCCTGTTGGAATAATGCCGTTGTTGCTTTCAGCCAATAAATCGGCGATATAATGGATGTAATCGGCTCTGCCTGGAATAGGTGGGCAAAGGTAATCTTGAGGGATATCCCAGTTTTGAATGTCGTAATAGCTAATTAATAATGCCTTGTTCAAGGTTTTTACCGCTTGAGGATTACTGAAATCGATGCTTTCTATTTGGTGTTCGTTAATGAAAACAAATGGTTTTAATTCAGGACAATTTTCGATTAGCAAGTCAAAATCATAGCGTAATCGATGTTGGTTTCTTGGATGTAAACTGGTTTTCTCCGTAATTGCTTTAGACATTTTATTTTTAATTTCGCTGCAAAGGTACTGTTTTCAAATTTGTTTATAGCTAATACTTAGTTATTTGGGAGTTAATTTATGCAGTTTTTTTTTGGGACACAGACCTGTCTGCCGACAGGCAGGTTTAAGAAATTGTAATGATTTTATAAATTTCTCTAATCAGTGTTTCTTTTTACTTTATGTGTTGATTAATCCATGCATTCCATCAGTAATAAATCGCCTTCGTTGTGCTCAATAATGACCAAACCATCCTGAGCTACATGATTGCTGCTTCCTGTGCGATAGCCAATAGTCAGGCTGTCATCTTTTAAAGGATAGAATAGGTTTTCAGAATGAATTCCACTGACATGGCCAATAGGAATTAACGAAATAGGCGTATTAGCCGTGTACCATTTTTCGAATTTTTTTGGCAACAAAAATACTTTCGAATGGTCGTCTAAGATTACAATTTTCAATTTGTCGCGGTAGCGAACAATATTGGTCAGATTGGTAATGGTATGGTCGGCTCTTCTTCCCGTTGCCCAAACTACGTTTGCCGCAGGAATATTGCGTTCAATTAAATAATCGAATGCTTTTTCTAAATCGGTTTTGTTTTGGTCGGGAGTGTGAACAATTTCAAGTGGATATTGTTTTTCTTTGTAATAATTAGCATCAAAATCGCCGTCGAAATCACCCAGTAAAACATCTACTTTGATATCCAGTTTCATCACGCGTTCGATGGCAGAATCTAATACAATTACCAGCGGAGACCATTCGAGTAATTGCCCTAATAATTCGGGATTACAGGCAGCGCCATTAGCAATGATTAATGCAGGTTCTTGATCGTCGCGAACAATATGATGTGATGACAAAGGAATGAAGATTTTAGATTAACGATTTTGATTTAAGCGTTGAGTTAGCAAAGATAGCTAATTGTTTTTGAATGTTTTTTTTGGCTTTTCCAACATTACTACAATAATCATTTTTCTTTTTTGCTTGATCAAAAAAGAAACAAAAAAATCAAGTCTTGCACTTCCTCGTCGGTCAAATTAGTTTTCGAATTAGCTTCGCTCTGTTCGCCTTCGGCTCGAGTCTAAAAGAAAAGAACTCTCCGCCGCGGCGGATCAAACAGCTTTTCTTTTTGCGTATTCTTCAAACATTTGACACTCGAATGCGGAAGTTAAGGACAGTTTCACAAATAAAATCAATTTAGTTTGTGGCTGAAAATAAATAAAATCTAAAACGATATTATTTTAATATTTATTGAACTACATAACGGCGCATATCAGATTCGCCAAGAGCAAAATAACCCAACGGATAATTTTTAGGATTGGTACTGTTGCTAACATTTCCTCTTACAGTAGCAGGAGGAGTTTGAAAAGGACCGCCAGAATTACTACCCATGATACCAATTAAAATATTCATGTAATTGTAATATTGTTTGGAAGCAGCAAAGTGTGTCAACTCGATTACATCGCCTTTTTCTAGATGGTCATTTTGTGAACGGCTGGAAAATTCGTTCCCCTGAAAAAATTTGTCTTCATCTACATTGTAGTCTACAGTAGATTCACCGGAATATTCATAGCTATACAGATAGTAGTTGTTTACAGTAGCAGGATCATTAAAATAAGCCTTAATTTCAATCTCTTTTCCTGTAAAACCACCTTGGTTGTTTTGTTCAATTCGGGTTATTGGAGCTAGCGCCTGAAATATTTCTGTTGCGGTATAGGTTTCACCATTGTTAATGATTTTCAAGGTATAGGTTTTTCCAATTTCCGGAACAAAATCAGTACAGCCGTATTCTCCTGTGTTTGGAATTTCTATAAAATTAAAAACCCTATTGTTACTGTTTGTAATAGAAACATTAGCTCCCGTTACAATAGGAACTTCGGTGTTATAATAGCCAGTGGTTGTGGTGAGTTTTATTTTTTGCGCATTTCCAGAGCTGCCTTTGATCCAGGCAATGTTAGCTTCGACAACTAATCGGGGAGCAGCGGTGTCTAATTCTAAGTCAACTACTTCTTCGCAGCTGCTAAAAAAAGTCACCAATAGTAAAAGGGGAAATAGTATTTTTTTCATTGTCGTATCTTTTTTCGAAAGGAAATTTTTAGAATTTAAAATTATAACTCACCGCAGGAACTATCCCAAAAATGGATGTTTTTACGGCTTCGTTTGCAGCAGTATCCACATTTTGTCTAAAATTGATTGAAGCCGCATTCTTGCGATTGTATAAATTGTAAATACTGAAAACCCATTCGCCTTTCCAGTTTCTATTTTTGTTTTTAGTAGGCGTTAAAGTTGCTGAAACGTCTAAATGGTGGTAGGCAGGCAATCTGTTTTGGTTGCGTAAACCATAACTGGGAACATCCACGCCTAAATAATTGTATTTGCCATCAGGATAGGTTACCGGTTGCCCCGATTGCAGAGCGAAATTGGCTCCAAAAGCCCATTTTTCATTCAAATGATAGGCAGAAGTTATCGCTAAATTATGCGTTTTATCATAAGCCGAATTATACCATTCTCCGTAATTGATACCTATTTCTTCGGGAGTTCTGCCCGGAGTTTGTTGCTCTGATTTAGATAGGGTGTACGAAATCCAACCATTTAATCGTCCTTCATTTTTCTTTAACATCAATTCCAAACCATAGGAACGCATTCTGCCATTTAGCACAACTTGTTCGATAGCTTCATTGGCAATCAAATCGGCACCATCAATGTAATCCATGCGGTTTTGTATTTTCTTGTAATACGTTTCTATTTCCAATGAATAATCTCCATTTTGGATGTTTTTAAAGTAACCGATGGCTACTTGATCGGCAATTTGCGGTTTTATATAATTATCGCTAGGCATCCAGACATCCAAAGGGGTAGGAGACGAGGTGTTAGAAACCAATTGAAGATATTGTAACATTCGATTATAACTCGCTTTTAAAGCATTGTCTTCATTCAGTTGGTAAGAAATAGCAAATCGCGGTTCGAAGTTGTCAAAGCTTTTGATAGTTTTGTTTTTGCTGTAATATTTTGTGCTTGAAGGAATTGCTTTTTCGTAAATCTGAAAAACCGGATTGAAAACTACCGGATTGTTGTTTTCGTATAAATTGATTGTTGAATTTCCTAAACGATAGAACATACTGTAACGCAAGCCATAGGTAACAGCCAGCTTTTTGTTTAGTTTGTTTTCGGCTTCAATATAAAGTGAAGGTTCAAAAGCATATTTTCGGTCTAATTGGTCTGGATTTATTCCAGATTTGGCATTAGATGGTTTGATAGTTCCGGGATTGAAATTGTAATAAATGGCATTGGCACCATAATTCAATTTGAAATTATCGGAAATATAATTTTTGAAATCGTATTTGATATTATAGTTTTTAATGCCCGAATCCCAATTGAAACCTACGAAATCCAAATCCAATCCGTAATAGTAATCACTGTAAATTACCGAAAGATTCGAAAATAATTTATCAGAAAATAAGTGATTCCAACGCATATTTAGCGTGGTGTTTCCGTAAGTATTGCTAAAACTTTTGTTGATTGCAAAAACATCACGACCAAAATAACCCGATAAATAAATATTGTTGTTGTCGTTAATTTTATAGCTTAATTTGGTATTCAAATCATAAAAATAAGCCGAGTTATTTTTTTGTTCTTCGGACAATTTTAGAAATAAATGGGCATAAGAAGCTCTTCCGCCAATTAAAAATGAACCTCGGTCTTTTACAATGGGACCTTCGGCAAGAAGGCGACTGGAGATTAATCCGATTCCGCCATTCATGTGAAATTCGTTACTGTTCCCGTCTTTTTGATAAATATCTAAAACCGAAGAAGCTCTTCCTCCAAAACGAGCCGGAATTCCGCCTTTGTATAATTTTAAATCCTTGATAGCATCGGGATTAAAAACAGAGAAAAATCCAAAAACATGTGAAGAATTGTAAATAGTGGCTTCGTCTAAAAGAATTAAATTTTGGTCGGCACCACCACCTCGAACATTAAATCCCGAGGCACCTTCACCAGCATTAGTAACCCCAGGCAATAGTAAAATCGATTTTATAACGTCTACTTCTCCTAAAACTACAGGCATTTTTTTAATGGCTGAAATAGAGAGTTTGTTCACACTCATTTCGGGTGTTCGGGTATTGGCTCGGCCTTTATTATCGCTAACAATTACTTCGTTTAGGATTTCGCCGTTTTCGGTAAGTGCCCAATTCATTTTGGTACTTTGCGTGAGCGAAATGTTTTTTTGAATGCTTTGGTAACCAATATAACTGATGTTTAGATTCTGATTTCCTTTTGGAACACTTATCGAATAAAAACCATATTCGTTAGTAGTGGTTCCTATTTTTAAATCAGGGAAATAAAGATTGACACCAATTAAGGTTTCGTTATTTTTAGTATCGGTAATAATTCCGCTTAAGGTGAATTTGTCTTGTGCAAAAGTAGTTATGCTAATGAACAGAAAGACAAAAAGGAAATTGATTTTTTTTGTAATCATTTTAGGAAAATTGAATTGCAAATGTCAATTATTAGTACAGAAAAGCCAACTGAACAACTGTTAATTAATGTTTAATATTGTGTGCAAATCTTTTTTAGTTATGCCAATTAAATTTCTGAAACTGCCAATATAGTCTTTGATTCCTGTTCCGGATTTTTTTTCAGATGCTGACTCACACGACTAAGCAATAGAATTGAAAGCAATGATATTCCAATTATTATAAAACCTAAGGTGTTGTAATGTTCTAACGGACTAAAATTGTCTTTTTGAACTACAATTGTTCCTGCAAAGGCGGCGGCAATTCCGCCTGAAATTTGTTGTAACGAAGAATTGATACTCATAAAAGCACCTCGGTCTTCTTTGGCAGGAATTGAAGTTACTAAGGCCGTAGAAGGAACCATTCGGCTCATTACGCCCATCATCATAAGAATGTTGATAATGGCTACCAACCAAAAAGGAGTTTCGGCAAGATTAGTATAAACAGCAACTGTTATGATTGTCCAAATAGAAGCCACAGTGAAAATTTTGAATTTATCGATTCGATCACTTAGTTTTCCAATAATTGGCATGATAATCAACGTAGAAAAACCTGCAATCATAAAAAGAAGAGGTAATTGCTCATCGGTTATTTTTAAATTGTTAATGGCAAAAGCACTACCAAAAGGCATTAGCATAAAACCTCCAACAGAAAGAACTGCGGTTGCGGCAAATCCTATGCGGTATTCGCGTTTTGAAATGGTATGAATTAAATGTTTAAATGCAGAATTCTCTTTTTGTATAGCAAGATGTTCCGTAAGTGGTTTTAATTTTATTGCAATTAGAATAGCGATGATTAATGCCATTGCTGCTACCCATAAAAAAGGAGCATGCCAATCCCAGGCAGTAGCAATATAAAGACCAAGCGGAATTCCGAAGATTTGGCTTGCGCCAAAAGCCATTTGGATAAAACCCATCACGCGACCACGTTGTTGCATCGAAAACAAATCCGTTACAATTGCCATAGAAATGGAACCGATTACTCCACCAAATAATCCTGTGATGATTCTGGCTGCAACCAGTAAAGGGTAAGAAGTAACTACTCCGCATAGAATGGTTCCTAAAATAAATCCGGTGTAAAAGAATAGAAGTAATTTTTTTCTATCGAATTTATCAGCAAAACCGGCGGTTAGTAATCCTGAAATTCCCGCACTAAAGGCATAAGCCGATACTACTAAACCAAAATGGGATGGTTTTAGTTGCATCGTCTTCATTAAAATATCACCTAATGGCGACATGACCATGAAATCTAAGATTACCGTAAATTGGGTAATGGCTAAGATAAAAATAGCAAATTTTTGATAGGAAGTAAAAGGAACTGCTTGTGGTGTTGTGTTCTTCATTTTGTTATTCGGTTAGTTCAGCACATTTAAAATCCTCTGCTGTTATCATTTTAATGATTTCTTGTGCATGTAAAGATTTGCTTTCAATTCGCAATACCGAATCAATGTCTTCCAAATCGATATTCCATTGTTCAATTGCCGGATTTGTATTCAATAGCTTGCTTATAATTTGCTTTTCTTTTTCGGTTTTGATATTGGTACCAAAAATCAAAATGTTGTTAAAATCAGTTTCCATAAGTTATAATTTTACGGTGTTAATGCTTTTAGGACTAATTCAAATGTTTCGTCGATTGTTTTTTTGTTGAGTTTAAAAGGGCCTCCTCCAAAGTTTTTACCGTCTCTTTCAAATCGCAATAAGGAGTATAAAGGCCCATAAGCTACACTCCAAAATGTTTCTTTTGAGATAGGAATTAATTCCTTTTTCTCCACTGAGTTTTTGAAAAAGGAGCCCATAATAATTTTGAAATCCAATAAGCTTTTTTCTAGAATGTATTCGCCATAACTAGAGTGGGTTAGGACTTCCCAGCAACTGACTTCAAGCGGTTTGCTTAGCGCAAAACGGATTCTGTTCTCCCATTGTTTGTATAAACCTTCTTTGAACGACATTGAAGGAGAGAAATCTTTAGCCATTTCGTCAAAGAAGTTTTTCCCAATTTCGATTCCAATTTTCTTTATCAAATCGTCTTTGTCTGAATAATAGATGTACAAGGTAGCTACTGATATACTGCTTTCTTTGGCCAGACGGTTCATGCTAAAACCTTCGATGCCTTTTTCAACAAGCAATGCGATGGCTTTTTGTTTAACGATTTCTTCTTTATTGCTATCTCTTGTTCTCATTCTTTTTTGAATTATGCGACAAAAGTATTAATTATAAATGAATGTTCGTTTACTTATAATGAAAAATATTTTATATTGTTTAGTTGTTTTGCGACCAAAGATGTTTGCAATAAAGTAAAAAGGAACACAGATTAGAGAAATTTATAAAATTATTCCAATTACTTAAACCTGCCTGTCGGCAGACAGGTCTGTGTTGCAGTAAAAACCTCAAACTATTATTGAGTTGATGTATAATTTAAAACGGTATTCTTGAATTTTTAAAAATAAAGAACAAAAAAAAGACAACCCTTTCGAGTTGTCTTTTGAATATTGGTATAAAAACGATTAAGCTGTTTTTAATACTGAAATTTTATCTAAAATAGCATTAAAAGTTGCGCTAGGACGCATCGCTTTGCTTGCTAAGGCTTGATTTGGTTGGTAGTAACCACCAATTTCTTGTGGTTTTCCTTGTGCACCAATTAATTCAGCATCAATTTTAGCTTCGTTTTCAGTAAGTTCTTTTGCAATTGGAGCAAAGATAGCTTGTAAGTCAGCATCTTTAGTTTGGTTTGCCAAAGCCTGAGCCCAGTATAAAGCTAAGTAAAAGTGAGAACCACGGTTGTCAATTTGACCTACTTTTCTAGCTGGAGATTTATCATTTTGCAAGAAAGCATCATTTGCCTGATCTAAAGTTTCAGATAAAACAATTGCTTTTTCATTATTTAAACTTTGTCCTAAATGCTCTAATGAAGCGCCTAAAGCCAAAAATTCTCCTAATGAATCCCAACGTAAATATCCTTCAGTTACAAATTGCTCTACGTGTTTAGGAGCTGATCCACCTGCACCAGTTTCGAATAATCCACCACCATTCATTAATGGAACGATAGATAACATTTTAGCAGAAGTTCCAACTTCTAAAATTGGGAATAAATCAGTAAGGTAATCACGCAATACGTTTCCTGTTACTGAGATAGTATCTAAACCTTTGATGATTCTTTCTAATGTGAATTCAGTTGCAGCAATTGGGTTTAAGATACGAATATCTAATGCAGTTGTATCGTAATCTTTCAAGTATAAGTTTACTTTTTCGATTAATTGTCTGTCGTGTGCTCTGTTTTCGTCTAACCAGAAAACAGCAGGAGTATCAGATAAACGTGCTCTATTTACAGCTAGTTTTACCCAGTCTTGAATAGGAGCGTCTTTAGCTTGACACATTCTGAAAATGTCATTTGCTTCAACAGCTTGTTCCATTAAAATATTTCCGTTTACATCAACCACACGAACAACTCCGTTAGCTGACAATTGGAAAGTTTTATCATGAGAACCGTACTCTTCTGCTTTTTGTGCCATCAAACCTACGTTTGGAACAGATCCCATTGTTGTTGGGTCAAAAGCACCATTCTTTTTACAGAAATCAATTGTAGCAGTATATACACCAGCGTAAGAACGGTCTGGAATAATAGCGATAGTATCTTGTGCTTTTCCTTCTTTGTTCCACATTTGTCCAGAAGTACGGATCATAGCTGGCATAGAAGCATCTACAATTACATCTGAAGGTACATGAAGGTTAGTGATTCCTTTGTCTGAATTCACCATGGCCAAAGCTGGACCGTTTTCAATTGCTTGATTGATGGCGGCTTCTACTTCAGCTTGTTGTGGGTGACCTGCAATTTTAGCATATACATCACCTAAACCATTTTTAGTGTTTACTCCTAATTCAGCAAATAAAGCTGCGTATTTTTCGAAAACAGCTGCGAAATATACTTCAACGATAGCTCCAAAGATAATTGGGTCAGAAACCTTCATCATCGTAGCTTTCAAGTGAACAGAAAGTAAAACTCCTTGTGCTTTAGCCTCAGCGATTGTTTTAGCAACAAAAGATTTTAAAGCGTTCAGGTGCATTACTGAACTATCGATAATTTCACCAGCTTTTAATGGAGTACTTGCTTTAAGAACAGTAGCAGTACCATCTTGTGCAACAAATTCGATTTTTACATCAGTAGCTTCGGCTACAGTAAGTGATTGCTCACTTCCGTAAAAATCACCGCTTTCCATAGAAGCAACCGCTGTTTTTGAATCAGCAGACCAAGCTCCCATTGAATGTGGATTTACTTTTGCGTAATTTTTTACTGCTTTAGGAGCTCTACGATCAGAGTTTCCTTCGCGTAAAACTGGGTTTACAGCCGAACCTAATATTTTAGCATATTTTGCTTTGATTTCTTTTTCAGCATCATTTTGTGGATCTTCCGGGAAGTTAGGAACATTGTATCCATGTGCTTGCAATTCAGCAATAGCTCCTTTTAATTGAGGAACAGATGCAGAAACGTTTGGTAATTTGATAATGTTTGCTTCTGGAGCAGTAGCTAGTTTTCCTAATTCAGCCAAAGAATCTTTTACTTTTTGATCCTCAGTTAAAAACTCAGGGAAATTAGCAAGGATACGAGCAGCAACAGAAATATCTTCTGTTTCAATTTCGATTCCAGCTGTAGCAGTAAAAGCTTCAACAATAGGTAAAAACGAATAAGTAGCTAACAAAGGTGCTTCGTCAGTTAATGTGTAAACAATCTTTGATTTTTGTGTCATTTTTTTAATTTTATAATCGTAACTCTTCGGCGAAGAATGTGAAATGTATTGTTTGCTTTGAATAAAGCGGTGCAAAGATATGTAAATCAGACTAAAATACAGTCCCGTTTGTTATAGAAATAGCGGAATTATGGGATAACTAACTACAAGGCTTTAAAATGTTATTTTTTTAAAGAATAGCTGTTTATTTGAGGATGTTATCCTTTTAGAGTAAAGTCCAAAAAAAAGTCCCGACAACGTCGGGACTTTTATGATAAAGAGACAATAAATTATCTTCTTTTGTCTTTGATTTTTGCTTTCTTACCAGTAAGTTGTCTGAAGTAGAAAATTCTAGCTCTACGTACAGCACCTTTCTTGTTGATTTCAATTTTTTGCAAAGCTGGCAAGTTGATAGGGAAGATACGCTCAACACCTACTGAACCTGACATTTTACGAATTGTAAAAGTTTCAGTACTTCCAGTACCTCTTCTTTGAATTACAACTCCTTTAAAGAACTGAGTTCTAGTTTTTTCACCCTCTTTAATTTCGTAGTAAACTGTGATAGTGTCTCCAGCTCCGAATTCAGGGAAATCTTTTCTTGTAACAAATTCGCTATTAACGAAATCTACTAAATTTGCCATTTTAATTGCTAATTATGGTTTTAAATCTAAACAACATTCACGGGTATCGCCAGAGGTTAATTAAATGTGGGTGCAAAAGTAAAAAAAAGTTATGAGTTATCAGTTATGAGTTATGAAATATTTTCGTTAAAAAGTTATGAGTTATTTAAACGGTTACACGCTTAACTCTTAACGTATAACTTTTAACTTTCCTCCAACAAATCCGGTCTTCTGTTTTTAGTGTGTTCATACGCCATGTCCTCGCGCCATTTGTCAATTTTAGCAAAATTTCCGCTAGTTAATACTTCGGGAACTTTCCATCCTTTGTAATCTGCTGGGCGGGTATATATTGGTCCTGATAATAAGCCGTCTTGAAAACTATCGGTCAATGCTGAGGTTTCGTCACTCAAAACTCCTGGAATTAATCGGATTAATGCGTCTGATAAAACTAAAGCTCCTAATTCGCCTCCGCTTAAAACATAATCTCCAATAGAAATTTCTTTGGTAATAAAATGATCGCGAACTCTTTGATCCACTCCTTTATAATGTCCGCATAGAATAATGATGTTTTCATACATTGACATGGTATTGGCCATTTTTTGGTTCAAAGTTTCTCCATCAGGCGACATATAAATAATCTCGTCGTATTCTCTTTGCGTTTTTAAATGCGTAATACAGGAGTCAATAGGTTGTACCGTCATGACCATTCCTGCTCCGCCTCCATAAGGATAATCATCCACACTTTTTTGTCTGTTGATAGTGTAATCTCTTAAATTATGGATATGAACTTCTACGAGACCTTTGTCAATGGCGCGTTTCATAATCGAAGCCTCAAACGGACTGCGTAGCAATTCAGGTAAAACAGTAATAATGTCAATTCGCATGATTGTATATCTAAGTTTGGATGGGGCAAAGGTACAAAGTTTTTTTTCAGAAGCTAATCAAGCTATTCACTTCAATATTGTCTTTTTAGAAGAAAGAGAAATAGATTTTAGACAAATGAAATTTCGAAAAATAGAAGTTGGCTAAAGTAATTCGGACTAAGGATTAGCGAAAAACAGCTTTTTCTTATTAATGTTATTTTTTATATAAAAGTGTATTGTTTGTTAACTTGGATTGCTTTTTGAATTTAAAAAAACAATACATTTGTAGTGTTATTTGTTTGTAATATAGTTAGTTATGTTTTTTTTTTTTTTTGTTTGGAAAAAGATAATTAATTAAGAATGCTGAAAGATTTTTGTAAAGCTAAAAAAAGAGGGAAATGAAAAGAGTGATTTTAGGGATGCTTACAATTGGATTGCTTTGTAGTTTCGGATTTATATCAAAAAAGAATAAAACGACTTCAAGCATAATTCGATCATTAAATACGGCGACTACTGAAGAAAGGATTTTTGAACAAGTTACGAGAATAAAAGACTTAGTAAAAACGAATCCAAAATTCAATAATGAAATTGCCTTTCTACTTGATATGAGAATCATGTCGGGGAAAAATCGCTTTTTTGTTTATGACCTAAAAAATGATAAGATTATTGATCAAGGCTTGGTTGCCCATGGTATTGGTTCCGGCTTGTATGGAGAGTTAAAATTTAGTAATGAAAATTATTCGTACTGCACTTCATTAGGAAAGTATTATATAGGCAAAAGTTATACAGGCGAATACGGAAAATCATATCGACTGCACGGATTTGAAGAGACAAACAGTAATGCTTTTTCGAGAAGTATTGTATTGCATAAATACAATAAAGTACCTTATGAAGAGCAGAATAATATTATATGTAATAGTTTAGGTTGTCCCATGGTAAATGAAACCTATTATAAAAGAATTGAAAAATTAATAGATGCTTCCAAAGGCAATATTATTCTGGATATTTACTATTGAAATCTTTCTTATCGTTTGAACAGTTTTTGTTTTAATCAGGACAAAAGATTTTCTGGACTGATTTAGTTTATTTCTACTTCAAATTTTCTGTTTTGCACATTGGCACATTCTCTAATTTAATTTGTAAATTTGCACTTCAATAAAAATTATTAAATAATGGAAAACGGTATATACGCTAAATTCAATACTTCAAAAGGAGCTATTTTAGTGAAATTAACACATGATTTAACCCCTGGAACGGTTGGTAACTTTGTAGCATTAGCTGAAGGAAACTTAGAAAACAAAGTAAAACCTCAAGGGACAAAATATTACGATGGATTAACTTTTCACAGAGTAATTCCTGATTTTATGATTCAAGGAGGTTGTCCTCTAGGTTCAGGAACAGGAGATCCAGGGTATAAATTTGATGATGAGTTTCATCCAAGTTTAAAACATGACAAACCAGGAGTTTTAGCGATGGCAAATTCAGGGCCTGGAACAAACGGTTCTCAATTTTACATTACTCACGTACCAACTTCTTGGTTAGACGGAAAACACACTGTTTTTGGTCAAGTAATCGAAGGTCAAGATATAGTTGATGCAATTGCTCAAGGAGATGCTTTAGAAGCACTAGAAATAGTTAGAGTAGGGGAAGAAGCTCAAAAATGGAATGCAGTTGAAGCTTTCCGTTCATTTGAAGGAAACCGTAAAAAACGTTTAGAAGCTGAAAAAAATGCTGCTGAAGAAGCAATGGAAAAATTAGCAGCTGGATTTGAAAAAACAGAAAGCGGTTTACGTTACCAATTCATCCAAAAAGGAGAGGGTAAAAAAGCGGAAAACGGAAAAACAGTTTCTGTACACTACACAGGACAATTACCTGACGGAAAAGTTTTTGATAGCTCTTACCCACGTAAAAAACCAATCGAATTCCCATTAGGAAGAGGAAATGTAATTGAGGGATGGGACGAAGGTATTGCTTTGTTGCAAGTAGGAGATAAAGCTCGTTTTGTAATTCCTGCTCACTTAGGATATGGATCTCGTGGAGCTGGAGGAGTAATTCCACCAAATGCTACTTTGATTTTTGACGTTGAATTGATGGACGTAAAATAATCTTTAGATTTAAGAATTCAGAACGCAGATTTTAGATTTCGGTTTTGATTCAAATAATAAAAAGTGGTTTTCTAACTGGAAAACCACTTTTTTTATATCTAAATTCTGCCTTCTCTATTCTGTTTTCTAAATTCTGTAATCTGCTTTCTTAGGATTTTTTCCACTTGATATTACAGCCAATGCTTGGTTTCTGGTTTGGATTAATACTTCTATTGTATAAAACACCATCTATGGCACCTCGCAAATCACTACCGCTTAACGGAATTCCGTTTCCGGGACGGCTATCGTCCAGTTGTCCGCGATAGACTAATTTGTCTTGTTGGTCAAACAAATAAAAATCAGGAGTGCAAGCAGCATTATAGGCCTTAGCGACTTCTTGGCTTTCATCATATAAATAAGGGAATTCAAAATTATTCTCGAAAGCATATTCGGTCATCAATTCAGGGGCGTCTTGCGGATAATTTACCACATCATTACTTGAAATAGCAATGATGCCAATTCCTTGAACTCTATAATCATTGGCAATTCGAACTACTTCTTTTATTACATGGTGCACAAAAGGACAATGATTGCAGATGAAAAACACCAATGTGCCTTTGTTTCCTTTTAAATCAGCAAAAGAAAATTGTTCTGTATTGGATTTGGTGTCTTTTAAGTAAAATTCGGGAGCTTGAGTTCCTAATTCGAGCATATTAGATGGAGTTCGTGCCATTATTTTATTGTTTGTTTTAGAGTTTAAAGTTACTAAAATTGCGGGCTATTTGAATGGTATAAACTAATTTTGAATTAGTAATGTTTTTAAAATATTATAATTGATTTATGGAGAATAATTTGACTTGGGCTGAATTTGAAAAAGTAGCCATGTACGTTGGAACAATACTAGCAGTTAATGATTTTCCTGAAGCGAGAAAGCCTGCTTTTCAATTGACTATTGATTTTGGCGAAGTCATCGGAATCAGAAAAACTTCGGCGCAAATCACCAAAAGATATTCTAAAGACGAACTTTTGAATCGTCAAATTGTTGCTGTAGTCAATTTTCCTAAAAAGCAAATAGGGAAATTTATGAGTGAATGTCTTGTTTTAGGTGCGGTAGGTGAAGAAGGAGATGTTATCCTATTAGCTCCTGATTTCAAGATTGAAAATGGTTTGCGAATAGGATAACTGCTTTTTTATTTTTCTATTGGTAAATCGTGGTCTTGTCCCCATTCGGTCCAGGAACCGTCATAAACTGCTTTTAGGTTGTTTGACGAAATTAATTCGTAAGCAATTAAATCAATACAAGCTGTAATTCCGGAACCGCAAGAGAAATATAACGGCTGGTCTTGATGTGGGAGTATGTGTCTTAGCTCTTCTTTAGGTAGAAAATGACCATCTTTTATAACTTGAGAAAAAGGTAAGTTTACGGAATTAGGGATGTGTCCGCTTCTTAGTCCTTCTCGAGGTTCTTCGGTTTCGGCATTAAAGCGGTCTGAAGAACGTGCGTCAATTACAATGGCTTCTTTTGAAGTAACATTATGTAAAATCTGAAATTTGTTTTTAAACATTTCTGACTTGAAGTGAACTTCGAAATCTCCTTCTCTAAATGATTTTGCACCCACTTTTTCGGTAGCTAAACCTTCTTTTGTCCAGGCAGGAAATCCTCCATCGAGTACCCATACATTTTCATGTCCCATACTTTTGAATAGATACCATGCTCTTGGACTCGAATAGATTCCTTTAGTGTCATAAACCACAATTTTACTATGTTTATTGATTCCAAGTTTTCTTGCTTCGGCAGCAAAAGCTTCTGGTTTTGGTAAGGTATTGGGTAATGAGGTTGAAATATCACTAAATTTATTTTTAATATCAAAAGTTCGGGCTCCAATGATTTGTAAATCATGAGGAGGAGTGTCCAAAACTGCATCCAGAATTATTAATTCAGGATTGTTGATGTTTTCTTGAAGCCAGTTTACAGATACAATTGGAATTTTCATAGGGATGTTTTTTTTATTGTTAATTGAAAAAAGCTATACTAAGATACAAAATTGGAAGTTAACTTGTTTTGTTTTTCTATAATGCAAAAAGTCCAAAAACCGAATGATTTTTGGACTTAAAGTATTGTTGTGATTTCTAGGAATTAAATATCGTCAAAATCAATATCTGTAAAACTAGAGGTTTCTGGAATAGATCCGTCAGCAGTCATTCTTTCAGAAGCATATTCTTTTTTGAAATCTTTTTGGTGTCTTTCAGAGATTACTTCTTCTCCTTTGTGGTTTAAAACGTAAGAAGTCATTTCTTCAAGGATTTCGGTGAAAGCAGCAAAATCTTCTTTGTATAAATATATTTTGTGTTTTTTAAAATGAAATGAACCATCTTCTTCAGTGAATTTTTTACTTTCGGTAATGGTAATATAATAATCATCCGCTTTTGTAGCTCTCACATCGAAGAAATAGGTTCTTCGTCCTGCACGTAAAACTTTAGAAAAGATTTCTTCTTTTTCTAACATGTCATTTTCTCTCATAATCCGTTCTATACAATAATATGGTTGTTAATTGAACCCAAAAATGATAAAAATATATTTATTAAGCAACATTTAAAGTAATTCTTTTTCAGAAAGTTGTTTTAAATAGAGTGATGCATAATAGCCTTCCTGATTTATTAACTGGTTATGAGAACCTTGTTGAATAATTTTTCCGTTTTCAAGAATTAGGATTCTATCAGCATTTTTTGCTGAAGATACACGATGGCTGACAATAATGGTTGTTTTGTCTTTGCAAATGGCGTTTAGGTTGTTTAAAATAGCCTCTTCGGTTTCGGTATCAACCGCTGATAAACAGTCGTCAAACAATAAAATAGGCGGGTTTTTGATAATAGCTCTCGCTATAGAAACACGTTGCTTTTGTCCGCCCGAAAGGGTAATTCCTCTTTCGCCAAGAATCGTCTCGTATTGCTTGTTGAAACCCATAATGTTATCGTGTACCACAGCATTTTTGGCGGCAGCCATAACCTCTTCAATTTCGGCATCTTCTTTACCAAATTTGATGTTGTTTTTAATGCTATCCGAAAATAAAAAAGCATCCTGAGGGACAATTCCAATGCTGTTTCGCAAATCAAATAAGTTCAAACGGCTAATTTCCTGTTCGTCAATTTTTACCGCTCCTTGGGTTACATCGTACATACGGGAAATTAGAGATAAAATAGTCGATTTCCCGGAACCTGTTTTCCCAAGTATCGCAAGCGTTTCTCCTTTGTGTACCGTAAACGAAATATCTTGAAGCGCATTAATATTAGTGTCTTCATAGGTGTAACTCACATTTTCGAATGTGATTGTTCCTCCTATTGTAGATTTCTCAGGATTGTTATTTTTAATTTCGGGTTCTATTTTTAGAAACTCATTCAATCTTTTTTGGGAAGCTTCTGCTTCTTGAACCATTGAAGAAACCCAGCCTAATGATGCTACTGGCCAAGTTAGCATATTGACATATAAAATAAATTCGGCAATAGTTCCAATGCTTTTTATGGTTCCTTGAATGTACATTAACCCACCAAAATAAATCACGACTAAGTTGCTGATTCCGATTAAGGCTAACATTAAAGGACCAAATAAGGATTGAACTTTGGCTAAATCCAAGCTTTTACTTTTGCTTTCTAAAGAAAGGGCATGCATATTATCCTGATGTTGATTTTCTAAAGAATAGGCTTTTATTACGCGAACTCCCGAGAATATTTCTTGGGAAAAACTAGAAACTTTAGATAAATATTGCTGAAAAGTGGTGCTTCGGATATTGATTTCGGTACTTAGTTTAAAGATAGCATACGATAAAAGAGGCAATGGTAAAAGGGTGTACAAAGTAAGCAATGGCGATACTCTGTACATGAAAATAATAACGATAGCAAAACGAATGATGGTGTTAATGGTGTACATAACAGCCGGTCCTACATACATTCTTACTTTTGAAATATCCTCGCTTATACGATTCATCAAATCTCCGGTACGGTTTTTTTTGTAGAAGTTTTGAGACAGGCTTTCGTATTGTCTGAAAACTTCATTTTTTAAGTCAAATTCAATATGACGTGACATCACAATCAAGGTTTGACGCATTAAAAAGGTTAGAAATCCGGCAATGATGGTGGTAGCGATGATGAGTAAAATATTATTTACTAATTGGTCTTGGATAACCGAATTAGATATGCCTTTATTTTTGGCAAAATCTTCGATTGATGCAAAGGATTTACTAATTAATTTAGGAGTAAAAAGTGAAAATATTTGTGCTACAATAGTAAATACAATTCCTAAGATAAAACGGTATTTGTATTTAATAAAATATTTATTGAGATAGAGTAATTCTTTCATTTCTAGACTAGGCTGTATTTTATAAAAAACAAAGATATAGCTTTAAAAGTAAAATTGTTAGCTGTTCGTAAGCTGTTAAGTCTCATTTAACGTTTCATTAATGAAAGTGTAAAGGGGAAAAAAGAAAATATAAATTTATCTGAATTTTACACAAATTGCACGAATTAGCACAAATTTGGATGAAATAAATCTCACGAATCTGTCTAAAGCAGATAAAATTTGTGGAATTTCTTTTTAGAATCAAAGTAATATTCGTGATAATAGGTGTTAATTCGTGTCAAAAATAACTGCTACGTTTGTCCTGCTTTTTATGGCTTTTAATTTTATTTTGAAAAAGGAAATCCTTATTTTTGCAGACTAATTTAATAAAAGTTCTTACAAGGTGGTAAATAGACGACACATTCGCGTTAAAGTTATGCAAACCATTTATGCGATGCATCAAAATGGCTCTGATAACCTGGAAAAGGAAGAAAAATTCCTTTTTTACAGTATCGATAATATTCAAGATTTATACCTTACAATGATTTCTTCTTTGTTAGAAATATGTAAAAAAGAAACACAATTTTTGCATTTATCTAGTCAGAAACATTTAGCTACTGCAGCTGAACGTAAACCGAACGAAAAATTCATTAAGAACAGCATTTTCGAAATTCTTGCCGAAAACAATTCTTTAAGCATTGCTCTAGAAACCAGAAAAATTGATGCTTGGCATTTGCATGAGGATTATATAGCGTTGTTATTAACTGCTATAAAAGAGAGTTCTTACTATCAAACTTACATGAGTAATCCAACACGCTCGTTTGAAGAAGACCGACAGTTGATTATGGATTTATTTACTGAAGTAATTGTTCCAAATGAGAAATTGTACGAGTTCTTGGAAGACGATAAGCTGACTTGGATTGATGATATTCCGATGGTGAATACACAAATCATCAAGCAATTGAAAGCGATGAAACCTATCGAAAATGATAATTTCAGAGTGCCAAAATTGTACAAAGACAATGAAGACAAGGATTTTGTTAAAGATTTGTTTCGTAAAACGGTGTTGAACGAAGCAGAATTAGCGAAAGAATTTGTAGACAAAACACCTAACTGGGATAGCGATAGAATTGCTGAGGTTGATACTATTATTTTAAAAATGGCAATTTGCGAATTTTTGAAATTCCCATCTATTCCCGTGAAAGTAACTTTGAACGAATATTTAGAATTAGCTAAAGAATATTCTACTCCTAAAAGTAGTATTTTTATCAATGGAATTTTAGATAATCTTGTTAAAGAATTAGAGTCTAGTAAAAAAATGATTAAAGCCGGTCGCGGTTTAATGTAATATTTATAAATTTAAAAAAAAGAATTAAAAATTATGGGTCAATTAACTCAATTTGCGCCGTTTATCTTAATGTTTGTGGTTATCTATTTCTTTATGATTAGACCACAACAAAAAAGAGCAAAACAAGAAAAAGAATTTGAAGCTAGCTTAAAAGTAGGTGATAAAATTATTACTAAAAGTGGTCTTCACGGTAAGGTAGCTGAACTAGCCGATACTACTGTAGTTATTGAAACTATGGCTGGAAAATTAAAAATGGAGCGTACTGCGATTTCTATGGAAATGAGTGCTGCATTAGCAAAAAAATAATTCAATATTTTTTTATAGTAAAAGCCCCAAATCTTTCAGTAGAATTGGGGCTTTTACTTGTTTGAAAATGACATTATTTCTTCTTGCTTTTATTTTTTTTGATTTTCTTTTCTTTTTTAGATTTTTTCTTCGCTTTTTTCTCTTTGGCCTTCGCTTTTAGTTTTGCTTTTTTGACTTTTTCTTTCTTGGCTTTCTTGGCTTTTGCTTTCGCTTTTTTTGCCTTCGCCTTTGCTTTTTCTTTAGCGTTCGCTTTTAAAGCTTTCTTTTTTTCTTTGTCTTTCATCTTTTTCTTGTTTTCTTTTTTTGTGATGGCTAGGTCGTCGTTTTCAATTGTTTCTGTAGCTGTTACCTCCTCGGTTGCTGCTGGGGTTTCGTCAATAATTGCCGAAAGGATTTCTTCTGTTATTACAACAACTGGTTTTTGTTTTGTTCTTGAATTTCTGGTTGCAGGTTTTACTTCTTTTAATGGTTCTTGAGGAGGAGCTTCATTTGCTTCTTTGTTGTTTGTCTCTTTTTTAATCATTTTGTTAAAATATTTATATTAATATATTTAATGTTATGTAATTGTAAAATTAATGTAAGTGAAAATACAATTTATAAATGGTTTTTCAATGTTAATTTTTTTTTAAGGCTGGACTGAAGTCCAGCCTTAAAAAATGTGTCGAGTTTACGACTCTAAGTTCCGTAGGAACGAAATGTATTATAGCAACGGATTTTACCGTTGTGAACAAAAAAACCGACACATTGCTGTATCGGTATATTGATATACTAATCAAAATACAAAATGTGTCGTTCCTACGGCTCTAAGTTCCGTAGGAACGGGCTATATTGTAGCAACGGATTTTAATCCGTTGAAAACAAAGAAACGATTCATGAAGTATTATTTCCCTTTTTTTATTGGTTCCAAACCAAAGTTAGGTAAAGCTGTAAGCTCGGCAATTTTTACAATGACTTCTACTGCTTTTTGCATACTTTCTACAGGAACATATTCGTATTTTCCGTGAAAGTTGTGTCCTCCGGCAAAGATGTTTGGGCAAGGTAATCCCATATAGGATAATTGCGAACCATCAGTTCCACCGCGAATGGGTTTGATAATCGGTTTGATGTTCAATTCTCTCATCGCTTTTTCGGCAATGTCTACAATGTGTTTCACAGGAAGTACTTTTTCCTTCATATTGTAATATTGATCTTTGATTTCAGTAACTACGATGTCTTCTCCAAATTGTTTCGCAAATTTCTTATTGATTTTGCTCGCTATTTTTTGAATTTTCTCTTTTCTTTTTTCGAATTTTTTACTGTTGTGGTCTCTAATAATCAATTCCACTACTGTTTCTTCTATGCTCCCGTTAAAGTGATGCACATGATAAAAACCTTGATATCCTCTGGTTTTTTCAGGAACTTCATCAGAAGGCAATTCGATGATAAATGAATTCGCAACTAACATTGAATTAATCATTTTTCCTTTGGCATAACCAGGATGAACGCTTTTTCCTTTGAAAGTGATTTTGGCTCCAGCCGCATTAAAATTTTCATATTCTAATTCGCCTATTTGACTTCCGTCCATCGTATAAGCCCATTGCGCTCCAAATTTTTCCACATCAAAAAAGTGTGCACCTCGACCAATTTCTTCGTCAGGAGTGAATCCAACTCTTATTTTTCCGTGTTTTATTTCTGGATTTTTGATAAGGAATTCCATTGCGGTAACAATTTCAGTAATTCCGGCTTTGTCATCCGCACCTAAAAGTGTGGTTCCATCAGTAGTAATTAGGGTTTGCCCTTTGTATTGCAATAGATCTTTGAAATAATTAGAAGATAAAACGATGTTTTGTTCCGCATTTAGTACAATATCCTTTCCGTCATAATCGCGAATAATTTGTGGTTTTACATTGGCTCCAGAAAAATCAGGAGAAGTGTCAAAATGAGAAACAAATCCTATTGTAGGTACTTCGTGCTCAACATTACTGGGTAAAGTTGCCATGATGTAAGCTTTGTCGTTAATAGTAACGTCTTGCATTCCAATAGCTTTTAGTTCTTCGACTAATTTATTGGCTAAAACCCATTGTTTTTCGGTACTTGGAGTCGTTTCTGAATTCGGATTGGATTCGGTATCTATTGTTACATAACTGACAAAACGATCGATGATATCTTGCATAAAGTGGTGTTTTTTTATTGGCTAGCAAAGATAAGATTAATTTAAAGGATAGTACGGTAGCCTATTTCATGTTTTCCAGCATTTGGATTATTTTATCTAATTTCTCAACATCAATAGAGTTGAGTTTTGTTGCCAAAGCCTCAATTTCCAGTTTTGCTTCTTTATTCGTATTATAATCTTCTTGAGCTTGTACACGGTCTCTTTCGTTTTGGCGGTTTTGTGCCATCATAATTATGGGAGCAGCATAAGCCGCCTGGGTAGAAAATACCAGATTGAGTAAGATAAAAGGATAAGCATCCCAATGTTTTAAATAAGCGAAAAGGTTTAATCCCATCCAAATAATTACAAACACAGTTTGAATGATTATAAAACGCCAAGACCCCATGCCTTTGGCTACAGCATCTGCTATTCGGCTTCCAAATGCTAGGCTATCGTAATGTTGTTGATGCCAGTTTTTATTGATATCCATATTGTGTATAATTTATTTTTATTTAAAAGTAAGGAAAGTTTATTTATAAAAAAACCACAAATTCATCAATTAGTTGTTCCGTTTAGATGGAGTTAATTGGTGAATTTGCGGTTGGTTTTAAGTTTGTAAAGATTTAATTACTGATGTTCATTCTATTCGTTAATTACATCAGCCCATTTATCTTAGCATATTGCAACAACATAATGGTTTTGGCATCTTTTAGTTCTCCTGTTTCAATCATAGCATATGCTTGGTCGAATGACATTTCTATGACTTCAATATTTTCTTGTTCATGATCTAGTCCGCCTCCTTCGCTGACTTTCATAGAAGCGTCGTATTCGCCAATAAATAAATATAGGATTTCAGTTATGGCACCTGGTGACATATAGGTTTCCATGATTTTTTTAACCTTAGAAATTCTATAGCCTGTTTCTTCTTCTGTTTCTCTGATGATGCATTGTTCTGGTTCGTCCTGATCTAATAATCCGGCACAAACTTCTACCATCATTCCGTTATTGTTACCGTTTAAGTAGGTTGGTAAACGAAACTGACGCGTTAAAATAATAGTTTTGTTTGTTTTGTTGTAAAGTAAAATGGCCGCTCCGTTTCCTCGATCGTAGACTTCTCTTTTTTGAGTAATCACGCTGTTGTCAGGTTTTTGATAATCAAAAGTTACTTTGTTCAGAATGTACCAGTTGTCTGAAAGTAATTCGGTTTTTTGGATGGTTATTTTTGGCTCGTTCATCTGTTATTTATTTTACAGCAAACCTGTCTGCCGGCAGGCAGGTTCGCAAATTAAAAATGCAGAAGCAAAAATAATTTGCGAATTTTCGGTTTGATTTTTTTGTTTAAATATATAAAAAAACGCTCTGAAAAATCAGAGCGTTAAGTGTTATTTCAGAATAGTTTGTTTTCTGTCTGGACCTACAGAAACAATTTTGATAGGTACTTCAAGTTCTTTTTCAATGAACTCGATGTATTCTTTTAATTCAACTGGTAATTCCTCGTAAGTAGTCATTCCTGTTAAATCTTGTTTCCATCCTTTAAATTCTTTGTAAATTGGAGCAACATTTTCTTCTTCCACATTGTAAGGGAAGTGAGCGATGTTTTTTCCTTTATAATTGTATTCAGTACATATTTTTAAGGTATCAAAACCTGAAAGTACGTCACCTTTCATCATCATCAATTGAGTTACTCCGTTTACTTGAACAGCATATTTCAACGCTACTAAGTCTAACCATCCACAACGTCTTGCTCTTCCTGTAACCGAACCAAATTCGTTACCCACTTTTGCCATAGTAGCACCTACTTCGTCAAAAAGTTCAGTAGGGAAAGGACCGCTACCAACACGAGTAGTGTAAGCTTTGAAAATACCGTACACTTCTTTGATTTTGTTAGGAGCAATTCCTAAGCCTGTACAAGCTCCTGCAGCTGTAGTATTAGAAGAAGTTACGAAAGGATAAGTTCCAAAATCAACATCTAATAATGAACCCTGAGCTCCTTCGCATAAAATAGATTTACCTGCTTTTTGAGCTTGGTACATGTATTCTTCGCTATCGATGAAATCTAATTTTTTAATTTCTTCGATAGATTCAAAGAATTCTGCTTCTAATTCAGGTAAGTTGTATTGTAATTCCACTCCGTAGAATGCAATCATTGCTTCGTGCTTGTCAGCTAGAGAACGGTATCTTTCTTTAAAATCTTCTAATTCAATATCTCCTACGCGTAGACCATTTCTACCTGTTTTGTCCATGTAAGTTGGTCCAATACCTTTAAGTGTAGAACCAATTTTAGCTTTCCCTTTAGAAGCTTCAGAAGCAGCGTCTAATAAACGGTGCGTAGGTAAAATTAAGTGTGCTTTTCTGGAAATGATTAATTTCTTTTTGATATCGATGTTGAATTTTGCCAATCCTTCGATTTCTTTTTGAAATACAACAGGATCGATTACAACACCATTTCCAATAACATTTATCGCTGATTTATGGAAAATTCCAGAAGGAATGGTTCTAAGTACGTGTTTAATTCCGTCAAATTCTAAAGTATGCCCTGCATTAGGTCCTCCTTGAAAACGAGCAATAATATCGTAATTTGAGGTAAGAACATCAACAATTTTTCCTTTTCCTTCATCTCCCCATTGTAATCCTAGTAATAAATCTACGGTCATTTTAATTTCTTTATTTAATCGTTAATTCGTTTTGGTGGTAAATTAGCTTACCGCCTTTTTTTAAACTAAATGTTATCGTTATTGGTTTCTTCTTTCTCTTCGTCTGTTTTTGCCACTCTTTTTGTACCATAAAAATACAAGGAATGATTTGTGATGTCTACATCAAAAATTTCTTCTATAGTCTTTTTGATAGATTGAATTCTTGGATCACAAAATTCTACTACATCACCACTATCTGTCATGATAAGATGGTCATGTTGTTTGTCAAAATAGGATTTTTCATAGTGTGCCTGGTTTTGTCCAAATTGGTGTTTACGCACCAAAGCACAGTCAAGTAGTAATTCTATAGTGTTGTACAGCGTAGCTCTACTGACACGGTAGTTTTTGTTTTTCATTTTGATGTATAGATTTTCTATATCAAAATGTTCTTCGCTTTCATAGATTTCCTGAAGTATAGAGTAACGTTCAGGCGTTTTTCTATGCCCGTTTTTCTCAAGATACATTGTAAAAACGTTTTTTACAATCTCTTGATTTTTGTTGTTATTTGTGGAAATGAGTGTCATATTCGGCAAAGATAAATTTTTATTTTAATAGTTTTCAAGTTTAAGTACTTATAAGGTAATAATTTTGTTTTTTTAATAGAATCAACCCCTAATTTAAGTCTCTTTTTTATTTAAAAACGTTTTTGAATACTTAAAAAGTATTTGAAACAAAACATATTGTGGAAAAATTAATTTTTGTAGACTCGGGTTACCCGGTCAATTCCGTCAATTTTTTTGATGTTTTCAATTAGTTTTTTCAAAATAGTTATGTTTTGTACAATCACCGTTAGCTGTCCTTTGAAAAGTCCTGCGTCACCACTCAACGAAATACTTTGAATGTTCACATTCATATTATTCGAAATTACCTTTGTCAATTCGTTAGTTAAACCAATGGTGTCCATTCCTGTAATATTTAAAATAGCTTTGAATTCTTCTTGAGAAGAGTCAATCCATTTGGCGGGCATGATGCGGTAAGCGTAATTGGATTGTAAAGCGATGGCATTAGGACAATCTTTTTTGTGCACTTTTATCCCCTCATTGATGGTAACGAAACCAAAAACCTGATCTCCGGGAATTGGATTACAACAAGTAGAAAGTTTATAGTCTAATTTGTCTTGTTCCTTGCCGAATACTAACAAGTCGTAATTGTTGTTGAGTATAGGTCTGTGGATATCAGTATCAGCGGTATTTCCGGTACGCTTGATTTTACTTTTAAAGAAATTGATTAAAGTATTGCTTTTTTGCGCAGCAAAGTCTTTTAACTGTTGGTTATCAATGGTTCCAATTCCAACTCTGTAAAATAAATCTAAACTGGTTTTAAGGTGGAAAAAGTTTACTAATTCATTTGTAACCGTTTCGTTTAAGGTAACTTTAAGATGTTTTAGTTTACGGGTCAGTACTTCTTTTCCGTCTTCTGCAATTTTCTTCGTGTTTTCGTTAAGAACGTTTCTAATTTTATTTTTTGCTCTCGAAGTCGTTACATAATCCAACCAGTTGGCAGTGGGTTTTTGATTTGGAGAAGTGATAATTTCAACCTGGTCGCCACTTTTTAATTCGTAGTTTAAAGGAACTAATTTTCCGTTGACTCTCGTTCCGCGGGTTTTAATTCCAATTTCGGAGTGGATGCTAAAGGCAAAGTCAAGAGATGTTGCTCCTTTAGGTAAGGATTTAATATCACCTTTAGGGGTGAAAATGTAGATTTCTTTCGAATACAAATTCATTTTGAAATCTTCTACAAAGTCGATAGCATTAGTTTCAGGGTTTTCTAATGCTTCTTTAAGCAGGTTAAGCCAAACGTCCAAGCCACCTTCTTCGGTAGCTCCATTTTTGTATTTGTAATGTGCTGCATAACCTTTTTCGGCAATTTCATCCATACGCTCGCTACGTACTTGTACTTCAACCCAGCGGCCTTTAGGTCCCATTACGGTAATGTGCAGGGCTTCGTAACCAGTTGATTTAGGAGATGAAATCCAGTCTCTTAATCGGCTAGGGCTCGGTCTGTAATGGTCAGTAACGATAGAATATATTTTCCAGGCGATAAATTTTTCGTCATGAGCATCTGATTTATAGATAATTCGAAGTGCAAATTTATCGTAGACTTCGTCAAAGCTTACGTTTTGTGCTTTCATCTTTCTACGAATTGAGTAGATCGATTTTGGACGTCCTTTTATGATATAGTCAATTCCTTCGGCGTTTAAAGAGGCTTTAAGGACATCGGAAATGTCTTTGATATAAGCATCTTGTTGTTCTTTGGTCTCTTTTATTTTGCTAACAATGTCGTTGTATATGGCAGGTTCAGTATATTTTAAACCTAAATCTTCCAATTTTGTTTTGATGTTGTATAAACCTAATCGATGGGCAAGTGGCGCGTAGATGTATAAGGTTTCTGAAGCAATTTTGACTTGTTTGTGGTCATCCATTGACTCCATAGTTTGCATATTGTGCAATCTATCGGCTATTTTTATCAGGATCACACGCACATCATCATACAAAGTCAATAACATCTTTCGGAAGTTTTCGGCTTGCATAGACACATTCATGTCTTTTTGTACGATGGATATTTTAGTTAAACCTTCAACCAATTGTGCTACTTTAGGATTGAACATTCGCTCAATATCTTTAACGGTAGTAGGCGTGTCTTCTACAACATCATGTAATAAGGCGGCTGCAATTGAAGTAGCTCCAAGACCTATTTCGGAGGCAACAATTTTGGCAACAGCAATGGGATGAAAAATATAAGCTTCTCCTGATTTTCTTCTTTGGTCTTTATGAGCTTCCACAGCAACGTCAAAAGCCTTGCGTATCAGTTTTTTATCCTCGGTAGTTAATGTTTGGTAACTAATACGAAGTAATTCTTTGTATTCTTGAGCAATTGCTTTATTCTCTTTTTCGATATCTATTTCAGTCATAAGTGCAGGGTTCATTTTCTAAAAATAACGATAAGTTCGCATATATGCAAGAGTTGGGATTGTTGATTTTAGATTTCTGATTTTAGATATTAGATTTTAAAAAATGTCTGGTTTTTAAATCAGAAAATTGAATTTATAACTGTTTAATTTTTAGTATTAAATCTGCATTCTAAAATCTAAAATTTAAAACCCTCTTTGTCTTTTGGCTTCGAATATTAATATGGCTGCGGCAACTGAAACATTCATGCTGTCAATTTCCCCTTGCATAGGAATGATGATGTTTTGCGTAGCGGCATCGCGCCATTCCTGGGTAAGTCCGGTGGCTTCAGTTCCAACAACTAGCGCGGTTGGTTTTGTATAATCCTGGGTGTGATAGCTTGTCGAATTTTGCAAGGTGGCACAGTAGAAATTGATGTTTTTTTCTTTTAAAAAAGAAATGATTTCTGCGGTGCTTGCTGTTGCAATTTGGTTCGTAAACAAACAACCTACGCTAGAACGAACAATATTCGGGTTGTATAAATCGCTTTTGGGATTGGCAATAATTACAGCATCAAGATTAGCGGCATCGGCGGTTCTTAAAAGGGCACCAATATTGCCTGGTTTTTCCGGAGCTTCGGCAACTAAAATTAATGGTGTTGCTGAGAGTTTTAAGTCAGAAAGTTGTAAGGATTTTGATTTGGCTACAGCCAATACCCCTTCGGTGGTTTCGCGGTAGCTTAATTTTTGAAATACATCTTTGTTTATTTCGATTAATTCAGCTGATTGAGCTAATTTTTTAGCTTCAATTTCGCTGCAAATTTCAGGATAGAATAATACGGTTTCAATTTCATAATTTCCTTTTACAGCTAATGAAATTTCGCGTACTCCTTCAATTAAAAACGTTCCGGTTTGTCTTCTGTTTTTGGCTTTTTCCTGTAATAATACTAAAGATTTTATGAATGGATTTTGAATGGATGTAATTTGTTTCAAGAGATTCTAAATTTTAGTATTATAAAAATTAAATGGTTCTTTGGACTACTTCAAAAATTTTAGCATCCTCACATTTTAATGTTTTCGAAGGGAATTTCATCAACAAAGCATAATCATGCGTTGCCATGATAATGGTTTTTCCGTTTGCGTTAATTTTTTTCAAAACATCCAAAACTTCCGCACTGGTTTGTGGGTCTAAATTTCCTGTTGGTTCATCCGCTAAGATAAGTTCAGGGTCATTAAGTAAGGCTCTCGCAATAGCTACACGTTGTTGCTCGCCACCAGAAATTTGATGAGGCATTTTTTGCGCATAGTTTTTCATCCCTACTTTATCCAGTACTTCTTCTATCTTTCGATTCATTTCGTCCTGATCCGTCCATCCTGTTGCTTTAAGTACAAAAAGCATATTGTCTTGAATAGAACGGTCTGGTAGCAATTTGAAATCCTGAAAAACAATTCCGATTTTACGTCTTAAAAACGGAATATCATCTTCTTTCATTGTTTCTAAATCAAAGTCTACAATATGTCCATTTCCTTCTGTCAATTGTAAATCGGCATAAAGTGTTTTCATCAAACTACTTTTTCCTGAACCCGTTTTTCCAATGATATAAATAAATTCTCCATGGTTTACTTCCAAGTTAACATTTGATAAGATTACTTTATCTTCTTGATAGATGGTCGCGTTTTTTAGTGACAGTACAGCTTGAGACATAATTGGGGTTTGTTTGTGGCGTAAAAGTAATTATCAATTATGAAATAGCAATATCAATTAGTAGTTTTTTGTGGTCTGTTAAAATATTTGTTCATAATAAAACCAATTAGAGGTTCGTTATAAATTTTATAATATGATATATTTGAATATTAAAATAAAATAAAAATGCGTAAACTTTCCTGGCTCTTCTTTTTGTTGGTTTTTGTTCAAACCACTACGCTTTTAGCACAGAAATCATCAATATATACTAATGATTTAAAAGATTATAATAGAGCAGTTTCTTTGTACAAAGACAATCAATATGCTTCGGCTCAGTTCCTTTTCGAAAAAGTAAAAGAAGTAACTAAGGATGAAGAAGTTAAATCAGATTGTGCTTATTATGATGCCAGCTGTGCTGTTCGATTAGGGCATGCCAATGCTGATGCTTTGATGGAAAACTTCATGGAAGAGTATCCAACAAGTTCTAAAAGTAATCAGGCTTATATTGAAATTGCACATTATTATTTCAATCAGGGAAATTATGCTGAAGCTTTAAAAAGATTTGAAAAAGTCGATGAAAGTCAGCTAAGTGCTAAGGATAAAGACCGATTTAATTTCCAAAAAGGCTATAGCTTATTTAGTTCTAACAACAAAAAAGAGGCGAAAACCTATTTTAATAAGGTTTTAAAATCTGAAGTATACGGCTCTCAAGCTAAATATTATTTAGGTTTTATGGCTTATGAAGGCGATAATTATCAGGAAGCTAATAAATATTTCGATCAGGTTTCGGGAGATGAAAAATATGCCGAAAAGTTATCTTATTATCAGGCCGATATGAGTTTTAAATCGGGAAATTTTGAAAAAGCAATCGCCTTAGGACAAAAAGCGATGGGCAAATCGAATGCTCAGGAAAAATCAGAATTGAATAAGATAATAGGAGAGAGCTATTTTAATTTAAAGAAATATAGCGAAGCCATTCCGTATTTAGTAGCTTATAAAGGCAAAAGAGGAAAATGGAATAACACCGATTATTACCAATTGGGTTATGCTTATTACAAGCAAAATGATTTTGAAAATGCTATTGCTCAATTCAATAAAATTGTTGGAGGAAAAGATAGTGTAGCTCAAAATGCTTATTACCATTTAGGAGAAAGTTATCTTAAATTAGATAAAAAACAACAGGCATTGAATGCGTTTAAAAATGCTTCCGAAATGTCATTTGATGCAGCAATTCAAGAAGATGCTCATTTAAATTACGCTAAATTAAGTTATGAATTAGGGAATTCTTATCAAAGTGTGCCTTCGGTTTTATTGGGTTTTATCAATAAATATCCAAATAATTCCAGCCGTTCAGTGGTAGAGAAATTATTGATTGATTCTTATATTTCTTCTAAAAATTATAAAGCAGCTTTGGTTTTATTGGAAAAAAATAAAACTCCCGAAAATAAATTGGCTTACCAAAAAGTGACATTCTATAGTGGTTTAGAATTGTATACCGATAGAAATTATGCTTCTGCTTTGCAGATGTTCCAGAAATCTTTAGCAAATTCAATTGATGCCGAATTTACTGCAAGAGCGACTTTCTGGAAAGGAGAAACGGAATATGTTTTAGGCGATTACAATAAATCATTGTTGAGTTTCAAACAGTTTGTTGGCATGTCGGTTGCGGCTTCAACACCTGAATACAAAAACAGCAATTACAATATAGCTTATGCTTATTTTAAGTTGAAAGAATACGATTCGGCTGGAGATGCTTTTCAGAAGTTTATCGATAAAGTAAAAGACGATAAAACAAGAGTGACTGATGCTTATTTGCGATTAGCCGATTGTCGTTTTGTGACTACTAAATATTGGCCGGCAATGGATGCGTACAATAAAGTAATCGAACTGAAGAGTGTAGATGCTGATTATGCGTATTATCAAAAAGCAATTTGTAATGGTTTTGTTGGTAAAAATGATAAAAAAATTGAAGAGTTAAATTCATTTTTACTAGCGTATCCTAAATCAAGTTATGGCGATGATGCCTTATTCGAATTGGCAAATACGTATGTGGCGACTAATAAACAGGATTCGGCTTTAAAAACTTACGACCGATTAATCAGCGAATATAAAAACAGCACTTTTACGTCAAGAGCTATTTTGCGTCAGGGATTAGTTTATTATAATTCAGATAGAAATACAGATGCTTTGGTTAAATTCAAAAAAGTTGCGGCTGAATATCCTAAAACTCCCGAAGCTTTAGAAGCCGTTGCTACAGCAAGATTGATTTATGTAGATAGCGGAAAAGTAGGTGAATATGCTACTTGGGTTCGAACGTTGGATTTTGTTGCTGTTACCGATGCTGATTTGGATAATGATACGTATGAATCGGCGGTGAAACAATTTGAACAAAACAATAATACTCAGGCTATATCAGGTTTTAGAGCTTATATTTCGAGTTTTCCAAATGGAATTCACGCTTTGAAAGCTAATTTTTATTTGGCGCAAGCTTATTATGCCGAAGGTCAAAAAGAAAAAGCAATTCCTAACTACGAATATGTTGTTAACGAACCAAGAAATGAATTTACAGAGCAATCTTTGGCAAGATTAGGGCAGATTTTATTAGATAGTGGTGCGAAAGAAAAAGCAATTCCGGTATTGGCGCGTTTAGAAAATGAAGCCGACTTGTCTCAGAATAAAGTTTTCTCACAGGCTAATTTGATGAAGTCTTATTATGAGAAGAAAGATTATGCTAATGCGGTAGTTTATGCCGAAAAAGTGCTGAATAATCCAAAAACAGATGATAATGTAAAAAGTGATGCGCAAATTATCATCGCACGTTCAGCCATGCAAACTGGAGATGAGGCTAAGGCCAAAGCGGCTTACGCCAAAGTGATTTTGATTGCTAAAGGGGAACTTGCTGCTGAATCCTTGTATTATGACGCTTATTTTAAAAATAAAGAAAATAAGTTTGAAGCATCGAATACAGTTGTTCAAAAATTAGCAAAAAATTATGCGTCTTACCGTTATTATGGAGCAAAAGGATTGGTGTTAATGGCTAAAAACTTTTACGGATTAAAAGATAGTTTTCAGGCAACCTACATTTTGGAAAGTGTAATTCAGAATTTCTCTGATTTCCCGGATGTGGTTTCAGAAGCTCAAACGGAGTTGAGTGCTATCAAAGGTGAAGAAGCCAAAACCAATTCGTCAATTAAATAAAAAATAAGAAGCGAGATACAAGAATAAAGGAATAAGAATATAGATTGTTTGTGCGATTTTGTCTTTTTTCTTGCTTCTTTTCTCTCTTTTCTCAAGATAAAAATATAAAATATGAAAATTAATTTCAAAAATATAATTGCCTTTGCTTTGGTACTAACGTTTCAATTTTCTTTCGCCCAAAAGAAAGAACCAAAGAAAGACGAGAACATTGGTTCGGAAGTGGTAAACGTAGTGAAGCCTTATACGCCAACAATTTCAGATGCATCCAAAATTCAGGAATCTCCTGTTCTTGATGATGAGGGCAATGCTAAAAAAGAAACGATTAAATATTCTATTTTTTCTTTTCCTGTAGCTTCGACTTTTACACCGGCAAAAGGAAAAGCCGAAGGAGTGGACAAGGAGGCTAAAGAAAAGTTCTTTAACAATTATGCTACTTTGGCAATTGGTAATTATGGAACGCTTAATGCCGAGCTGTTTGTAAATCAGGAATTAGCTAATAATGATTATGTAGGCGGAATGTTTCGTCATTTTTCTTCTCAGGGAGGAATTAATAACTTGGAGCTGGACGATTGGTTTTATGATACTGCTCTAGATGTGAATTATGGTGCTAATTACGATAAGATGTCTTGGAATATTGATTTGGGATACCAAAATCAAGCCTATAATTGGTATGGTTTACCATCCGATTTTGGAAGTACATTGACTCCTGGCGATAGAAATAATTTGATTGCAGGTATCGATTCAAAGCATTCGTATAACGGAATTTCTTTAGGAGGAAAGCTTAATTTTAAGGAAGGTGCTTTTAAAGACGCATCGATGAAGTTTAGTCATTTTTCAGATAATTTCGGATCGTCTGAAAATAGATTTTTTGTTAAACCTTCTTTGCAATTTGATGTAGCGGATCAATTGGTGAAAACCGATATTATTGTGGATTATGTGGGCGGTTCTTTCGATAAAAATTATGAAGAGACTAATATAGCCAAGATTAAATATGGTTTTACTAATTTAGGAATTTCTCCTAGTTTTAATATTAACGAAAACGGTTGGAACGTAAAACTGGGAGCTTCGTTGTTTTATAGTATTGATAAAATGGGAGCCGATAATAAGTTTTTAATATATCCAAATGTGAGTGTTTCTTATCCTGTTGTGGAAGATTTGATGATTTTTTATGCAGGAGCCGAAGGAGGTTTAGAACAAAACTCTTATATGGATTTTGTGAAAGAAAACCCGTTTTTGTCGCCTACTTTAGCAATTGCGCCAACAGACAAACAATATCAAATTAGTGCAGGATTGAAAGGGAAATTAGCTTCCAGTGTGAGTTATAACATTCAGGGTTCTTATAATAATGAGAGAAATAAAGCTTTGTTTAGAAGTCATGATTATACTGAAAACAATGCTAATGAAGATTATGCTTATGGTAATTCGTTTCAAGTGGTTTATGACGATGTGAGAACGTTTCGTTTTTCAGGGGATTTGAAAGCTGATTTTTCTGAAAATGTAAGCTTTGCTGTTGGAGGAACTTTTAGCAGTTACAAGAATAGTATCGAGCAAGAAGCCTGGAATTTACCTGCTGTAGAATTAAACTCGTCAATTGATTTTAATATTACACCAAAATGGTATGCTGGCGCAAAGGTGTTTTATGTGGGCGAAAGAAAAGATTTTCAATTGAATAGTAATATTGTTTACGTAACACAACCTGAGCCAATGACTTTAAGAAGTTATTTTGATGTGAATTCACATGTAGGTTATAAATACAATTCGCAATTAACCGCATTTTTGAAGTTGAATAATATGACGAATAAGTCTTATCAAAAATGGATGAATTATCCTGTGCAAGGTTTTCAGGTGATGATAGGAGCTAATTATAAATTTGATTTTTAAAAGTCAAGTTTTTTTAAACCGCAAAGAGCGCAAAGATTTCGCAAGGAAACGCAAAGAATTATAAAACTCTGCGAACTTAGCGTAAAACTTTGCGCTCTTTGCGGTTAAATAAAAAAAATTATTCTGTAAAAGGAATCGCAACGCGGGTTTTATCCCAACCTAAGTTCAGAATCATACCGTTATCAGCTTTGGTGAAAACCATAGAAAATGCTTCAAGAGATTCTTCAGCTTGAGTAACGGGAACGCTTAGTCGGGCTACATCATTTTCGGCTTGATAAGAATAAGCTCCCCAAACATTGGTGCTTTTGTTTAGAATGATAGTGTAATTGTCTTTTTCAGGAATGGTATATAAAGAGTAAGTTCCTGCTTTTATTTTTGTTGTACCCAATTTTACATCTTTGTAAAAAGTGATTTCGGTAGCTTCGTTAGCGCCAGTTCTCCATACTTTTCCGGCAGGAGTTAGTTCGCTTAAAGCGCGTCCTTTAAGTTGTGGGCGGCTATAGATAACTTTGGCTGTTTTCGTTGGGATTTTGTTGTCAGAAGGATATAGCGCTTCGTCCATTGGGCTTTTGTCTAAACCCGGGAATTTTTGAGCTTGTGCATTTGTTGTCAATAATAACAGAAAGCCAAAAGCGATTGCGGAAAGGGATTTTAATTTTTTCATAGTTGATTTTAAAAAGAATAAGATTAATAAAGATTCTTTACGAAGTTAAATAAAAATTGTTGTACGATTGGTTAAGAATTTCAAATACGCCTAAAATAGTGTGAGATTGGGATAATAAAGTAAATTTGCTTTTTTACACCTTAAAAAAAGAACATCTTAGACTTTAATAAAATGACTTTCAAACAAAAAATATATAACTATTATTTTCGATTAGTAGAAGATAGAATCGATGCTTTTCGGGATATGATAGCGGCTTTGACCGAGGATTCTAAAAATGATGCCAAAGGCTCAGCAGGCGATAAACACGAAACGGCTCTGGCGATGATGCATTTAGAACAGGAAAAATTCAATACGAAACTAAGAGAAGTTCTGGATCAAAAAGCAGTTTTAGACAAAATTGATGCTTCGGTAATTGCAAAAACAATCGTTTTAGGAAGTTTGGTAAAAGCCAATGGGATTTATTTGTATCTGTCTTTGGCTTTGCCAAAAATAACTATCGATGGAGTAAATGTAATTGCTTTGTCTCCGCAATCACCGTTGGGAAGTAAGTTAATGGGGAATTCGGTTGGTTTTTCTTTTGAAATTAATGGAACGAAGTATTTGATTGAGAGTGTTGAGTAGATTCTGTTTTTTGTAAAAACAAGTATTTGTAAAGTGATAATTTATATAAAAACCAAAGCCTGTCTTTATGAGATAGACTTTCGTTTTTATGCATTTGAAATCATTTAAAAAAATGGGATTCCCTAAAAAAAACTTTCGTAAATTCGCCAGCTTAAAAGTTTGACTTTAAAACGAATTAAAATTATGAGTAAAATAATGACAGTCGACATCTTGTCGAGTATTAAAGGAGCACAGCCTTCCGAAAGCGTGAACAAATTATTTGATGTAATTAAGAATGCACATCCATCAAATAATAATGCTGTAAATACTGTCAATCATAATTGTGTTTCAGTAAGTGATTTAAGGGAAGATGTTGTGGTAGAGAGTTCGGCTATTGAGAAACAACTCATTTTAGAAAATTTCCCGAATAAGAAAAATGGTTTTTTAGTTGTTGCTAAAGTTATAGAAGGATAAAAATGGATTCTCAGATAAAAAAAATACACCAACAATTGGTGTCAAAACAAATCACTTGTACGGCTTTAGTGCAAGAAAAATTAGACTTACTAAAACAAAATACCTACAACTCTGTCAATTCTTTATTGGATACTATGGCTCTGGAATTAGCAGCTAAGGTGGATGCTAAAATTGCAAACGGAGAAACAATAGGTTTGCTGGAAGGAATTCCTTTTGGAATTAAAGATGTCTATATGTTGCAGGGAACTTACACAACTGCAAGTTCTGATTTATTGAAAAATTATAAATCTCCTTACACGGCTACTGCGATTCAGAAATTATTGGATGCCGGTGCTATTCCATTGGTAAAAGAAAACTGCGATAGTTTTGGTCACGGATCTTCCAGTGAAAATACCATTTTTGGAGCGGTAAAAAACGCTATCGATCCAACATTAGTTGCTGGAGGTTCAAGTGGTGGATCTGCAGTTAACGTTGCAAAAGAATATACTGCGTTTTCTATTGGTGGAGATACAGGAGGTTCGATTCGTCAGCCTGCTGGGTACAATCATATTTATGGTTTTAAACCAACTTACGGAAGAATTTCCAGATTTGGATTAATGGCGTATGCATCTTCTACAGATTGTGTTGGTCCACTGGCAAAATCAATCGAAGATATTCGAATTGTGTTGAATGTAATGAGTGGAAAAGATCCAAAAGATCAAACTTCAATCGCTTCATCAGAAATTAGTGAAGAAGCAATTGCAACTTCTGCTGTAAAAACAATAGGTTATTTTAAAAACTTTATTGAAAGTGATGCTATCGATACCCAAATAAAAGCTGATTTTTTAGCTAGCATCGAAAAAATAAAAGCCAAAGGAATTGCAGTAAAAGAATTGGATTTTTTCAAATCGGATATTTTAGTTTCGACTTATTATACGTTGGCGATGGCAGAAACGGCTTCCAATTTATCTCGTTTGGACGGAACAAATTATGGTAATCGTATTGAAGCGGAGAATTTAATTGAAACTTATGCAGTGACACGTTCTGAAAACTTTTCAGAAGAAACAAAACGCAGAATTGTAGGTGGAAACCAAGTGTTGTCACAAGGTTTTTCAGATGAAATATATTTAAAAGGATTGGCTGTAAGAGATCAGATTTCTGAGAATTTCAGTAAGGATTTCGAAGAAGTTGATATCATTTTATCACCGGTTACACCAAGTACGCCGCCTAAAATTGGAGACAGTTTAAAAGATCCGTTGGCGATGTATTTATCCGATGCTTATACGGTTGGTTTTAGTTTGGGACAATTACCGACTTTAACCGTGCCACAAGGAACAAGTACAGGATTGCAGATTACTGCCGCAAAAAATAATGATGAATTAGTGTTGAAGTTTGCAAACTTCTTAAAAGATACGATATAATGGAATTGGAGCAATTAACTGCGGCTTTAAAAGCCCACGATTTAGAATTGGTAATTGGACTGGAAACTCACGTTCGATTGAATACCAAAACCAAGTTGTTTTGTTCTTGTCCAAATCAAGAAATAGAAACAGCGAACCAAAATATATGTTCAGTTTGTACTGGACAAATGGGTGTTTTGCCTGCTTTAAACAGAGAAGCAATCACCAAAGCGATTTATTTTGGAAAAGCGGTCAATTCGACATTTAGCAATGAAGTGATTTCTTGGGATAGAAAGCATTACGAATATCCTGATAATCCAAAAAATATTCAAATAACGCAATTTCACAATCCAATAATTCCTGACGGACAGGTTTCTTGTTACCGAAATGACGGTTCTCAATTTACTGTAAATTTAACTCAGGTTCATATTGAAGAAGATGCTGCGAAATTGATGCACGAAAAGAAGATTTCGTTAGTCGATTTTAATAAAGCAGGAGTTCCGTTGATTGAAATTGTTACGGAACCTTGCGTTCGTAATATTGAAGATGCTTCAACTTATGCGCAATACATTCAGCGTATTGTTCAAAATTTAGGAATCTCTGAAGCTAATTTGGAGAAAGGAGAATTCAAATCGGATGTTTCGGTTTCTTTACGTAAAATAAATTCGGAGGTTTTAAATCCAAGAACGGAAATCAAAAATTTGAACTCGTTTAAGTTTATGGTCGAAGCTTTGAAAGAAGAAGTAGAGAAACAGTTCAATTATTTTATCGAAAACAAAGAGTTTAGACCTGATCAAACGACTGTGTTGTGGGATGCTGATTTAAAGCAAACCAAAACCATGCGTAAAAAAGAATTTGAAGCGGATTATCGTTTTATTTCAGAGCCAGATTTACCTTTTGTAAATATCAAAGCGGAGATTGAAGCAATTACAGTAGATACAAGTGCTTTGCCTTATGCTGTTGAATCTATTTTGATTAACGGAGGTGTTTTGCCACAAGATGCTAAATTTTTCACGGCAGATGGGTTGCGTTCCAGAACATTTGTGACTTTAAATAACGAAATTAAAGATCCGTCGTTTGTTGCTAAAACTTTGGCAAATAATGTAAAGGCTGAAGACTATGATAAAATTCATAATATTGAGCATTTAATAACCATTTTTGTATTATTCAAAGCCGAAAAAATTACGGCAGTTTTAGTTCAAAATGCGATTTCAGGTTATTTGAAAGATCAAAATTTTGATTATAATAAATACTTTGCAGATAACACCATTTCGGAAGAAAAAGTTCAAGAAGTTATTGCTAAAGTAATTTCAGAAAATGAGGCTGTTGCCAATGATATTAAAGCAGGTGATCAAGGTAAAGCTGGTATTTTAGTTGGTAAAGTTTTAGGCGTTATTGGAAAAGGTGCTAATGGTAAAGTAATTCGTCAAATTATTTTAGACAAATTAGGAGCCGCTGCTGTTTTAGAAAAAGAACAAGCCTCTGAAAAAGTTTCCGCAGCAACAGTTGCAGAAAATAAAGAAAATCAAGAAGAATCGCTTCCTGAAATTCCGATTATTATAAAAGACATTTACCGAACACATAAAATTTCACAATTATCAGAAGCAAATAGCAATGAAGAAGTGCTGTTGTCTGGTTGGGTAGCGAGTGTTCGTGATCACGGGGAATTGATGTTTATTGATTTGCGTGATTCGAGTTATGAGATTTTCCAAATCCGTATCAGTAGAGAGTCATTCCCTAATATTGATGAGTTGGTGAAATTGAAACCGGAATCGGTAATTTCGGTGAAAGGTATTGTTGTTGGGCGTAATGAAGATGATTACAATGCAGGTTTACGTACTGGTAAAATTGAATTAGAAACTTCGGTTTTAGAAATTTTAAATTTATCTAAAACATTGCCTTTTGAAATTAAAAGAGCGGCAAAAACAAATGAAGCAATTCGTTTCCAATACAAGTTTTTGGATCACAGAAACGAAGAGGTGCGACGAGCTATTGTAAACCGTCATAAAGTAATTAAGTTAATTCGTGACATCTTAGATGAAGAGGAATTCTTAGAAATTGAAACGCCAATTTTAAGCGCAGGAACTGATGAAGGAGCACGTGAATTTATTGTTCCTACACGTAAACAAGCTGGTTTGTTTTATACGTTGCCGCAAGCGCCACAGCAATTCAAACAAATGTTGATGGTGAGTGGTTATGAGAAATATTTCCAAGTAGCGCGTTGTTTTAGAGATGAAGATTCTCGTGGAGATCGTCAGCCGGAATTTACGCAATTGGATATGGAAATGGCGTATGCCAGTATGCAGCAAATTATCGATTTAAATACTAAAATATTTAATGAAGTAGTTAAGAAAGTATATGGTAACAAATGGATTTTACGTCCGTTTGAAGTGATTACATACAAAGATTCGATGGATTTCTATGGTTGTGACAGACCTGATTTGCGTTACGGATTGAAAATGCAAGACATTACAGCTATTGTAAAAGATACTACTTTTCAGGTTTTTTCTAAGCCAATTGAAGAAGGTGGAATTGTAAAATGTATCAAAGTTTCGGCTCAAGAGCAAGGAAATAAACGTATGTCTAAAGGTCAGATTGAAGCTTTAACTGCTATTGCTCAGCAACATGGTTTAGGTGGATTGGCTTATATTATTGTGAATGAAGAAGAATTGCAATCGCCAATTATTAAGTTTTTAGGTGAAGAAATTGCAGCAGGAATTATAAAAGCGACTGATGCACAGGTCGGAGATATTGTATTCTTTTCAGCGGCGGATTATGCAACGGCTAATAAAGCTTTGGATGCTGTTCGTCAGGAATTGGGTAGAATGTTACACTTGATTAATCCAAAGGAATTACGTCCGGCTTGGGTAGTTGATTTTCCAATGTTTGAAAAAACGGATGAAGGAAGATGGACATTTACGCACAATCCGTTCTCGATGCCGGCTATTTATGATTTGCAAAAGCACATGAATGGTAAAGAAGAAGAAATTGGTTCAATCATAGCGCAACAATACGATATCATTTTGAACGGTTACGAAATTGGTGGAGGATCAGTTCGTGCGCATAAATCGGAGATTCTAGAGGCGACTTATAAAAATATGGGTTACAACAAAGAAGAGATGATTAAAAGTGTGGGAACAATGTATAAAGCCTTCCAGTATGGCGCACCACCACACGGAGGAATTGCTTGGGGAATTGACCGATTAATGATGATTTTAGAGAAAAAAGCATCTATTAGAGAAGTTATGGCTTTTCCAAAAACAGGAACCAGTGAAGATTTGTTATTTGGAGCTCCTTCTCTTTTATCAGATAAAAAGGTAGAGGAAATGAATGTTAGAATAATCAAATAGCAATATCAAAAATCAATTTCAATGACAATGATTAATTGAGGTGATTGAAATGATTCAATTTTCAAATTTCCAAAACGACATTTTAAATGCTTGTTTTGGGAATTTGTGTTTTATAGCTTTTTTTAAATTGCTATTGCTTTTTTTGCCATTATCATTGACTTTTGATATTGCTATTGCTTTTTTGAAATTGCTATTGAAATTGCTATTGAAATTGACATTTTTTGTTGATAACTTAAAGGCTTAAAAGCCAATTTTGGCTGTGTTCTAATTTCAGTTTTTATATATTTGCGTGTTATACGAAAAATACATTTTTAGATTAAAAAATATGAGCGAAGAAATCAAGAAGGAAAATAATTATTCAGCAGATAGTATTCAGGCATTAGAAGGAATGGAGCATGTAAGAATGCGTCCTTCGATGTATATTGGAGATGTAGGTGTTCGAGGACTGCATCATTTAGTTTATGAAGTAGTAGATAACTCTATCGATGAGGCAATGGGAGGTCATTGTGATACGATTCGAGTGGATATAAATGAAGATGGTTCTATTTCGGTAGAAGATAATGGACGTGGTATTCCTGTAGGTATTCATAAAAAAGAAGGTGTTTCGGCATTGGAGGTTGTAATGACTAAAATTGGTGCCGGAGGAAAATTCGATAAGGATTCGTATAAAGTTTCCGGAGGTCTTCACGGTGTTGGGGTTTCGGTGGTAAATGCATTGTCAAACCATTTGAGAGCAACAGTTCACAGTAGTGATGGAAAAGTGTACGAACAGGAATATGAAAAAGGAAAAGCACTTTATCCGGTAAAACAAATTGGGGAAACGACAAAAAGAGGTACAATTGTAACTTTTTATCCAGATCCTAGCATATTTACACAAACAATAGAATATTCATACGATACTTTATCAGCGCGTATGCGTGAGTTGTCTTTCCTTAACAAAGGAATTACAATCACTTTTACGGATAAAAGAGAATTAGATAAAGATGGAAATTTTACTTCTGAAATTTTTCATTCTGATGAAGGTCTAAAAGAATATATTCGTTATTTAGATGGGAATCGTGAGCCAATTATTGCGCACGTTATTTCGATGGATCATGAAAAAGGAGAAATTCCGGTTGAGGTTGCCTTAATCTACAACACTAGTTACACGGAAAATATTTTTTCTTATGTAAATAATATCAATACACACGAAGGAGGAACACACTTGCAAGGTTTTAGAACTGGTCTTACCAGATCATTGAAGAAATATGCAGATGCTTCGGGAATGTTAGATAAATTGAAGTTTGATATTTCCGGAGATGATTTCCGTGAAGGTCTTACTGCAATTATTTCGGTAAAAGTTGCTGAGCCACAGTTTGAAGGTCAAACGAAAACTAAACTTGGAAATAGAGAAGTTGTTTCGCCTGTAAGTCAAGCGGTGAGTGAAATGATTGAAAATTATTTGGAAGAAAATCCAAATGATGCTCGTATTATTGTTCAAAAAGTGATTTTGGCTGCTCAAGCCCGTCATGCGGCTAAAAAAGCGCGTGAAATGGTACAACGCAAAACCGTAATGGGTGGCGGTGGATTGCCAGGGAAATTATCAGATTGTTCTGAGCAAGATCCTGCAAAATGCGAAGTATATCTTGTCGAGGGAGATTCGGCAGGTGGAACTGCTAAGCAAGGTCGTGATAGAAATTTTCAAGCTATTTTGCCATTGCGTGGTAAGATTTTGAATGTGGAAAAAGCGATGCATCACAAGGTTTTTGAAAACGAAGAGATTCGAAATATATTTACAGCACTTGGTGTAACTATTGGAACTGAAGAAGATAGCAAAGCATTGAATATTTCGAAATTGCGTTACCATAAAGTAATTATTATGTGTGATGCCGATGTCGATGGTAGTCACATTTCTACTTTAATTTTGACATTTTTCTTCCGTTTTATGAAAGAATTAATCGAAGAGGGACACGTTTATATTGCGGCTCCGCCTTTGTATTTGGTTAAAAAAGGAAACAAAAAAGAATATGCTTGGAATGACGTGCAACGTGATCAAGCGAATGAAAGAATGGGCGGAAGCGCGGGAATTCAACGTTATAAAGGTCTTGGAGAGATGAATGCAGAGCAGTTGTGGGAAACTACAATGGATCCTGGTTTCAGAACTTTGCGCCAGGTGACTATTGATAGTTTAGCCGAAGCGGATCGTGTGTTTTCTATGTTGATGGGAGACGAAGTACCACCGCGAAGAGAATTTATCGAGAAAAATGCTGTTTATGCTAATATTGATGCATAAAAAATAGTTTATTCGGTGGTTAATTTGAGCAATAAATTGTAGATTAGCAGGAGTTAACCAATTTTTAAATAACCGAATAAACGTTAAAATATGAAAGTTACTATTGTAGGAGCAGGAAATGTTGGAGCAACCTGTGCAGACGTTATTTCTTATCGAGGAATAGCTAGTGAAGTAGTTTTGTTGGATATTAAAGAAGGTTTTGCCGAAGGTAAAGCTTTAGATATTATGCAATGTGCTACCGATACCGGATTTAATACCCGAGTAGTTGGGGTTACCAATGATTATTCAAAAACGGCGAGTAGTGATGTTGTCGTGATTACATCAGGAATTCCTAGGAAACCGGGAATGACTCGTGAGGAATTAATAGGTATCAACGCTGGAATTGTTAAGAGTGTAGTCGAAAATGTACTTCAATATTCTCCGAATACTATAATTGTAATGGTATCAAACCCAATGGATACAATGACCTATTTGGCATTGAAATCGACTGGTTTGCCAAAAAATAGAATTATTGGAATGGGAGGTATTTTAGATAGCTCCCGTTTTAGAACCTATTTGTCTTTAGCTTTGGATAAACCGGCAAATGACGTATCGGGGATGGTTATAGGTGGTCATGGTGATACAACCATGATTCCGTTAACGCGTTTGGCTTCTTATAATGGAATTCCGGTTTCGCAATTTCTATCTGAAGAAGTTTTGCAAAAAGTAGCTGCTGATACTATGGTAGGAGGAGCAACACTTACGGGGCTTTTAGGAACATCAGCCTGGTATGCACCTGGAGCATCCGTAGCTTTTTTGGTTGACAGTATTTTGAATGATCAAAAAAGAATGATTGCCTGTTCGGTATATGTTGAAGGAGAATACGGTCAGAATGATATTTGTATCGGAGTGCCGTGTATAATTGGTAAAAATGGGGTAGAAGAGATTCTTACCATTCAATTAAACGATCAGGAAAAAGCATTGTTTGCAAAGAGCGCTGATGCAGTTAGAGTGATGAATGATGCTTTAAAGTCTGTTTTAGCTTAAGTTTTTTTCACATATAAAGTGAAGACTGCAATTTTGCAGTCTTTTTTTTGAGATTAATTAATAAATAAAGTTGGTTAATCTTAACCAGAATTATATATTTGCTCGGTTTAAAAAATGATTTGGTAGATTCTGTTTTACAGATAATGGCTAAAGTGTTGTTTACAAGGTTTTAACACAAAATAATAAATTTAAAATAATTAATTTTTAGTAATAATGCAGAATAAAGGACTTATTAAATTTTTTGCAATTCTATTTGCATTGGTAAGCATTTACCAACTTTCTTTCACTTTTGTGGCAAACAATGTCAAAAGTGAAGCCAAAGCTTTTGCAGGAGATAATCCTGATAAAGAGCTAAAATATTTAGATTCTATTGGAAAAGTAAGTGTGCTGGATCTTGGCTTTACTGATTTTACTTATAATGAAGTAAAAAACAAGCAAATTAATAAAGGTCTTGACTTAGAAGGAGGAATCAATGTGATTCTTCAAATTTCTATTAAAGACGTTTTAAAAGGATTATCAAATAATTCTAAAAATCCAGTTTTTAATAAGTCATTGGCTGATGCTACTGCAAATTTAGAAGGGAATACAACCTATTTGAAAAAGTTTTTTGAAGCTTTTGAGGCAAATTCTAAAGGAACTGTAAAGTTAGCTTCTCCAGATATTTTTGCAAACAGATCATTGCAAGGAGAAGGTGGTGTTGATTTTCAAATGACTGATGCTGAAGTTCAAAAAGTAATCAAAAGAAAAGTTGATGAGTCAATTGAAAGCGCTTATAAAGTATTAAGAGAGCGTATCGACAAATTTGGTGTTACGCAACCTAATATCCAAAAATTAGGAGAAACTGGAAGAATTCTTGTAGAGCTTCCTGGTGCTAAAGATGTGGATAGGATTAAAAAATTATTAGGTGGTAAAGCACAACTTGAATTTTGGGAAACGTACAAAGTTGAAGAAATAGGTAATTTCTTAATGGCTGCTAATGAGGCATTGAAAAAAACAGAAGTTGCTAAAGTTGAAAAGAAAGCAGTAGCTAAAGATTCATTAAGTGCATTGTTAACTGATACTAAAGATTCTACAGCTACTAAGAAAGGAAATAATCCATTGTTTGACAAAATGTTGTCTCAAGGTGGAGGTTTAGGAATGTATGCTCCAAAAGATACTGCTGTAATTAATAGCTATTTAAAAAGAGCAGATATTAGAATTTTATTAGCTCCAGATCAACGTTATGCAAAATTTGTTTGGGGTAAATTGACTAAACTAAAAGATGCTAAGGATAAAGAGGTTGAGGCGGTTGAATTATATGCTTTAAGAGGTAATAGAGATAACGCGCCGGCAATGCTTGGTGGTGTAGTTACTGATGCTAAAGATACTTTTGATCAAATGGGTAAACCAGCAGTTTCTATGCAAATGAATGGGCAGGGAGCTAAAGCTTGGGAAGAATTAACAGGTAGAGCTTATACTCAAAAAACGAATATCGCTATTGTTTTGGATAATGTTGTTTATTCAGCACCAGGTGTTTCTAGCGGGCCTATTTCAGGTGGAAGATCAGAAATTACAGGTTCATTTGATATAACTGAAACTCAGGATTTAGCGAATGTATTAAATGCAGGTAAATTGCCGGCTTCAGCTGATATTGTTCAATCGACTGTAGTTGGTCCATCATTGGGACAAGCTTCAATTGATGCAGGGATGACTTCTTCAATCGTTGGATTTATTTTGGTTTGTTTATGGATGGTATTCTATTATGGTAAAGCAGGTTGGTATGCTAACTTAGCCTTATTGTTAAATTTACTTTTCTTATTCGGAATTATGGCAAGTTTTGGTTTTGTATTAACATTACCAGGTATTGCAGGTATCGTATTGACATTAGGTACAGCGGTAGATGCGAATATTATTATTTACGAAAGAGCAAAAGAAGAATTGCGTGAAGGTAAGTCACTTTCTGAAGCTGTTACAGCATCTTACGGATGGCATGGAGCAATGCGTTCTATCATTGATGCTAACGTTACTCACGTATTGACTGGTGCTATCTTATTTATTTTTGGAACAGGACCAATTAAAGGTTTTGCTTTAACCTTACTTATTGGTATTGCAACTTCATTATTTACATCAATTTTTATTGCCAGAATTTTTATCGATAAAAATATTCTAGGAAAAGCGAACTTGACTTTCTGTACAAATATTACAAAAAATTGGTTTACTAACTTTCATTATGACTTTATTAAGATTAAGAAAATTACTTATGTTTTCTCTTCAATTGTAGTTGTTGTAAGTTTGATTTCTATCTTCTTCGTTAACGGATTAGATCAGGGTGTTGATTTTGTTGGAGGAAGAACGTTTCAGGTAAAATTCGAAAAAGCAGTTGATGCGACTCTAATTTCAGAAGAATTATCAGCTGCTTTTGGAACTCCTGTAGAAGCTAAAGTTTTAGGAGATGATGATCAGTTGAAAATCACGACGAAATATAAAATTAAAGAAGACGGTATTGCTGTAGATAAAGAAGTAAACGAAAAATTATATAACGCTTTAGCAAAATATTATCCAAATACTTCTTATGATAAATTCATTAATGCTTTTGACGGTAAAAAAGTTGGAGTATTACAGGCTTCTAAAGTTGGGGCTTCTATCTCTGAAGATATCAAAACCAATTCGTACTGGGCAGTTCTGGGTGCGATGGCAGTTATTTTCTTATACTTGATGATTTCATTCCGTAAATGGCAGTATTCATTAGGTGCGATTGCCGCTGTTGCGCATGACGTAATCTTTGTATTAGGAATCTATTCTTTATGTTATAAATTCATGCCTTTCCACATGGAAATGGATCAGCACTTTATCGCTGCGATTCTTACGGTTATTGGTTATTCGATGAATGATACCGTAATTGTATTTGACAGAATTAGAGAGTTTATCATCGGTAATCGTAAAGGAAGTTTTGAAGCTATCGTAAACGCTTCTATTAACACTACTTTATCAAGAACCTTGAATACTTCATTGATGATGATTGTTGTATTATTGACCATGTTCCTTTTTGGAGGAGAATCAATTAGAGGTTTTATCTTTGCGATGTTAGTGGGTATTTTTGTAGGAACTTATTCTTCATTGTTTATTGCTACACCAGTATTGGTTGATACTATTTCGAAAGAAGAAAAAATAATTGTTGAAAAGCAGCATCAAGCAGCATAATTTACTTTGTTAGTATATAAATTAAGACCCAGCTTTTGTTGGGTCTTTTTTTTTGAATTTAATTCAGTCATTAACGGCTTTTGGTTTTATATTTTGCAATTAATTTTATTAAACCTTCGTTTTTTAATATATTTACCTAGTAATAGGATTTCCCCAAATCTCAATCTATTTTAAATATTAGAACAATGAAAAAGAGTATACTTTTACTTGTCTTTGTTTGCTTAGTTAATTTGTTAATTGGCTCTAGTGTTTTTGCACAAACACCTCCGCCAACAGTTTCTTCTCCAGTTTATTATTGTCAAGGAAGTACAGCAGTAGCTTTAACTGCCACTCCTTCGCCTGGAGCAACTTTGAATTGGTATGGGATTGCCGCAGTTGGTGGTACAGCTTCTTCAATAGCCCAAACTCCTTCTACAACAACAGTGGGTTCTACTTCTTATTATGTTAGTCAAACCATAGGTGCTGTAGAGAGTACTCGTTCTAGTATTGTAGTAAATGTAGTTGCTGATAATGGATCGAAGATTCTTCTTTTTAGATGCGATGAATCTCAAATAGCACTTCCTTCTACAAGATATGATGCAGTTTTTTTTGAATGGACAAATACTTCAGGTGTACCCAACCAATATACTTACAGTTATTCTATTGATGGAGCTGCTGCAATTAATGGAAATATAAATAATGGTACTCATTTACAAGTGTCCGGATTAACACAAGGACAATCTGTTACTATGACTTTGTATCATACAACATATCCTTGTGATCGTTCAGTACTTACTTGTACTGTTCCTTGTAATACTTTATCAACTCCTACTTTTGATCCCATCGGTCCAATTTGTTCTGGTGATCCAGCTCCGACATTACCGGCAGCTTCAAAAGAAGGTATTATAGGAACTTGGTCTCCTGCCATAGTTAACAATACAACTAGTGGAACTTATGTTTTTACACCGAATACGAATGAATGTGCCAGAAATCAAACTATTAGTATAGTTGTAAATCCAAATAATCCAGGATTTAGCGATTTTTCTATTTGTTCAGGAAATGGGGCACCAACTTTAGATACAACATCTCCCAGCGGTGCTACTGGAACTTGGAATCCTGCAACGGTTGATGATATAAATAGTGCTTCTTATACTTTTATCCCTGATCCAGGACAATGTGCTACATCGCAAACGATAGATGTTACTGTGATACCATCAAATACACTTGTAGATTTTGATTGGGAAGTGACAGAGGCATTTGTGCCAAACCAAAAAATTGCTGTTTCGGCTATTGCAGCAGGAGGAGATTATTGGTACCAATTAGACGATGGGCTGTTTCAATCCAATCCTGTTTTTGAATATGTTGCCTCGGGCTTACATTCGATAACTGTAAAGGATCAAACGGGTTGTAGTACTCCTATAACTAAGACTGATATAATGGTAGTGAATTATCCAAAGTATTTTACTCCTAATAATGATGGTTATAATGATTATTGGAACATAACAGAATTAAGTGCTCAGCCTTATGCTTATATTCGAATATTTGATCGTTATGGTAAATTTTTAAAACAAATAAGCCCTAATGGTGCTGGCTGGAATGGCACTTTTAACGGACATTATGTACCTGCGGATGATTATTGGTTTGTTATTCATTATTTGGAAAATGATATCGTAAAAGAATTTAGATCGCATTTTTCGTTGAAAAGATAAAATGAAAAAGGAATTGCTGTAAGCAATTCCTTTTTTTATGGTTTATGAGGTGATTAAATCAGAAATAATAAATTCAGATCCGTTTTTATACTTGGTATTATAATGCACTTTTACTTCGTTTCTTTCGGCTAATTTTCGAACTAAATTTAATCCCATTCCAGTGCCGGATTCTCCTCTTGAAGATTGTCCAAGGGTATAAAACATTTGAAATATTTTTTCTTCTTGATTTTCAGGTATTCCAGGTCCGTTGTCCCTTATTGCTATTTGTTGCAGTTCATCGTCGTAAGAAATGGTAATCTCTGTAATTTCTTTGTCATTGTATTTGATAGCATTTGATAGTAAATTTTGAATAATTTGTTTAAATGCTACCGATTGAAAACTAATGCTGTGATTTAAGTTTTCCTTCGTGATTTTGATATTGTTATTAGGATTAATTAATTTAATAACAACATTGGTTTCACTAAAGATATTAATAGATTCTTTTCCTTGGTTGTTTTCAACGTTTTTAGAATAGTGTAGCAAATCATCAATTAATTTAGACATCGACATAGCCGATGATTTAACCATATCAAATAAGTCTGTAGCTTCATCTTTTAGCACTAATAGATGTTCTTCTTCGATAAATTCAACTAAGGATTTAATATTATTTAAAGGTGTTTTTAAATCATGCGCAATGATATTAGCAAATTGTTCTAATTCACCATTTTTGGCTACTAATTTTTCATTTAACTTTTTTAATTCCTGGTCGTAATCCCATATTTTCAAGAAAGACTCTACTTTTTTTCTAGTAATTTCAGTATTTAATGGTTTGAATAAAAAGTCGATAGCGCCTAATTCGTATGCTTTGTTGATGTATTTAGCTTCGTCACTTATGGCGGTTACAAAAATGGTTGGAATATTAGCTGTATTGGGATGCTGTTTTGTTATTTCAACAAATTCATAACCATCCATTTCGGGCATTTGTACATCAACCAAAATAAGGGAAACCTTTTCTTTCAATAATATTTGTAATCCTTCGTTCCCAGAATTACAGCATATTATTTCTCTGTCAGGACTTTCCAAGATGCTTTTTAGAGCAATTAAATTTGCGGGTTTATCGTCGATTAATAAAAGAGTATGTTTTTTAGTGGTATTCATTATTTAATGTATTTATAATGTTTGTGGTATTTAATTCTTTGTGTTTGGTATAAATATTTTTTGCTGCTTTTGGCATGATGTCAAAATCGGCTTCGTTACAGTCCTGAATGATTGTTTTTCCATTATTTTCGGCCATGATTTTTAATCCATTAGCCCCGTCTTGATTTGAACCTGATAATAAAATTCCGCAACATTTTTCCTTTAACAATGTTGAAAAAGACTCAAATGTAACATCAATGGATGGACGACTAAAATTGACCAGTTCTGATACATCCAGAGAAAAAGTATTTTCTTCTTCTAAAAGAACGTGATAATCAGCTGGAGCGGTGTATAAAAAACCTTTTTCCATTTTTTCTTTATCTTCTATTTCTTTGACCACATAATGGGTGTTTCTTTGTAAAATAGTTTCAAATGAGGATGCTGTATTTTTTAATCGATGCAAAACAATAACAATAGGTATGTTTATACTTTTGTCTAAATGATTTAGAATAGACAAGATAGCATCAAAAGCTCCAGCAGAACCACCTATTATTATGACTTCGGGTCTCATTTTATTTTTTGATAAATTTTTTGCTCTCGGTCGATTTCTTTAAAATTCTCATAAACCGAACTAAACCGCAAAGATTCTTTTTTCCCAATTGCCAAAAAACCATGAATAGGTAAGCTTTCATAAAAAAGCTCTAACGCTTTGTTTTGTAAATTGTTGTTGAAATAAATCAACACATTTCGACAAAGAATGAGTTGGCATTCTTTAAAAACTCCATCGGCAACCAAGTTATGATTTGAAAATAAGATGTTTTGCTTTAAGTCAGATTGTATCATCGAATGCCTTTCGTCAGAAACGAAATAATTCTTTAAGGATTCTTTTCCTCCGCATTCATAATAATTTTTAGTGTATTCTTTAAAATTAGTATTGTCATAAATCCCTTTTCTGGATTTTTCTATGGCATTATTACTGATGTCTGTGGCATAAATTCTACTTTTCGAATCCAGACTGTTTTCTTTTAACAGAATATTTAAAGAATAGGTTTCTTCTCCAAAAGAACAGCCGGCACTCCAAATATTAATTTTAGGATAGCTTTCTAAATAAGGAAAAATGTTTTCCTGTAAGGATTTAAAAAAGCTGGGATCTCTAAAAAATTCGCTCACATTTACCACAATTTCATTGATGAAATTTTGGAAAATAGTAGGGTTGTTGATTAATTCAAATTTTAACTCAACAACATTTTTCATGTTGTTGATACTCATAAAACGATTTATTCTCCTAAGCATGGATGCCTTAGAGTAATCACGAAAATCGTAATCGAATTGTTTTTTTATGGTAAAAAGCAATTCATCAAGTTCTTTTAGGATTATCATTTATATATCCAGATACTAATTAAAGAAATAAGTTTTTGAATATCAATAGGTTTTGATTGATAATCTGATGCACCAGCTTTTAATATTTCATCACGATCACCTTTCATTGCTTTGGCTGTTAAAGCAATAATAGGTAAGTTTTTCCATTTTGGATTTTCTCTAATTTTTTTAGTCGCTTCAAATCCGTCCATTTCAGGCATCATAATATCCATTAAAACAATGTCAAAACTAGGATGTTCATCTAATGTGCTCAAAGCTTCTAATCCGTTAAAAGCAGTTGTTATAATGGCTCCTTTGCTTGTTAAAGCTGCCGATAATGCATAAATGTTTCGGATATCGTCATCGACAATCAGAATGCTTTTATCTTTCAAAATCTCGCCTCCGGATAAATTAGGAGCATTTTTATATTCTGTTTTTTCTGAAGTTTCTACTTTGCTTAAAAACAACAAAATTTCATCTTTTAGTCTCTCGGTGGCATTATTGGTTTTTATTACAATGCTATCCACACTTTTTTCAAGCTCTAATTGTTCATTGTCTGATAATGTTTTTCCAGTGTTGATGATGATTTTGATATTCCTGTTTTTTGATATACTTTTTAATTCAGAAATGGCTTTTACATTGTCTGAATCAGGTAAACCTAGGTCTATTATAGCACAATCAATTTCAACATTTGTCAGTATGTTTTCGGCTTCTGATCGGGAATAGGCTTGTATGCAAATGGTATTTTTGTCATTGGCGTGCAGCAATTGTTTTATCGAATAATTTAATTTTTCATCATCTTCTAAAATCAGTACTTTTTTATAAACTTTGTTTATTTCCTCATCGATAGAAAGGAAGGCATTTTTAAGTTTTTCGGGAGTAATTGGTTTAACTAAGAAATCAAAAGCACCCATTTCTTTAGCTAATTTTTCTCTTTTCATTCCTGACATTACGTGAACAGGAATGTGTTTTAATTCAGCATCTTCTTTAAGCCATTTCAAAACAGTCCATCCATCAATTCCAGGTAATTTCATGTCCAGAATGATGGCTTTAGGATTGTATTTTTTAGCATATTGGAATCCGGTTTCTCCTTGATGAGCAATAATTGCTTTGAACCCATTAGTATGTGCTACCTGAAGTAAAACTTCTGCAAACGATGGATCGTCTTCAATGATTAAAATGGTTTTATCATCAATATCTGCTTTGTATCGGTCATCATTAATGTTAGCCGAAAGGTCTACAAATTCCTCATTGAGTTTTGGATATTCTGATTCAATTTGTTTTTCTTTCACCTTTTCAGGAACTGCAGTATCAGGAATGCTATTGCTATTATCGTTTTGAAATTTTATTGGAATTAAAAGTCCAAAGGTACTTCCGTTATTGAGTTTACTATCAAAAAATACTTCACCGTCCAGTAAATCAGCCAGTTGTTTAGAAATGTATAAGCCTAAGCCTGTTCCTCCATATTTTCTACTAGTAGAGCTGTCCGCTTGCTGGAAACTTTGGAATAATTTCTTCTTGTTTTCTTCAGAAATTCCAATACCGGTGTCTTTGATTTCAATGGACAGAATTTCATTGTTGTTTAGTGACGCTAATTTCGGATTGGTGTATTCCCATTTTTCGTTCACGACATCAAAAGTCATCGTGACAGTTCCTCCATCAGGAGTGAATTTTAAAGCATTTGATAGGAAATTTTTAAGAATTTGCTCTATTTTACCTACGTCACTATAAATTTCTCTGGGACATTTGTCTGTGATTTTAGTTTCAAAATGAATCTTCTTTTTCTCCATTTGTGCTCTAAAAAGCCCTTCCATATCCGAAAATATTCGTTCAGAAACAGTGTTTTCAGGATAGATTTCGACTTTTCCAGCTTCAATTTTTGAGATGTCTAAAATATCGGTGATTAAGTCTAATAAGTCTTTCCCAGAGGTGTTAATTACCGATAAGTTTTCTAATTGTGAATTGTTCAAATTCCCAGAGGTATTGTCTTTTAAAATATCCGAGAGAATTAAAATACTGTTTAAAGGCGTTCTTAATTCATGCGACATATTGGCTAAAAACTCCGATTTGTATTTGCTTGCTTGCGCAATTTCTTCCGATTTTATATTTAATTCCTCTTGAGCAATAACAAGGTCATCGTTCTTTTTCTCAATTTCATAGTTTTTTGTTTCCAGTTCCCGGCTTTTTTCTTCGAGATAAGCATTGGTTTGTTCTAATTCAGCTGCTTGGGTTTTTAGTTCTTCTTCTGATTGTTGTAACAGTAAGGTGTGCTTGTTGAGTTCTTCGTTATTTTGTCTTAATTCTTCTTCTTGAACCTGTAAAATATTGTTTTTGCGATTAATCTCCTCGATAGAAATTTTTAATTCTTCGTTTCTAATAAATACTGCTATGGCACTTCCCAATGAGTTCTCTAAGGTGATTAATAATTTTTGGTCTGTATCATTAAAGTTTTCCAAAGAGCCAATTTCTATAACTCCTATAACCACATTTTTATAGGAAATAGGAGTGATTAAAACATTGTAAATAGGCGATTTTCCTAATGAAGACGCCAGGAATGAATATTCTTTGCTTAGATTATTCAAACACTTTTGTTCATTGTATTTAACCACTTCGCCTATTAATCCTTCTCCAAAAGCAATTGTTTTAGGGCTGTGGTCGTCATCGGCATAACTGCCAATTTTTATTAGATTGTTTTTGTTGTCGATGTAATCGGTGGTGTAAAAAGTAGCTTGGCAAGCATTAGTTTGCTGGCTTAGAATCTTAGTGATATTTGCACCAAAATCATTGATGTTTTTAGAATTAATGATAGCATCGTTTATTTCGATAATATTTTTTTCCAATAAACTATTGGCAGCAGCCTCATCATTAAAACGTTTCAATTCTAAAGACATCGTATTTAGCGATTGGTTTAAAGTGTCTGACTCACTTCGAATTAAGATGGTGTCACCAAAACTTCCAGAGCTGATTTTTGTGGCTAAATTAATTTGCTCTTTAATAGCATTAGTTAGCTTTTTTAAGGATTCTCTGATGGAATCTAACTCTATGTTGCCAGTAAGTGTATGTTGAAAATCAGTATATCCTAAAGAAATTTTTTCAATTTTTGCCGCAATTATATTTAGCGAATTTGAAGTATTGCTAATCAATTTATATACTAAAATTCCCGTTGCAATTAATAGTAATAAAAGTGATAGCAGGGTAATGATAGTGCTGGAAATAGCTTTATCCTTTTCTTGTTTTGCTAAAGCAGTGATATAATTTAGCTTTTTGATTTTTAAAACATTGAGTTTGTCATTTATTGCAGTGGACTGATTCCACCATGCTTCTGGTGTTATTTTGGAGGTGTTATAAAGAATCGATTCTGCGGTGGCTAAAAATGATTTAAATTCAGCTGATTTTTTGAATTTAATTATTTCATTATTGATTTTAAGGGTATTGTAGTTTTCTAATTTAAAATCAGCATTTTTATTTAGGTTTTTTAGATTGTCATAATATCCATATAAATCGCTATGAATGGTATCATCAATTAATTTATCGAATACGATGCCTCTTATTAAATTAACAGCTGCTTTTGAATCAATATAAGACTTTAAATTATTAGCTAGTTTAGCCAAATTTGCATTGTCACAATTTACAATCTCTCTATCTATTAAATTATTCAATATGTTGTTTAAATCCGCATATTCATTAAAATTTTCTAATGAAGATGTAGTGGCGTTTTCGGTATTGTAATGGATTGTATTGATGATTTTTCTAGCTTCGTCAATGTTTTTAATAACAACGCTGTCAGTAGAGTTTATTTTAGAAAACCATTCGAGTGTTTTTTCCATTTTTAATTTGAATTCCACTTTTTTATTGGGATCAAATTTTGAATATTCACTTAATGTTCTTTCGTCGTTAATAAGCATTATACCCTCAGATAAATTGGCAATTTTATCAATATTTTGAATGCTATTTTCAATTCGGGAGTACTTTTGATAAGTATCATTAATATTTAAAATAGTAAAATAAAGTAGTCCAAAAACAGGTATTAAGAGAATTAAAGTTAATTGTTTTTTAAAGGATAAATTTTTCCACATAATTTAGAAGTAGGTTAGATAGCTAATTTATTTAATTTATTTGGATGATTAGTATTTATAGCAAAAATATTGGGGAATGTTTTAGATAGAAAAACAAAAAAGCATTTCAAATAAGAACTGAAATGCTTTTTTTTTTTGGATTATTTAGAGCTAAAAAAGTTAGTTGGCTTTTTTTAGAGTATTAATATATTCGGTTAATTTTTTACCATATAAAGATTGAGCTACTTTGGGTGTCATTGCATTTTTGATGGTATCTAAATATTTGATGTTAATGTCATAGACTTCAGCTAAAGCTATATAAGGAGCAATCTCATGGTCTTTATTGTTCATTGCAAAATTTACAGCAAATAAGTATTTACGCTTTAGATTTAAGTCTTGTAAATGATTCAAGCTATCTATTGCTTTACTATCTTTTCTTTTAATGGCTTTGAATTTTTGCTCAATTAAGTTCAGGTTTTCATCTTTATATCTCGAAGTTGTTTTTTTGTAATCTTCGAATAAATCCTGATTTTTTGAACCTGTAATTTTTGCCGCTGAAAGAAAGGCATCTAAATTAGTTTCGATGTTAATAATACCTGGTTCAGCAAAAAACATAAGATTATTATCTAACGAATTACTAACTCCTCTATCAAGAAAAAGATAAAGCATTTCAGGTGATTTCAAGTCAATACTACTTTCAAAGTGTGAATTTCCGTCAATTTTAATAGTATCGATGGCAACTAAGGCTGTGTCTACTACTTTTTGAATGTATAAAGTCCCTTCTTTTAATCCTTTTACATTTCCTGTGACGATTAGATTTCCTTTTGATTCTTTTTTATTACATGAGACAATTAGAACTATGGCAACTAATGCGAGAATTGATTTTTTCATTGATGAATATATATTTTGTGCAAAATAAAGAAAATAGTTGAAAAAAAACAGCAAAATTTTGCTTTCATACTTTTCAAATAAACGGTTCTTTATTTGGGTTTGTTTGTGATTAAATTTTTAGATTATCCTTTTAGCCAAGCTTCTTTTAATTGCGTTTTAGAGGCATCAGTAGCTTCTATCTGTTCCTTGTCTTCATAAGGCAACTTAACAGTTCCTTTTAGCAATTCTTCAACGCCATTGCGTTTTATTTTTACAGTGATAGCTTCGTTTTCTTGCCATTTACTACTTTGGTTGATCATATCGTAAATGTTTTCATAATTGTAAGCTACATTGTTTATCTCTAAGATAACATCTCCACCTTTTAATCCAAGGTTTGTGAAAAACACATTCAACTCGATATTTGGGATGACACTAATTTCATTGTTGTTAGGATTCACCGTTATATATGGTTTTTGGTCTTTCAAGAAAACAGCAGCTGCAACTTGTATCTTAGATTTTGCTAATCCTACTTTGGCTAAATAAAAATCATAAGGAATAGGAGTGGTTCCTGCAACGTATGTTTTTAAGAAATCGCCAACTTCAGGATAAGTCAATGCCATAATTTTATCAAAAAGTTCCAGATCATTAAATGGTTTTGAAACTCCGTATTCGTTAGATAATTTTTGCATTAAATCAAGAATTCCTCTTTGTCCATTGCTTTTTTCTCTGATAATGATGTCGATACACATTCCTATCAAAGCTCCTTTTTGATATACATTGATGTATTGGTCTTTATATGGTTGTTTCAATACATTCGTACTCATTGTGGTAAAGGACATGGTGTCATCCATTTTGTTTGCTCCTTCAATTTTTTCAGCAATTCTGTTGTAAAAATCTTCTTCTGTAATCAAACCTTGGTTGATTTGGAAAAGATTGGCAAAATATTCAGTAACTCCTTCATACATCCATAAATGTTCCGACATTTTTGGTGCGTTGTAGTCAAAATATTGAATTTCTTTAGAATGAATAGTCAAAGGCGTTACAATATGAAAGAATTCGTGCGAAACAACATCCATCATCGATTTAACTAATTCGTCTTTTTTCATCATTTCCGGTAATACTACAGTGGTAGCAGTAGGATGTTCCAGCGCTCCAAAACCACGAGCATCTTCTTCTTTCATACTTGATAGATATAAAAGAACAGAGTATTTTTTAGTTGCATTAATTTTTCCTAAAAAGTGTTTTTGAGCTGTCATCATGGCTTTCATCTCTGCTGTAATGCTTTCGGCTGTATATTTTCCAGTAGGCGAATAAACACAGATTTGGATATCCATACCATCAACATTAAAAGTAGTATAATCCGGTTTGGAATACATGATAGGATTTTCTACCAATTCGGCATAACGTGAAGTAACAAAAACATCTTTTGTAGTGCTGCTATCTTGGTCTGTCATTGAAGTGCTTCCCCATAAATTAGCCGGGTGATTTATAGAAACCTGGTAAGGAGTTGTCAATGAATTATCAAAATAACCCACAAAACAATGGGTGTTTATCATAAAATTTTCGCCTGCATTAATATTAGATCCTGCAGGAGAAAAAACATCGTCTTTACCAAAACCAGTTCCTTTTTCACTGTCGAAAGTATCGTTGACTAAATAAGTGATTTTATTTAAGGATTTAGCTTTGGTTATTGTCCATGAATTCTCGTCTGTTTTTTTTACAGTTAACAGATTTCCTTTTTTATCATAGGCTTTTAAATTATCAATGTATTTTCCGTAATTGTCTTCCGAATAGGTTCCGGGAACTGTTTTCGGAATTCGAAAAGTAATTTCGTCACTACTGCTTTTAGGAGCATTTACGGTAACTAAAACCTGATCGTTTTTAACCTCATTTAAATTGATGTCAACTTGAATAGCTTTCTCTTTAGTAGTTTGAGCATTTATGGTTTTACAACTCAATATTAGAGACGTAATTGCTAAGACAAAAAATGTTTTTTTCATGTTTTTTCGAAATATTTTGGTGCAATAGTTTTTATAGTTGTAAAGAGGTTTACAAGCTATAAAAAGAGATAAAAAAAACACTCATGATTAAGAGTGCTTCTAAAAATTAGTCTAATTTATTTTTGATATAATACTTTCCATCTAAATCGTCATCAAAATCATCAATTTTAAGCGGTTTAGGTTTAGGTTTAGTTGCTGTAGCTTTCTTTTTCCACATTTCAAATTTTTCTAGAGGCATCTTTTTTTTCATGATTTCCAGAACTTCTTTTTCAGCCAATCCAAATTCTTTTTTTATAATTTCAAAAGGATTCTTTTCCTCTAAGGCTAATGCAACAAGTTTTTCAGTTTGTTCCCAACTCAGTTCTTTACGGTTACTCTTTTTCATCAGGTGAAAATTAATTCTAATAGTTTTTTAAATTAAAAAATGAAATTGTATTATGTGTCAATATTAATAAAAAAAATAATCACTTCACAGCTTCCGTAGCTTTTTTTGTTGATATTTTTCGACTCTGAACATCGAGTTAAGAAATTGTTACTTTTTAAACGATTCTTTTTTATTTTGCTGATTTTTAAACCCTTTTTTAATAAATCAATAAGATGTTTTGTTTTCTTAACTTATTTTATAAAGTGAAATAAATGTTAAGCTTCATTCTGGTTTTGTAAAAGTAATTTATAAATGAAACCAGCAGCTATGGCTCCTAAAATTGGAGCAATCCAAAACAGCCAAATCTGACTTAAAGGTTCACCACCCACAAATAAAGCCTGTGATAGGGAACGAGCAGGATTTACAGAAGTATTGGTAATGGGAATACTGATTAAGTGAATTAAAGTTAAGCCTAAACCAATAGCTATTCCGGCAAACTTTCCATTGGCAAATTTGTCTGTCGCTCCTAAAATGATTAATAAGAAGAATAAAGTCAGTACAAATTCAGCGATAAAACAAGCTTCTAAAGAATAACCATCAGGCGAAAAAGCACCAAATCCATTAGATGCGAATGCTCCTGCCTTGGTATTATCAATTGCAAATCCCGCTTTTCCTGATGCAATGGTATACAAAGTACCCGCTGCGGCAATAGCGCCAACACATTGAGAAATGATGTAGGGAATTAACTCTTTGGCATCAAAACGTCCGCCAGCCCACAATCCAAAAGAAACAGCAGGATTAAAATGCCCACCCGAAATATGTCCAACAGCATACGCCATTGTTAAGACCGTTAGACCAAATGCCAGAGCTACGCCTGCAAAACCAATTCCTAAATCAGGTATTCCGGCAGCGAAAATAGCACTACCACAACCGCCAAAAACCAACCAATACGTTCCGAAGAATTCTGCGAATAATTTTTTCATGATAAATAATTTATATAATGGTTACTAGTTAAATGTGTATTGATATGCCCACCCAATAAGGATTATTTGTAAAGGTAAACGCAATAGTAAAATCCATTTGGGTATGCCAAAGCTTGCTTTTTGGTTTTGAAACATAAATAGGTTAGCTGGAAAAACAGCTAATAACAGTATAATAATTCCCCAAGCAGCATAATTTGTCATGTTTGGAAGAACTAACAAGAGTCCTAAAATCACTTCGGCAGCTCCACTAAGTTGGTTGAGTAATTTAGGATTCGGTAAATAAGGGGGGATAATTTTGAGGTATGTTCTTGGAATTCTAAAATGATTTAATCCTGCCATGATATATAGTAAAGCCATGATATAGAGATGCCAAGGTAAACTCATAACAAAAACATTTGATACGAATTTATTGAAAAAAAACGAATAAAGAATAGAAAGTGTAGGATTTTTTAAGCTGTTGTAAGTGGTTTGTTTTATTTTTTTAAACGAATATTCATTAAAACAATAGCGGTAATAATTAAAAAAATACCAAACCATTGTTCCAAGTTTACTTTTTCAGCTAATAAAAAATAAGCCATCGTTACCGAAACAGGCAATTCTAATGCCGAAACGATACTGCCTAATCCAATTCCTGTAAGCAGAAAACCAGTATTGAGTAGTAAAGGAGGGATTATGGTGCCAAATAATGCCAAAATAATACCCCATTTCATGAAAATCGAAAAATTAAATGCGGTGTTTTGAGTAATAAGTGCAAATGCTATTACAATCAATGTTCCGCCAATGAGCATGAATAAACTGCGTTGTATGGAAGGAATTTCGGTGGCCACTTTATTAGCACTAAACATGGTAGCGGTAAATGCTGCTGCTGCTAATATTCCCCAAAAGAAACCACGCCAGTCTAGAGTAAGGCTGTTGTGCAATAAATTAGTAGCCAGAGCAGTCCCAATTAAAGTAAGGATTACCGATGCGATTTTTTGCGAAGAAGGAATTTTTTTGTCTAAGAACATTTCGAGTAAAACACCCATCCAAACGGTTTGCATTAATAAGACAATACCAATAGATACAGGAACATATTTTACAGATAAATAATAAAATACACTGGTAAAACCCATCGAGGTTCCTGCTAAAATGAGTTGAGAAATATGGTGTTTTGAAATTTTTATTTCGTCATTATTCTTTTTTACTTTTCGAAAAATATTTAATAGTAAAACCGCTAAAAGACCTAGAGAAAATTGAGATCCGCTAACTTCAGCAGTCGTATAACCTTCTTGATAAGCCATTTTGACAAATGTAGCCAGCATGCCATAACTACTGGCTCCTAATCCTACTAGTAGTACTCCTTTTAAGGTTTTGTTTTTAATCATGCTGTGCTTTTGAACTTACAAAAGTAGGCTATAGCATGAATTAAATAAGAATAAAACTAATATGATTGCCCTGTTTAGTAGGCTAAATAAAAAAATAGCCCACAGATGAAACAGATTTTAGCGGATAAAAACGGATTTTTTTAATTTCAATCTGCGATAATCTGTTAAAATCAGTTTGATCTGTGTGCCAAATTTGGAGTCAGTATAAGAAACTAATGTTGCAATAATTAAAACAATCCTTGTAAATGGGGACTTTTTATCCCGATTTTAGTGTAATCAAATGCCATTTTTTCTTTTAACAAACTTGCATATACTGATCTAAAATCGATTTGGTATTTTAAATCCCCTTGTGATAAATCGGAAAGGTTTGGGTTGTTACCAATTACTTTTCCTCGATTTTGTCCGCCAATAACAAACATCGGTGCAGCAGTTCCGTGATCGGTTCCATTGCCGTTGTCTTTGACTCTTCGTCCAAATTCTGAGAACACAACTATAGTCACATTTTGAAGTAAATTGGCTTGTTTTAAATCCTGGTAAAAGCTGAAAATTGCGCTATCCAGTTCTTTAAATTTGTTGCTTTGAATCACTAATTGGTTGTCATGGGTGTCATAACCACCTTGTGAGGTGTAATAGACTTTCGAATTTAAATTTCCTTTAATCAATCGGCTAATCCATTCCAGATTTTTGCCCAACGTATTTTTAGGATAGCTAGTTTCGGTAGTAGATTTTGTTAGTGCTTTTTGGATTTCTTCAGAGCCTTCTAAAACGGAATTAGCTACTTTTCGAACAAAATCTAGCGAAGGATTCTTAGATAAAACATCCGTTTCTTCTTTTATGTTTTTTATTTTAAATCGGTCCGGGTCTTTTACGGTTATAGAGTTTGGACTTTGTCCTTTCAATGATAAATTATCTATCGAATCGATGTTGATTCCGGCAGTAGGAGTATGACTTACACATTGTAAATCAAGGTAACGACCTAACCAACCTTCATTAATGTATTTATTAGAATCGGTAGCGGTTTGCCAAATTTCCTGACTTCTAAAATGGGAACGATTGGGTTCAGGATAACCCACATTTTGAATTACTGATAAATCCCCGTTTTGCTGCATTTGTGCAAATCCTTTTAGCGAAGGATGAAATCCCATTCCTTTGGTTGTCGAAATAACATCACCTTTGGAAATAGCAATTTTGGGACGTAAGTCATAATACAACGGATCTTCAAAAGGAATAAAAGTATTTAGCCCGTCATTTCCACCATTAAGCTGTACAAAAACAAGACATTGTTCGCCTATGATTAAGTTTTTTTGAGTGCCATAAGAAAATAAAAAGTTAGGAAGCAATAAGGTTCCACCTGTCAATGTTCCTGCTAAGCGATAAAAAATTTCTTCTGTTCATAATCGGTATTGTTAGAAGGGTTCTTTTAAATTAATTGAAATTCAGGTTCTTTTACTATGGCATTAAAGAGTCTCAAAACAGCCTGATCGGCATTTTGTGCCTGACTGTCAAAATCGTATTTTAAGATGTTCTCGAAATCTTTTTGAGTGTCGTTATCTACTTGAAATAACAATCGGTTTGATAATTCACTAATGATTTCTTTGTTAGTTCCTTTGTTCCAATCCAATTGAATTACTGTTTTTCTCAGTGCTGGACGATTGCTGTTTTCATCCATCATAGTACCCATCGTTTTCTGATTAAAATTCTCTCTTCCACTACAATACAAATCGGCTATGTTGTTGCGTTGTAAATAAATTTGAGAAGTCAACCAAGATTTTCCACCTTCCCAGCCTTTTACATTGGGTTGGTTGAATAAATCCATGCCTTGGTTTTTTAGAAATGCCACCATTGGTCGGCTATTTCTAGGATTGATGTGCAATTCCGAAATGAGTTGCAAACTATATTCTAAAGGATTTTTAATTTTTGAACCTGCGGTGTTTTTATCAAATTCTTCGGTGAAAATTTTTTCTAATAAGGGTTTGATTTCAAAGTCTTTTTTTCTGAAATAATCCCCATAATAAGTGACCAATGCCTCGCTGGGATTGTCATAAATAAACCATTGGAGAATTTTTTTAGTAAAAAGATACGGGCTGTTTTTTTGTTTGAAAATGATGTCAACGATATCATCGACTTTAAAATGTCCTTTTTTACCGAAATATATAATTTCTGAATCGTCGGCTATTTTATCTCTGTAAACACCGCCATTTTCTCCAATACCTAATCCTGCCAGTGCTTTAGCTCCGTTTTTAATATCTTCTTCGGTGTAATTTCCAATGCCCAGAGTGAAAAGTTCCAGTAATTCCCGACTCAGATTTTCATTGATTTTACCTTTTCGATTATCTACATTGTCTAAATAACGCAGCATCGCATTGCTTTTTAAAATGGCTTTGGTTAAGTCTTTGAAATTGCCAAAAGCGTGTTTTCGAAGTAGCTGATTGTGCTCAAAAATCCAGTAGTTCATTTTTACTTTTTGAAAAGTAGAAACAAAATGATTGTGTAAAAATAGCGTCATTTTCTCCTGTAAAGGATAGCTGTCAGACATCATTTTTTCCAGCCACCAAGCTTTCATATCTAATGAGGTGAGGGCTTCTTGTTTTTGAAAATCTCTTTTTTGTTCTTCTTTTTGAACTTCGGTAAGCTCTTTGGATTTTTTTCGAAGTTCTCTGTAATCTGCAAATGTTTTTGGGCTGTCTTTTAAAAAGTCGGGAATGCTATTGTCAAAATTTGTTTTGAATGAAGCATCCAGGAATTTTGAAATTCCCATTTTTTCTATTGCTGCAGCTTGCTTATTTGAAAAGCCTAAGCGGAGGGACCAAAGCGAATTAGGGTTCATACTTAGTAGGTTTTAGGTTTTTTGGGTTTGTTTTCTAGGTTGTTATTAATTAAGATGTTAAATAAGAAAAAAGGTTTAATGGATTGGATTTTTTTATTCAATTATCTAAAATACACAATTTAATTTTTCAAAATAATTAAATGCTTAGGTAGGGTAAAATGACTTATGGTTGTCTTACTATTATAAGCAATACTATAACGATAACTAAAATTAAAAATTATGAAATCGCCACTATAAAAGAGTTTGTTGTAAACAAACACCAATAAACAAAGGGCGATATCATACCTGCCTGTCGGCAGACAGGTTTGACCACTAACAAATAAATTTTACATATTATGAAAACGATATTAGCAATATTTCTTTTAGGAACAATAGCAACGACACAGGCGCAAGAGGCTAGTGTACGAAGTGAAACCAGTATAAATGCAAATTCGAATAAAATAGCGTATTACCAACAAAGAGGAGCAGAAGACGCAAAATTTGAGTTGGCATTTACGGCTAAAACAAAAGACGAGGAAAAAGCTTTTTGGAAAGAACAAAAAGCCTACGAAAAAGAGTTAAAGGAAAGAAATAGAAAAGCCTATCGCGCTTATATTGCCAGTAAAAAAGACGTTTATGCTGAGCATTATTACCATTGTGACGGAAATTGTCACCATAATGATTCTTTTTATACCTACGCTGAGTTTTATTATTACCAATACAATCAACCTTATTATCAAAGAACTCCAAGTAGGACTTCTGTAAATACCCAAATAGGTGTACGTACCCCCAGCGTACGATTGGGCCTTTAATATATTTGAAGGTCGCTAATAGCCATCTCGTTTTTTAGAACGAGACGGCTATTGTTGTTTTTTAGATAAAGCTTCTCGATACAATTTTTAATAATATAGCTATCACATTATTATTAAAAATTACTACCAATGACTTTTTTATTAAAAGTAAAATTATGGTTTGCTAATTTTCTTTTTTGCTTGATCAAAAAAGAAACAAAAAAATATTCATGCGTTCTTATTGTTTTTCGGTATTCATGAATCTTCGATTTCAAGTCTTGCGCTTCCTCGTCGGTCAAATTAGTTTTCGAATGCTAAAAGAAAAGAACTCTCCGCCGCGGCGGATCAAACAGCTTTTCTTTTTACGCATTCTTCAAACATTTGACACTCAACTGCGGAAGCTAAGGACAGTTGGAACTCTTAAAAAATCACGTTTTGATTTATAGTCGAATATAATTATAAACGTCATTTTATATTGTTTTTAGAATAAAATTACACCTCGAAGTGACGACAAAAAAGCTTAGCTTAATAATTTTGGGCTTTAGTTTTTTGAAGTAGATTTAATTTTCTCAAATAATTTTTCATTCGATTCTTCTTTTGAAGAATAGTAAATTTTCTTGCCATCAGCCTTTGTTAGAAGAATATAAGGCTTGTCGTCTCCATTTAAAATTAGTTTTACTATTTCGCCTTTATTGGTTTTAAAATAGCCTTTTTTAACGGTTCCAAGAGCAAATCCATTTGTTCTTAAGGTGATTTTTGGTTTGTCATTGACCAGTTCGATACTTTTGATTTCGTTTTTTGGTACAACTTCTCCATAACTTCCTTCAAATTCAATAGAATTGGAGTTGAAAATGAGTTTGTCTTCCTTAAGTTCGCGTCCAAATAGAACAATTACAAAAATCAAAGTTCCCACAAGAATAAAAACTCCAATTTTATTCTTTTTGGTATAAAGGCCTCCATTAAAATATTTAGCACTGGTGGCAATCAAATAGATGTAGGCTAAAATAGGATAAACCGCTAAGAAAATCCCTGCTGCGTTTTCATGAACAAAATAATTCAGTAGGTTTCCAATCAAGAAAAACGAAACACCTAAAAAGATGTGAAACTTTCTAAAATAAGGAATGTAAGCTTTGATGTCTACCTTTTTTCGCTCTTCTTTACTCATCGTATTGTATCCCGAAAGCAGGTATTTGGCATTATTCTCGTTTACAATAAATCCTATGGCGATAAAAAGCAAACTCATTCCAATTAGTGTGTACATCATTTTAGTTTTTTTATAAAATTTAAATTTTTAACGACCCACGAAATCCTCTGGCGGCATAATAAGATTCGGCGCCGTTGTGGTAAATAAATACATTTCCGTAACGGAAATCAGCAAAAATAGCTCCACCTAATTTTCTAATTTCGGCAGGAGTTTCAATCCAACTCGATGTTTTGGTGTCGAATTTTCCAAATTTTTGCAACTCTCGGTATTGTTCTTCTGATAAAAGAGTAATTCCCATGGCAGTAGCTACATCAATAACACTGTTTTTGGGTTTGTTTTCTTTTCTTGCATCTAAAGCCTGACGGTCATAACAAAGACTTCTGCGTTCTTTTGGACTTTCTGCCGAACAATCATAAAAAGTATATTCTCCTGTGTTTTTATCATAATTGACAACATCTGGTTCGCCGCCCGTTCTTTCCATTTCATTTAGTGACCATAGTTTTTCAGGATTTGCTTCCAACTTAGCTAATACTTTATCCCATTCAAGACCTTCGTGACGGTTAGCATTTTTTTCAAAACGCTCTTTTACTATTTTTAAAAGTGCTTCTGATTCTGAAGATGATAATTTCTTTTCCATAGTGATGATTGTTTTTGTAATGTAACATTGAGCTTGTTGAAGTGTTTTTTTGACGCTCTCTTTGACAGGCTACCAATGACGTTTTTATTAAAAGTAAAAATTAGATTTACCAATTTTCTTTTTTGCTTGATCAAAAAAGAAACAAAAAAATCAAGTCTGTACTTCCTCGTCGGTCAAATTAGTTTTCGAATACTAAAAGTAAAGTACTCTCCGCCGCGGCGGATCAAACAGCTTTTCTTTTTGCGTATTCTTCAAACATTTGACACTCGACTGCGGAAGCTAAGGACAGTTAAATTTCTTAAGTAATAGTTTTTTAATTAGAATTTATTATTTTATCCTCTCATTTTACAATTTCGCTCGCACAAATCGATAACTTGAGTGATTCTAGATTGTCTTGTTTCTGGACGTTTGGCTTGGCTTACCCAATATAAATAATTTTTTTTATAGGATTTACTGAAGTTTTCATAATTAGAAAAAGCAACTGGGTTTTGAGCAAAAGCCATTTGTAAATCTTCTGGGATTTCTAAGTTTTCGATTGCATCTAAACTCTCCCAGGAACCATTTTTATTAGCCGTTTCAATTTTTTTCAAACCGCTTTCGTGCATTAAATTGGCAGCAATTAAATCTTCGATGTACCCTTTGTTTATTTTGCTCCAAATGCTTTTGTCTTTTCTGGGAGTAAAAAGCTGTTGTCTTCGGTGTTCATCCAGTTTTCTAACCGTAGAATCAATCCAGCCATAACAAATAGCTACTTTTACGGCTTCTTCCCAACGCATACTTTCTGCCTCGTGTGCTACTTTATAGAAAATCAAATGGACCGCCTTGTAACTGCTGTGGTTTTCATGCAGCCAGGCTCTCCATTCGGAAGCATTTTTAAAATAGAGTATTGGTTTTTCGTTCATGGTTTTATTTATTAGTTATCCGCAATTTCATTGCGAGGAACGAAGCAATCTCATACAGTAACTCGACAAAGTTGCTTATTGTTGTGGGCACGGATTGCAAATCCGCAATATCTTTTTTTTAAGATTCAATATTAAGTATTAGAATAATCTCCCCATTTTTTGTTTTGTAAACAGAAATTCCTGATATATCCATATCAGCAATGTCATGTCCCCAAATTCCATACTTTCCATTTGTTTCATTTCGATTATACATCGTTGTTCTTTTTTCAATAGGTATTGTTTTTATAGTAGCTGTTTTTTCTTCTTCTTCGTATAGTAAATAATAATGTTTACTAATCTCAGTTAATAATTGACCTCTTGTAAATCCATTTTCAGATTCTAAAGTAAATTCATACTGATTTGTTAAAGGATAATCTATAACTATTTTTACTAATTTATTAGAAACTACAATTTCGTCTTTTTTGTCAAGATTAGCTAAATCACTGTCAGGTTTTTCTAAATCTGCCCATGGTATAAAACCATCTTCAAAGTCTTTAATATTAGCTGTTTTTACTTTAAAGTCAAATTCTGAAACTAATTCTCCAATTTCAGAATAATCCTTTTGCATTGATTGTTGCTCTCTTTCTTTAATTATTTCAAATGAATCTTTTAAAACAGCTGATTTTTTTTGTCCATTGCAAGCAATTACTAAAATGGATAGTGAAAGTATTAAATATTTGGTCATGATTTTTAGTTTATAAATGATTGATTTATATATAGTGTTAGTTATAGTTAATCCATGAAGTTGTTTCCTTGTTTTCCAGGTACTAACTCTCAGCTTTACTCATAATCTGACAAATAGAGTTCGTCAAAATCTTTAACCTCTGATAGTTTGATGAGTGGATTTTGCTTGATGGTTTTCCAGGTATCTTTAAAAACTTCTTGACCACCTTCGTCATTCTTGTTAGTGTTTACCCTTTGAAGTTTCTTTTTAGTTAGGAAATTAATACTAGTTTCATCGCTAATCACTGCTCCGCCATTGCTTATGTCATAACCAATTAAATCAAAATCGGCGTTTTTATGTCGAAAAGTATATTTCCAATAGCCATATCTACCATGTCCGTAATGCACAATTAAGTTTCCTTTTTCTATTAGAACACTTAAATCCGGAGGGAAATAAACTCCTCCATCTTCATTTTCAGAAGAGAAACAATTATAGTTTTTCGCAGCCAATTCGTAATGGTCTTTTTTGTTAAATAAAATGATAATACCCCTTCGGTTTCGGTCTAATTCTCCGTGATATTCATGTTTAAAAAAATTACTTTTATCAGTGCCTTTAATAATAAGAACACAATCTTCGATGCCATCTTTGTTCAAGTCTCCATTGATTTTTTCAAAAAGTACATAGCCTTTAGGTATAAAATCAGATGGATTTTTTCTTTGTTCATTTTGTCCAAATATTATTGTTGCGAAAAATGTTGTTAGAAGGACTAATATTGTTTTCATTGTTTTTTTAGTGTTTAATTCGGATTTCCTCCTTCATTGGATTTATTTTTTCGATATTGAATGTATCGTTGTATAAGAATCACTATTAATAATATTGCTCCAACGATGCATTCCATAATTAAAAGAAAGACCCAAGCCAATCCATTTCTATGAGTGGCATGTCTTAATGATTCACTCATTATTTCAAGATTTATAATTGCAAAAGCCACATGTCCAAGTAAACTTATTAAACTTACTTCCCAAAAACTTAAAGAAATGGAGTATTTAATCGCTTTGATCCCAGAGATTAACTGGAATAGCAATGGCGAAAATAAAAGAAGAAATAAAGATATTAAATGTATCATGTTGTTACTATTTTTTAAAATTAGTTATCAATTAAGCTATTTTGTATCCATTTGTAATTTCACTATACCCAATTCCTCACCGACGTGTAAACGAAGTTTTTAAAACATTGATGCGAAAACATTTCCCGTTGTTGACTGTGTCAAGTTGTGATTTCTACTCGCAATCTTGTCATTCCGAAGAATGAGGAATCTCCTCAAGTAACTCGACAAAGTTGTTCGTTGTTATGAGCGTGGATTTTAAATTTATTAAAATAGGTATCATTCAGTCATTATATCTCTAATTTCATCAAATAAATCTTTCCATGTTGGATTGATAGACCGAATCAAATTGTTTTTTGCTGCTCTTGAACCCGCTTTTATTTGTTTTTCACGAGCTATAGCATCTTCAATCCATTGAAATTGTTCGTAATAAACTAATAGGTTTACATCGTATCTAGCTGAAAATGATTTTGGATATTTCTTATTTTTATGCTCTAAAATTCTTTGTGGAAGATTTGAGGTTACACCAGTATAAACTACGGTTTGGAATTTATTGGTAATGATATAGACAAATCCTGGTTTCATCTTTTTTAGTTTTATTGAGAGGTTAGCGATGTAATTGCATAATTTATTTTTTTTAGTGAGATTGCTTCGCTATCGCTCGCAATGACTTAAACCGCCTAGTATGTCATTGCGAGGAACGAAGCAATCTCATCCAGTAACTCGGCAAAGTTGCTCATCGTTACGGGCACGGATTACTAAATCAGTACGCTTCGCTCGTGTGCAAATCCGCGCTATCAGGTTTACTAGATATCTTTCTACGAAATCCAAGTTTTTTCTATTTGATCGATGACCCATTTATTTTTGATTTTCCTGATATAAATTATAAATCCACTACCACATAAATGCCCACACATATATCCAGCAGTAATTGCTGCAAATTCTTTTTTTGAATCAAATCGCACTCGCGAGAAAAATAAATATCCAGCTAAATTAAATTTATATTTTGTAATCCATATTGCATCACGTTTTGGAAAAGTTGAAGCATATTTTAGTTTATACTTTGTTTTATTTTGGAAAACAGAAATATTAAATTTATGCGGTTTTAGTTCAAGTGTATCGAGTAATATTCCTTTTTGTTTGAATTTATTTTTGATACGTGAAATTTCCATAAAATTGAGCTGTCCAATTGAATCGGGAATCGCTATAACAATATTTAAAGTATCATTTTTAATTCTCTTTACTTCCTCTTCATATTCCAATTTGTTTTTCTCGTAGTCTTTTACATCTGAGAAATTTTCCTCAGAAATTATAAAAGGCGGTGGAACCATTAATCGCCGATCAATACAAATAGAATCCAACATTTGAGGAAATATATCTGCAAAAACTTGATTTTCCAGTTCAATAGATTCATCTTTTTTTGTACAACTAAAAGACAAAATTGCAATTAAAAAGAAATATATAATTTTTTTGAGTTAGTCATTTAGTTTCTGTATTTTTATGTCTTTAAAAACAGTCGTTATGGAAGTATTTGAAGGACAAAGCATACTAAACTTTATAAAAGAATTGCCAAATGATGAAGCTTGCAAAGCT
>NZ_JAAAPM020000070.1 GCF_009909155.2 Flavobacterium undicola
TAGGCACATTCAGAAGTAAGTTAACTTTTGAGTAAAAAATAAAAAAATGACCGATTTTGATTTTTCAATCTTGGTCATTTTGATTTTTCGAGGTTCTTCATGGATTTTTTTAGGTTGAAAAATAGATTTTGGCTACCGACAAGACATAGCTATCCCACTAGATTAATTTATTTTTTTTAAGCCGCTATTTCTAGCGATTTTTTAAAAATCCTTCTTCCGATTTCTAAGGCATTTGCAGTATGGATTCCAAAGAAAATCCAAAGTATCTCGCTTTTCTGAGTTTTGGCCTTAATTTTTTTCAGGTTATAATGTTCCTTCTCTTTACCAAAACTTCCCTCCAGTCGGGTGGCGCGTTCTTTTTTAATTTCTTTGGCTAAAATTTTACGTTGCTCTTCGTTCTTGCCAGCTTTTCCTTTTCTGACAAAATCAGTTTGGATTTTATGACTAGAGGTAAATGTCCTGTTTTTGTTGGTGGCATAAATGGCATCAGCTCCCAGCATTTTTATTTTGGTTTTTGTCAGGTTTTGGGCGCAAAACACACTACTTTGCAAACGGGTTCCTTCGTTGAAAGCCCGGTATTGGATGTGTTCAATAAAATTAATTCCGTCTATCTGAATTTTGTTCACTTTAGCTCCAAATTCAACCTGTTTGACTTCCTTTCCTCGTACAATTGGTCGGATGTAACTTTTACTAATGCTTACAATCCTGTCAGGAACACTTTTCCCAGTTTTAAATATTTGTGTTTGTTGCCCGTAAACTTTGGCAATAATGGCTCGTTGTCGCTTGTATTTTTCCGTAGCTTCAAAGGAGTTTTGGTTCTCAATTTTACTGAGCTCCCCGTTAAGTTTGTACAATAACTTCAGTAGTCCGCGGGTAACTTTGGTTTTAGATTTTGATTGCTTTTTTCTCTTTTTAGAATACTCGTTATATCGTCTGCTCCAATCCAAATATTTGGTTCTAGGTAATTTGATTCTCAAAATACGGCACAATGATTCCATTTGTTTGTAGTTCCATTGAACGCATTCCCAAAGCAATTTTTGATTGGTTGGAAAACGTACTTCACTCTCATAGCAAGTGGCATCAGTAAACATTTTGTCCAAATCCTTCATGTAAGGAATCCAACTTTTAGCTAATATTGCTTGAGATTTTCTAATGTTTAAACCCTTAGAAAGTTCCATTCTGATTTGGCTCACGATTTTAAAGTTGGTCAGCGGTTTATCCATGGGAATCAAAATATCGCAAAAAAACTGCATAAAAATATTTCCATTCAAAAGCTCGATTAGTTTCTTATCCGAGCAACCATAATAGTTTTTTAGCATCATCAAAGCAATTTTTCCTTTGGGACTAAAATAACTATGAGTTCCTTTTTGGGAATCTTTCAATTGGAAAGTTTGACCAAGCTCAGAAAAAGGCATGGAAAGGTAAATTTTACCCAAATCGGTTTTTAGAAATTGGGCGTAAAAACCATCAAAATCTTTATTGATGGTAAAAATTGGAATTTCGTATTGAAATTCGCTTAAACGTATTATTTTTGGCATCGCATATAAAGAAAAACCCCGTTTTTGACTCTTATAGAGCAATTTCGGGGTTTGTTTCTTCTAATATATGGTGTATTTTATTGAAAAACAATAATTTGTGTTATTATGAATGTGCCTT
>NZ_JAAAPM020000071.1 GCF_009909155.2 Flavobacterium undicola
CTGCCTGAGGTACTGCAGAACATTCTGCCGTTAGATCAGCAGGAGCTTCGCTCAATACCGGAGCCGTAGTGTCTTTTACTGTGATTACTTGAGATTTAGAAGATTCATTACCACAGGCATCTTTAGCTGTCCAGGTTCTGGTCAACGTATAGTTGCTGGCACAAGTTTCACTGATATTTGATTTCACTTCTTTGTAGCTTACCACTGGATTTACATCACAATTATCGGTAGCTGTTAAAGTAGCTGCCTGAGGCACTGCATCACATTCTGCTGTTAGATCAGCAGGTGCTTCGCTCAATACCGGAGCCGTAGTGTCTTCAATTTTTATAGTTTGATTAGCAGTAGTTTTATTTCCGCATGCATCAGTTACTGTCCAAGTTCTTGAAATGATTTTATTTCCAGCACATTCAGTAGTAGGTTTCAGACAAACACTTTTGAAAGTAATACTTCCGTTAACACTATTTTGTTTTCTTGAATAAATAAACCAAGTACCATTCATAGGCCCGGTTAAATTTTCAAAACTAGATACATAAGAGGTTACACCTGTAATGGTATTTGGAGATGAAGAAGCTCCGTTAGGTATGAAGTTTTGACTAATTCCTGAAGTAATGAAATTATTGTTATTCCATTGTGGATTACCCGAAGCATTAGAGTAGAATACAGGTAAGTATAATTCTTTGGTACTTGGGTCAGTATCATCACAATTTCCACCTGAGCAGTATGGTCCAACCAATATTACAGCTTGTCCGCTTGGAGATACCAATGTAAATTCAGCTCTTCCTTTTCCTTGATTGGTTTCGAAAGCTAGGGCAACTTTTTCAATGTTTTTAGCTGTAAGGTTATCAAAACCATTGACATTAAAGTAGAAGTAGCTTCCATTTCCTGAATTGATATTGGCTTCATTGTCATTTCCATAACATTCGGTGTCAGAATAGCTAACTATTGGATTGGAATCACAAGTGTCGTTTACGTTTGTTACAGTTCCTGTTGCAGAAGGATTGCTGTTTGCAATACAATTTTCACCAGCATTTATAGTAATATTTGCAGGGACTGTAAAAGTAGGAGCAGTGATGTCTTGAATATTGATTTTTTGTGATTTTGTTGAAGTATTTCCACAATCGTCAACAGCTGTCCAAGTTCTTGTTGTAGAATAAGAACCTGCACATTGACCTTGAGTTGTTACATCTTCAAAAGTCAAAGTAACAGATGCGTCAACATTGTCCGTTGCTGTTGCTTGTGCAAACTCAGGTTTTGCAGGACAATTGATTGTTGTTTCACTTGGTAATTGACTAATAACAGGAGGGGTACCATCACCATTAATAATTGTAACATCAACAGTTGTTTGGCAACCTTTAGCATCTGTTATGGTGAAAGTATGTAAACCGGCATTTAAACCAATTTGAGCAGGAGAGATTGTGTATCCGGCAGTTCCACCAGCAGGTGTAATCACAACCGAACCGTCATTACCATCTTTACAAGAAACATTTACTTGGTTTCGGGCAGTTGCACTTAGTGCATCAGGTTGAGAGATTGTTTGGTCACCCAATACAATTACACAATTAGGATTTGCTTTGTCTCTTATTTGTACACTATAAGTAGCAGGAGCAAGAGCGTTGAAGCTACCGCT
>NZ_JAAAPM020000072.1 GCF_009909155.2 Flavobacterium undicola
AATTCCAAAACCGAAGCCATGAACAGAGAAAAATATTTAAAAACTGGAATAGGGCGAGAATTTATTAAAAATATTATTCAAAACTTATAGCTCGTCGGGCTCATATCCGCCGCGGCGGACACAGGTTCGAGTCCTGTTCCTTCTCAAGCTAAAAAGCCCATTTCTAAAGAAATAGGCTTTTTTTATACCATTTTTTTTAACTATTTAACCAGTGCATACATTAAAATTTAAGCATGATTTTGAATGTCCCGTAGAGTTACTCGACTGGATTCAAACCATAAACTAATTGATTTTCATTTTATATATCTTTGTTTTGGGAATTGATTAAATTAAGCTTCTACTTGTAACCAACCGTCTAGTTTTCCGAATATTGTCATTAATTTTGATGGGATTTTTTTCTCTTGTACAGTTGCAAGTTTAAGAATTGAAGTGATTTTATCTTCTTCTCCATTTTGAGTTAATTCTACCCAATCAGGATTAACAATCAAAGTTCTTCCGATTGCCACCATAGAAACACCATAGTCTACTACTTGATCAGCCATCGCAGGTGTTGTAATACCTCCAGCAACCAAAATAGGAACTCTATTGTTAACATAATTGTTTAGTACAACTGATATAGCTTCTTTAGAAAACTCTGAATCAATTGGTTTTTGATTGACAGCATCCAGCAGAGAGAAATGTAAATAATCGATATTTTCTTCAATCAACTTATCCATTAAAATGAAAGTATCCGGAAGTCCATAAGTTTGTTGTGGAAATTCTTCAGGTGAAATTCTGTACCCTATCAGAAAAGGACGATCAGCATATTTTGAAACTATATTTTTTACTTCTCTTAAAATTTCCAGGCTAAGTCTCAAACGATTTTCTAGAGAACCTCCCCATTGATCATTTCTATTATTGAAAAAAGGCGATATAAAATTTTGAAGCAAAAATCCATGTGCCCCGTGAATTTCTACGCCATCAAAACCAGCTTCAATTGCTCTTCTGGTGGTCTCACCAAATGCCTTGATAATTTCTAGAATTTCATTTTCACTCAATTCTTTTGGAAGATTTTCTTTTTCAAAAAGCACTATAGGCCCACTTGAAACTGAACTTGCACTTACCACTTCACCATCTGGAATAAGTCTAGGAATTGCTTTATTACCTGCGTGAAACATCTGTAAAATTGCCGGTGCTCCACCACTTTTTGCAGCATCCGCCAACTTCTTCAGACTTGGAAGGAAAGTATCATCATATCCTGCAAATTCGTGGGTAAAACCAATTCCATTTGCCGTAACGTGGGTACATCCTGTGATTACTAAACCAACACCTTTTACTCTTTTCTTGTAATATTCTATTTCTTCATCAGATATAGTGAAGTCTTCATTAGATGACCAAGTAGTCATAGGCGACATCACAATTCTATTTTTCAAACTAATTCCGTTCCAAAATAACAAGGGAGCAAACAACTTATTATATTTATTGAGTTATACACTTAATATCTGTTTTATGTTTTTTTGATAAATCGGTTTTGCATTCACCATTCTTTCTATGGATTTATGAAAAATACTTGTTTTAAATTGAGAACGGTTTATCCTAAAA
>NZ_JAAAPM020000073.1 GCF_009909155.2 Flavobacterium undicola
ATGAATTTCCCCCATGGTAGTAATATCTTTTCACATAATATACTTTGAGCCTATTTCTATTTCATTAAATCGTAATCAATGAGTAGTTTAGAGAAAATTATTAAAAATTGTGCTGGCATCGATATTGGTAGTGAAAAAGTTTTCGTTGCTATCGAAGCAGCAGAAGTAAGAAGTTTTCGAACTTTTACAAGATCTTATAGAGAGTTGGGTATTTATTTGCAGGAACACTCAATAACTCATGTGGCAATGGAGGCAACAGGAGTATATTGGATTACTCTTTATGATATTTTAGAAGAGATGGGCTTTGATGTTACTTTAGTTAATCCAGCAGATAGTAAAAATTTACCAGGTAGAAAGACCGATGTTCAAGATTGTCAATGGATACAACAATTATTCAGTTATGGTTTATTAAGAAAAAGTTTTGTTCCTGATGATATTGTTCGCAAGCTGAGAGTTTATACTCGTATGCGTGAAGATAAATTGCAAATGGCATCTTCACATATACTTCATATGCATAAAGCATTAGTACAAATGAATATTCGTCTAAAAGATGTTTTATCACAAACCCATGGATCAAGTGGAATGAAAATGATAGAAGCTATTTTAGAAGGAGAAAGAGACGCTCAAGTTTTATTGAGCTATTGTACAAAAGATTTACGCAAAAGAAAGAGCGCAGATATTTTATTGGCTTTAGAAGGTAACTATAAAGAGGAATATATTTTTGAACTTCAACAATCATATGATGGATATATGTTCTATTTAAAACAAGTGCAACTATGTGATAAGGAAATTGAAAAAATACTGATACAATTTAAGGACAAAACTAATAATGATTATCAAGACGATAATAGAATAAAACCGATAAGACATAACAAGCCAGATATAGAAAATTTGCATAATTTGTTAATGGGAATTCATGGCGCAAATCCTACTGTCTTACCAGGTCTTACTGATTATAGTCTAATGCGATTAACGGCAGAACTTGGGAATAATATACAGCAATGGCCAAATGTCAAAGCATTTGTATCATGGTTAGGACTAGCTCCTGGAAAGCATCAATCAGGAAAGATGAACAAAAGAAGCAAAAAAAAAGCTATGACAAGATCTGGGCAAATATTCAAACAAGCTGCCCAAAGTTTATTAGTTAGCAAACAACCAGGCTTAGGAGCTTTTGCGAGAAAACTTAAAGCCAGAAGAGGAGCGGCAATAGCAATTAAGGCAACAGCAAGAAAAATAGCAGAACTTTATTATAAAACATTTGATAATGGAATGCAATACGTGGAAAAAGGAGTGGAAATATATTTACAACATCAAAAGGATCAACAATTTAGATTTTTAACTAAAAAAGCTAAAGAACTAAATATGCAACTAATTGATATTTAACAGAATAAATAAAAACGTCAATGGTAG
>NZ_JAAAPM020000074.1 GCF_009909155.2 Flavobacterium undicola
CTGCAGTACCTCAGGCAGCTACTTTAACAGCTACCGATAATTGTGATGCAAATCCAGTGGTAAGCTACAAAGAAGTGAAATCAAATATCAGTGAAACTTGTGCCAGCAACTATACGTTGACCAGAACTTGGACTGCTAAAGATGCCTGTGGTAATGAATCTTCTAAATCTCAAGTAATCACAGTAAAAGACACTACGGCTCCGGTATTGAGCGAAGCTCCTGCTGATCTAACGGCAGAATGTTCTGCAGTACCTCAGGCAGCTACTTTAACAGCTACCGATAATTGTGATGCAAATCCAGTGGTAAGCTACAAAGAAGTGAAATCAAATATCAGTGAAACTTGTGCCAGCAACTATACGTTGACCAGAACCTGGACAGCTAAAGATGCTTGTGGTAATGAATCTTCTAAATCTCAAGTGATCACAGTAAAAGACACTACGGCTCCGGTATTGAGCGAAGCTCCTGCTGATCTAACAGCAGAATGTTCTGCGGTTCCTGAGGCTGCGACTTTAACCGCTACCGATAACTGTGATGCAAATCCGATGGTATCATACAAAGAAGTAAAATCTAATATCAGTGAAGTTTTTGCCAGCAACTATACGTTGACCAGAACTTGGACTGCTAAAGATGCTTGTGGTAATGAATCTTCTAAATCACAAGTAATCACAGTAAAAGACACAACTGCTCCTGTTGCTCCTGTTTTGGCTGATGTAACGGGTGAGTGTTCTGCTACGGCGACTGCTCCTACTACAACGGACAACTGTAAAGAAACTGCAATTACTGGTACAACTAATGATCCGTTGACTTACAATACACAAGGAACTCATATTATCACTTGGACTTTCGATGATGGAAATGGAAACACAACTACAGCTACTCAAAAAGTAATTGTTAAAGATGTAACTGCTCCTGTAGCTCCTGTTTTGGCTGATGTAACGGGTGAGTGTTCTGCTACGGCTACGACTCCTACTACAACGGACAACTGTAAAGAAACTGCAATTACTGGTACAACTAATGATCCGTTGACTTACAATACACAAGGCACACATATCATCACTTGGACTTTCGATGATGGAAATGGAAACACAACTACAGCTACTCAAAAAGTAATTGTTAAAGATGTAACTGCTCCTGTAGCTCCTGTTTTGGCTGATGTAACGGGTGAGTGTTCTGCTACGG
>NZ_JAAAPM020000075.1 GCF_009909155.2 Flavobacterium undicola
TTGAGTTATACACTTAATATCTGTTTTATGTTTTTTTGATAAATCGGTTTTGCATTCACCATTCTTTCTATGGATTTATGAAAAATACTTGTTTTAAATTGAGAACGGTTTATCCTAAAACAAAATTCATCAAAATAAGCTTGAATATGCCATTTGCTAACATGAGTTGGTATTGTTCTAATCCAAGATTTCAATTGCATGATTACAATATGTAATTCCTTGAAATTTTTCCCCTGATCACTTAATTTTTGTTCAATATTATAAAGCTTTTTTAGCGGGTCATATCCTCTCCATTTATCGGTAACTATTTTGGCACTTTTACTTATATGTTCTTCAAAAATAGGCGTTAATGATTTTGAAGAATAGTCATCAATAGATTTCACATAAACTCTTTTTACTTGATGCTTTTGGTTTAATTCTACTGCTATTACTGCCTTTTTCTTTTTAGAATCATAACTTCTGCCTTGTTTTCCTTCTTCTTTTCCGCCCACAGTAAATTCATCTACATGAACTAATTCTGACAAAGGATATTGCTGACTGCTTTGCATCGATTTACGTACTTTTTGCATAAAATACCAAGCTGTACCTTGGCGAATTTCAAAACGTTTTCCCATTTGAATGCTTGATACACTTTTGCTACTGGTTGTCATTTCAAATACAATGCAAAAAGCTTTGTGCAAACCAAACTTCACCTTATGAAACAATGTATTTGCAGTAGAACTTTCTACATGTTGGCATTGATAACATTGGTAATTATATCCTGATTTTTCACATCCTTTAGTATGTCCACACTTCATGCAGGTAAAACCATCTTTCCATTTTATTTGTGCTAAATAAGCTTTGCAAGCTTCATCATTTGGCAATTCTTTTATAAAGTTTAGTATGCTTTGTCCTTCAAATACTTCCATAACGACTGTTTTTAAAGACATAAAAATACAGAAACTAAATGACTAACTCAA
>NZ_JAAAPM020000076.1 GCF_009909155.2 Flavobacterium undicola
TTATTTTGACTGAAGATTCTAGTGGTTTATTCTAATCTCTCGATTCTATTACTCTTATTCTTTTGTCTCTATCTTTCGATGGAGACGGCTGTCAATTCAATATGTCTAGGAACGTGTTCTTCTTATTCTTTCTCTTCGTTTTTCACATTTGATGTGTTTCTCGAAGCGGGTGCAAAAGTACAACTTCTTTTTAATCTCGCAAGAAATTTTTAAAGTTTTTTTGAAGATTTTACTCTTCTTTTCTTTTTAATTTCTCACCAGTTTTTCAAATAACTTGCCGCTTTTGCGGGGTGCAAATGTAGCATCTGTTTTTAAATCTCACAAACTTTTTGAAGCTTTTTTTTAGAAATTAATTTCCTATTTAAGCTTATTTGTCTGTCAGTATTTTAATGAACGTCTGCGTTGTTGCGGGTGCAAAAGTAGAACCTTTATTCGTTTTGACAATAGATTTTCGGAAGTATTTTGAAACTATTTTTTAATCTACTGATAACATGTAACTTATTTTTAGCCGTTTTTTAGTTTTGTAAGGTTTTAGAGTTGTTATTATACTTTTCAAAGGTTTCTTCAATCAAACAACTACCCTATCTCCACACCTCTTTAAAAGCTTTTCCACAAAGATCCACTAAGAAAACACAGAGATTCACGAAGATTTTCTTAGACAAACACAAAAAACACCAACTCAATATCAAGAACTCTGGTTCAAACAAAGCTTCTCGATACAATTTTAAATAATAAAGCTATCGCATTATTATTTAAAATCACTACCATTGACGTTTTTATTTATTCTGTTAAATATCAATTAGTTGCATATTTAGTTCTTTAGCTTTTTTAGTTAAAAATCTAAATTGTTGATCCTTTTGATGTTGTAAATATATTTCCACTCC
>NZ_JAAAPM020000077.1 GCF_009909155.2 Flavobacterium undicola
ATATGGGGTTAAGCATTATCCTTATGGTGAAAATGGAAACATTGACATACAATGCAAAAAACGAAAAAATACACTGGAGAAACCATCTATGATAATTACTTCAAATGTGCCACTTAAATTAATTGTACAATGGTCAGGAGGGAAATTTGTTAAAGATATTAATGTGGGAAAAACAATTCTTAAATAATCTAAAAACAAGCATCAGGGCATAATTACAGCACATAAAGCATCCCTGGTGTAACATTAATATTTATAACCAAATCAAAAAAAGTTTTCTCTCAAATACTCTCTATTATTAACTTATAATAATCTAAAAACGAATGGCTTCTGAAAATTCAAAAACCCAATGGGGACAATTTATCCCTCTAGCAACCGTATTCTTCTTTTGGGGATTTGTTGCTGCCAGTAACGACATATTAATTCCCGTATTTAAAAAAGCATTTGATTTGACCCAAGGTCAAAGCCAGTTTGTATCGATTGCATTTTATATTTCCTATACGGTAGGTTCCTTAATCTATATGGGAGTTTCTTTATTACTTAAACAAGATTTAGTCAATAAAATTGGCTATAAAAATGGACTGGCATTGGGGTTGGCAATTTCTGCTCTTGGAACATTGTTATTTTATCCAGCTGCCAATATTGGTTCTTATCCTTTAATGC
>NZ_JAAAPM020000078.1 GCF_009909155.2 Flavobacterium undicola
TTTGCAAGCTTCATCATTTGGCAATTCTTTTATAAAGTTTAGTATGCTTTGTCCTTCAAATACTTCCATAACGACTGTTTTTAAAGACATAAAAATACAGAAACTAAATGACTAACTCAATTAATTTATTATAATTATTTATAGCGTATTTGTTTTTAAGTAAATAATCCTGTTTTAAAGAAATAATTTTAAGATTATGTTCTTGTTGATTTTGATAAAATATATTTTTCCTAATTTCCCATTCCTTTTCTTTTTGAAGAATATCATTGTCCATTTTTTTGCAGTATTTCGTTTACGATTGAATTGAGTATTTGTTTTGCATTATATACCACTTCCAAGAAATCTTGGGAATCAAAAAAATTATTTTGAGTTATACACTTAATATCTGTTTTATGTTTTTTTGATAAATCGGTTTTGCATTCACCATTCTTTCTATGGATTTATGAAAAATACTTGTTTTAAATTGAGAACGGTTTATCCTAAAACAA
>NZ_JAAAPM020000079.1 GCF_009909155.2 Flavobacterium undicola
GAAGATACTCATAAGGCAAGCCTTCGGATTTTAATAAAAAACGAAGCCCGTAAACACAATGCTTAAAATACGTTTGAGAAGGTGTTTTAGACTTTTTTTGAAGATAAAACAGGTAGTCATGAACTTGCTCGGCATCGAGCTCCGTTGGAATTTTTCCAAAATACAAGGAAATAGAAGCTACGTGACGAGAATAATTAGTAAAAGTACTTTGGCTTCGACCTAAGACCGAAACCGTGCGCTCAAAACGAGCTAGTAGCTCCTCAAAACCGGGAACTTCTCGTTTGGCTTGATTGAGAATTTTATTTTCTCTTAAATCTTCTGGATGCTTTTTTTTGTAGCCATAACTTACGAAATTTAATTATATTCGTAAGGTACTAAAACTACGGTAAGTGCTACCGAAGGTTTAGTTCAACA
>NZ_JAAAPM020000008.1 GCF_009909155.2 Flavobacterium undicola
CTTTGCAAGCTTCATCATTTGGCAATTCTTTTATAAAGTTTAGTATGCTTTGTCCTTCAAATACTTCCATAACGACTGTTTTTAAAGACATAAAAATACAGAAACTAAATGACTAACTCAAAAAAATGATTTTTTAACAAAAAAAGCACCATTTTAATAGGTTAAAAATAAACATTTAACTTATTCATTTATTTGGTTAACAATAGAAATCGATAAAGTGTAAATACTAATTGATAAAGGGTAAATAAATCCGACCAAGGGCACAACCCCCTCTTTTCCAGCTCCTAAATTTTAAAGTCATTACTTACATAAATCAGCAGAAAAACAAAAAAGGCTCTCCAAAATGGAGAGCCTTTTGCTATTTGTTTGAAAAAAAATTACATTTTCATTAACCAGTTTTTCATTGAAACTTCATTTTCAATAATTGATTTCAAATCGGTAATTTTAACACGATCTTGTTTCATGGTATCTCTATGTCGGATAGTCACCGTTTGATCTTCGACAGTTTGATGATCTACTGTAATACAAAATGGCGTACCTAACGCATCTTGTCTTCTATAACGACGACCAACAGCATCTTTCTCATCATAAGCCACATTAAAATCCCATCTTAAATCGGCAATAATTTGATGTGCAATTTCCGGCAAGCCATCTTTTTTAACCAATGGTAAAACAGCTGCTTTTGTTGGAGCTAAAACTGTAGGCAATTTTAAAACTGTTCTTGTAGATCCATCTTCTAAAGTTTCTTCTTTTAAAGAAGTAGCAAAAACGGCCAAGAACATCCTGTCTAATCCTACTGAAGTTTCCACCACATAAGGAACGTAATTCTGATTTAATTCGGCATCAAAATATTGCAGTTTTCTACCTGAATATTGTTCGTGTGCTTTTAAATCGAAATCAGTACGGGAGTGAATTCCTTCTAATTCTTTAAATCCAAAAGGGAAATTAAACTCAATATCAGCAGCAGCATTAGCATAATGAGCTAATTTCTCATGGTCATGGAAACGATAATTTTCTCTTCCTAAACCTAAAGACAAATGCCATTTTAAACGAGCTTCTTTCCAGAATTCGTAGTGCTTCATTTCTTCTCCTGGACGTACAAAAAACTGCATTTCCATTTGTTCAAACTCACGCATACGGAAAATAAATTGTCTTGCTACAATCTCATTTCTAAATGCTTTTCCAGTTTGCGCAATTCCAAAAGGAATTTTCATTCTTCCTGATTTTTGAACATTCAAGAAATTTACAAAAATCCCCTGAGCCGTTTCCGGACGCAAATACAAATCCATAGCTGAATCGGCAGAAGCACCTAATTTTGTACCAAACATCAAGTTAAATTGACGCACTTCGGTCCAATTTCTGGAACCTGATTCTGGACAAGCTATTTCTAATTCTTCTATTAACGCTTTTACATCAGCTAAATCTTCATTTCCTAGAGAACGAGCCATTCTTTCTAAAATAGCTCTTTCTTTAGCTTTATACTCAACCACTCTGGCATTTGTAGCAACAAATTCAGCTTCATTGAAAGCATCTCCAAAACGAACTTTTGCTTTTTCGATTTCTTTAACTGCTTTTTGATTAAGCTTTTCGGCATAATCTTCAATTAAAACATCGGCTCTATATCGTCTTTTCGAATCTTTATTATCAATTAATGGATCGTTAAAAGCATCTACGTGTCCTGAAGCTTTCCAGGTAGTTGGATGCATCAATATTGCTGCGTCAAGTCCCACAATGTTATCGTTCATCTGAACCATTGCTTTCCACCAATATTCGCGGATGTTCTTTTTTAACTCCACTCCATTTTGTGCATAATCATACACTGCACTTAAACCATCGTATACTTCGCTTGACGGAAAAATAAATCCGTACTCCTTTGCGTGCGAAACTACATTCTTAAATATATCTTCTTGTTTTGCCATAGTGGTGCAAAAATATAAAAAGTGAATTTAAAAAAAAGAAAAAAAATAAAGTTTGAAGCCTTGATTTTTATATTTTTAGGAATAAAAACCACTTCGCATGTTAAAAAGCATCCTAAATCTATTTTTTCCAAAAAGCTGCTCTGGTTGCGATGCGATTTTATTAGCCAACGAAAAAGTAATTTGCACCGTTTGCCGACACCATATTCCGCTTACCAATCATCATTTATTAGCAGAAAACGAAGCCTTTAAAAAGTTTTATGGTCGAATTCCTGTCGAATATGCCTCAGCATTTCTATATTTCCATAAAAAAGGGATTGTCCAAAAATTGATTCACAACTTAAAATACAAAGGCCACGAGGAAATAGGCAGACTTTTAGGTGAATGGTACACCGAAGATTTAAAAGAAACATTAAACTCTTTAAAAGCCGATGAAATAATTCCAGTTCCTTTACATCCTAAAAAATTTAGAGAAAGAGGCTATAATCAGGTGACTACTTTTGGTCAATCTCTTGCTGAAAAATTAAATTTGAATTATAATGAAACTCTTTTATTTCGAAAAGTATATTCGAAAACGCAATCTAAAAAGAATCTTTTAGGCAGAAGTGAAGGCATAGAATCCATTTTTGATGTTCACTTTACTGAGAAAGACCACAACAAACACTTTGTTATTATTGACGATGTAATCACAACAGGCGCCACTCTTGAAGCCTGCGGACACGCCTTATTAAAAATCCCCGGAACTAAAATCAGCATTATTTGCATGGCAATGGCACAATCCTAAAGTAAATAGCTACATAATTGTTATTCGAAAACAATTGTGTTTTGAACATTAAAAATAACAAAAAACCGCATTATTTAATTTATTTAACGAACAAGTATTTCGAATTCCAAACTTAAATGTTTAATTTTGGATAAATTATTTTATAAATCTTTAAATAAAAAATATCATGGCTTTTGAATTACCTCAATTACCTTATGCGTATGACGCACTAGAACCACATATCGATGCACGTACAATGGAAATTCACCATTCAAAACATCACAATGCTTACACAACTAACCTTAACGCTGCTATTGCTGGTACCGATATGGAAGGTAAAACTATTGAAAACATCTTGATTAATCTTGATTTAACAAATGGTGCAGTTCGTAACAATGGTGGAGGTTTCTACAATCACAATCTTTTTTGGACTGTTATGACTCCTAACGGAGGTGGACAACCAACAGGAGATTTATTAGCTGCTATCGAAGCTGCTTTTGGATCATTTGAAGAATTCAAAGCTAAATTCAGCAAAGCTGGAGCTACACAATTTGGTTCAGGATGGGCTTGGTTATGTGTTCAAAAAGGAGGGAAATTAGATGTTTGCGGAACTCCAAATCAAGACAATCCATTAATGCCAGGTGTTGGATGCGGTGGAACTCCAATCTTAGGAATGGACGTTTGGGAACACGCTTACTACTTAAACTACCAAAACAGAAGACCTGACTATATTGAAGCTTTTTTCAATGTAATCAACTGGACTGAAGTATCTAGAAGATATGCTTTAGAGAAATAATCTTTCTATAAGAACATAAAATAAAGAATATTGAGAATAGACGAACAGCCGAAAGGTAGTTCGTCTATTTTTTTTATCCTCACCCCAGCCCTCTCCAAAGGAGAGGGGAGCCGAAACTGGATATAATACCAAGTTAACAAAAAAGACTTTTTAGATAAAAGACCAATAGACCTGAAAGTATGTTTATCTGTTTTTTTTAGTCAGTTGCTAAATCTAAATTCTGCAATCTGAACTCCGCAATCTGAAACCTTGACTTTATTCCAATAAAAAAGGTGGAATTGCTTCCACCTTTTTTGCCCCAAATCTACCATAAACTTAACCTACTAATATTATGGTATAGCAAAGTTATGTTAGTTATAAGTTATGCACAAATATTCAAGACAAACAACCTAAAAAACCGATAAATAACTCAAATTATCAATTAATAAGCTCTCGCATCTTTACCTTCATAAAAATTCATAAAAGCACGATTAACCACTCTATTACCTCCTGGCGTAGGATAATCACCTGTAAAATACCAATCTCCAAGATTTTTAGGGCAAGCAATATGCAAATCTTCCACGGTTTGGAAAATGATTTTTACTTCAGCCTTAATTTCTGGTGAACTTAACATTTCAGCGATTTTATCCGAAACCTCTTGTGGTTGAAACGGCTCATAAATTGCAGTTACATAATTTACTACATCAGTGTCTTTGAAACTTTCCTGTGCTTTACATTTTGCATACACTTCATCAACAATATGATATAAGTTTCTTTCTTTCAAAAGTTCCAATGCCGCTCTAAAAGCAACTAAACCTTCTAATTTTGCCATATCAATTCCGTAACAATCAGGGAAACGTATCTGTGGCGCCGAAGAAACAATAACAATTCGTTTTGGATTCAAACGATCCATCATTTTAATGATACTCTTTTTAAGAGTTGTACCTCTAACAATACTATCATCAATAATAACCAAATTATCAGTAGGCTTAATTACTCCGTAAGTTACATCATAAACGTGAGCAACTAAATCATCACGACTACTATCCTCTGTAATAAAAGTTCTAAGCTTAGCGTCTTTAATAGCTACTTTTTCAGTTCTAATTTTTACAGCTAATAACTCCTGTAAAGTTTCAGCAGTTAAAGTATTTCTATTAGCTAAAATATAATTATTCTTTCTTTGATTTAAGAAATCCTGTGCCGCTTCAACTAATCCATAAAAAGAAGTTTCAGCAGTATTAGGAATATAAGAAAATACCGTGTTATCAGTATCCTGATCAATAGATTCAAGAACTGCTGGCAATATCAATTTCCCTAATTTCTTTCTTTCCTGATAAATTTCAGCATCACTTCCTCTTGAGAAATAAATTCGCTCAAAAGAACAAGCCTTTTTAACTGTTGGAGCTAAAATTTCTTTCATAGAAACCAATCCGCTTTTCTTAATAATCAAAGCATTTCCTGGATCAATTTCTTTTACTTGATCAAACGGAACATTGAAAACAGTTTGAATAACTGGTCTTTCTGAAGCTACAACTACAATTTCATCATCTTGATAATAATAAGCTGGACGAATTCCTGCCGGATCTCTAAAAACAAAAGCATCTCCATGACCTAAAAGACCTGCCATTGCATAACCTCCATCTAAATTCTTAGATGCTCTGGTTAAAATTCTGGCAATATCTAATCTTTCAGCAATTACTGGTGAAGCTTCACGCTTATTATACCCTTCATTTTTACATTCTTGGTACAAATCAGTTACAGCATTATCTAGAAAATGTCCAATTTTCTCCATCACCGTAACGGTATCTGCCATTTCTTTTGGATGCTGACCTAAATCAATAAGATTTTGAAAAAGTTCTTTAACATTGGTCATGTTAAAATTTCCTGCCAAAATCAAATTTCGATGCATCCAGTTATTTTGACGCAAGAAAGGATGCACACTCTCAATACTATTTTTACCAAAAGTACCATATCTAACGTGCCCTAAAAACAACTCACCTATGTAAGGAATATTTGCTTTTTGTGCCGCAACATCATCTACATATTCAGGATGATTCGCCATTTCTTCATTAATTCGCTCATTAATTTGAGCAAAAACATCTTGAATAGGTTGCGCCTGATTAGAACGCACACGGCTAATATATCGTTCACCTGGTTCAACATCTAGTTTTATACTTGCAAGCCCAGCACCATCTTGACCTCTATTGTGCTGTTTCTCCATAAGAAGATACATCTTTTGGATTCCGTAAAAAGCAGAACCATACTTCTCTTTGTAAAATTCAAGCGGTTTAAGTAGTCTAACTAAAGCTATTCCACATTCATGTTTTAAAGCGTCGCTCATTGTAGTTATATTTGTTGTGTTTGTGTTATTCTATAATTATTAAACTCTATTATAATAGATTTTAATATTTCTTATTTTAAGTTTCAAAGTTCTAACTTTTTTATTTTGCATCAATTAACCTAGATTAAGAAATCCAGTTAGATTTAGACATTGAACGAAAAAAGCCTCGTTTCCGAGGCTTCAAAGCATTATAATTCTATATCAAATTGTGTCAATGACTTAAACTGCTTTAATCGAGACACAACCTCTTGTTTATCTAAACTAACCATTCGTTCAGTTCCAAACTTCTCTACACAAAAGGAAGCTAAATTAGAACCATATATAATCGCATTTTTCATGTTTTCAAAAGAGACATTCTCACTCTGAGCAATAAATCCTGCAAAACCTCCTGCAAAAGTATCTCCAGCTCCTGTTGGATCAAAAACTTCCTCTAATGGCAAAGCCGGTGCAAAGAAAACCTGACTATCATGAAACAATAACGCTCCATGTTCTCCTTTTTTAATCACTACAAATTCAGGCCCCATAGCATGAATTTTTGCTGCAGCTTTCACTAAAGAATATTCTCCCGAAAGTTGTCTCGCTTCTTCATCATTAATTGTAATAACATCAACACGTTTAATTACATCTAACAATTCAGGTAATGCACAATCCATCCAAAAATTCATAGTGTCTAAAACTACTAATTTTGGTTTGCTTTCCAATTGATCTAAAACACCGCTTTGTACTAATGGATGTAAGTTTCCTAACATCACTACATCGGCATTTTTATAATTTTCAGGAACTTTTGGCTGAAAATCTGCCAAAACATTTAATTGAGTATCTAATGTATCTCTTGAATTCAAATCGTTATGGTAACGACCGCTCCAAAAGAAAGTCTTACCTCCTTTTACCACTTCAAGACCAGAAATATCAATATTTCTATCGGTCAATAAATCTAAATATTCTTGAGGAAAATCATCACCTACTACAGATACAATAGCTGATTGTAAATTAAAAAAAGCTGCTGAAAGCCCTATATAAGTACCCGCTCCACCTAAAATCTTATCGGTTTTACCGAAAGGGGTTTCAATTGCGTCGAAAGCGACCGTTCCAACAATCAATAATTTATTCATTTTATGAATTTCAAATTAAAGATGCAAAGATAGTTCATAAGTTCCATAGTTGCAAAAGTTAAAAGTGGCAAAATTATCATAAAATTTTACCCTCTTCTTTCTCATAAAAAACATCTATAGACAAGGATTTTTGATTAGAAGCAAACACTGCCAATTCATCGCAACGTTCATTTTGAGGATGATTATTATGTCCTTTTATCCATTTAAAATCAACCTGATGTTTTCTATAAATTAATAAAAATCGCTTCCACAAATCGGCATTTTTTCTCGCTGCAAAAGCTTTCTTTTCCCAACCTAAAACCCATTTTTTAACCACTGAATCGACCACATATTTAGAATCTGAAACTACTAAAACCTTCATATTTGGATTTTTTAGTTTCTCCAATCCTACAATTACTGCCAATAATTCCATTCTATTATTAGTAGTATAACGAAAACCCTCGTAGAATTCTTTTTTATGCGCAGTTCCCACTAACTCCATAACAACCCCATAACCACCCGGACCAGGATTTCCCTTTGCGGCTCCATCGGTATATATATGTACTTGATAATCCAAATTTATGATTTAGCTTTTAACAAATCTTCAACAACTCTGGGGAAATATTTTTGCTCTAATTCATGAATTTTTTCAGCAACCACCTCTGGTGTATCGGTTGTCAATACCGTCACTTGCTTTTGAAAAATAATAGTCCCCTCATCATAATTTTCATTCACATAATGAATCGTTATCCCTGTTTCCTTTTCTTTATTTTCAACAACAGCTCTGTGCACATGCATACCATACATTCCTTTTCCTCCATATTTTGGCAACAACGCAGGATGAATATTTATTATTCTATCAGGGTAAGCTGCAACAATAGCATCGGGGAATTTCAATAAAAATCCTGCCAAAACTATCAAATCCGGCTGAATGGCATTTATTTTTTGTACTAAATCACTTTCATATAATTCTGACTTTGTAAAAACCTCAACAGGAACAGCATGATTTTTAGCCCTGTCAATTACTTTTGCTTTTGCATTATTTGTAAAAACCCATACTACATTACCAATAGCCCCTCCTTTGAAATGCTGTATGATATTCTCAGCATTTGTACCAGATCCAGAAGCAAAAACAACAATTTTTTTCATAGTTCATCTCGTTTAAGTCACACAAAAAAAAGAATAAAAAACGAAATTAAATAGTATTAGGAAGTCTTTGTTCAAAATTATTTTCTATTTTAGACATCACATTTATCAACATATTGGTTATTTTAAAATAAAGTTTTTTATTTTTGCCACCAATTAAATTCTAAAATTAAAGATTATGTCAGACATTGCATCAAGAGTAAAAGCGATTATCGTAGACAAATTAGGCGTTGACGAAAACGAAGTTGTAACAGAAGCAAGCTTCACTAATGATTTAGGAGCTGACTCATTAGACACTGTTGAGCTTATTATGGAATTCGAAAAAGAATTTGACATTCAAATTCCAGACGATCAAGCTGAAAACATTGCTACTGTTGGTCAAGCTATCTCTTACATCGAAGAAGCTAAAAAATAATACACACACACCCGATTTTTAAAAATCTCAAATTTATTAAAAATCGGGTGTTATTATTTTTCAAATTTAAAGTACGATTGAATTTCAATCCATTATACATAATACAACACCCATGGCTCTTAGGTACTAAAACACAAAAGAAAGCGTGGGGTTTGTTTGTTTAAAGATAACAAAATACAGAATATATGGTATTAAGACGAGTTGTTGTAACAGGCCTAGGTGCTCTTACTCCTATTGGAAACAATATTGAGGAGTATTGGAACGGGCTTATTAACGGAGTTAGCGGAGCTGCTCCAATAACATATTATGACCCTTCAAAGTTTAGAACCCATTTTGCCTGCGAAGTAAAAAACTTCAATGTTGAAGACTTTATAGACCGAAAAGAAGCTCGAAAAATGGACCGTTATGCACAATATGCATTGGTTGCAGCCGAGGAAGCCGTACAAGACGCCGGTTTCGATTTTGAAAAATTAGACAAAGACAGAGTAGGTGTAATCTGGGGTTCAGGAATTGGCGGTTTAGAAACTTTTCAAATAGAAGTTCTTAATTATGCAGCTGGCGATGGTACACCAAAATTCAATCCTTTCTTTATACCAAAAATGATTGCCGATATAGCTGGTGGTCATATCTCTATTAAATACGGTTTTAGAGGCCCAAATTTCACAACCGTTTCGGCTTGTGCTTCATCAACAAATGCCATTATTGACGCTTTCAATTACATTCGATTGGGTCATGCAGATGCAATGGTAACTGGTGGTTCAGAAGCTGCAGTAACAATTGCTGGAATGGGAGGATTTAATGCGATGCACGCCCTTTCGACACGAAATGACGATCCAAAAACCGCTTCCAGACCTATGGACAAAGACCGTGACGGTTTTGTTTTAGGTGAAGGCGCCGGTGCTTTAATACTTGAAGAATACGAACATGCCATAGCCCGTGGAGCAACTATTTATTGCGAAGTTGGTGGTGGTGGAATGTCAGCAGATGCGCATCATATTACAGCTCCACATCCAGAAGGATTGGGCGCAAAAAACGTGATGTTAAACTGTTTGAGAGATGCTGGTTTAAAACCAACTGATGTTGACGGAGTGAATATGCACGGAACATCAACACCTCTTGGAGACATGGCCGAAAGTAAAGCTATCGAACAAGTTTTTGGAGAACATGCTTATACCATGAACTTGAATTCAACAAAATCTATGACAGGTCACTTATTAGGAGCTGCTGGAGCAATTGAAACAATTTCTGCTATCCTATCTATAAAACACGGAATAGTTCCTCCAACAATCAATCATTTTACAGATGATGAAAAAATAGATCCAAAGTTAAACTTCACTTTCAACGTAGCTCAAAAAAGAGAAATGAACGTAGTTATGAGTAACACTTTTGGTTTTGGAGGTCACAATGCTTGTGTATTAGTAAAAAAATTAGGATTCTAATTTTATACTATGAGTATATTCAAAAAAATATTTACAAAATCCCGTTCTCAAGAAGACGGGATTTTTTTTGATGCTATCCAAAAAATCCTTGGCTTCCCTCCTGGTAAATTAATTCATTACCAGAAAGCCTTTACCCACCGCTCTTCTGGAAAAGTGGATTCTACCGGCAACCCTATTAGTTATGAGCGTTTGGAATTTTTAGGAGATGCTATGTTGAGCTCTGTTATTGCTGCGCACTTATTTAACGAAGCACCATACGGCGATGAAGGCTACCTTACTAAAATGCGTTCTAAAATTGTAAGTAGAGAACATTTGAATGAATTAGGAAAAGACTTAGACCTAATTCGCTTTGTAGAAAGCAAAGTTCCCGTACAGCATTTTGGCGAAAACATACATGGAAATATTTTCGAATCTCTTATTGGAGCAATCTATCTGGACAAAGGCTATGCTTTTTGCGAAAAATTTATTCAGCAAAAAGTAATCATTCCTTATGTTGATATTTCAAGACTCGAAGGAAAGGTAATAAGCTACAAAAGTTTAATTATCGAATGGTGTCAAAAAGAAAAAAAACAATTTCATTATGACATTTTTGAGGACAACGCTATAGATGGACAACGTCTGTTTGGAGTTAAATTGAGCATTGACGAAAAAGTAATTGCAAAAGCAAGAGCAACTTCTAAAAAGAAAGCCGAAGAAAAAGCCTCTCAACGTGCTTATTTTGTATTTCAAGAAAAAATGAGCAAGAAATAACACTAAATTCCTCAAAACTACAACGTTTTCGTTTTAAATTTAACGAAATCATTATATTTTCGACACTTAAACTTCGATAGAAATAGTATATTTACATCTTTATTTTTAATGAAGATGGCTATTCATAAATTAAGTCTTGACGAATTTGATGAAATTGATTACAATCTTATCGCAATTCATACTTCTTTAGAAGATTACCGATTGGCATATTTTATCAATCAAAAACTTCCTATAAATCTAGCGAAGAGTGCTGATGAAGTTCAAATAAATATCAAAGAAGGAGAAACAAAATTTTCGAGATTTTATTTTTATGACGAAGAAAATACGGTAGCTTGGAATTTAGTTCAAAATAAAAACGAAGTCGTTCAAGAAAAAAACGACCAAGTTCAAGACCTATTTTCAAATTCGACTGAAGGCATTTCGACAAAAGTGTATCTATTGCCTGAATTTAAAAAAGCGGATTATTTTTTAAAAATAGACAATACCGATGACAGCATAGATGTCAATCAAATAAAAACGATATTAAATACTATAGACAACATAACAACAGTCTATATTGTTGAAACAAAACAAATAAAATCTAAAAACAATCTAATTTTTTAATGCAAATGATTACTACAAACAAAAAAACTAAAATTGTGGCTACCCTTGGGCCTGCATGCAGCACAAGAGAAATCATAAAGGACATGGTTGAAGCAGGTGTAAACGTATTTAGAATTAATTTCTCTCATGCTGATTATGCCGATGTAGAAAACAGAATCCAAATTATTCGTGATCTAAACGAAGAGTTTGGTTATACTACAGCGATACTTGCCGACTTACAAGGACCAAAACTTCGTGTTGGAATGATGAATGACGGTGTTGTTGTTAATGACGGCGATATCATCACTTTCACTACTGCTGAAGACATTGTAGGTACTGCCGAAAGAGTTTTCATGAAATACCAAAACTTTCCAAACGATGTAAATCCAGGCGAAAGAATCTTATTAGATGACGGAAAATTAATTTTCGAAATTGTATCTACTGACAAGAAAACTGAAGTTGTTGCTAAAGTAATCCAAGGTGGTGAATTAAAATCTAAAAAAGGAGTTAACCTTCCTAATACTAAAATTTCTCTTCCAGCTTTGACTGAAAAAGATATCGCAGATGCTATTTTTGCTATTGGGCAAAAAGTAGACTGGATTGCACTTTCGTTTGTAAAAACACCACAAGATTTAAAAGATCTTCAAGACTTAATTGCTGAACACGCTGAAAATAAAATTCCAATTATTGCCAAAATCGAAATGCCAGAAGCATTAGAAAACATGGATAAAATTGTTGCTTATTGTGATGCTTTAATGGTAGCTCGTGGAGACTTAGGAGTTGAACTTCCTGCGCACGAAGTACCATTGGTACAAAAAGACTTGATTCGCAGAGCTAAAACTGCTCGTATCCCAGTAATTGTAGCTACACAAATGATGGAAACTATGATCACTAGCTTGACTCCTACCAGAGCCGAAGTAAATGACGTAGCTAACTCAGTAATGGATGGTGCTGATGCTGTGATGCTTTCTGGAGAAACTGCTGCTGGAAATTACCCAGTACAAGTAATTCAAAAAATGACTCAAATCTTGGAAGCGGTAGAAAACTCTCCACTAATCCAAGTTCCACAAAACACACCACAAATCAAAACAAACCGTTTTATCACTAAAACAATTTGTCGTCATGCAGCAACTATGGCTAACTCTATTGAGGCAAAAGCTATTTCTACAATGACTAACAGTGGTTATACTGCTTTCCAATTATCAGCTTGGAGACCTAACACAGCTGAAATTTTAGTTTTCACTTCAAACAAAAGAATCCTTACACAATTAAGCTTACTTTGGGGAGTTAGAACTTATTTCTACGATAAAGAAGAAAGTACAGATACTACAGTAACTGACATTAACAGAATCGCTAAAGAAAAAGGACATGTTGTAAATGGTGATTACATCATCAATTTAGCTTCTATGCCTATTACAGAAAAAGGAATGGTAAACACTATGAGAGTTTCTGAAATTAACTAAAAAAGCTGTTTTTTTTTCAAAATATAAAATCCGTCTTGTTTAAATAACGAGACGGATTTTTTTGTTTTAACAAACATTCCAAACTATAATTCTGCAATAATTTTTCTTACTTAATCTTTAGATTTTCCTAGCTTTCCAATCAACTCATCTTGTTTTCGTTCAAAATTTAATTACATCAAGCATATAAGAGAGAAAAGCAAAATATTTTATAACTTAAAAATCTGTCTGGTTTTATCAACTAAACGAAGATTTGTTGTTTTCTAATGTAGATTTGTTGTTAATTTGAATCACGACTTAAACTTATTATTTCTTAACTCATAATAAATTACAAAAATGAACCCGTATTTTGATATTATTATTCGAAGTGCTTCTGTATATCTATTTATGTTAATCGCTCTCCGAATGTTTGGCAAGAAAGAATTATCTCAACTAAATACTGCCGATGTTATTTTGATTCTACTAATTAGCAACTCAGTTCAAAATGCGATGGTAGGAAACAACGTGAGCCTTTTTGGTGGTTTAGCTGCAGCTGCAGTACTATTTATTATCAATTTCACTTTAAAAAAATTAATATTTATGTTTCCGAAATTCAGTGCCTTTATACAAGAAAAACCAGAAATATTAATCCACAACGGTCAAATGTATTTCAAAACATTGAGTAAATTAAACATTACTTCTAATGAATTAAAAGAAGCCATTCGGGAACATGGAATCGAACATTTCTCAGATGTAAAGTTGGCAATGCTGGAAATTGATGGAAATATCAGCATCATTTCTGGAGATAAAAATCTTCGTCAAACACATTACAAAAGAATAAAAAGAAACAAAAAAGTAATAAATTAAAACACACTAACACTTTTAAAATAAGTAATACAATACTTCTTTTTAGCTATTTGTATAATCTTAATTTATAAAAAATTGCTTTCAAAAAATTTAAGAAGAATTAAACAGCAATCTTGAAAAATATCTTTTATATTTGGCTAACATAAAATGAAATCTATTATGAATTTTAAATCTAAAAACCCTTTTTTAAACAATAAAAGCTTCTCGCCTACATCTAAAGCAGAGCAAGTTCATGAAGCAACAGTTATTGGTTACGACCAAGACATGACACTTTCAGGAACCATTAACAAAACCATTTTACTATTCTTGTTGCTTACGGCATCGGCAATGGTTATTTGGTGGATGACATTTAATGGTATGAATCCTATTGTGCCAGCAATTGGTGGCGCCATTGTAGGCTTAGTTTTGGTAGTAATTTCTGCTTTCAAACCACAATATTCGGGTTATTTAGCTCCGGGTTATGCCTTGTTTGAAGGATTATTTATCGGAGGAGTTTCTGCTATTTTTGAAGCACAATATCCCGGAATTGTCATTCAGGCGGTAGGAGCTACTTTTGTAACTTTTGCGGTTTGTTTAGGACTTTATAAGTTCCAGATTGTAAAAGTAACAGAGCAATTCAAATCGGTTGTGGTGGCTGCAACATTAGCCATTGCTACTTATTACCTAATCTCCTGGTTAGTTTCAATGTTTACAAGTTATCAGCCTGTACACTACGGAAACTCAATGATGAGCATTGGAATCAGTGTTTTTGTAATTGTAATTGCCGCTTTAAACTTATTCTTAGACTTTGACCGAATCGAACAAGGAGTACAACAAAGAATGCCTAAATACATGGAATGGTTTGGCGCTATGGGATTGATGATCACCCTAGTTTGGTTATACATTGAATTCCTAAGATTGTTATCTAAACTTTCAAGTAAAAAATAATTGCAAAATAAATATCAAATTCAAACCCTTCTCAAAAAGAAGGGTTTCTTTTTATGTAAAAACCATTAAGAAATTAAGTCTCGATTGCTTAATAAACTCATTAAAAAAGAAAAATTAAAAATCGAATTTTAACTGTACTGCGACAACCGCTTTCTTTACTTCGGTATTTAAATTACTCATCGAAATTCCGAGCAAACGAACCGAATCTTTCATTCGTTCCTGATACAATAATTCTTTTACTGTTTCCAGAATCAATCCTTTATCGGCAATAAAATACTGCAAGGTTTTGCTTCGTGTTTGCTGAGTAAAATCACTATATTTTATTTTCAGGGTTACCGTTTTTCCAGAAACATTGTGCTTTTTAAGTCTTCGTTCCAAGCTATTGGCTATGAGTTCCAATTGTTCCAACATAAAAATTTCGGAAGAAAGATTAACATCAAAAGTATGTTCGGCAGCAACTGATTTTGCAATGCGACTTGATTTCACTTCGCTATTATGAATCCCACGCACCACATAGTAATAATAACTCCCAGATTTCCCAAAATGTTTTTCCAAAAATTCCAAAGATTTACTTTTTAATTCCAATCCCGTAAAAATCCCCAATTGGTACATTTTCTCGGTCGTTACCTTCCCCACACCATAAAATTTTCGAATAGGCAACACTTCTAAAAAAGGAATCACTTCATCAGGAGTCACCGTTTTTTGCCCATTGGGCTTATTGTAATCACTGGCAATTTTGGCAACAAATTTATTGATCGAAATTCCCGCAGAAGCTGTTAGTCCTATCTCATTAAAAATACGGTTGCGGATTTCTTGAGCCAATAAACTAGCACTTGGATTTCCTTTTTTATTTTGGGTTACATCCAGATAAGCTTCGTCAAGCGAAAGCGGCTCTATCAAATCAGTATAATCACGGAAAATCTTATGAATTTGAGTCGAAATTTCCTTATAACGCTCAAATCGTGGTCGCACAAAAATAAGTTCTGGACAATATTTCTTCGCCAAGACACCACTTATAGCACTCCGCACACCAAACTTTCTAGCCTCATAACTCGCCGCAGCAACAACACCTCGGTTTTCTGAACCTCCTACAGCAAGGGGCTTTCCACGAAGTTCGGGATTGTCCATTTGCTCCACGGAAGCATAGAAAGCATCCATGTCGATGTGTATGATTTTTCTATTTGGATTCATTTCGGACATGTTACAAATTTATGGTCAATTTGTCAAAATGAAATCAATTGCACTTAAATATTTGATACATTTGGAGCTCTTAATTAGCCCAGACCTAAAAGAAAAGACATAGCGAACAGCTGAAAAAGCTCCTTACTTTAATTTGCATAAAAATGTTAGAAATAGAAAGAAAATTTTTAGTCACTTCAGATTCTTATAAAAAAGAAGCTTTTTCAAAAAAACGCATTATCCAGGGCTATTTAAACTCAAATCCTGAGCGCACTGTTAGAGTTCGAATAAAAGAAAACAAGGCTTATTTAACCATAAAAGGCAGGTCTAATACAACAGGCATGTCTCGTTTTGAATGGGAAAAAGAAATTCCAGTAGAAGAAGCCGAAAATTTATTATTGCTTTGCGAAAAAGGAGTAATCGACAAAACTCGTTTTGAGGTAAAAGTGGGCAATCACACCTATGAAGTGGATGAATTTTACGGCGAAAATGAAGGTTTAGAAATGGCCGAAATCGAACTTCAAACAGAAACAGAAATGTTTGAAAAACCGAGTTGGTTAGGAGCAGAAGTGACGAATGATGAACGCTATTACAATTCGTATTTAAGCAAAAATCCATACAAAAACTGGTAAAAAACTATTGAACAATTTCTTCGATAGTAACTATCATAGAACCCGATCCTTTGTTTTTAGCAATTTCCATAAAAGCTCTTTTAGTCAAATCAATTTCTCTTGATCTTACAAATGGACCTCTGTCAATAACCTCAACAATAACTGATTTTCCGTTGGCCTCATTGGTAATTTTCAGTTTGGTTCCAAAGGGGAATTTTTTATGTGCTGCAGTATAATCATTATTACTGAATCTTACTCCACTTGTAGTACGCTGTCCATTAAATTTATCTGCATAATAAGAAGCATGAACACTTTTTTTATACACTTTTAGTTTACCTACTACTTCATTCTGAATCGTATCTTTTACTATTTCATTTTTAGCCACAAAAGCAAAAGCTTTGTTATCTTTATTCAAGCTATCCTTAGATGAATTTCCTTTTGAAACAGATGATTTTGACAAAACAGTTTTTGCTGATGTAGTTTTTTGTCTAGCCCTACTTTGAGCATTTACAAAAACTACACTAAGAAGTAATAATAATGTTATTGATTTTTTCATATTAACTTTTTAGTTCGAATCTATTTAAAACAAAAAACAGATAAAAAAAGTCCTAAAAAGGACTTTTTAAGTTTTTATTTAAACCATAACGACCAGGGAATCCTGCTTAGTATAAGCAATAATCCTAATCCGTAAAAAATAGAAAAGGTTTTGAATTTTGATTCGCTTGTAGTTAACTTTTTATGCTTAGACCAACCAATTGTAATTAAAGTAATCGCAATAATATTAATTAACGGATGTTCTAAAGAAGTTAATCTTAACATTTTGTCTGACATTTGCCCCAAAGAGGTGAATCCAAGTGGAGAAACAAAATATAAAATCAAACCAATTAATAATTGTGTGTGTGTCCCTATTAATCCAAAAATTGCAATCTTTCTATCTTTAGCAGTAAACTCTTGTTTGGAAGCTAAACCTACAAAAGCGTTAACCACTGCAACCACTAATAATAAAAGTGCTAAATAAGCCCAACCTGAATGAAATTTTTGAATGAATTCGTACATGTTTTTGATATTTTTTTTAACAAATATAAACAAAAAAGGTATAAAAAAAACCTCATTCCGCTAAAAGCGAATGAGGTTTATATTCATTTAAATCAGTTATTTTTTAAATAACAACTGAAAATCAACCACTTAAACAAAACAAGCTAAATGTTATTTATTTCTTAAAAAATGGCTCAATAAAGAAGCAGTTGAACTATCGTGATTTTTTACTTCATTCGTATTGATTTCGTCCAAGATAGAATTAGCTAATTGTTTTCCAAGTTCCACTCCCCATTGGTCATAACTAAAAATATTCCAAATGAATCCTTGCACAAAAATCTTATGCTCATATAAAGAAATCAACGACCCCAATGATTTAGGTGTCAATTTCTGAATCAAGAATGTATTTGTAGGTTTGTTTCCTGCAAAAACTTTAAATGGCAGAAGAAATTGAGCTGCTTCAGCCGAAAGTCCTTGTTTATCAAATTCTGCCTGAACTTTTGCTTCCTCTTTTCCGTTTAACAAAGCTTCCGTTTGTGCAAAAAAGTTAGACATCAATTTATCGTGATGATTGTTATCGCCATACAACGGCTGTACATAACCAATAAAATCAGTTGGAATCAACTTAGTTCCCTGGTGAATTAGTTGAAAAAAGGCGTGTTGGGCATTCGTTCCCGGTTCTCCCCAAATAATGGTTCCTGTTTGATAATCTACAGCTTTACCATCACGACCCACACTTTTACCGTTACTTTCCATTGTTCCTTGTTGTAAATAAGGTGCTAACTTTTGTAAATATTGAGTGTACGGAATTAAAGCTTCGCTTTCTGCTCCAAAGAAATTATTATACCAAACGCTTAATAATGCCAAAACTACTGGTATGTTTTTATCAAAATCAGCTGTTTTAAAATGTTCGTCCATTTCGTTAGCTCCGTTTAATAATTCTTCAAAATTATCAAAACCTACTGCTAAACTGATAGACAATCCTACCGCACTCCAAAGTGAAAAACGTCCTCCAACCCAGTCCCACATTGGAAATACATTGTCAGGATTAATTCCGAATTCGGTTACTTTTTGCAAATTAGTAGAAACTGCCACAAAATGTTTGGCTACATCTTCCTGCGAAGCCGATTGTAAAAACCATTTTCTGATAGTTTCAGAATTCGTTAAAGTCTCCTGAGTAGTGAACGTTTTAGAAACAATAACAAAAAGAGTCGTTTCCGGATTTAACTTTTTAATGATTTCGTTCACATGATCCCCATCAACATTGGAAACAAAATGAACATTCAAATTATTTTTATAATATTGTAAAGCTTCAACCACCATTGCCGGTCCTAAATCAGAACCACCAATACCGATATTAACTACATCAGTAAAGGCTTTCCCTGTATAACCTGTTCTTTTTCCTGAAGTAACCTCGTTAGTAAAACCTTTAATTTTATTTTTTACTTCATAAACTTCTGGAATTACATTTACTCCATTCACATTAATTACCGCCGATTCTTTAGCTCTTAATGCAGTATGAAGTACTGCTCTATTTTCAGTTTGATTGATTATTCCTCCTTCAAAATAATCCTCAATCCCATTTTTAAGTCCCATTTCATTAGCCAATTCAAGCAACAAAGCCATTGTTTCCTGATTGACAATATTTTTAGAATAATCAATTAAAAAATCATTCCAAAGGATGCTGAATTTTTCTGCTCTTGAACCGTCTTGCTTAAACATTTCCTGCATAGAAACACTTTGTAATTGTTCAAAATGTTTTTCGAGCTTCGTCCATGAAGCCGTTTTAGTTGGGTTTAGAGTACTTAACGCCATTTATATTTTAGTTTTTAGTGTTTTAGATTTGGTCGTAAAAATACTGAAATTAGTTGTAATTGCAGAAAAGATTCCAACTATATAATTATAAAAGCCAACCAGTTTATGCATAAAAAAAGAGAAACAATTCACTATAAATTGTTTCTCCCTTATAATTTCAGATTAAAAAACCAATGTTTTGAACTATAAATTCCCGATGCTGTCCAATTCCCGTTTTAAAGGTTCGATTGTATTCATAAATCTCGCTTTGTTTGCACTCTCCATCGGTGTTCCAGTAGGTAATTTTAATTTTAATGCATCAACCTGTACTCCATTTTTCCAAAAACGATAACATACATGAGGCCCCGATGCTAAACCTGTACTCCCCACTCGACCAATAACATCTCCTTGATTTACGTGCTGACCGCGTCTCACCAATATTTTTGACATGTGTAAATACTGAGTAGCATAAGTACCATTGTGTTTTACTTTTACAAAGTTTCCATTACCTGCTGTATAACCTGTTTTTTCGACTACTCCGGTTGCCGTTGTCATAATAGGCGTTCCTGTAGGAGCAGCATAATCGGTTCCTTTATGCGCTTTCCATTGGTGTTGTACGGGATGAAATCTGTTCATTGTAAATCGGGAAGTAATTCGACTAAATTTAATAGGCGATTTCAAGAAAAGATTTTTCATTGTTTTTCCATCTTCGTCATAATAATCGACTTTGCCTGAAACCTGATTTTGTACAAACGGAAAGGCATACATGATTTTACCTTTGTACTCAAAAAAAGCGCCTTCTATATTGCTAACTCCATTATAAATAGAATCGTTGATGTAGCGTTCATTAAAAGCAATACCAAAACGGTCTCCTTTTTTTAATTTAAAAAAGTCAATTGACCAAGAATAAATTTTTGTGATTTGACTTGCCAAAGCCGCTTCTACGCCTGAATTCGTTAAAGTTTCAGATAGAGAACCCTTTAAAACTCCTGTAATCACTCGGCGCTTATAAGTTACTGGTCTAACTTTTTTATGTGCAACTACCAGCGAATCACGCAAATCAAAAACATAATACGTTAAGTCGTTTGGCTCATAGATAAAAACCTGTAGTTTATTTGTTTTATCCTTAGACCGCAACATGGTGTACGCCTTATCAGGTCTAATTGTGCGCACATCAAAAGTGTCTTTAATATTATTTACAATCTCATAGATTTTTCGGTCTCCAACATTTTGTTTGTTTATAATTGTCCCAAAAGTATCTCCTTTTTTTACAGTATCCTGAACAACATTAAAGTCGGCAAAATTAAATCCAAAATCAGAATTGTCTTTTTTATGATTTAGTTTTTCAACTAACTGTTTCTTTTCATTTTCATGATCCGATTTTTTACAGGATACGACTAAAGTTATCGCAATTATAATTGTTAAAAAGTATTTCAAACTGTATCTATTTATTGTATTCTACATCTTATTCTTGTCCCCAATTTGCTAATTCAGCTTCACTCCATAATTCTGGAAAAAATATTCTTTTTTGATGCTTTGGATGCATGTATTTTTTCCAGTCACTTCCTCCTGTTGCTTCTCCATCACCCATACCACTTTGATCAATATACTTAATAGCTACATTTAAATGCTGCATTACCCAAGTAATATTTACTGTAAAATCAAAATGACGCATAGCTTCTTTCAAAGCTTGTAATTCTTGATCTTGAGCTGAAAGTTGTTTGTATTTTTGCCAAATATTGATGGACTTATACTCTTCCATATAATTCAGAAAAGTAGCTTTATATTTTTTTTCGAATTCTTCTAAAGTATAGCTTTTGTTTCCCGTTTCTTCTTCTTTTCCGGCTGCTTGCCAATACAAGATTTCAAACGCATTTTCATTCGAAATAGTATGATCAAATGATGCTCTAAAACGACTATCAATGAGATTAACCAAATCAGTAGTGCAAAACTCTATTAAACGGTATTGCGCACTTTGAAAACCACTAGCAGGAGTGAGTGTATTTCTAAATTTCATATATTGATCTACATCCATACCATTTTCCATAATAGTAAAAGAAGTAGTTAACATATCAAAATAACGGCTAATACGGGTTAATCTATCAATAAGAAAATCGGCTTGAATATTTTGAGTGTGAGAAATCTGATTCATCTCCCAAAGAATCATTTTGAATATTAATTCATTCACTTGATGATAGAGAATAAAAACCATTTCATCAGGAAGTACTGTTCTTTGAATTTGCAAGTTCAACAACACATCCGTTTGAATATAGTCCCAGTAAGTAGTAGGTTTTGACCAAAGTAAACCCTCTAACTGCGTATCCGTTTTTTGATGAATGGATGCGTATTTTTGTTCTATATCTTTTAAAATACTTGCTGTATTCTCATTAACATTCATTATCGCTTTATTTTAAATGAACCTTTCAATCCTTTGAAAGCATCCAAATCAGCCTTGAGTGACCCTACCGCTAAGTCTGCCTTAATGCGTATTGGTAGTCTATTTTCATCATCTGAAACCCAAACCGTTAAACTTTCTTGTTCTTTAAAAACTCGTCCTGATTGCACTAAAGGCTTAAAAACCATACAAGACACAAGCCCAAATTTAGTTGTAATATCTTCACGTCCTATAAATTTTAACTTAAATTTTGTGGTTTCTTCATCAAAAAACATATCAATTGCAATATACCCTCCAGGCTTAATTGTATCGATTGTAGGATAATTTCGCAGGTAATAAAAAGCCGACAATATGTCTTGGGTATTTTTAGGAACAACAAAAGTCTTTTCCGTTTTTCTTTTATAATCTTTCACCTTTATTTCATTAGCTGATTGATTAAAAAAACCTTCCTGATCTTTAGTATAACCTCCCTCATCAATCTTTCTAACAAATTGATATGGATTTCCTGTATTTTTATCAATATAGCTTTCATAAGTATCTGCAACTTTGAAAAAAAAGCGCGACAAACCAGTAGTATAACCTTTACCTACAACATGAAAAACTTTTGTGTTATTTACGGTAGCATCTTTTACCTCAAGAGTAGCATATCCAGCATTGACAAATCCGTAATGAATACGAAATTTAAACCACTCACCTACATTGTATGAGTCATCAGCATGAGAATCAAAGCTGGTAGTTAAAATCAATAATGAGAGTAGTATTATCTTTTTCATAATTTACTATATTTTTTTATTGATTCAGTTTGCAAATTTTGTTCCAAATATATTAAAACAAAAAAACTCAGTCAAATAATGACTGAGTTTTTATGCTATTAACCAACCAAAAAATTATAAATTATTAAATTTATATAAACCAAAAGGAAACCACCCCTTTTGTTTTGATATGACAAAGATACGGCAAGAAAATGCGATTTCTATAGTAAAAATACAGTTTAACATAATTTTAAAATAAGATTCGGAAGCCTAGCTGTTTTTTTTTACATATCATAAAAAAAACAGTAATAAAAAATTAAAGTGTTAATTTTACTTTTACATCAAAAATCAAAAAGCCAATTATTTCTGGCTCAAAGACCTTTTGTTAACTAAAAAAAGTCGCGACTTTTGACAAAAATCGCGACTTTTAGCCTACTATTATTTTCTTTGATTTTTTGTTTTTAGGTATTAAAAAGGAAATCCAACACTAAACCAGGTATAACTACTATTAGTTTCTGGCGACCAGCTTCGTTTTATTTCAATTGGACCTAAAATAGTTTCTAAGCCATAACCTATAGCATAACCCGAATTTTTTGGTACCGAAATCCAATCAACTGTTTCAAAAATATCATCTCCTATATTAGCATAATTAGCCGTAAAATTGATATGGTTATTTTTAAAGATTTTCCAATCTAAGGTCAAAGTGGATTTGATATAGCTATTACCTCCTAAACTCAAAAAGTCATAGCCGTAAAAATGACTGAAATTATTTGCCACATTATAGCCGAATCCTCCCAAAATAAAATTAAAAAAAGACACGCTTTTATTGCCTATCGAAAATCCTGCTTCTGTTTGAATTTTAGCTGCAAATGATCTAAACAAAGGAAAAGCGAATCCAAAATTTGCTTTTGCAATTGAAAACGGCATAAATTCTTTTGTGTAATCAGAAGACAAAAGATAAGAATGCATATCTCCTGAAAAACTCCAGCCTTTTCTTGGAAAAAATTTATCATCCATAGAATCAAAATTAAACCTCCCAAAAACACTCACATAATCACTTTTATCGATTACAGGATCTACATTTAAGGTTCCTGAATTTATATTCAAATATTTATATTCTACACCCCCTCCAACCAAAAAACGCTGTGCAAATAAGGTTTGAAAATACAATTGATTAGTCAAATCAAACAAATCTACATTTAAGCTTTTCACCCCTAAATCATCAAAATTTAAATTACTTATCTGTCCTTCAATATTTCGATTAAACTGATTTAAATACGACTTAAAACCAAGACTAATATTGTAACCGTTCTCAATATAATAATCAAAATTATACCTGAAATTATCCCCTAAAATGACATCAAGAGAAGTGACATCATTTTTAAAAAATGTTTTCTTATGTGTTAAATTCACCAAGACAGCACTTTTATAAAGACCATCATAATGCAATCCAAATTTCAAGTAAGTATTCGTTGGATTCTCTTTTAATTCCAAATTCAAATTGTCTTTCCCATTATTATCCTCAAATGAATAATCGATAGCGCTAAAATTTTGTGTTGCATTTAAGTTATTAATTCCTGTTTGCAGTTGGCCATAACTAATTTTAGAATCTGGTTTGAATCTTAATTTACCATAAACATATTCCTTAGTATAATTTTTTAAGTTATTGCAATTGATATTTACAATTTGCAAACTATCAACTTGATTTTTTAATTTTGGCTTTTTATAATTTTTAGACTTTACTCCTAATTGTTTTAAGCGTTCAAAAACAGAAAAAGCAGCTTCTTCCCCTCTACCTAAAATCTTCTGACCACTATCAAAAGACATTACTCCATAATCTCTAATATCAGGTCGAATATAAATATCTGTTTTTAAAACATTTTCCTTCATCTTATCGATAGAATGAAGATTGGTAATTTGAACTAAAATTTTTGTAGCATCATTGAGTGATTTTCTGTCCAATAAATCGTTTTGCACATCAACTCCAATAATAATATCAGCACCTAATTTTCTAATCTCATCTATAGGATAATTATTAACAACACCTCCGTCTACTAAAAATCGGTCTTGATATTCCACTGGAGAAAACAAAGACGGAAATGCAGAGCTAGCAATCATGGCTCTTGCCAAATTACCTTTATCTAAAACTACCTGCTCTCCCGTTTCAATATCCGAACCTATACATAAAAAGGGGATTGGTAACTTATTAAAATCCCTTAGATGTCTAACATTCCTTGTAATCCGACTCAGTAAATTAAAATTATACAAGCCTTTAGAAAGTGCATCCGGAATTCCTATTTTATACTTATTAAATGGCAAAACTACCGAGTAAACCTCATCATTTCTTTTCTCATAAAAATTTTTGGTTTCTCTGGGAATATAATCGTTTAATAATTCGTCAAAATTAGTTGCTTTAAAAATCGAATCGAGTTGTGCCGCATTGTAACCCACAGCATACAAACCGCCAACAACCGCTCCCATACTAGTTCCGCCAATGTAATCAATCTTAATTCCAGCCTCTTCTATAACTTTAATCACTCCAATATGAGCAAATCCTTTCGCACCCCCACCACTTAAAACCAATCCTATTTTTGGTCTATCTTTTTTTTGCGAAAATAGAGTCAGGCCGCTAAAGAAAACAAGCAATAAAAGGATATATTTTTTCATAAAAACAGTCTTCATTTTTGACATTAAACACCTGTACTTAAATCAATTCGCTGTGGTTCTGTAAAAATCGGTAATTTTTTTGGCTTTTGATACTCCTACAACGTCAGAAATTTCTTTTTCTGTTGCCAATTTCAATCTTTTAACACTTTTAAAATGCTGAATCAATGTTAACATCGTTTTTTCGCCAATTCCCGGAATCGATTCTATCGAAGAATTCAACGCCGATTTACTTCTTTTGTCCCGATGATGTGTAATTCCAAAACGATGTGCCTCATTTCGTAATTGCTGAATCACTTTCAAGGTTTCTGATTTTTTGTCCAAGTACAACGGAACCGAATCGCCCGGATAAAACAACTCTTCTAATCTTTTAGCAATACCAATTATGCTGATTTTTCCTCGCAAACCTAAATCGTCTATACTTTTCAATGCCGATGACAACTGCCCTTTACCACCATCAATAATAATTAATTGTGGCAAAGACTGCTCTTCATCTAACAATCGTTTATAACGACGATAAACCACTTCTTCCATCGAAGCAAAATCATTAGGACCTTCGACAGTTTTTATATTAAAATGACGGTAATCTTTCTTACTGGGTTTTCCATCTTTAAAAACCACACATGCCGAAACTGGATTTGTTCCCTGAATATTCGAATTATCAAAACATTCAATATGTCTTGGTTCCACTGGCAAATGCAAATCTTTTTTCATTTGCGCCATAATTCTATTGGTATGTCTATCAGGATCTACAATTTGTAATTGCTTTAGTTGTTCGATGCGATAAAATTTAGCATTTCGAATAGACAAATCTAAAATTTGCTTTTTATCTCCTAATTGTGGGACGGTAACTTTTATATTTTCACCTAAATCAACTGCAAAAGGCACAATTACTTCTTTCGATAATAATTTGAATCGTTCTCTCAATTCTATTACTGCTAATTCTAATAATTCTTCATCGGTTTCATCTAATTTTTTCTTGATTTCCATAGTATGCGAACGAATAATCGAACCGTGGGAAATTTGTAAAAAATTGACATAAGCGGCACTTTCGTCAGAAACAATAGAAAACACATCAATATTGGTAATTTTAGGATTCACAATCGTAGAACGCGACTGATAATTCTCTAAAATCTCTATCTTTTCTTTTATTTTTTGCGCTTCTTCAAAATGCATTTGCTGTGCCAAATCCATCATTAACTTTTTGAAATCTTTCATGCTATCTTTAAAATTCCCTTTCAGAATTTCTCGAATAGCACTAATCTGTTTTTGGTAATCTTCTAATGATTCATAGCCTTCACAAGGTCCTTTACAGTTGCCAATATGAAATTCGAGACAAACCTTAAACTTACCACTTTCAATATTCGATTCACTCAAATCATAATTACATGTTCGAAGCGGATACAATTCTTTGATTAAATCTAAAATCGTATGAACCGTTTTAAAACTGGTGTAAGGTCCAAAATATTCCGAACCGTCTTTGACCATTCTTCGAGTAGAAAATATTCTCGAAAAAGGTTCTTTCTTGATACAAATCCACGGATAACTTTTATCATCCCGCAACAACACATTATAACGTGGCTGAAGAGTTTTTATCAAATTATTTTCCAGCAAAAGCGCATCAGTCTCTGTAGGAACCACAATGTGTTTTATGGTTACAATTTTCTTAACCAGCACATTGGTTTTTGCCGTATCGTGAATTTTATTAAAATAAGAAGAAACTCGTTTTTTTAAATTCTTGGCTTTACCTACATACAAGATTTTGCCTTCCTTATCATAATACTGATAAACACCGGGGCCGTCTGGTAAAGTTTGAATTTGAAGTTCGAGAGCTATTTTTTGCATTAGAATTTTGTTTCAAAAAAGATAGAAAACATTAAAAAAGCCAAAAATCACACTGATTTAAAGCTAGTATTTGAATTCTAATCAAATTTACGAATTACAAATAATTATTTCTACATTTAACTTTTTAATTCTGCAATGCGAAACACAAAACCCATCACAATCCTAGGAGAGACTATTTTGCCTGGTGAAAGCAAAACCATAGATATGGAAATTGCTAAATTGCACAATTCGGCCAAGTTAAAAATCCCAATAATCATTCAGCGTTCTAAAATAGATGGACCTGTGGTACTGTTTTCGGCAGGAATACATGGCGATGAAATAAACGGAATTGAAATTGTACGCCAAATCATTACCAAGAAAATTAATAAACCTAAAAAAGGAACTATCATTTGTATTCCCATCATTAATATGTTTGGGTTTATTAATAAATCCAGAGAATTTCCAGACGGCAGAGATTTAAATCGTGTTTTTCCGGGGAGTAAAAAAGGTTCGCTCGCTAGTCAATTTGCGCATCACATCTTAACCGAAATCATGCCTTTTGTAGACTACGCTGTCGATTTTCACGCTGGTGGAGCGGGTAGATTTAATGCTCCGCAAATACGCCTCGAACCAAACAATGAAGCACTTAAAACCTTAGCTGATGTTTTTAACGCTCCTTTTACCTTATATTCAAAAAATATTGCGGGTTCGTTTAGAAATGCAAGTCAGAAATCCAATGTAAAAATGCTGCTTTTTGAAGGCGGAAAATCATTAGATATTAATGACGATATTGCTAATATTGGCTTAGAAGGTGTAAAACGTTTTTTAGAACATCTGGACATGCTAGACCCTAAACACAAAGTCAATAAAAGTAAAGAAGATAGCATTTACATAGAAAAATCGACTTGGATCAGAGCCAATCATTCGGGCTTATTACACAATTCGAACAGCATTGGTACTTTTGTCAAAAAAGGAATGGTACTGGCCACTATTACCGATCCGTTTGGTAAATTTGAACGAAAAATAAAAGTACCAAATGACGGTTATATTATTAATGCCAATCATTCGCCTATTGTTTACCAAGGAGATGCTATTTATCATATTTCAAAAACATTAGTTAATGAACAACAATAAAAAAGAATTACGCTTAAAATATAAAACCCTTCGAAAACAACTTTCTGAAAACGAAAGAGAAGAAATGAGTTTAGCTATTGCCAATCAATTACTGAAACTTCCTGTTTGGGACAAAAACTACTTTCATGTTTTTTTACCTATTACAGAACAAAAAGAAGTCAATACTGAATTTATCCTGCATTTACTTTCAGGAAAAGACAAAGAGATTCTTATTTCGAAATCTAATTTTGGCTCGAGCGATAGCGAACAGGCGAAGCAAACTCGGGAAATGACACATTATCTTTTAACCGATAATACCAAGATCAAGAAAAACCAATACAATATTCCTGAACCAGTCGACGGTATAGAAGTTCCTTCTAAAAAAATAGAGGTTGTTTTTATACCGCTTTTAGCCTTTGACAAAAATGGACATCGAGTGGGTTACGGCAAAGGATTTTATGATAAATTTTTAAGCGAATGCCAAGCCGAAACTATTAAAATTGGTCTTTCATTCTTTGAAGCCGAAGAATTAATAGCCGATGTACACGAAGGAGATATGCGACTAAATTACTGTGTGACTCCAAATGAAATCTATCGTTTTTAAATTCATAAATTCTAAAAATGACTTGAGTTAAAATTTGAAAATCGGTCAAATGAATTGGTTTCATTTTAAATCTGTACCTTCGTAAAATACAAAGCCTCATTATATTTATGAAAAAGATTCAAAATTCAAGATTATATGCCATTATTTTAATTGCAATATTTTCTATTTCTTTATCCAGTTGCGCAATTGGAATTCGTACCACGTCAAGAACAAGTTCTTATAAATCGAAACCACTTCCTCCTGGACAAGCCAAAAAGATTACTGGTGAAAAAAGCGCCAAACGTTATGCTCCAGGACAAAACAAATAATCCTATAAAAAGAAAGACCTATCTCAATTAATGAAATAGGTCTTTCTTTTTATATACTTCGGTGCAATCCTAAAGCTTATGCCTCTTTATGATGAAATGCTTTTTTGTTGAAAACAATCAAAATCCCTACTCCTGTTGAAATCGCCATATCGGCAACATTAAAAATAGCATTAAAAAAAGTAAAATCTCTTCCGCCCCAAAGCGGTAACCATTCTGGAAGACTTCCATGCCAAAACGGAAAGTAAAACATATCGACTACTTTTCCATGAAAATATTGACCGTAAGGCTGGTTTGAAAATAAGGCTGCTAATTGTGAACTACTATCGTCAAAAATGACCCCATAAAAAACCGAGTCAATAATATTTCCAAACGCTCCTGCTAAAATTAAAGCAATTGCCACAACTAAATAATTACTACTGTGTTTTCTTTCTATCGAATCCCACAACCAATATCCAATACCTCCAACGGCAACTAATCGAAACAAAGTAAGAAACAATTTCCCGTAAGCACCAGGAATTTCAGTTCCCCAAGCCATTCCTTCATTTTCTATAAAATGAATTTTAAACCAATTGAAAACTTCAACTTCTTCTCCTAATATAAAATTAGTTTTTACATATATTTTAGAAATCTGATCAACTAGTAATACAACGAAGATGAGTAGATACGCTTTTCGTAATGACATTTTAAAAATTTTAAGTGCGTAAAAGTAATAATTTTATCAAAAAAAACGCTCCCTACGGAGCGTTAAATCTTTTTATAGTAAAGATGGATTATCGTTGTAGATTTTTTGCCTCAATACTCATTGTAGCATGAGGAACAATTTTTAATCTTTCTTTGCCAATTAATTTACCAGTTACTTTACAAATCCCGTAAGTTTTGTTCTCTACACGGAATAAAGCATTCTTTAAATCGCGTATGAATTTTTCCTGACGAATAGCTAATTGAGAGTTCGCTTCTTTAGACATAGTTTCACTACCTTCTTCGAAAGCTTTGAATGTTGGCGACGTATCATCCGTACCGTTATTCAAGTCATTCATGTAGGCGCTTTTTATCAAATCTAAATCAGCTTGTGCTTTTTCAATTTTCTTTTGGATTATCTCTTTGAACTCTGCCAAGTCGGCGTCTGAGTATCGTGTTGCTTCATCTACCATAATCAATATTATTTTGTAATTGTTATTTTCGTTTTAATATCATCAAATTCAATTTCTGTGCCATTCTCAATATGCCCTTCAAAAACCAACTCCTCGGTTAGTGTTTCTGATTTGATGTATCCATCGTTTTCATTTACTGCTGCTTCTAAAACAGCATTGTTTTGCAAATAGACTTTAATCTTATCCGTTACTTCAAATCCTGAATCTTTTCTGATGTTCTGGATTCTGTTGACTAACTCTCTTGCAATTCCTTCTTTCTTCAATTCTTCAGAGATTGTGATGTCAAGCGCTACGGTTATTCCGTTTGAATTGGCTACCAACCAACCCTCAATATCTTGAGATGTAATCTCGACATCCTCTAATGATAAAGTTACGTCTTTTCCTGCAATAACAATACTTAAGCTTCCTTCCTTATCCAATTGGTTAATCTGTTCCGGAGAAAAACTTTGTATCTCTTTAGAAATCAACCCCATATCTTTTCCAAAACGCGGCCCAAGTGCTTTAAAATTAGGCTTAATTTGCTTTACTAACACCCCCGAAGCATCGTCTAAAAGTTCGATTTCTTTCACGTTTACCTCTGCTTTTATCAGGTCAGAAACTGCCTGAATTTCAGCTCTCTGTTTCTCGTCAAGTACTGGTATCATTACCTTTTGCAATGGTTGACGCACCTTAATCATCTCCTTCTTACGCAGTGATAAAACCAGTGATGAAATGGTCTGTGCTTTCTGCATTTTGCTCTCTAACGATTTATCAACAAAGTTTTCAACGTATTTTGGAAATTTCGCCAAATGTACACTGTCAAATTGCTCTGAAGATGTTGCTAAAGTTAAATCTCTGTAAAGCTTGTCCATAAAGAACGGAGCTATAGGCGCACTCAGTTTACTTACCGTTAACAAACAAGTATATAAGGTTTGATAAGCAGCGATTTTGTCCTGAGCATATTCACCTTTCCAAAAACGACGACGACACAAACGAACGTACCAGTTACTCAAGTTTTCCTGAACGAAATCAGAAATGGCACGAGCAGCTCTTGTTGGCTCATAATCAGCATAAGCTTCATCAACAAATTTGATTAAAGTATGTAATTCTGATAAAATCCAACGGTCAATTTCCGGTCTTTCATTCAACGGTACCTCAGCTTCATCATATTTAAATCCATCGATATTGGCATACAATGAAAAGAACGAATAGGTGTTATATAATGTTCCGAAAAATTTACGACGCACCTCAGCAATTCCTTCAATATCAAATTTCAGGTTATCCCAAGGATTGGCATTAGAAATCATGTACCAACGCGTAGCATCAGGACCATATTCTTTTATTGTTTCAAAAGGATCTGTTGCGTTTCCTAAACGTTTCGACATTTTTTGTCCGTTTTTATCCAAAACCAAACCGTTCGAAACTACATTTTTATACGCTACTTTATCAAAAACCAAAGTTCCGATTGCGTGTAAGGTATAAAACCATCCACGAGTTTGATCTACACCTTCGGCGATGAAATTCGCAGGAAAATCTTTATTCTCGTCAATTTTATCTTTGTTTTCAAAAGGATAATGCCATTGCGCATAAGGCATGGCACCTGAATCAAACCAGACATCAATTAAATCACTTTCGCGTTTCATTGGTTGACCTGAAGCCGAAACTAATGTGATTTCATCAACAACATTTTTATGCAAATCGATTAAATCATAGTTAGACTCAGACATATTCCCGATTTCAAAACCTTTAAACGGATTTTCTTTTTGAAAACCAGCTTCGATAGATTTTTCGATCGCATTGTATAATTCTTCAACAGAACCAATAAGCACTTCTTCTTTTTTGTCTTCCGTTCTCCAAATTGGCAATGGAATTCCCCAATATCTGGAACGAGATAAGTTCCAATCATTAGCATTTTTAAGCCAATTTCCAAAACGTCCTTCACCAGTAGATTTTGGCTTCCAATTGATTGTTTCGTTCAAATCGAACATTCTATCTTTTACATCAGTCACTTTAATGAACCAGGAATCTAATGGATAATATAATAATGGCTCATCCGTTCTCCAGCTGTGTGGGTAACTGTGCACGTATTTTTCAACTTTGAATGCTTTATTTTCTTCTTTTAATCGAATAGCAATCTCCACATCAACCGAACGCTCTGGCGCTTGTCCAGCATCGTAATATTCATTTTTTACATATTTACCGGCCAATTCCCCCATCTGAGAAGTGAATTTTCCTTGTAAATCGACCAATGGAACTGCTGTTCCGTTTTCGTCTAAAACCAACATTGGCGGCACTTCTGGTTTTGCCTCTTTGGCTACTTTAGCATCATCAGCACCAAAAGTTGGCGCAGTGTGTACCACTCCGGTTCCGTCTTCGGTAGTAACGAAATCTCCGGCAATTACTCTAAATGCATTTTCCGGATTCTGGTATGGTAAAGTATATGGCAATAATTGTTCGTAACGAATATCAACTAAATCAGCCCCTTTTGCTTCTGCTAAAATTTTGTACGGAAGTTGCTTGTCGCCATTTTTAACTTTGTCAAAATCAGCGTCGTCTTCGCTTGCAAAAAATCCTTTCCCGAATTGTTTTCCAACTAAATTTTTAGCCAAAACAACATTAATTGGCTCAAAAGTATATTGATTGAAAGTTTTTACTAAAACATAATCGATTTTTGGCCCAACGGTCAAAGCTGTATTCGAAGGCAGTGTCCAAGGAGTTGTCGTCCATGCTAAAATGTGAATATCTCCAAAACCTTGTAAAAAGCTTGGCAAAGTTTCCGGCAAAGTTTTAAATTGTGCTACGATTGTAGTATCAGTAACATCTCTGTAAGCTCCCGGCTGATTTACTTCGTGAGAAGACAATCCCGTTCCTGCTTTTGGAGAATAAGGCTGAATTGTATATCCTTTGTACAACAAACCTTTATCGTAGATTTGTTTCAAAAGCCACCAAACAGACTCCATATATTTGGGTTTGTAAGTCACATACGGATCTTCCATATCTACCCAATACCCCATTTTTTCGGTCAAATCATTCCATACGTCCGTATAACGCATTACGGTTTTTTTACACGCTTCGTTATATTCTTCGATAGAAATGGTTTTACCAATATCTTCTTTTGTAATTCCAAGTTCTTTCTCAGTACCTAATTCTACAGGCAATCCGTGAGTATCCCAACCGGCTTTTCTTTTTACCTGAAAACCTTTTTGAGTTTTATATCTGCAAAAAATATCTTTAATCGCACGCGCCATCACGTGGTGAATTCCCGGTAATCCGTTTGCCGAAGGTGGCCCTTCAAAAAACACGTAAGGCTCAGCACCTTCGCGAGTAGTTACACTCTTTTCAAATATATTTTCTTTCTTCCAAAAATCCAGAACTTCCGACGCTACTGTTGGCAAGTCAAGTCCTTTGTACTCAGTAAATTTTGTACTCATTTTATCCTTTTCTAAATCGAGGTGCGAAAATAAGAAATAGTTATCAATTATGAGTTATGAGTTATGAGTTTTTGTGCGTGAGGGATTGTAGCGACATCCTTTTGTTAATCTCGTTTTTTTAACGAGAGAAACAAAAGATATAGCGGAAAGCCCGACCCGAAGTTTTTACGTAGGGTCACGCCCAAATTTCCAAGAAGAAACCTCCTTTAAAACCTCTAGTGATTTTGGTCTTTCGATAACACTAAACACTTTTTGATTGCTATCGAATTTTAACTGAATCGGGTTTTTGAACAAATTGTTTTCATGTTCCTTCAAAGAACCAATGGCATGAAACGAAGTAAAACACCTTCGTTGATCTCGAATTCAGTTTTGTACATAAAATATTAAATTTCAATTTATTATGACTAAATTTGATAAACACCTCATATAAATAAAAAAATTAAGAAACTAAGACATTATATAGCTGCAATTTTAACATTTAACCCCTAAAAACAATGGGTTAGAAATATTGAAAAGGAGAATTCTATCACTAATAAAACTCAAATCATGTTACGAAGTTTATTAATCATATTGTTCACAACACCTCTTTTTTCACAATCCTACTTTGAACCACTTCAAGTTAGGCATACAAATGCATTTAAAAACAACCAATACAAAACTTCTCTTTTTAAAATTTCAGAAATAAGCAGCGAACTCCCCATCAAAATAAAGAACAACAATTATTTTCTTATCAGTCCATTTTACAGCAACACTCAAATCAATCTGGAAGATACTAACCATCAATTCCCTACGATACAATCATTGCGTTTACCAATGGGTATAATCACTCCGATAGGAAATTCAAAATGGTCACTTACTTTATTAACTATGTTGAGTTGGAATGGCGAAAAATTATTTACGGATGACAGTTTTCAATTTGGCACTATCCTTTTTACTACTTTTTCAAAAAAAGCAAATAAAAAAATTCGTTTTGGCATCTATGCAAATAAAGAATTTTTCGGCTGGTTTATAATCCCTTTAGCAGGTTTGAATTGGCAAATAAATAACTCCAATTATATTTTTGGATTACTACCCGGCCGACTAACATTCGAACATGAATGGAATACGAAATTTTACGGTGGATTTACTTTTCGTGCCCCGATGAACAGCTACCGAATAAGCAACCAACAATATGTAACGCTATATGACAACCAACTCTCTTTATTTTTAGATTATTATTTGACAAAACCTATTTGCATTACCATAGAACCGGGCTGGAGTCTTTTTAGAAAAATTAGAACCAGCACCACAGAAAACGGCAATACAATCAATGAAACCAGCAGAGTGGACGGTTCGTTTATTAAATTGAGTGCAGCATACCGTTTTAAACTATAACTATCAGTGTTTTTATAATGTATTCTTTGCACAAGGATCTAATGGAATCAATTAATTCTAAAAAAGATGAAAAAAGTATTTGATTTTGTAATGATATCTGGAGTACTACTTGGGATTATATTCATAATCACAACACTATGCTTCAAAAAGAAAACAGATAAGGCTATCCTTTATCTCAATCTTGTTATTGCTTTTTTAATACTTAATAATCTTCAAGCTTTTTCACTTGAAACATTTCTAATGGATGCACCATTTTTTATAAAAAGATTACAAATTCCGTGGTATGTTTTAATTGTACCCTCCTTTTATGTTTTTTTAACCCATTATCTAAAAATTGAAAAGAAGATTTCTTCCTATGTATACATTTCTTTCTCCATATTTATTATAGAAATACTCATCCGAATTGTTTTATTCCCATATTATTATCATCTGGATAAAAACATGTTTATCGCAAAATATGTGCAAATAGAAGAAATCATAAATGCCTCTTATTCTATATTCATTTTTACAAAAACCCTATTAATCTTATTTAGATACACCGATTTATACCAACAAATATTAGCTTTTGACAATTTAAAATGGCTACGAAATTTAATGTTTTTAGGGGGTATCATTATCCTCATGTGGGTTTGCGCTATTTTATTAAATTTAAACAAAACATTAAATCCCGAAGTTTTAATTTATTATCCCTTACGTCTGAGCACTACTACATTATTATATTGGATAAGCTATCAGGGATTTTATAATTATTCTCTAATGACAGAGCGAATTGAATTAAGAAAAGCCATCTTAATTGAAGAAAAAAGTAAGGAAAACAACCTTTACATCAGCCAGCCTAATGACAACAAATTCCAGCCAATTAAAAAATACATTGAAAAAAACAAACGCTATATTGATCCCTCTTTTAGTTTAGAGAAATTGGCTTCTGAAATGAATATTAGCACCAGTAAACTATCACACTTAATAAATCAGGAAAGTGGTTATAATTTTTCGGATTATATCAATTATTTAAGGGTCGAAAAGGCCAAAAAATATTTAACAAACCCAAATTATTCAGCTTACACTAACGTGGCTATTGGATTAGAATGTGGTTTTAACTCCAAATCAACTTTCTACACCGCTTTTAAAAAATTCACCTCCCAAACTCCTTCAGAATACAAAGAAATGTAAGACTAAGTAGTCCTATATTATTCAATGCATCCTGATTTCTGTAAAATAGACAATCTGGGATACTGCTTCTTTTTGCCAGCTATAATTTTGAGATAGAAATTAAAATCTCAAAGTTATGGAAACTCCTATTTCACCTTTAATCGTAATTTCTTTCTTTATCCAAAGTTGCCATACCTATGCAGCTATCGATTCGAAAGACACTCCCTTATTTACTGGTAAAAATTTCATAGTAAATCAAATACTTCTATTTGAAACAACTAAACTATTATCAGTAAATGACAGCTCCTTAATTGTATCAAAATACAATATTCAAAAAACCACTCTAATTTCAGAAATCAAAACAGAAAACAAAACTTTTCTAAAAGAAGTAGAATTTATAATTTCTTTTGAACTCCCTATTACAATCCCAATAGAAACTTTAAACAGCGATTTTGTTTTTGACGATTTTACATTCTCCAAAAATTAAATCCTGGAAATCATGTTACTATTTATCTGTTACACTTTATTTAAAAAATATATCACCCAAAATATAATAACGAACTCTTCAAGAATAGCTTCATACTTAAAAACTATTATCACTAAACTTCTAATTTGTTTTTGCATAACACTAATAGCCTTTTTACCCCTTATATCCTTTTCTCAGAACTCACGACTTGATTACAAAGTAATGTTTAGTGGCAACAACATTGGCTGGCTTCGACTTGAAAAAAATGACGTCGGAAATAAATCTGATCTACTATTGGTCTCTGAAATTAAAACCAATCTTATTTTTCCAATCACTGTGTTTTCCAAAGAAACATCGACTTATGAAAACGGCAAACTGATTTATTCTTCACAATTCAGAAAAACCAACGGCAAGACCAATCTTAACAAAGAAATCCGATTTGTCGAAAATGAATATGAGATTATCGAAAATGACAAAAAAACCAAACTTTCGTGCCCTAAAATTGACACCAATTTGCTAAGTCTCTTCTTTCAGGAACCTAAAAACGCTGAAGAAGTGTATTGTGAGAACCAACAACGTTTTATCAAATTATCAAAAGCAGATGACGGAGGATACCGAATGAAATTCCCAAATGGGAACTACAACTGCTACTACTACAAAGAAGGCATTTGTGTTAAAGTTAAGATGCAACATAAATTCTATATCGCAGAAATAATTATTAAATATTAAAAAGAAAATCATGCAACCTACAACTACTTTTTTACTATACCTCATTAGTTATACTCTCTTTTTTGTATTTAACCGAAAAAGCATAAAAGATGGTAGTCAAAGACTGATTGATGACAACGGAGATTTTTCATCAAAACCCAAAAAGTTGTTATATGCACATTTTATTGGTATCATTTGGCTCGGATTAGTTCCGATATTCCTGATAAAAGATTTCTTTTTAAATGCATTGATTGACCTTCAAACAATAGAAATAGAAAACGTACTGCTTTATGCTCTAACTCTTATTGTAATCCTTTTTATTGCTTTTAAAGAAAGTAAATCTGCCCACGAAAAAAAAGACAACTCAGAAAATGTTTTTCAGCTATCAGCTCTCTTTTTTACAACTTATTTCATAACAAGAGCCTTATTCCTGTTTTCTTATGAATTATGGTTTAGAGGAGATTTACTTTTCGAAACTGCCTCAGCTACAGGAAGACCTTTAGCCATTACGCTCAACATCTTTCTCTATGTTCTATTACACATGTTCAACAGCCGAAAAGAAATCTTAGCCTGTATCCCTTTCGGAATTACAGCCTGTTTATTTAGTTTCTTATTTAATGCTGTTTGGCCGGCCATAATGCTGCATATAGCATTTTCATTGGCCTACGAGATCAATTTCTACCGATTAGATTTAACACGATTAAAAACATTAAAGTCATGAAAATTTTAATCACTGGAGCTACAGGACAAATTGGCCACAAGCTGGCACTTACCTTAGCCGAACAAAATAATGAAATACATATATTGGTTAGAAACCCCAATTCTTTCAATATTCCTAAACACAAAAATATCAGGGTATTTCAAGGTGACATAACCGATGTTCCATCCATATCTGCAGCAATCAAAGGATGTAAACAAGTGTATCATGTTGCTGCTATGGTAAAAATATTTAATAGCGATGCTACTCAATTTTACAAAATTAATGTTGAAGGAACCCAAAACTTACTTCAAAAATCTCTGGAAACAGGAGTAGAAAAATTTCTGTTTACCAGCAGTTGCAGCGTTATTGGACCATCTGATGGAAAAGCATTAACAGAAAACGATTCGCGAACAACAGCTTTTTCCTGTGATTATGACACCACAAAATCACAAGCAGAGAAACTTGTCAAAGAATACGCTTCAAAAGGACTACATACTGTAATAGTATCTCCTTCAAAAATTTACGGACATAGTTGTAGGGAAACAAAAGATATATCTATCAATAAAGTGATTGAAAATTTCATAAACGGCAAAATCACTTTTATCCCAAAACCCAGTCATCTAATTTCAAATTACTGTTTTATCGACGATGTGGTTGAAGGTCATATTCTGGCATTAAACAAAGGAAAATCAGGAGAGAATTATATTTTGGGCGGCGAAAATATTTCTTATAAAGATTTTTTCCATACGATAAAAAACATTGCTGAAACAAAAACAAAACTTATTGAAATCCCTGAAATCTTTGCTAAAATTTTATCGGTATTCCAATGGATTCAATTTTACACAATAGGTAAAGAACCATTTATCACCAATAAAAGTATCAAACAAATCTTTTGCAATAAAATTTTCAGCAGTGATAAGGCCATCACGCATTTAGGATACAAAATCACTCCTATCACCGAAGGCCTGCAACACACAATTTATTCACTTAAAAATCAAAATCATGAAAACTAAACTTTACACCCTGATAACCGGTTCCAGCGAAGGATTCGGAAAAGCATTGGCAATAGAATGTGCCAAAAGAAAAATGAATTTAATCCTTGTTTCATTAGCTGATTCCGGACTCAACCAACTGGCCGAATTTATAATTCAAAATTACAACGTTGATGTGATTCCTATCGAGAAAGACCTTTCTATTGAAGAGAACTGCATGATGCTTTTCAAAGAAGTTGAGCAAATGAATCTTTCAGTTAATATGCTCATCAACAATGTGGGCTTAGGAAGCACCATGTTCTTCAAAGAAGGAAATATCGATTTTTATCAAAAACAAGTGAAATTAAATGTGATGGTAACTACATTACTTAGCAGCCTGTTTCTAGATATGTTAAAAACAAATATGCCTTCTCATATTTTAAATGTAAGCAGTCTGAGCTGTTTCTTTTATCTGGCTAAAAAACAAGTATACGGTGCTACTAAATCTTATGTTTATTCTTTTTCAAAAAGCCTGCGTGCTGAGTTGAGTTCCGACGGTATCAATGTAAGTGTAATTTGCCCTGGAGGCATGAATACGAATCCAACAACAATAATGACCAATAAGTCAAATCATTGGTTGGCACGCCAATCCATCATGAATCCGGAACAGGTTGCATCAATAGCTATTAAAGGCTTATTAAATCGAGATGAGATTATTATTCCTGGTTTCATGAACAAACTATTTTTGGTTATTGATAAGTTGCTGCCTGCCTTCTTTATTAAAATGATTGCTAACAGTCATGTCAATAAATTTAAGTCATACAACATCGGAAATCGAAATCACGAACTACTCCCAGATAGAATTAGATAATGTACGGCGAGTGCAACAACAAGCACGTTAGAGATAAGAGTTAGTTATTTCCAAAACAGCGCTTCAATCTTACATTAAAAATTATAGATGACTTAGTTTTAAAACAGTTGAACTTAAAACTAATACATCTAACACCAATGATTTTTCAACCAAATTCAATCGTCAAAAATATTTAAAAATAGAGTCATGAATAATAGTGTACCTTTTTCGTTTTATATTTTTCTTGTAATATATATTTCAGCTGTTACTATTGAAATTTTTTATAATCTTCGTAACAAGCTCAATTTATATAACATTAAAGATTGCCTTGTTAATGTATTTTTCGGCTTATCAACTGTTATTAGCCGGGCATTAACAAAAGGAGTATGGATTGCAATATGGACATTTTTATATCAATATTCAGCAATAAAATTACCCGAAACTGTAACAACATACTTAATTCTATTTTTTATAAATGAGTTTGTTTATTACTGGTTTCATAGACTTAGTCACGAGAAAAGATTATTATGGGCCATACATGTGAACCATCACTCCTCTGAGTTTTTCAATTTCACAACAGCAGCCCGAACACCTTTTCTCAATTTAATTTTACATAATATTTTCTGGATTCCTCTTTTATTTCTCGGATTTAATCCAATTATGATCTTTTCAGTTGAAACAATAGGATTCCTCTTCTCATTTATACAACATACTCAAATAATTAAAAATTTCTGGGTCTTTGATTCCATCTTCAATTCACCCTCCCATCATCGTGTACATCATTCATCCAATCCGGAATATATAAATAAAAACTATGGCAATGTGTTAATACTATTCGATCGTTTGTTTGGTACTTTTCAAGCGGAGTTAAAAGAAGTTCAAATTAAATATGGATTGCCAAAAAACATAAAATCATATAATCCACTAATAATAATATTTCACGAATGGATTGAAATATTTAAAGAAAAAAACAAAAACATCCAATAAGATTTTGACTATTCCTATTCAAAATCAATAACATAATTTAAAAACTAACATCATGAAAACAATTTTATTTATCATTACAATCCTTACCTTAGGATGTGGCCCCGAATACTATGTGCCCAATTCTCAAAATATACCTATTATGAAATCAAAAGGTCAAACTAATTTAGGTATTGGCTATAATGAAAGTGACTATACCAGAGGATTTGAATTTCAAGCTGCTCATGCCATTACCAATCACTTCGCCTTACTATTAAATGGTGATTGGGTTAAAAATGGAAAGAAAGGATATTTAGGCGATGCCTCTGAAGACCTCAAAGCAAAAGGAAAAATGTTAGAAATTGGTGCAGGTTATTTTAAAGACATCGCTCGAAATTTTACATTTGAAACTTACGGATTACTTGCTTTTGGAAAAATTGAACTTGAAAACAACAAGTCTGGAATCAATAATTTATCCGCCAAATTCAACCGTGTTGGAATCCAACCAAGCTTAAGTTACAATCGAAAACACTTCACAACTTCTCTTTCTTCAAGAATTGTCCATCTCAAATACAAAGACATCAATGCAAATGGAAATCTAGAAGGTTTTGACCCTAATTATTTAAAAACAAATAACGCCTATTGGCTACTGGAACCCGCCCTTACTATTCAAGCAGGTTCAGAAAATTTAAAATTCCAACTCCAATATGTTTACAGTTATAATTTGACGAATCCCTCATTCGAACAAGAACTGGATATCATTTCATTAGGAATTAAATTAAAAATTGACCCAAAAAAACAAATCAAATCTTTAAAAAAATGATTTAAGCAAAGACCTCTTTTAAAACATCAAGCGATTTTGGTCTTTTAAAACCATCCAAATGATAGGAATAATAATCAATGAGGATTTTTAAAACCAATTGTCTTTCGATAACATGAAACACTTTTTGACTATTATCAAATTTTAACTGAATGAGTTTTTTAAACAAATTGCTTTCATGTTCGGTCAAAGAACCAATAGCATGAAACGGAGTAAAAACACCTTCGTTCATTTCGAAAAAAGGCATGTCAATATCTGAAACATCAGGATAGAAACCGAAATACTTGGTCATTTCCAACATTAAAATCAGATGAAAATTAGCCATATCATCGTGTTCGTCTAACCAATGCAAGGCAGCTTCTAGAAATACAAAAAGCGGTTCGTTTTTTTCTTCTTCATGAATGGAATGATGCAGAATTTCAGAAATAAACATCACAATCGTACTCTTGTAAATATCAGAATGTATTGACTGGAATGGCGCTGCAATTTTAATTTCTTTAAAATGCTCTAAAGTGCCTTTGTTCTTGTGACTGGCTTCGATTTCAAGAATAGTCATCGGCTGGAAATAAGCCATTTTTGTCCCGACACTTCGGGAGCCTTTCCGACTCGAAAAAGCATCACGAACAAAATAAGATTTTAATCCATGCGACAACGTAAAGCATTTTACTATCAAGCTTTTTTCCTGGTATTTTAAAGCCGAAATAACAATTGCTTTGGTTTTAATTTGCATGAATTTTAATTTACAGAAATGAATTGCAAAAATAGTGAAAAAGAGTCCTTAGTCTTTAGTCGATAAGCCTTAGCTTTATAAAATAAAAAGTCCCTAATACTTATTGTTAAACACTAGGGACTATGCACTAAGAACTAAGGACTAAACCACCCCTTGAGCTAGCATGGCATCGGCAACTTTTACAAAACCGGCAATATTTGCTCCTTTTACATAATCTACATAACCATCACCATCGGCACCATATTTCACACAAGCAGCATGAATATTGAGCATAATGGTTTTTAGTTTTTCGTCAACTTCTTCTGCCGTCCAACTCATTCGCAAGGAATTTTGCGACATTTCTAATCCTGAAGTGGCTACCCCACCCGCGTTAGATGCTTTTCCAGGAGAAAATAACATTTTAGCATTATGAAAAACAGCAACTGCCTCATAAGTCGAAGGCATATTCGCTCCTTCGGCAACACAAATGCATCCGTTAGTAACTAATGTTTTGGCACTTTCTTCATCCAATTCGTTTTGGGTAGCACAAGGCAATGCAACATCACATTTTTGCTCCCAGGGTTTTGCTCCTGCAATATATTTTGCTTTTGGATATTTTGTCACATAATCACTAATTCGGCTTCTTAGTTCATTTTTCAAATGCATTACATGGGCTAATTTTTTGGCATCAATTCCATCGGCATCATAAATATAACCGTCAGAATCCGACATTGTAATTACTTTCGCTCCCAGTTGAGTGGCTTTTTCAACAGCATACTGTGCCACATTTCCTGAACCCGAAACGACAACAATTTTGCCTTTCAAATCATTCCCTTTAGTAGCCAACATGTTTTGCGCAAAATAAACCACGCCATAACCTGTAGCTTCAGGTCTGATTAACGATCCTCCAAAAGAAATTCCTTTCCCCGTTAAAACTCCGGTAAATTCATTTCTGATTTTTTTATATTGACCAAACAAATAGCCCACTTCTCTAGCTCCTACTCCCTGATCTCCAGCAGGAACATCGGTATCAGCACCAATATGTTTACACAATTCGGTCATGAAAGCTTGGCAAAAACGCATCACCTCAATATCTGATTTTCCTTTGGTCTCAAAATCCGAACCTCCTTTTCCGCCACCCATAGGCAAGGTTGTCAAACTGTTTTTAAAAGTTTGTTCAAAACCCAAAAATTTCAAAACGCTTAAGTTCACCGTCGGATGAAATCGAAGTCCTCCTTTGTAAGGCCCAATAGCCGAATTCATTTGAACACGATATCCTCTATTTATCTGAATTTGCCCTTTATCATCTACCCAAGCCACTCTAAAAGAAATAATTCTTTCGGCTTCAACCATTCGCTCCAGGAGCATCTTATTTTGGTATTTTTTATTCTCTTCAATAAAAGGAATTACCGTTTCAGCGACTTCTAAAACTGCCTGTAAAAACTCAGGTTCGTTGGGATTTTTAAGAGCAACCCCATTTACAAAATCTTTGATAGCTTGAGACATAATACTTTGGATTTTTTAGTTTTAAAAACATTTTACTCCTCTCACAAATATACATTTTTATACAAAGATTCTATTCAAAATCTACACACAAAACAAAGAATAGTCTTGTTATTTTTAAAAAATAATAGTAGAACCTTTTCTTAATAAAGCCATTCATCTTAAAAAAATCCATTTCATCTAGTTTCCCAATTATTTCAGTAGTTGAATAAGCTTTTTCATATCTTTGTTCATACTCGAATTGTTATCAACATGCTCAAAAATAATTGGCTAACATTATTATTTTCCCTATTTCTATTGCTTGGAATATCCAATAGAATAAATGCGCAATATGGTTTCTCGCATGAAATAGGAGCTATTGCCGGACCAGTTGCTTTTCAATCTGATTATGGTGAACGTCATGATTTTAGTACCAATTTAGGAAATACAGGCATTGGTATTGGTCTTATTCATTATATAAATTTTTCCTATACTGCAGAATGTGATTGTTACAGTCCTGAAACTTATTTTAACGATCACTTCAAAGTAAGAAGCGAATTATCATACAACAAAACCGAATTAGAGCACTTTGGCGAATGGGTTAGCCCAGCTAGAACTTCCCTTGCAGCTAATCAACTTCGTGCTATGAAAGGGAGCACCTCTGTAACCAACTTAGGAGCGCAATTAGAATATTTTCCTCTAAGCATCCGAGACTTTTCTGCAACAATAGGGAGCTTAGGACCTTTTGTCAGCCTTGGAGCACAGTTTAGTTACTACAATGCCGAAGCCCATTCTACTCTGGGTCCTTTAGGAACGCCTTTAACAACCTACCCAAAATACCTGACTCCAACAGATGATCGCCAATATGGCTTTTCTACCGAAGGTGGCAGCGTTTGGTCTATTGTATCAAGTGTAGGAACACGCTACAAACTGGCCCCACTAAGCGATTTAATGATTGATTTACGATTCCAATATTACTTCTCTGACTGGGTTGATGGTTTAAAACCAAATCCGGCACTTTATAAAGAAAACAAAGCTAATGATTGGCTTGTTTGGTTAAACGTAGGTTATATTTACTACTTGCAATAGTTGTTAAATAAACTTCTGATTTTTTATTTTCAGCAATAAACCACTATCTTTAAGATTCAAGACTTTTTCTAAAACCAATGAAAAAAGCTTTGGAACTTAATTTTTGCTCGAATAAAAAATGAAAAACTACTTACTTCCTATATTATTTCTGTTATGTATTAGTTGTTCAAAAGAACTGAAATTTGAAACTCAATCTTTTGAAAAAACAACCACTGTAGACTGCAACAAAAACTGTCCAACCATACAACTAAAAATTCCTGTTGCTAAAAATTCAAACCTCATTGCCGACAGCATTAACAACGCCGTTTTTACCACTGTTAAATCAATTATCGATTTTGGAGACAAGCCCAATAATTCGACTAATTATGAGCAATTAGCCAGTTCGTTCATTAAAGCGTATGAAAAATTAAAAAGAGACTTTCCTAAAGATCGTTTTGGATGGGAAGCTAAAATTGAAGGAAAACTAAAATACAGCTCGGAGAACATTATAAACATCGAAATCAATCATTATACTTTTACTGGCGGTGCTCATGGTTATGCCGGTTTGCGTTCTTTGATTTTTGACCCAAAAACAGGCAAAAAAATTCCAAACGAAAAATTATTTAAAAACTGGAAACTCTTTAAAGTTTTTGCCGAAACAAAATTCAGAAACAAATACAAAATCCATAGAGACCAACCGATAAACAGTACGGGAATGCAATTTGAAAACGATGTGTTTCAAGTCGCACAAAATATATTTTTCACCAACGAAGGCATCGTACTTCATTATAATCCTTACGAAATTGCTGCTTATGTAGATGGTTCCAGAGATTTACTTATCAAATACGAAGAAGCAAATTACTATCTAATTACAAAATAAAAAAGAGCTTCCAGTGAAAGCTCTTTTGCTATAAAATATTTTTAATCGAATGGATATTACACCAATTTTCGAATAGCCAAAATAACGCCTATATGTATCCCTTCGTGAAAATTATTAAAAGACATTGAATCACGATTAGTCTTTAAAACAAACCCTGTAGATGTTGGATATTCGTTAAAATTTTGAAACAAATTATTGTCAATATCAATCTCCGTTTGAGCGACTGTTTTGTGTAATAACGACAAAATTTCATCTACTTCTTCCTGAGTAGCCTCATGCTCTGTTTTAGTTCCTTTTTTGTATTTCTCTATCATTTCTTCAGAAACCATCACAGGCAAAGCTGCCAACTTATAAACTAACAATTGCTGCGTAACCACAATATGAGCCACATTCCAAATCAAATTGTTATTAAAACCTGCCGGAACTTTATTCAATTGATCTAAAGTAAAACCTTGAATCAATTTAGAAACCATGTTTCTGCTGGTTTTTGTAATTTCTAAAATATCTTTCATTGTATTGAATTTGTAAATTTTGGCGTAAAAATAAGCATTTAACGTTCTAAATGATTTTTCTTTGCATAAAGAAATAATAATTATGGCTAACAAAATATACTATCTCGCTTCTTGCGATACTTGTCGAAAAATCATCAAATCATTACCAAAAGACAATAATTTAGCTTTTCACGACATCAAACAAGATCCAATTACTGTTGAAGAACTGGAAGAAATGTATGCTCTTTCGGGAAGTTACGAAGCGCTTTTTAGCAAAAAAGCACAGTTGTACAAATCGATGGGATTAAAAGACAAAGGCTTAACCGAAAAGGATTTTAAAAAATACATCTTAGAACATTACACTTTTTTGAGTCGCCCGGTTTTTATTATTGATGGCAAAATTTTTATTGGCAACAGCCAACAAAATATGCTGCAAGTAATGAAAGCATTGGGAAACAAATAATTTCCTATTCCATACAAACCATTAAGAAATTTAAGGAGCATTAAATCTAAACTCTCTTAATTACTTAATGGTTAAACTAATATTTAGACCTTTTCTACTCTGCAAACTGAACACTGACTACTGAATACTTTTTTAGTATCTTTGAGCACTTTTTAGAAAACAATATGATACAATCTATGACAGGTTTTGGTAAAGCCACTTTGCAATTACCAACCAAAAAAATAACAGTCGAAGTCAAATCTTTAAACAGTAAAGGCCTGGACTTAAATGTACGAATGCCTTCGCTTTACCGCGAAATGGAATTGGGATTGCGTACACAAATTGCCTCAACACTAGAAAGAGGAAAAGTAGATTTTTCTATTTATATCGAAAGTACCGCTGAGCAAACTTCGACCAAAGTGAATGTTCCAATCGTAAAAGCCTACATCAATCAATTGAGAGAAGTGTATGCTGATGCCGATGAAACCGAATTGATGAAAATGGCCGTGCGTATGCCCGACACCATGAAAGTGGAAAGAGAGGAAATTGACGAAAATGAATGGGCTCAGATAAAAAATGTCATCAACGATAGTTTAAATAATATTCTTTCTTTTAGAAAAGATGAAGGTCTTTCGCTGGAAAAAGAATTCCAATTGCGTATTGGAAACATCCGTCAATATATGAATGATGCGTTGGCTCTTGATCCGGAACGCGTTCAAGCGATCAAAGACCGTTTGCAAACTGCCATTGATGAGTTAAAAGTAAATGTTGACGAAAACCGTTTTGAACAAGAATTAATCTATTATTTGGAAAAGTTAGACATCACTGAGGAAAAAGTGCGTTTGACCAATCATTTGGATTATTTCCTGGAAACCATCAACGGAACAGAAGCTAATGGAAGAAAATTAGGTTTCATTACTCAGGAAATGGGGCGTGAAATCAACACCATGGGTTCTAAATCCAATCATGCTCAAATGCAAAAATTAGTCGTGATGATGAAAGACGAATTGGAAAAAATTAAAGAACAAGTTTTGAACGTGTTGTAATCCCCCTAACCCCCACACGAGCTTAGCGAACTGGCGAAGCAAAAGAGGAGCAGTAGGAGGCTATAAATCATAATATTAACGTAATATCCCTCCCCTTTGGGGAGGCTAGGAGGGGATGAAAAAAGGAAAATTAATCGTATTCTCGGCGCCATCAGGTTCCGGAAAAACAACTATAGTTAGGCATTTATTAAAACAAGAAGACTTGAATTTAGAGTTTTCTATCTCGGCAGCAACCCGTGAAGCCAGAGGCGAAGAAGTAAACGGAAAAGATTACTATTTCATCTCTTTGGACGAATTTAAGAAGCATATCAAACACGAAGATTTCGTTGAATGGGAAGAAGTTTACAGAGATAACTTTTATGGAACTTTAAAAAGCGAAGTAGAACGTATTTGGGCTTTGGGCAAAAACGTAATTTTTGATATTGATGTGGCTGGTGGATTGCGTATCAAACATAAATTCCCCGAAGAAACTTTGGCTGTTTTTGTAAAACCACCTAGCGTAGACGAACTAAAAAGACGTTTGAAAGAACGCTCTACCGAAAGCGAAGAAAAAATCAATATGCGAATTGCTAAAGCTCACGTAGAATTGGCTACTGCTCCACAATTTGATGTGGTTATAAAAAATTATGATTTAGAAGTAGCATTAGAAGAAGCGACTCAGTTGGTACGAAACTTTGTAAAATAAAAAGGTTATTTGTTAAGGGTTATTCGTTCGTAACTTTTAACTTTTAACGAAAAACCCTTAACTTTCAAGTATGAAAATAGGATTGTATTTCGGCACTTTCAACCCCATTCATGTTGGACATCTCATTATTGCCAATCACATGGCTGAGCATTCCGACTTAGATCAAGTGTGGTTAGTGGTTACACCTCACAATCCTTTGAAGAAAAAAAGTACACTGCTGGACGATTACCATCGCTTGCAGATGGTTTATCTCGCCACAGAAGACTATCCAAAACTCAAACCATCCGATGTTGAGTTCAAGCTTCCACAACCTAATTATACGGTAACTACCTTAGTGCATTTGGAAGAAAAATATCCGCATCATGAATTTTCTTTGATTATGGGCGAAGACAATCTAAAGTCTTTGCACAAATGGAAAAATTATGAAGCTATTTTAGCGCATCATGAGATTTATGTTTATCCACGTATTTCTACCGAAGCCGAGAATTTAGTCCCGACTTTTCGGGATAAAAACCATCCAAAAATCCGCATGATTGATGCTCCGGTTGTTGAAATTTCTTCGACTGCTATTCGGGAAAACATAAAATTAGGTAAAAATGTTCGCCCTTTAGTTCCCACTAAAGTTTGGGAATATATTGATCATAATTTATTTTATAAAAAGTAAATCAACTCAAAAGCTTTTTCAATTCTGATTCGATTTCCTCAGCAACCAAATTAAAACCTGTATTTTTCGCTGACAAAAGATAGGCTGTAGTTTCAGGCATTTGCTCTGTTTTCCACAACAATTGTAATTTTTCGTCTTGAATAAAAGAACGTGCATTGATATCCCAAGTCACAGCCACACCTGAATTTTTAGAAAGCACTTCCAGCATTTCAAACTCGGATGGAATGATGTAATTTGGAACCATCGAAGGTCGTTTTTTATTGAAAACGTGCAACCAAAACAATTTGATATGAGGAATTCCTGAATCATGGCTGTACCATTTTTGATCGTTTAACCAATTTTCAATGGCGTTATAATCACTATTCTGAATATCCAATTGTAGTTTTGTTGCATCAATATTCTTTGAACCTACGATGATTTGTCGAATGTCACCCAACTTTTTTTGCACAGTGTCAAAGGTGTCGTATTTTTTAGTCACAATAGCAAAATCAATCTTTTTAGTATTTACCAATTCGAAAAGCGCATCGTTATGGTGAAAGCTAAAATCGATATAATCGAATTTGGAAATCAAAAGACTCGCCATACTATTAAACAAATGTTTCGAAATACCTACCGTAATTAACCTATTGGCATCAAATGCTTTAGAGCGAAAGCCATTTTCTACATTTTCTAAACGATCTAAGGCTTCTATGATTAAGTTATTGAGTAACTTAGCGTATTCCGTCGGCTCAACTCCTTTCGATTTTCTATTGAATAATTTATAACCCACATGGGCTTCCAACATCGAAATTTGCTGACTCACCGCTGGCTGGCTGATAAATAACTCTTTGGCTGCCAAAGAAAAATTTCTGTTTTTATATACCGATTTAAACGTTCGATACCATTCTAGATTTACCATGATATAAATAAATTTATCACAAACATAATTTAAATTATTTTTACGAATAACATATCTGCCGTAAATTCGCAATAACAAAAATCAATTATGATGAAAAAAGCATTACTCACGATTATAATTTTAACTGTAAGTTGTATTACCGCAACAGCACAAAATAGCGCAAAGATGAAAAAAGTATTATTTGTAGTTACCAGTCACGATAAACTAGGCAACACAGGACAAAAAACAGGATTTTGGACCGAAGAATTGGCTGCTCCTTATTATGAATTATCCGATCAGGGAATTCAAATTGACATTGCCACTCCACTAGGCGGACAACCACCAATTGACCCAAAAAGCGCTGATCCTGCTTCGGCTACTGAAGACACCAAAAGATTTGATGCCGACACCGAATTATTGGCTAAACTAAAACACACGCTAAAATTAGCTCATGTAAAAGAATCTGATTACGATGCTGTTTTTTATCCCGGCGGCCACGGACCATTATGGGATTTAACTAAAGATCGAAATTCGATTGCACTGATTGAATCTTTTTACAACAACAACAAACCTATTGCTTTTGTTTGTCACGCACCAGGCGTACTAAAAGACGTAAAAATAAAAGACGAATATTTAGTAAAAGGAAAAAAAGTAACCGGATTTTCAAACTCCGAAGAAGCTGCGGTTGGATTAACTAATGTAGTTCCGTTTTTATTAGAAGAAGTACTTCAGGCCAATGGCGGAATTTATTCTAAAACTGAAAACTGGCAGCCTTATGCCGTTGAAGATGGATTATTAATTACAGGACAAAATCCAGCCTCATCCAAACTAGTAGCACAAAAATTATTACAACAATTAAACACTGAAAAATAAGATGTTAAACTTCGAATTATACAATCCTACTAAACTGGTTTTCGGAAAAGGACAAATAAATAAACTTTCCGAATTAGTTCCTAAAGGTGCTAAAATTTTATTGGCGTATGGTGGTGGAAGCATTTTTAAAAACGGAATTCACCAACAAGTAATTGATAATCTTAAAGGATTTGAAATAGTAGAATTTTCGGGAATTGAACCGAATCCGCATTTTGAAACCCTTATGAAAGCGGTTGAAGTGATAAAAGCTGAGAAAATTGATTTTATTCTTGCAGTAGGCGGAGGTTCAGTAATTGACGGCGTTAAATTCATTTCAGGTGCAGTAAATTTCGACGGAAATCCAATTGATATTCTTCAAAAACATTTATTAATAAAAGAAAATGCTGTGCCTTTTGGAACGGTTTTGACCTTGCCTGCAACAGGAAGCGAAATGAATTCTGGTTCGGTGGTGACTATTGCCGCAACGCAAGAAAAACTGGCTTTTGGAGGTTCAGCTTTGTTTCCGCAATTCTCCATTTGTGATCCAACAGTGATTCAATCTTTACCAAAAAGACAATTGCAAAACGGAGTAGTTGATGCTTTTACACACGTAATGGAACAATATTTAACCTATCCACACGAAGGTTATTTACAAGACCGAATTGCCGAAGGAATTTTGCAAACTTTAATCGAAGTAGGGCCAAAAGTGGTTGACAATCCTGCTGATTATGCTTTGGCTTCTAACTTTATGTGGAGTTGTACCATGGCTTTAAACGGATTAATCCAAAAAGGAGTTCCTAATGATTGGGCAACACACATGATTGGTCACGAATTAACAGCATTATACGGAATCGATCATGCCAGAACATTGGCTATTATTGGACCTAATTTATACCGCGTTTTATTCGAAACCAAAAAAGAAAAATTAGCCCAATACGGAAAACGCATCTTTAATTTATCCGGAACGGTTGATGAAATTGCTAATGAAGCCATCAACAAAACGGTTGAGTTTTTCCACACTATGGGAATGGACACCAAACTATCGCAATATACTGATGATTACAGCAAAACTGCCGATTTTATCGTTAATCGTTTTGACGAAAGAGGCTGGAAAGCTATGGGAGAAAGACAAAATATTACTTTAGAAAAACTGAAAGCCATTGTAGAAATGAGCTACTAAGCAACTATTTTTTTTCTAATTCAACAAAAAAGGCGTCTTCGAATACAATCTTAGACGCCTTTTAAATAACACCAAAACTAAATTAACTAATACTAACATTCTACAAAACTCAAATTACTAATACATAGAATATTAGAACGAAAAGATTATACTTTTTATTGTATCATCGAAGAAAAAAAATATAAAAAAAAGATTCTTTCAACAAACTAAAATCCAATTCCAAACGATTCCTCTTGCTTCATTACTACATTTTTAAGTACTTTTGGTTAAACTATAAAAAGATGAGTGAAAATATAAAGTTTGCAGTAATTGGTGGTGGAAGCTGGGCAACAGCCATTACAAAAATGTTATGTGTCAATCTTTCTGAAGTTTCATGGTATATGCGTAATGAATCGGCAATTGAGCATATAAAAACGCACAAACACAATCCAAACTACATTAGTTCAGTGGAGTTTGACATCAAAAAACTAAAACTAACTAACGATATCAACGAGGCGGTTGCTTATGCAGACTACCTTATTTTTGCTATTCCTTCTGCCTTTTTAGACACCGAATTGCAAAAACTAACCGTTTCTCTAAAAGATAAAATCATTTTCTCTGCCATTAAAGGAATTGTTCCCGAAACGAGTTTGATTGTTGGGGAACATTTTCATTTTCAATACGACATTCCTTATTATAATATTGGCGTAATTACTGGTCCTTGCCACGCCGAAGAAGTCGCTTTAGAGCGTTTATCTTATCTGACTATTGCTTGTGGCGATGCCGAAAAAGCAAAGAATATAGCTAAAAATCTGGCTGGAAATTACATCAAAACTAAAATTACTGACGACATTATTGGTACTGAATATGCTGCTATGCTTAAAAACATTTATGCTATTGCAGCCGGAATTGCACATGGTTTAGGTTATGGCGATAATTTTCAATCGGTTTTGATGAGTAATGCGATTCGAGAAATGAAAAAATTCATTCGAAAAGTACACAAGATGAAACGCAACATCAATGATTCGGCTTATTTGGGCGATTTATTGGTTACAGGTTATTCGGTTTTTTCAAGAAACAGAATGTTCGGAAACATGATTGGGAAAGGCTACACCGTAAAAAGTGCGATGATGGAAATGAGCATGGTTGCCGAAGGTTATTATGCCGCTAAAAGTGCTTACAAACTCAATCAAGGCTATGGTGCCAAAACGCCAATTATAGACGCCGTTCATGAAATTTTGTACGAAGGTAAAAATGCCAAAGCCGTATTTAAAAAACTAGTGGATAAACTGGATTAATTTTTCCTCTACAACTAAATAAAATAACCGCAAATTCGCAAATTTTTAATGTGTGAATTTGCGGTTTTGTTTTTATATATTTTTTGAAACAGTTTAAAAAACTAAGCTAACGATTGTGGTAAATCGAACGGTCGAGTGTTGTAAGCAGTTTTTAATTCACCTTTTCATATTTTAGACCTGGACCATCACAATTTTGCCAAGTACTTGAAAACGTATTTTCAGATTGAAAAAGCATTTCTTCTTTTAAGTTTGAAGAACAAGAACCAATAATTTCACTTTCGTTATTAAAAATAAGTTCTAAATACATTTCGTTTGAAGACTTAATTAAATTATATGTTCCAGAAACATCCTTTATAACTCCATTTCTATCTCTTGATTTTTTAAATGTTCCATCTGCATTTAATATGTAGAACTCTTGCCATTCCATATCAGAACCAGTTGTTTCGGAATTTTGAAGGTTTCCACTCATTTGTGTAAGTTTCCATTTTCCTTGATAATTTTTCTGTAAATTTTGATCATCATTTGAGCAAGAAAATAAAATAATTAACGCTACAAATAGGATATTCAATTTTTTCATTGATGTTAGATTTACTGTTTTCTTATAGATGCTTAACTCTGTAAAAGGTTGCGTTAAATTACTTATAACTTTTATATATCTAACAAAAAAGCACAAATCGACCCGATTTAGGCTAAATCAGATCTGATTTGTCAAACTTTATTCCGACTCAAACATAGAAAATATACTTACAAAGAATAAAATAAAAAAAACCGCAAATTCACACATTAAAAATTTGCGAATTTGCGGTCAATATTTTTTCAGCTAATAGCTTATCGAACAATTACCCCTTCTACAAATAGAATCGGCACTTCTTCGGTATTGTTTTCGTTAATGGAATTGGCTTTAAAGATAAATTTCTTGTCGTATAAAGTATTTCCAATAAAGAAAGTCAGCATGAATTCGTTATTCAAAGCCAAAACACTTTTCTCTACCATTTCTATTTTTACTACCGAAACAGCAGGAACTTCAACAAAAGCATGACGTAAAATTGAGGTTTTCTTCATTTCGCCATCGATAGTTCCAAAAGCTTTAGAAACCACCATGGCACTTTCAATGTTAAAATCGCTGTCGTTTACTAAATAAGCATACCAAACTTTCTCCATAAAATCATCGCTCCATTCCTGAACGGCAGCAATAAATACGTTTTCAACTTCGGGGATTGTAATATCAGCTTTCATATATTAAGTGAAGAGTCCCTAGTACTTAGTCCTTAGCAAAAAATATTTCACTAAAGACTAAATACTAAGGACTTTTTTTAAAATTATATTATCGATTTGAATTGCTCTAAGAAACGTACATCGTTTTCATAAAACATACGGATGTCTCCAATTTGGTACAACAACATCGCAATACGCTCTACTCCCATTCCAAAAGCAAATCCGTTGTATTCGTCAGGATTGATACCACAGTTTTTCAAAACATTAGGGTCTACCATTCCGCAACCACCAATTTCTAACCAACCGGTTCCTTTGGTAATTCTATAATCGGTTTCGGTTTTTAGTCCCCAATAAATATCAATTTCGGCACTTGGCTCCGTAAACGGGAAATAAGAAGGACGCAAACGAATTTTTGACTTTCCGAACATCTCTTTTGTGAAATACAAAAGTGTTTGTTTCAAATCGGCAAAAGAAACGTCTTTGTCAATATACAATCCTTCAACCTGGTGGAAAATACAGTGTGAACGTGATGAAACGGCTTCATTACGGAAAACACGTCCCGGAGAAATAGTTCGGATAGGCGGTTTATTGTTTTCCATATAACGCACCTGAACGGATGAAGTATGGGTACGCAATAAAGTATCAGGATTAGTCTGGATAAAAAACGTATCCTGCATATCACGCGCCGGATGGTATTCTGGCAAATTCAATGCGGTAAAATTATGCCAATCGTCTTCAATTTCCGGACCTTCAGAAACGTTGAATCCAATAGTTGAAAAGATATCTATAATTTGGTTTTTTACAATAGAAATAGGATGACGGGAACCAATAATTACTGGTTCAGCAGCACGAGTCAAATCGCCATAAAGTCCTTTAGATTCTTCTTTGCTTTCTAAAGTTTCCTGGATTGTTTTTACTTTTTCTTCTGCAGAAGTTTTAAGCAGGTTAATTACCTGACCAAATTCCTTCTTTTGTTCGTTAGGCACATTTTTAAATTCAGCAAAAAATTCTTTTAGAATTCCTTTACTTCCTAAAAATTTAATTCTAAATGATTCTAATTCGGCAGTATCTTGTGTTGAAAAAGCTTGAGCTTCACCAATATATTCTTTTATCTTATCTATCATTTTCATCCAATAATTGAGTGTGCAAATTTAAGCAAAAGTTGTGAGTTATGAGTTATGAGTCACGAGTTTTTGAAGCAAATCTAAAATGCTTCGCCAGTTCGCTATCGCTCGGGTCTGCAATCGTTACTCTACAATCATTAATCAATCAATTGTTTTTCTATAAAATAACTTACGATTGCCTCTTTCATTAAAACAGTTTGTTCCCCTGCTTTTAAAGGCGGTAGTTCGTCTTTCACTTTGTAATGTGGCCATCCATCTTCATCAAAAAATTCGAATTCATAAAAACCATAAGGTTCTAACAAACGACAAATAGCAATATGCATCAGGTTTAGTTTCTCGTCTTTTTTATATTCACGGTGAAATTTCCCTAGTTCCTGAACTCCAATTAGAAAAATAATGGCGTCTAAATCTAAATCTTCACCTTGCGAAAATTGATTAGAAAGTATATCGACGAGCTTTTCCCAGCGCTCTTTAAGTTGTGTGTCTCTTGACATTTTTTCAATTATGTGTTATGAGTTGTGAGTTATGCGCTCACAAAAACATAAAATTATTTCGACAAAGATAAGCAGTCCCTTTTTGACTTTAGAATATTCTTTTACCTTTGTTCTTTTTTAATTAAATATTAATCAATGAGTTTTTTAGATATTATTTTAGGCGCTTTACTGGCGTTTGCAGTGTATAAAGGAATTGTAAACGGGCTTTTTCTCGAATTGGCATCCTTTCTTTCCTTAATGATTGGGGTTTATTTTGCTGTTAAATTCTCGGTTATTACCAAAGATATTCTTTCAGGATTTGCACATTGGAATCCCAATACGATTCAGGTAATTGCTTTTATTCTTACGTTTATTTTGGTTGTAGTCGGTATTACTTTTTTAGCAAAAATCCTCACCGGAATTGCTGATTTTGCCTTTTTAGGTTGGATTAACAAAGCAGGTGGAGGATTATTTCGTGTTTTAAAAACGGTATTGATTGTTGGACTTGTCTTTTCTATTTTCGAAAAAATAAATTACAATCACTTTTTTGCCAAAAAAGAAACGCTTGATAAATCCATTTTTTACAATCCAATTCAAAAAACAGCGGGTTTTATGTATCCTTCTATTACAAAATGGTACGGGAATTTGAAAGCAGAGAAAAAGTAATAATAAAAACGTCACTTCGAGATATAATTTTTTATACAAAAAAATTATATCTCGAAGTGACGTAAATCTAAAAATTACTTCACTTCTTGTATAGCATTACTATCAATCCAACCTTCGGTTCCATCGGTTAATTGAACTTTTTTCCAATTATCTACTGTTTCTTTTACGAAAACTTTGGTTCCTTCATGTAGAATTACAACGCTGGCACCCTTATTTTGAGGTTCGCTTTTAACATCAGTCATTTCGGCAAAAACAATTGCTGGTCTTTCATTTATAAAATGACTTTTTTCGAAAAAAGCTGAGGAAACACTAATAAGCAACAACAACAGCATGACAAACATTCCAAAGAAAAATAATCTTTTATTGAGTGTCAACGCCGAAAAATAGTATCCCAAAAAGGATACTAAAAATAAGGCTGAAAAAGCAACCGAAATCCAAGCCCAGGTATTATAATGATAATTAGCCGTGAAATCACGTAGCAGTTTTGCAAAACCTACTTTAGGCACCACTTTTATCTCATCCACGGTACGTTTTTGAGCGAATCTCAAGTTATTGGCAATATCGCTATCATTAGGTTTCAACACCAACGCTTTTTCGTAATTGTAAATTGCCGGTGCTACTTTATTTAACTTATAATAACAATTCCCCAGATTAAAATACAACTCCGCCGATTGTTTCTTAGCAGTCAACTCTGATGTATAGGCATCAATTGCCTGCTCATATTTGCCGTTTTTATACAAATCATTTCCTTTTTCGAAGCCATTTTGGGCAAAGAAAACCTGACTTATCAACAATACTATATAAACTATATTTTTCATAAAACTATTTAAACACAAAGACCACAAAGAAGGCACGAAGTTCACTATTTTAAAGTATTCCGTTAACCACTCTTCTGACTCCTTCTTTGAGTAATTTGACATTAAAATTGATTAATAATCCTAATTTACAATCTGACAATCTTAAATATGTTAATAATTGAGCTAAATGAACATCATTTAATGTTTCGACAGATTTAACTTCTACAATAAATTTATCTTCAACAATGATATCAATTCTATAACCTACATCCAACTTTACATCTTCATAAACTAATGGCAATGCTTTTTGTTTTTCAACTTTTAAATTAAATTTTTTAAGTTCATAAAACAAACATTCCTCATAAGCACTTTCTAACAATCCCGGGTCTAAAACTTTATGAACTTTCAAAGCACTCTCAAATACTATTTTTGATATTTCGTTTTCAGTCATATTTTTTTGTGCTCTTTGTGCCTTCTTCGTGTCCTTAGTGGTTAATTTTTTAAGAAAGCTGTTTTTCCAAATCAGAAATGATGCTTACTGCTTTTTCGTAATCTTTCTGAATAGTTGCACTTGATGAAGGTGCATATCTGGCAATCTCACAATTTTCAGTAAGTGCAATAAACTCATTTACAGCCTCCGAATTAGCATTTTTAGACAATAAAATTTCTTTGATATTGTCCTTACTCATTTCTGAGGTTTCAATATGCAATTTAGCCTTCAGGAAATTATGCATGGCTTTTTCAAGTGCCACATAAAACGGCTCTTTATTATTAATTTGTTTCTTCGCTTCTGATAAATATTTCTTAGCCAAGCGGTTGTTTCTCTTGATTCGGTTTCCAACAACGTCGCCATCAATAGCTTCTTTTTTCTTCTTAGCCAATACAATTATTGGTAACAATCCAAAAGGAATCAACAATAAACCATAGAATAATTTAGATCCAAAGAAATCATTCTGCGCAATAGGCTCCAGCTTTGTTTCCAACTTGACATACTTGAATTGCTCATTAGCCACCACCTGATTTTTTTGAACTCCCGAATTAGGTGCTGTAGCATTAGTAGCCGTCGGTCCATCGAGTACTTTTACAATTATTTCCTTAGAACTAATTGTTTTGTAGCTACCCGAATTCAAATCAAAATAAGAAAACTGCATTGGTTTTATAGGATAATCTCCTTTATACTGCGGGATAATGGTATAACTGTCGGATATTTTCCCAACCATTCCTGAAAGTGGTGTATTTACCTGCTCATTATGAACAGCATCGTACATTTCTAGGGCATTAGGCACTACCGGTTTTGGTAAAGTAAATAATTTCAAATTTCCTTTACCCGCTACACTTACCACTAAATCCAAACTTTCACCATTTTTAAGTTCGGTTTTTGATGGTGTCACTTTAAAATCAAAACGTCCTACAGCACCTGAAAAATCAGCTGGTTTTCCAGCTTCAGGTAATGCTTTTACAGAAATAGTTTTGGCACCAGCCGAAACTCGCTTACTATCTTGTTTTATTTGCATTTGTCCAAAGATATTTCTACGATTGGTAGGCAACTCTACATCAATATCTAATGAAAGTGGCTCAATGGTTAACTTACCTGATTTTTGAGGATATAAAACCGTTTTTCTCAAAACTACATAACGAAATTTTTCGCCTTTAAACATCCCTTCTTCCAGAACCAATTGCTTGACATCGATATTTTGACTCCAAAAATCATTGTACTTTGGCTTGCTCAATTCTTTAAAATTCCTAATTCCGATGTTGTAACTAAAATACAGTTTGTAGACTACCGTTATAGGCTCGTTTACATAAGGATTTGTTTTAGAAATATCGGCTACTAAATACAAATTAGTATCAGCAGAAACACTAGTATCATTAGGATCTTTAGGTTGTTCAATTGCCGCTGTAACATTAATTTTTACTGGCGAAGTTTTATATACTCTCCCATTATATTCAATCGTAGCCTGCTTAATGATTAAACTTCCTTTTTGATTAGGTAAAAGATAATAAGTGTATACTTTTTCAAAAGAACTCCTTCCGTTTATCCATGACTGACTTACTTGCTGCATTGGCCCTCCTACAACTCGAAACCCATCAAAAGAAGGTTCATTAAAATTATCTCCATCAATATTCATGAAAAAATCTACTTGTAGCCTTTCATTGAGACCAAGCGTGTTCTTGCTTACTCTGGCTTCAAATTGTACTTGAGCCCAAAGTCCGTGAAAACTTAACAGTAATAATATTAAATATCTTTTCATTTTTTTCCTCTCCCCAGCCCTCTCCAAAGGAGAGGGAGCCAAAACGGAGTATATTATATTGTTATTTAAAAATCCTAATTATCTATCATCTGTTGTACATTGTCTAATTGGAAAATTCTTAAATTAATCTACCAATCTTTCTCTGTTTGAACAGGTCTTCCTTTTACTTTTTTAGCGTTTACCTTATCCTGAATTTTCTTTTCTTCATTATTAACAGCATCCAAAAGATTTTCTAAACGGTCTTTAGAGATTCCTCCGGGCTGTGGTTTCGGCTGTTGATTTGGATCTTGCTTGTCTTTTCCGTCTTTCTTATCCTGATTCTTTTTTTCTTGATCTTTCTTATCCTGATCCTTTTTATCTTGGTCTTTCTTGTCCTGATCTTTTTTGTTTTTATCCTGATCCTTCTTATCCTTGTTCTTATCCTTGTTCTTGTCTTTATTTTTATCTTTCTTATCCTTATTGTCTTTTGGAGGATTTTCTTTTAGCATCTTTTTAGCCAAAGCAAAATTGTATCTGGTTTCCTCATCGGTAGGATTGTTTCTCAGGGCACTTTTATAAGCTTCTACCGCCTGAGTGTAATCTTTATCTTTCATAAACACGTTTCCTAAATTATGATAGGCTTTGTGTTTTTGAATTCGGGATTTAGCATTTTTTAAGGCTTTTGCATAAGCATATTTTGCCTCAGAAGCTTGATTTTGCTTATAAATAGCATTCCCTAAATTATAAGGTGAAACAGAACGATTTGGGAATTTTGAATTCGATATTCTATAGTCGGCTTCTGCATCGGCATATTTACTTTGGCTATACTCCTCATTTGCTTTAGGCAAAGTTTTATCTTTTTCCTGTGCAAAAACCCCTCCCAATCCTAAGAACAGGAGTGCAAAAAAAGTAAATCCGTATTTTATAAAATTCTTCATTTTCATTTCTTTATGTTCTTTCCCAAAGGAACTGACATTTATTTTTCTTCATTAAATAAGTTTAACTTCTTCACCCAATTGGTCTTTTTCTCTAAAAGGAATAAATCCAGAAATAAAAGCACAAAGGCAAATCCTAAAAACCATTGAAATTGCGATTGGAAATCGGCCATTTGAGTCGATTCGAATTCCGTTTTCTGAATAGTATCTAATGTTTTCTTAATGTATTCTACTACTTCTTTGGTGTTATTTCCGCTTACATAACCTCCTTTTGTGGCTTTTGCAATTGCTTCTAAACTAGGTTGATTCAGTTTTGTAATAACAACTTGGTCATTTTGGTCTCTTTTATAACTTTGTATTACACCATTTCTTTTTAACGGAATAGTTCCTCCTTTTTCGGTTCCAATCCCCACAGTGATAATACGCATTCCCAGTTTGTTCGCTTCTTCAGCCGCATCCTGAGCTCCTTCAGAATGGTCTTCTCCATCCGAAATCAGAATCAACAACTTAGAGGTTTTACTTTTGTCATCAAAATAAGTTCCTGATAGTTTTATGGCTTCATCCAATGATGTTCCTTGTGAAGAAACGATATCAGTATTCATACTTTGCAGAAACATTTTGGCCACGCTATAATCAGTAGTAATAGGCAAAACCGGAAAAGCGCTTCCTGCATAAGCTACAATCCCTATTCGGTCATTTCCTAATTGATTGATAATTTGCGAAACAACTTGTTTACTTTTTTCTAATCTATTTGGCGCTACATCTTCGGCAAGCATACTTTTAGAAACGTCCATTGCAAAAACAATATCGATTCCTTCTCTTTTAACCGTTTCTAGTTTTGTTCCAATTTTAGGATTTACCAATCCAATAATCAACCCTAGCAATGCCAATAAAATAACAACCAATTTGAAAACCGGTTTAAAAACTGAACGCTCCGGACTTAATCTTTTTATGATTTCTAAATCCCCAAATTCCTGTTGTTTTTTTCTTTTCCAATACATGGTCAACAGGAAAAGCAACACTACAATGGGTAGTATAAAAAGTAAGTATAAATATTTTTTTTCGTCTAATTCCATATTTCTTTAACCACAAAGGGCACTAAGTTTTATCGCAAAGTACACTATATTAATTTCTCTTTATAAAGTCCCATTTATGTCCTTTATGAACTTCGTGTTTAAGCACTAAATAAAACTTCTGTAAACCGTGTTTCTCAATCCTACTTCGACTAAAACTAAAAATCCGGCTAACCATACAAAAGCTCTGTATTTTTCGTCGTAATCATAAAATTTCAATTCTTCTATTTCAGTAGTTTCCAGTTTATTGATTTCGGCATAAATCTCCGCCAATTTATCATTACTGGTGGCTCTAAAATATTTTCCATCGGTTTTTTGAGCAATACTTTTCATCAATCGCTCATCGATTTCTACTTTCATCATTTGGAACAAAAACTGTCCATTTGCACCAATTGCATAAGGAAACTCAGCCATTCCATTCGTTCCAATTCCGATAGTATATACTTTTATTCCGTATTGTTTCGCAATATCAGCAGCAGTTTCTGGCTCTATAAAACCAGCATTATTCACCCCGTCAGTCAATAAAATAATTACTTTACTCTTGGCTTTACTGTCTTTTAATCGGTTTACGGCTGTTGCCAATCCCATCCCAATTCCAGTTCCATCCTGTAAAACGTTATCGTATTTTATGCTTTCGATGGCTTGCTCTACTACCGCTTTATCGCTGGTTACCGGTGTTTTAGTATAGGCTTCAGAAGCATAAACAACCAATCCGATTCTATCATTCGGTCTTTGCTCGACAAAATCAGCCGCCACTCTTTTCAAAGCTTCCATACGGTTGGGCTTCAAATCTTTGGCAAGCATACTTCCCGAAACGTCCACCGCCATCACAATATCAATCCCTTTAGTCGTTTTAGTTTTATTGCTAATATCAACCGTTCTGGGTCTTGCCATAGCCACAATTAAAGAACTTAGCGCTAGTAATCGAAAGACATTCAAATAGGGTTTTAATTTTGCCAATAAAGAATTGGACGATTTAAAACCTTTAATCGAACTTACTTTTAAAGTCGCCGATTGCTGGTTTCTCTTTAAAACCAACCAAATAATGGCTAGCGGAATCAAAAGAAACAACCAAAAAAACTCTGGATTTAAAAAAGTTATTTTTGCCATTATCTACCTTCTTGTTTTAATTCAACTGAGCTTAACACTCGTTCTGAAATTTCATTTGCATACTTATCTCCTTCTTGATGTAGAATTAAAATTTGTTGCAATCCTCCTTCTTGGCTAAACAACAGTACTTCATAATATATTCTTTCTTTATCATTTGTTGTTGCATTTATTCGTGAAAAAGTACCGTATGCTTTTAATCCTGTAATTCCTTCTTTGGTTTCATAATCTTCTTGTTTCACAATCATATTTTGTGCGCCTTGAGATTCCATTGTTTGCAATGAAACTTCCATCGATTTCTTCAAATCAATTTGAGTTTCCTGCTTGAATTTCAAAGTTGAAACCATCAAATAGAAATTGTCTATCAAACTACCGTAAGCAAAAGATTGCATTTCTTTAACCAATGCCAAACCTTCTTTTGGCAACGATTTTGTCAAATCAGTACGCTTAAGTACTTTAGGAGTTTCAATTTTTACAGCCGGATTTCCATACTCACTTTTCACCCATTCGCCTTCCAATAATTCCTTTGATGGATGCCCGATGATATTGTCTTTTACATAATCAAATCCTTTGGTAACCATCAGGAAAATGGTTGTTGCCATTACTAAAAAAACAACCGTTGCAACCGCAGTAATAATGCGTTGCTTTTTTTTCTTCTTTAACTGAATTGCAATTTGTTTTTGTCTTTGCGCTTCATTCAATAAAATATCCTCTTCAACTGGAACTTCAACAGGAATCGAACTGTCTAAGGTTAAAATCGCTTTTTGGATTTTATTTCTATCCTCAGTTATTTCATATTCCAGCGGTTTTGATTTGGCAAATTTTACTAAATCGGCTTGTTTTAAAACTCTTTCAAGGTTTCCAATAATTTCCTGAGAAACTGTCATTTTCTTTTTAACCGAAGCCGCTCTTAATCCCTCAATCAACTCCGAAGTAGTACTTTCCATCGCTGGAATTTCAATTGCTTCTTCGATATAATTTCGAGCAATATCAGTCAATTCACTATAGTATTCTTTTATTTCTCCTTTTTGCCAAAGCTCTTTCTTTTCTAAGTTATTCAATAAACTTGTAGCTTTTTCTATAGGTGTTTTATAGACTTCTTCTTCTATTTTTTTCTTTTGTCTATTTTTAAGAAACCAATACACTCCCGTACCAATTCCAAGAATCACAAGCAATCCTAAAAGGTATTTCCACCAATTGCCAATAGTATCATTAGCAGGCTGAATATCCTTAATATCATACATTTTTTGTTGTAAAGTATCTACTTTAACATTAGCTACCTCAACAGAAATTGATTCTGTTTGATAGGCCTTGTTATTGATAAGTACCTTGATACTGGGAATTACATAACGTCCCGAATCAAATTGAGTCAAGCCATATCTTTTAATTAACTCATAACGGTCGTTATTTTTAACGGTATCAACAGGATAGGATTGAATGACTTCGAGTGCACCGATGTTTTTTAAATTTGGAAAAACAACCTTCGACAAAGTATCTACCGATGTTTTTAAGGTTAATTTAAACTCGGCTCCAATTTTATTTTTTGTAGTATCGATACTTGTTTCTACTCTTTTTTGTTGCGCAAAAATGGCTGTAGAAAGTAGCAGTAATAATATTATTTTTTTCATCCTTTAATTGGGAACTTTTGATTTCAGATTGAAGATTAACGATTCTTGATTTCAGATATCTCACGAAACTGTTGAATCATTTTTATTTCAAAATCATTTCATATTTGATTTAGCAGTCTTAATACTTGACACGAAAATAGAAATTAACTCATTGGCTTCTATTTTTGCAATCGATAAATTCTTCAAATCTGTTGTTAAATTCGCTTTTTCAATAATTTTTAAACAAACAAAACTTTCTCTTAATTCTTTTAAACAAATCCCCATTTTATGAACGAAATCTTTACTGCTTTCGGCACTTTGGGCTTCTCCATAATTTAAAGCTGGAGATGTTCCTGAACGAATAATTTGACCTGCTAAATGATTTCCTGCATAATTTTTTTCAAAATTACCTGCAACAATTATTATAGTTGCTGCAAAATCTATCAATCTATTCTCCAGTTCTTCTTTATTCATTTCTAACAATATTTTAGTTCAAAAAATCTAAATTCTAATTCTCTATTCCAACTAAATCTGAAATCAAGAATCGTTAATCTTCAATTTTAAATCTTTATCTCGATTTAAAATAGCCCAATAATTTAGTTACATAACTTTCGTCAACTCTGGTATTTACTACACCAGAACCTGATTTACTAAAGGTTTCTTTGAAATAATTCAGTTGTTCATGATAGTATTTCTCATAATTCATTCGAACTGCTTTTGAACCTGTATCTACTAATTGCGTCTCTCCTGTTTCGGCATCCAACATAGGAACCATTCCTAGATTTGGCATTTTCTCTTCACGAATATCATACACACGAATTCCAGTTACATCGTGTTTTTTAGCGGCAATTTTCAAAGTTTGCTCGTAATCATCCGACATAAAATCAGAAATCATAAAAACAATGGCTTTCTTTTTTTGAGTACTCGACAAAAATTTCAATGCCTGAGCAATATCCGTCTTATGACTTTGTGGTTCAAATTCGATCAATTCCCGAATGATACGCAAAACGTGAGACCTTCCTTTCTTAGGTGGAATATACAATTCGATTTGGTCCGAAAATAAAATCAATCCAATCTTATCATTGTTTTGTGTAGCCGAAAAAGCCATCGTTGCAGCAATTTCTGTTACGATGTCTTTTTTAAATTGATTCTTAGAACCAAAACTCTCCGAACCTGAAATATCAACCATTAACATCATGGTTAACTCCCGTTCTTCTTCAAAAACTTTTACGTGGGCTTCATTATAACGAGCAGTAACGTTCCAATCAATATTTCGAATATCGTCTCCATATTGGTATTGACGTACCTCACTAAAAGTCATTCCACGCCCTTTGAAAGAAGTATGATATTCCCCTGAAAAGATGTGATCACTCAATCTTCGGGTTTTGATTTCTATTTTTCGTACTTTTTTTAAAAGCTCTTTTGTATCCATTTGATTGTTGATTGTTGATTAACGATTGCTGATTTCAGATCTAAAATCTAAAATCAGTAATCTAAAATCTAAAATCTTTTTAAGGTACCTCTACTTCGTTTATAATTTTATTGATGATGTCAACCGAAGTGATATTTTCAGCTTCTGCCTCATAAGTAACACCAATTCTATGACGCAATACATCATGAACAACAGCGCGTACATCCTCAGGAATTACATAACCACGACGTTTGATAAACGCATAACATTTAGCCGCATTAGCTAAATTGATACTTCCACGTGGCGAAGAACCAAAACTGATTAATGGTTTCAAATCAGCTAATTTGTATTTTTCTGGGTAACGAGTAGCAAAAATAATATCCAAGATGTATTTCTCGATTTTTTCGTCCATGTACACTTCACGAACCGCTTCTTGTGCACGTAAAATTTGCTCAACAGAAACTACTTGATTTACCTTGCTGTAACTTCCGCTTAGGTTTTGACGAATTACCAATCGCTCTTCATCCATTTTTGGATAATCGATTACCGTTTTCAACATAAAACGATCGACTTGCGCTTCTGGCAATTGATATGTTCCTTCTTGCTCGATTGGGTTTTGCGTAGCTAAAACCAAGAATGGTTTTTCTAATTTAAAAGTAGTATCACCAATAGTAACTTGCTTTTCCTGCATGGCCTCTAACAATGCCGATTGCACCTTAGCTGGCGCACGGTTAATCTCATCGGCAAGAACGAAATTAGCAAAAATAGGTCCTTTTTTAATCGAGAATTCATTTTGCTTGATGTTGTAAATCATTGTTCCTACAACATCAGCAGGTAATAAATCGGGTGTAAACTGGATTCTACTAAAAGATCCGTGAACTGCTTGCGAAAGTGTATTGATAGCTAATGTTTTTGCTAATCCTGGAACTCCCTCCAGCAAAATGTGTCCTTGTCCTAGTAATCCAATCAATAATCGTTCAATCATGTGCTTTTGACCCACAATCACCTTGTTCATTTCCATAGTAAGAAGGTCTATAAAAGCACTCTCTCTTTCTATCTTTTCATTGATTGCTCTAATGTCTAAAGTCGCTGTATTCTCTTCCATAAAATTATTTTTAATACCTTGAATTTAATGCCTTAGTTTTGAGAGTGCAAATTGAATTTTTTTTTAAAGGTAAGATGTTAAAAAATGGTTAAAACTTCTGCCAATACTACAATTTTAAGGACGAATTATGATACAATTTCCATAATTTTAAGAACTTTAAGAATTATCCTTTCAAAAGGAATAAAAATCGTTTTCGTTCTAAAAAAAGAAGCCTAAAGAAGCGTACAAACAACACCAATTATACGCATTAAAAATCACCTCATTTTAGAAGCAAAAGTACATTTTGAGTTAGCCTAAAAAAAAAAAACAATTCTTTTTAGTTTAGGTTTGTCAGAAGTTTCAAGTCGTTTCAGAAATTAGATGTCACAACAGATTAAAAAAACATGAATAAAACAGCATTAATAACCGGTGCCACCAGCGGAATTGGCAAAGCAACTGCTCAACTGTTAGTTCAAAATAATTATAATATTATTCTTTGCGGAAGACGTCAGGATCGATTGGAAGAACTCGAAAAAGAACTGAGTCCGTTTACCAATATTCACTGTCTTCAATTTGATGTTAGAGATAAGAAAGCCGTTTTCGAAAAAATCAATTCTTTGCCAGAAGCTTTTTCTAAAATTGATATTTTAATTAATAATGCTGGAAATGCACATGGTTTTGAACCCATTCAAGACGGTAACATAGATGATTGGGATGCCATGATTGACATTAATCTAAAAGGACTTTTATATGTTTCGAAAGCAATAATTCCTAAAATGATTGCGCAAAAATCAGGACACATTATCAACATTGGCTCGACTGCAGCCAAGGAAGTTTATGCCAATGGAAATGTCTATTGTGCCACAAAACACGCCGTTGATGCCATCAATCAAAGTATGCGAATTGACTTAAACCCGCACGGAATTCGTGTAGGCGCTATTCATCCCGGTATGGTTGAAACTGAGTTTAGCCAAGTACGTTTTAAAGGAGACAATGAAAGAGCTTCGAATGTCTACAAAGGATTCACTCCTTTAAAAGCCGAGGATGTTGCTGATATTATTCACTTTGTAATTTCAAGACCGTATCATGTAAACATTGCCGATCTTGTGGTGATGTGTACCGCACAGGCTTCATTTTCGATAGTGAAAAAAGACTGATTTTAATTTAAAGCGGTTATTTACAAACAAAAAAACAGCTGTAATTTAGCTGTTTTTTTGTTTAAAAATCCAATTCTCAAACTATGGGACTGGGATTGCATCTAAAGTGACACTACCTATGTCCTTTATTTCCCCATTTACTACCACTACTCCAGTAATTGTTTTTTCAGCTTTTCCTGAACCTACTGCTGGAGTTAATTTGACATCATAAGTTCCAGCGGGAATTCCGTTAAGTTGAAACGCACCAAATTCATCTGCATAAGCAGAAACAGTAGTAGTAGTTCCCACCTGAACTGAAGCTAGCACTTGGAAACCCTCCAAAACTGGGCTTATTCTTCCTTTTATCACCCCTGAAGTAGCCATCGTTGAAACTCTGATTACCGGGTGTAAATTATAATTTCCTGAGTTACCCGCCTTAACTACGGAATGTTCAACATCAAAATCCAATAAGAAATCATACATTACTCCTCCCACCAGGGTTTGATTAATTTTTAATTTCAATCCTGATTGTTGGGCACTTGGTGTTTTTAAAGGATAAGTCACACCATCTTTAACAACAGTATTATCATCTCCCAAAACCAATCTAACTTGGCCTAAAAAACCTGAAGGAACTATTTCGTCAGCTAACAAGACGTTTACTCCACCTGTTAAATCCAATAAATTATAGACTTTGGGAGTAACATCTCCTATACTAACCCAACCTTCGTCATCGTTATTATCTGTACCAGACTTTATTAAAACATCCTGTACATCAATATAAACAGCATCATAATCTCCAGGAGCATCAGTCATACGCACCGAAAGTCTTGAAGTTTGTTCCGAATCATCATTTGAATTACATCCAACTAACGACAAACATATAAATGCTATTAAACTAAAACTTAACGCATAAAATTTAATCTTTTTCATATCTTTCCGTTATTTAAATTAATTACATCTAGTATTAACGTTTAAAGTTACGGATTAGTATTTTTTTATAAAAAATCCTTGCCAATTTAACACATGATTAACAAGCGTCTATTAATAAAAAACCTATTAGCTCACAACGACGAAAATAGTTTTTACGACAAAAAACGTCAGTTGAATTTGCATACAAAAGAGGGCAAAGCAAAGTTCTTAAAACACATCTGTGCTTTATCTAATTCTAATCCGGCCAATAATTCCTATATTGTTGTGGGCGTGGAAGATCAAGACAATGAAATTATAGGTGTCGATTTTTTTGACGACAGTCACATTCAAAATCTGATCAACGCTTACTTAGAAAACCCACCTAAAATACAATACGAAAATGTTCCATTTCCAAACCTTTCTAAAGACAAGGTTATTGGATTAGTAACCATTAAACCAAAGAATAAAATCTCGTCTTTCAAAAAAGGAATTCACACCATTCCTGCTCATAGTGTTTTTGTTAGACGCGGAAGCAATACCACTCCTATTGAAGAAAAAATAGAAAAAAACTACCCAAATACCGAAACTGTAATTGATCTGGAAAACAATTCGCGCAACAACATCAAGTATACCTTGGACGGCGTTTTTGATTTCATGAATTTCAGGCACAAAGACATGGCGCCAAAATACAAGGTTTTCAAAGAATTGTTTATCATTTGTTGGGCAGGAATCCCTAAAACCGTACGAGATAAAACTTTTTTATCCCGTGTAGATATTGAGCTAATTAACGAACACATCAAACTATTTTATTCGGCTCAAGACGTTATTACCATTTCTTTTAACGAAGATACTTTTACCATTATCGAATATGTTCCACTGGGTCTAAATGATAAAACCAGTTATTATCCATTAGAACAACAAACCATTTATTTTTTCGAAAATGGTTATTACAAAATTGAAAGCAAGATGTTATTTGAACCTCCTGCATTCAACAAAAAAATGCTTTTTCATATTTACAACAACAACGAAGCATTAATAAACAAGCTTAAAAAAGGAATTCAATTGACTCCCAGAGAACAAAAAGATCTCGAAAACCTACCTTCAACCTTTATGATTTGTTACCTCAACGGTTTTGAAGACGCCAAAAGAAAATTAATTGATGCCAAAGCACACTTAAAAGCATTTCCTTCCGTTTACTTATCTTTTAAAGAAGCCATGCGTATTTTACGAAAAATGAAATACGACATGCAATAAGTACTTCAAGCTAAAAATCCTTTATTCACATTATAAAAACAAAAAATAAAGAAAGCTGCTGCTTTTTTTCTATCTCTTTTAGCTATTTTTATTATATTAGAATCTAAAAGCAGATTTCAAAAAATGAGAACATTAGTTATAGGAGATATTCATGGTGGTTTACGTGCCTTGCATCAAATTATGGAAAGAGCCCAAGTTACCAAACAAGACAAGCTAATCTTTCTGGGCGATTATGTTGATGGCTGGAGCCAATCGCCACAAGTACTCGATTATTTAATAGCATTGAACGCTAAAAATGATTGCGTTTTCATTAGAGGAAATCATGACGAATTATTACTGCATTGGTTAAAAGACAGTACTGACAATCTTTTATGGTACAATCACGGCGGCGAAGCAACAGTAATAGCTTATGAAAAAGTAAACAACGAAACCAAGCAAGTCCATATTGCGTTTTTACAATCCTTACAAGATTATTATCTGGACGACCAACAACGCTTATTTATCCACGCTGGTTTTACTAATATGAACGGAGTTAACTTTGAATATTTCCCCAGATTATTTTATTGGGATCGAACCTTATGGGAAACGGCATTAGCTTTAGATAAAAACATGCTTGCTACCGATTTATTGTATCCGAAAAGACTTACCTTGTACAACGAAATTTACATTGGTCACACTCCTGTTACCCGAATTGGGGAAACCGTTCCAGTAAACAAAGCTTGTATTTGGAATGTTGATACGGGAGCTGCTTTCAAAGGTCCACTAACCATAATGGATATTAACACCAAAGAATTCTGGCAAAGTGAGCCATTGAACAACTTATATTTCGAAGAAAAAGGAAGAAATTAAACACATTAACACTAAAAAATTATCATGAAAAACGCATTCACATTAATTGTCTTGATTACAACAAGTTTCATTAACGCACAAGCTTTTAAGGGAAAAGAAGACATCAAATTTGATATAGCCGCTAACCTTCAAAACGGAGGTTCTGGAATTCGTCTTTCTAACGATTATGGATTAGGAGAAAATATTTCTATTGGAATTGTTGGTTCCTATTTATTATCTGTAAGCAGAGACAAACTGGACAACAAACCTGATTTTGGAGACAGAGTAGACGTTAAAGCTAGATTTAATGCCAATTTAGGTAATGTTATCAATATTGACGAAAAAGTAGATATCTACCCAGGATTAGATTTAGGTTTAAGAAATTTTGGTGCACATTTGGGCGTTCGTTATTTCTTTACAGAGGGTTTTGGAATAGTGAGCGAAATAGGTGTTCCTATTGCCAAATACAAACCAGAAGCAACTGGATTTGAACGCTTAAACAACCAATTTACGTTTAATATTGGAGCTTCGTTTAATTTGTAAAATCAAGATTTTAGACATAAAAAAAGGCAATTGGATTGATTCAATTGCCTTTTTTGCTTTTATAATCTATCTCCACAACTTTTAAGGCAAAAAACAATTTTACTTCAATGAAGAAATTTTAAAACTCCCATTTTCATCAACAACAGTAACTAGAATATCGGTTTTATGACCTGAATATTTATCGAGATATTGTACATGAAATTTATTTTCAGAACCTGCTATTTTATTTACGGTTAAAGTTTCTATCATATCTGACGATGCATCTTGAGCTTTAATAAATGGATCGTAATCCAATTCATTATTTTCAAATTCATTCGAAATACCATCCAATAAAGATTTCGTACAATACTTAACTTTAATAGAATCTAACTTTTTCTCCGATTCTTTCAAGTTTTGATTTGAAAATTGTTCCAAATAAGATGTATAAAATGCAGTTAATATCTTTTCAATTTGCTCACCATTTTCAATACTATTATTTGATTCTTCAGTCTTTAATGCTCTTTTCGGCTCTAATGGTTCTTTTTTACAACTATATAAAAACAAAACCACTAACAAATTGATACAAAAGAATATTTTATTATTCATGTGAGCTATTTTCATTGATTAACAACAATTTACAAATCAAATTTTATTCCTTGTGCCAAAGGCAAAGTACTGCCGTAATTAATAGTATTGGTTTGTCTTCGCATATAGACTTTCCATGCATCTGAACCTGATTCCCGACCACCGCCGGTTTCTTTTTCACCGCCAAAAGCACCGCCAATTTCGGCACCGGAAGTTCCAATATTAACATTGGCAATTCCGCAATCAGAACCTGAAACCGACAGGAATAATTCGGCTTCACGCAAATTGGTTGTCATGATTGCCGAAGACAATCCCTGTGTCACGCTGTTTTGAATAGCGATAGCATTTTCAACTGTTCCTGAATATTTTAACAAATACAAAATAGGAGCAAAAGTTTCGCATTGCACAATTTCAAAAGTATTTTCGGCTTCAACAATAGCAGGCTGTACATAACATCCGCTTTCGTAGCCGGCTCCCGAAAGCACTGCACCATTTACCAGAATTTTGGCTCCTTCGGAAACTGCTTTTTCTAAGGCTTTATTGTATTTTTCGACAGCATCGGTATCGATTAACGGACCAACATGGTTTTTTTCGTCCAAAGGATTTCCAATACGCAATTGTTGGTAAGCTGAAACCAAAGCATCTTTTACTTTGTCATACGCACTTTCGTGAATAATTAAACGACGAGTAGAAGTACAACGTTGTCCGGCAGTTCCTACTGCGCCAAAAACAGCTCCAATAATGGTCATTTTAATATCGGCATCTGTAGTGACAATAATAGCGTTATTACCCCCTAATTCCAACAAAGATTTCCCTAAACGGGCAGCAACGGTTTGCGCCACAATTTTTCCCATTCGGGTAGAACCAGTAGCCGAAATCAAAGGAACTCGGGAATCTTTAGTCAATAATTCACCCAATTGATAATTGCCATTGATTAAGCACGAAATTCCTTCCGGCAGCTTATTTTCTTGTAACACCTGCGCCAAAATATTTTGACAGGCGATACCGCACAACGGTGTTTTCTCTGATGGTTTCCAAACACAAACATCACCACAGACTAAAGCCAGTGCAGCATTCCAGGACCAAACTGCAACCGGAAAATTGAATGCAGAAATAATTCCAACCACCCCTAAAGAATGGTATTGTTCATACATTCGGTGATTGGGTCTTTCAGAGTGCATGGTCAAGCCGTGCAATTGTCGGGAAAGTCCAACGGCAAAATCACAAATATCAATCATTTCCTGAACCTCGCCATAGCCTTCTTGCAATGATTTCCCCATTTCGTAAGAAACCAATTTGCCCAAGGCTTCTTTATTCTGGCGCAATTTTTCTCCAAACTGACGAACGATTTCTCCACGCTGAGGCGCCGGAATTAATCGGAAAGACTGGAAAGCTTCAGTAGCCGCTTGCATTACTTTTTCGTAATCGGCTGCCGAAGTGGTTTTTACTTTTGCAATCAATTGACCATCCACTGGCGAATAACTTTCCAGGATTGCTCCGGTTGAAAAAGAGTTTGTTCCTGTTGATGTTCCTTCGTTTACATCATGGATTCCTAATTGTTCTAAAGCGGCTTTTATACCGAATTGTGCTGCTATTGTTGTCATGATAATTAGTGCGTTTGTGTTTTAACCCCGGTAGGAGCGGCATCCTTTATGTCCTTTCTTTAAGGACATAAAGATATAGCGGAAAACGGGAATGGCTCCTGAAAAAAATTATTTTTTGGCTGTAAATCTGGTATCTGTTTCCATAACAGTTCCACATTTTTCGCAAGTTCGTAGTTTTTCTGAATTGTAAAAATTCTCAAAATGGGGCAAGAAATCTTTTTCGATATCGTTGAGTTCAAAATAAACTTCGTGCAACTTGTGATTGCAGTTGTCGCAATACCACAACAAACCGTCAACAAAACCTTGTTTAGCCCTTTTTCGTTCGATAACCAAACCGATGGAACCTTCGGAACGAACAGGAGAATGCGGAATAGTCGCCGGATGCAGGTACATATCACCGGCATTGAGTTCCAAAACATGACGCTCGCCATCTTCCTGAGTGATAATCTGGATTGAACCTTCCAGCTGATAGAATAACTCTTCGGTTTCGTTGTAATGAAAATCTTTTCGGGCATTTGGACCCGCCACAATCATCACAATATAATCACCTGAATCTACATATAAATTCTTGTTGCCAACAGGTGGTTTTAGCAATTGACGATTTTCATCAATCCATTTGGTAAGGTTAAAAGGTCTTGAAATTGCCATTTTGAGTTGTTTTAAAGAAAAGCTAAGGTACGAAAAAAAAGAATTTTAGTTTCAATTTTGGTTTCACGAAGATTCGCAAAGAAAACCGCAAAGACACACAAAGAAAAATCCTTTCAAAAATTTTAGCGGAACTTTGCGTTTTCTTTGCGAATCTTTGTGTAACAAGCTAAAAAACAAACAAAAAAATCATTTAGCTTCTTTAATCAGATAAATATAAACGGGAAAGTGATCACTAAAACCCACTTCGGTAGCCGAATGTCGTTTAGGATAGCCTTTATACTGCCCCGAACTCTGAATCAAATAACTCTTATTGAAAATGCCCGCTTTCCAATATTGATAAGTCGAAAAATCATTTTTAATCAGGGATTTAGTGACCATAATTTGGTCAAAAATATCCCAGGAATCTCTGAACGCAATAGTTCCCAAACCTTTTTTAGCCATTTCTTCAAAAGGATTGTAGATTCCAAATTCAGGTACATCTTGTTTTTGTGAGTTAGCCCCAAGTGCTTTTTTGATGCTGTTATTAAAAGGACTATCGTTTAAATCGCCCAGTGTAATTACCTTGGCATCGGGATTTATTTTTTGTAAAGAATCGATTATTTTTCGATTCAAAATTCCCGCCTCTTCCCGAAACGGACTTGATTTTTTCTCCCCTCCAGCACGCGACGGCCAGTGATTGACAATAATATTTATTTCTTCGCCATCTAAAAAACCGGTAACCAAAAGTTGATCACGTGTAAAAACCCGATTCTGAAAAGTACTCACGACCTCATCATCCTGTTCTTCTGAAGTTGAGGCCAACTCCTGATGTTGTGTTTTATTCTGATAGATATAAAGTGGGATATTAGCATAAGAAGTAGGCTTGAAATATTTTTTTTGAAACAACAAGGCCACATCTATTCCTCTTTTATCGGGTGAGTCAAAATGAATAATTCCATAATCCTGCATTGCCATTTTAGGTTGTTGTATTAAATCTTCGAGTACGCCTCGATTTTCTATTTCGGAACAAGCAATAAAAGTGGGCGAATTAGCATTTTCAGCCGTACCTATTTCGAGTACAACCCGGGCGAGATTTTCTAATTTTTGATGGTATTTTTTGGAAGTCCAACGTTGTGTTCCTTGTGGTGTCCACTCATCATCATTGGTATCAGGATTATTGATGGTGTCAAAAAGATTTTCGAAATTATAAAATGCCAATGTATGAATCCGATAGCTTTTTTGCTGCGAAAATCCAATTCGAAACAAAAACAAAAAAGCAAACACTACAATCAATCTTAGCTTTCTCATAACTCACCAGATTTAAAGGACTTTAGTAAATTTAGTTCATTTTACACAACTATCTGTAGATTTTTTTTGAATTTGGTTATCTTTGTTTTGATGTCTCACAAAGGCATTTTCAAATTTTATTTACCCAGGAAAAACACTAACATGCCTACTTCTCGATTTTTATTTACAAACCGAACGTTTAGCATATCCCTATTCCTGATTTCTATTTTTCAAACTTTCAATAGTCAAGCCCAACAACACATGATTACACCAGCCGCTTTACAAAAAGGAGACACCATTGCCATTGTAGCCACAGCCAGAAAATATACTGATAACAATCTACAACCCGCCATTGATTTGATGCATAGTTGGGGACTTGAAGTAGTTATTGGCAAAAGCATTGGACTAGACAACAATCAACTGGCAGGAACTGACGAAGAAAGAACTGCCGATTTTCAAGCACAACTGGACAACCCAAACATAAAAGCCATTTGGTGTGTAAAAGGCGGTTATGGAACGGTACGCATCATTGACACATTGGATTTTACCAAATTCAAACAAAACCCAAAATGGATTGTGGGCTTTAGCGACATTACCGTTTTGCACAATCACCTCAACACCTTAGGTTATAAAACCATTCATGGCATTATGCCTGTTACTGCTCCAAGAGCAACTCCGGAAGCCATCGAAACTTTAAGACAAGCTTTATTTGAAGAACCTTTAAGTTACGAAATCCCTTCTGACCCAATGAACCGCATGGGTAGCGCAACTGGCGAACTCGTAGGCGGAAATTTATCTATTCTGTATAGTTTGTTTGGCTCTCCATCGGCGATTGACTGTCATGATAAAATTTTATTCATCGAAGATTTAGACGAATATTTATATCATATCGACCGTATGATGATGAACTTAAAACGCAACGGCTGTCTGGAAAGCATTAAAGGAATTATTGTAGGTTCGATGACCAAGATGAAAGACAACGAAATTCCATGGGGAAAAAATGCCGTTGAAATCATTGAAGATGTGACTAAAAAGTACAAAATCCCTGTTATTTATAATTTCCCGGCAGGACACATTCAGGACAATAGAGCGTTAATTTTAGGAAGCACGGTATCTATGGAAGTTACTCCGGAAAAAAGCACATTAAAATTTGAAGATTAATCGATTTCAATAGCAATGACAATATCAATGGTAAAAATCAATTTAAATTTTAATTAAATACTGAAACATCAATTCCGACTAAATAACTGAACACTAAATACTGACTACTGAACACTATTTCTAATGGCCGAACACAACGAATTAGGAAAACTAGGAGAAGAATTGGCTGTTGATTTTTTACAAAAGAACGGCTACACTATTTTAGAAACCAATTGGACTTTTCAAAAAGCCGAAGTGGACATTATTGCCCAAAAAGAAGACACTCTGGCTATTATCGAAGTAAAAACCCGTTCTTCGATTGAATTTGGTCTCCCTCAAGACTTTGTAAATCCAAAAAAAATAAAACTACTTACGAAAGCCGTAGACAACTACGTAGTCGAAAAAGACCTCGATATCAACGTCCGTTTTGACATCATTGCCATCCAAAAAAAGGAGAAATCTTTTGTAATTGAACACCTTACAGATGCTTTTTATCACTTTTAACGATAATTTTTTATGTTATTTTTGTAACAAATTGTTTTTTTAATTATATTTGCCCATATTTTTAACGATTTAACTAAGTAAATCGACGCAAAAAACTAAGTAAAAACACCTATTTGATTATGAAAACTGTTTCTTCAATTGTCGAAAATTACATCAAAACAAAACCATTTTTATTAAATGCTTTGTCACTTGGGATCATCAATTTAACCTCTCTTTCCAGAAACATCATGTCGGAATTAGAGAGTGAATTTGGAAAAGAAGTAAAACAGGGAGCTGTTGTAATGTCTTTAAAACGATTAACAGAAGAACTGGATTTTAGACTGAATCACAAAATCAACAAAGTCATCAAAAATATAGGTGAAATTACCGTTCGTTCGGCTTTGACTGATTATACTTTTGCAGTTTCTGAAACTGTTTTAAACAAACAGGCTGAGTTAATTTCGGACATTAATGGTTTTCCGGATGTTTTTTATACTTCGTCAAGAGGAGTAAACGAAATCAACATTGTAGTAAGCAATACCGTTAACAAATTGGTAGACAAACATTTTTCTAACGAAAAACTGATTCAGAAATTAGACAATCTGGCTTCTATAACAGTTAAATTACCAAAAGAAAACATTGTAATTCCCGGAATTTATTATTTCATTTTCCAACGTTTGGCTTGGGAAGGAATCATCATCAACGAGGTAATTTCTACTTCAAATGAATTCACCATTCTGGTTAGTGAGGAGCAGGTAGATGTTGCTTTCAAAGTAATCAAAGATTTGAAGAATTAATTGAATTTTATAAATAACAAAAACGGCTATCAACAATAATTTTGATAGCCGTTTTTTATTGCTCTTTACTCAGAGAAAAAGTGATTAGTACCCAAAACTAATTCCTGCCACTAAGAAATCCTTACCGAAAAAGTCAGTGTTTTTTGTTGCAGCATTGTGAATATAATTTAACGACAATGGCATTGCGATTCCGCTTCCCAAATCAAATTCTTTAGTTGCTTTTACTGCTAAGTTCACTAAAGACGGTTTATCATAGTTGGCAAAATTATAGTATTGGGCCTTGTTATTTAACACAACCCCTGCTGAAGGCGCTAATTCTATATTTTGAATTGCTTTATGAGTCGAATTTTCGAATAAATTAAAGGTATACCCCAGTTCTAAATAAGTGGTGTAATTGTGCTTTGGGATATCATTATTATCATAGCGATAGTCATTTCCAGCTATAAGCGTACTTATGGTTGCATTAAAAGGATATTTATAACCCTCTGAAAAATCAAAATAAAATATCACATCCACAGTTTGTGAACTTGTTGGGCCATATTCAAAAAATTTATTGCTCACACCTTCTACCTTGGACACTGAAGGCCAATAGTAATCCCAAAGTTGGAATTGTAAAAAATCATTGATTTGATAAGTAGCATAAAAATCAATTTCCTGATATCCCTTATAGAGAGTTTCACCATCAGCATAGAAATATTGATTTTTAAAATTTGTAGTTGCCCATGCACCTAATGACAATTTTGGCAAAACAGCATATTCAATTGTAGGTTGAATTGCAGCATAATCGCCGCCCCAACATTGTCCTCGCCAGAGATAGCGACTCACAAAATCAATATTCAAACTGAGCTTTTTTTCTTCTACTGTATCTTTAAGCTGTTCTTTTTCTTGTGAAAGAGAAACAAACGACACAAAACCTAAAATTAAAACTGAAATCCTTCTGTTAATTTTCATGCAAATTAATTTATTCTAAAATTTATCTATCAACTCAAACAAGCGTTCTCTATTCAAAGGCTTTGTTATATAATCATCAAATCCTGCTTTGGTAATTTTGACTTTATCATCTGAAGAAGAATAAGCTGTTTGTGCTATAATAGGCAGCTGAGAACGAATAGGTCTTATCTGTTCAATAGCTTCAAAGCCATTCATAACAGGCATTTTAATATCCATTAACACTAAATCGATATTCGAATTGTTGATGCAAATATCAACTGCCTCCTGACCATTAAAAGCTCTAATAATTTCATAATCTTTATTCTGCATCATTTTTTGAAACAGCAAGAAATTGATATTATCATCTTCAGCAATCAAAATAACTTTGTTTTTTGATTTTACTAATTCTTTTTCCCGAATAGACTTTACTACTATATGATCTACTTTAGCATATTTCAACGGAATTGAAAAATAAAAAGTGGAACCAACTCCAACTTCTGATTCTAAATCAATTTCACCTCCAAGGATTTCTATGTAGGCTTTTGAAATAGAAAGCCCTAATCCTAAACCACCGGCCTTTATTGTTTTATCATTTTCCACACGCTTAAACCGATCAAAAACATGTTTATGATCATCTTCATCAATTCCCGAGCCTGTATCTTGAATTGTAAAATGAATTAAACCTTCCTTTTTATTAATCTCATAACTAAAAGTTACAAGACCTTCATCGGTATATTTGATTGCATTTGTCAATAAATTAATGATAACCTGTTTTAATTTAATTTCATCTGTAATAATATCATACTCAGCTGGAAGCGTACTTTTTATCAACTTAATTTTTACAGGCTTGCTTTTTGGAATCGTTACTTTAACGGTTTTATAAAGCTCAACTATACAGGATTCTAGATTAATTTCGCTGAAATTTGGCGCAATCTGATTGGCATCTATTTTAGACATTTCTATTAAGTCATCAATAATAGAAACCAGATTTTTACCATTATTTTGTATCACATTAAGATACTCTACACGTTCCTTTTCGGTAAGTTCGGTATTCAAAATAAGTTCGGTAAAGCCATTTATAGCATTCATTGGCGTTCTAATTTCGTGAGATAGATTCGCCAAGAAAGAAGCTTTTAGCAAATCGCCTTCTTCCGCCTTGATTTTTGCCTTTATTAATGCTAATTTTTGATTGTTATTCTCTTCAAATAAATTCCCTATATAACTAAACTCTCCGCTTGACTTTTTTAACTCAGCTATAGCACATCCACTTCCTTTTTCGAGAACCCTTCTAACCAAATAAAGTGGCCTGTAAACTAGTTTTTGAGTATACAAAACACTTACAATCAAATAGAGTATAAAAACTACAATTATAACATATAAAATGTTAATTGTATTTTCAAAATAAACTTCAAATTTTCTCTCAAACAGCAGTTCACCAATCCTTTTCCCCTGAAAATCTTTCAAAGGATAAACAGCACTTACAACGTGTCTTTGTTCAGGAACAACTTCTCTAATGCCTAGAATTTTAATTTTAGAAGAAGTTATATTCTGTAAATTTTTGATGAATTTAGAATTGATTAATCGCGCAGCAAAGAAATAACCCGAAGTTTTAGTTTTATTCTTTAATGGATCGTCAGAAGCGTGTATTCTTGCCCCGGTTACTTCTACAATTCCTTCCGGAATTTGAAGGTAGAATTTCCCAATACCTACTTTATCCAAATACTCCATAGCTTGTTTCGGGATAAAATCAAGCGTTTTAATTACTGGAGTTGGAGTTCGTGTTATAAATTGTTTATTACTATCATAAACCCCTAAATAATCAGCTGCATATATCTTTAACTCATTACTAATGGTTTCATCGTACCAAGTTAAATTCTTTGTTGAAACGAAATCTACAAATTCATCCCAGTTGGTATCATTATTAATAGCTGTTAAAATTGGCTTTGATTCCAATAATAACAATTGATTGATTTTGCTTTCAAATAATTCAACGGAATTTTGATATGCTTCTTTTTCTGTCTTATTGATATAATAAAACAAAGCTGCATACAGCAATAAAAAAACCACGCTAGAGGAAACTATTAAAAAAAGTATTTTTGGGGACGTTTTTTTTAATGTCATAAATTTCAATACAAAGTATCTAGGTTAAAAAGCAATTAAATTTATGAAAAAAATAAGTTGTCAAACTCGTTTAGGAATTATTTCATTTTTAACACTATAAATATATAAAATGCAATAGAAATTCAAATAATTAATTCAAAAACAATCTGCAAATAAAAGAAAAATCACATTTCAATTGAAATACTACTTTTTTATCCTTCTTTCCCACCCAACATCTCCATCAACTCCAAAGCTCTTCTGGTTGATTTTACGTTGTCAAAAGTTAATAATAAACGCAAGCCGTTAGCGGTTTGTTTTTCTTTCATTTTACAAAGCGAAGGATGTTTTTGCACAAACTGCAACACCTTATGAAAACGATTTGACTGGTAAAAATCGGACTGCTGATCAGACACGAAATAGCCAATCATCTTTCCTTGTTTCATTACTAATTTTTCGATTCCCACACGGGTTGCCACCCATTTAATTCGGATACTATTCATTAAAGCATTAGCTCGAGGAGGCAAAGGACCAAAACGGTCAATCAATTTATTTTGAAAAACCACCAATTCTTCTTCGTTTTTAATCGCACTCAATTCGTTATACAAATTCAAACGTTCCGAAATATTATTGATGTATTCATCCGAAAACAACAACTCAAAATCGGTATCAATTTGTAAATCTTTTACGTATTCCTTGGTCTCAATATTGTTTTCTACAGGATACAAATCTTTGAATTCGTTTTCCTTTAATTCTTCGATAGCCTCGTTCATGATTTTTTGGTAGGTATCAAAACCAATTTCGTTGATAAAACCGGATTGTTCACCACCCAATAAATCTCCGGCACCACGAATCTCCAAATCTTTCATTGCAATATTAAATCCGCTGCCCAACTCACTAAATTGTTCCAAAGCCTGAATACGTTTTCTAGCCTCTTCAGTCATGGACGAATAAGGCGGACATATAAAATAACAAAACGCTTTTTTATTACTTCGACCTACACGACCACGCATTTGGTGCAAATCAGACAAACCAAAATTATTAGCGTTATTAATGAAAATCGTGTTCGCATTAGGTACATCCAATCCACTTTCGATAATGGTTGTCGCAACCAAAACATCAAATTCTCCATTCATGAAAGCCAACATCAGTTCTTCGAGTTTCTTACCGTCCATTTGTCCGTGACCAATTCCAACTTTGGCATTGGGTACCAAACGCTGAATCATTCCTGCCACTTCCTTGATATTTTCAATTCGGTTATTGATAAAATAAACCTGACCGTTACGCTGAATTTCATACGAAATAGCGTCTCGAATCACTTCTTCGCTAAAACCTACCACATTGGTTTCAATAGGATATCTGTTGGGCGGAGGCGTAGTAATTACAGATAAATCCCTCGCCGCCATCAACGAAAACTGTAAGGTTCTCGGAATTGGCGTTGCCGTCAATGTCAAGGTGTCAACATTAGCCGCAATGGTTTTGAGTTTGTCTTTTACGTTCACTCCAAACTTTTGTTCTTCATCCACAATCAGCAAACCTAAATCTTTAAAAACCACATTCTTGTTCACCAATTGATGCGTTCCAATAACAATATCGAGTTTCCCCTCGGCTAATTGCTTTAAGGTTTCCGACTTTTGTTTGGCCGTTCTAAAACGATTCAAATAGCCAACAGAAACCGGCATGTCTTTTAGTCTTTCGGTAAAAGTTCTATAGTGTTGATAAGCCAAAATAGTTGTTGGCACCAAAATCGCTACCTGTTTACTATTGTCAACCGCTTTAAAAGCCGCACGAATAGCCACCTCAGTTTTTCCAAAACCTACATCTCCACAAACCAAACGATCCATCGGGCGATCGCTTTCCATATCGGCTTTTACTTCCTGAGTTGATTTGGTTTGATCTGGCGTATCTTCATAGATAAACGAACTTTCTAATTCGTTTTGCAAATAGCTGTCTGGCGCAAATTGAAAGCCTTTGTCCAATCGCCTTTTGGCATACAACTGAATCAAATTGAATGCGATATGCTTGACTCTCGCCTTGGTTTTTTGTTTTAAAACTTTCCAGGCATTCGAGCCTAATTTGTATATTTTAGGAGGTGTTCCGTCTTTTCCGTTGTATTTCGAAATCTTGTGCAGCGAATGGATACTCACATACACAATATCATTATCGGCATACACCAGCTTAATGGTTTCCTGGGTTTTTCCTTCGACTTGGATTTTTTGCAATCCGCCAAATTTCCCAATTCCGTGGTCAATGTGCGTTACATAATCGCCCACCGAAAGTGTAGTCAATTCTTTTAGTGTGATATTTTGCTTTTTCGAATAACCATTCTTGATGCTGAATTTATGATAACGTTCAAAAATCTGGTGGTCGGTATAGCAGGAAATTTGGTTTTCTTCGTCAATAAAACCCTGATACAAAGGCAAAACTATGGTGTTGTATTGCTTGCGAATATTCTCCGAATTGGCTTCATCCAAAGTTTCAAAAATATCATGAAAACGCTTTGCCTGCGCTTCATTCGAACAAAACAAATAATTTTTATAACCATTAAAATGATTCTCACTCAAATTATTCAACAACAAATCAAACTGTTTGTTGAACGAAGGCTGCGGCTGAATGTGAAATTCAAATTTCTTGGTTGTTCTGAAAATAGCTTTCGAACTCCATTCGACAATTGAAAAATCCAAAGCTCGTTTTACAAAAGCCTTTTGATCCAAGAATAATTGTTCCGGAGTAGCGTGTTTAATATCCTTAGACAATTTCTCGAAAGCTTCTTCGGCTCGAGCAAATTGCTTGTCTAATTGCGATAATAAATCTTCGGTATTCTGAATAAAAATAACCGTTTGCTCCGAAATATAATCTAAGAAACTCTCTCTATTTTCCTGAAAAACCTTGTTTTCTACATTGGGAATAATCGTGATTTTCTTTTGTTGTGCCAATGACAATTGTGTGGCCACATCAAAAGTTCGAATACTTTCGACCTCATCACCAAAAAACTCAATTCGGTACGGATTATCATTCGAAAAAGAAAATACATCGACAATTCCTCCACGAACCGAAAATTCTCCTGGTTCAGTAATAAAATCAACTCTTTTGAATTCATATTCGAATAAGACTTCATTTATAAAATCAATCGAAATCTTATCACCAACGCTTACTTTCAAAGTATTTTTATCCAAATCGCGACGCGTCACCACTTTTTCGAATAACGCTTCGGGATAACTAACAATTACAGCTGGTTTTTTACGGGAATTGATGCGGTTTAATACTTCGGCACGAAGCAAAACATTAGCATTATCGGTTTCTTCAATTTGGTACGGACGACGATAGGAACTTGGATAAAACAACACATCCTGCTCGCCTACCATCTGCTCCAAATCATTCAAATAATAAGCTGCCTCTTCTTTATTATTTAAAATGACCAAAAAAGGAAGTTCGGATTTTTTAAACAACGAACGAATAACAAAGGAAATCGACGAAGCAAGCAAACCGCTAAGATGCAATTTTGCTGTGTTTTTTTCCTGTAAAGCAGCCGTAATTTGTATAACTTTTGGCGAAGTATCGTAGATGGTATATAAGGCAGATTTACTCAACTCTTGCGTCGTTTGGGTTAATTATTGCTCTTGTACTAGCCGGAATAACCGTTTGATTGGGCATCATTGGATTATTAGGAATCGCTCTTGCCGAATCCAACAACATTTTTCTCATTTCGTCTTCCCCTTCCTCAACAGGAATCTTGCTTTTTTCGGTAAGAATATCCATTTGGCGTTGTAAAGTCGCTAATTCCTTGTTGATTTCTCCCACTAATTGCACCACTTTTTTATCAGGAATATTGTCCAAATGAATATACATATCGAACAATCTTACCTTAGTAATCAAGACAGAAACTCTGCTTTTTATTTGTGGTTTATTAAATAGCTCTGGAATATTGTTATTTAATGCCATCGCTTTTTTAGAAATAGCCGCTGCTTTTTGCTGAAAAGCACCAATTGTTTTCTTGGGCTTTTGCCCCAATTCCTGCATAAATGCACGCAAATCGCTCCAAATTTTCACACTCTCCTCGGTAGCCTCATTAATAGGCTCGTCATAGAAATCCCAGCCTTTTTTGATATTGGCAAAAATAAGTTCCTTCTTTTGGGTGTCTTTTGCATTCTCGGCAATTCTTTTTTGATTGTCCTCTTTGCATGAAGCAAGCAGAACCAGCAAAAAAAGAAAGTATGTTATTTTATTTTTCATCCATTTTTTCATTAAAGCGCAAAGTTACAAAGTAAATCATATTCCTTATACTTCTTTAAGTAAAGAATAACAACAGATGTATGTAAGAAGTTTTTTATTAGATTTGTTGGAAAATATATTAATGAACAAAGGAATTCCGAAACTTTAGAAAGGCAATTAGATGAAAAAAAATAAAATCTCTTTATAAAGTTTACACTGTTTTATTCATCCTAAAATTATGCTAATAAAATATTCTAAAATAGTAATAGTATTATTTATTATTAATACTGCAAAAGGACAAACTTTAAAAACAAAAAATACGATTATTGACAGCAAAACAAAGACCCCTTTGGAATATGCCAATATCAGTAATAAAACAGACAATACAATAACAAATAAAGACGGTCAATTCCTCTTCTTTTCAAAAGAAAAAGATATTACTATTAGTTATGTTGGATATGAAACCATACATACCACTTTTGAAGAAATTGAAAAAAAAGACACTATTTTCATGATTGCAAATGCAATAAATTTAGATGAAATTACAGTAAATAATCCCACAAGTTTTCTTAAAGAAGTCTATAAAAATGTATGGAAAATTTATCCTTTAGAGCCTTACAATGAGGATTTTTTCTTAAGATGCCTGTTAAAAAAAGAAGATAAAATTGTAAGAGTACAGGATATTTCCGGAAAAATTTGGAGAAATACTTTTTATCCAAAAAAATCAATAGATGAAATCAAATATGGATTAGAAATTCTAAATTTAAGAAAAGTAGAACTTTCTGAGAGAAACAAAATTCCATACATTCAATTTCCAAGTTACAAAACCTTATTCTTATGGTTTTCAGCTATCATCTTGAAGCCAAAAGAATATGTATTTACAGAAGTCCCATCAAACGATTTGCAATATCGAAAAATTGAATTTGTAAAAAATGATGAGAATAAAGATTGTTTACCTGAAAAAGGTTATTATCTTATTGACAAAAATGAAAAAGCTATAAAAGAAGTAGCTTATGAAATCGTAGAATATTATAAGAATAGTCCCTATTCTCGAGGAGGTTCTTCTAAGTTGAAAACAACTGGCTTAACACTATTTATTATGTTTAATAAAGACATTCAAAAAAACAAATATTATATTGGGAATTCATATCTAAAAAACAGCTTTGAAATCGTTACTGACCAAGTAAAATCAAATTATGAAGCTACCTATGACTTGGTGACTACCAATAGTTTTACTAATAAGATTGTCAAAAAAAATTTCCCAGAAAACAAAGATTTATTCAAAGCTAATTTTTCATATTCTGAAGAATTTTGGAGTAGTCAAAATCAATTACCACTAACTAATGAGTTGAAACAGTTTTTAAAATCAGTGGTAGAGAAAAAGAATAAAACAAAAGAGTATGTAATAATAGGTAATTTTTAAGATGATGCCACGATTTAATTCTTATATTAAAAATCTACTAATTTCGGATGTTTACAAAGCTATAATTTTGGATACCAATTTTATAAATAGCAACCCTGATGGTGCAGACTTCCCATTATCGTAGACTTTTAGAACCCGACCGCTCAGATATAGGCAAACTTTAGCGCAGGCATTTGCCTGTGCCCACAAAGAAATTCCAAAAAAGTATAGTCATAAAAACAAACTACTTTTGGTTATCACACCTGTTGTCTTTAAGCAAATAATTAACCACCCCGCCTTTCAGGCACCCCTCCAAAGGAGGGGAAGTAATCAACGTTTCTAACATTACTGCATTTAGGATAAAAAACCCGACAACTTTCGAAAGCTGTCGGGTTTTTGACTTAAAGTAAGAAATAAAAACTATTTCACTTCATATGTATTATTCACTGGTTTTACATCAGCCATTAAACTACTTGGATCAATGGTTATTTTTTTGATCTTGTTTTTAGGTTTTGGAATACTGAATTCATATTTTGGATTTGCCCAAGCCCAATCTCCTAAAACCGTTCTTTTAACATCCGAATTTGGATTTTCTTTTTCAAAATACATCATTCGCAACGGAATGTAAAAACTCTCCACTGTTCCATCCACATATTCCACTTGCAAATCAATAGGCATTGGCATTCTGCCCATTCGTTCTAAACTCACGGTCGTATTTTCTCCATTATCTTTAACCGCTGCAATTCCGTAATCAATGGTATTTGTGGTTTCGGTCCACTCGTTCAAATACCAATCGAGTTCCGCTCCCGAAATGCGTTCGGCAGTTCGCTTAATGTCATTTGGTGTAGGATGTTTGAATTTAAAATCCTGATAATACCTTTTAATGGTTTGGGCTACTTTATCCTGACCAATTAAATACCCCAATTGCGACAAGAAAATACTTCCCTTGAGGTAAGACGAAACACTATACGAACGGTTCTCATCGTATCGATCGCTATGGGTGGTTTGCGGCTGTTCCTTACCTGTATTTACTAAATCAACGTAGGCTGTATAATTCAGCTTAAACGGATTTTCTACTTTTTTAACCGCCATTTCATTCTTAACCAAATTCTCAACATAGGTTGTAAAACCTTCATCCATCCAAGCGTGTTTCGACTCATTGGAAGCCAAAACATGCTGAAACCAGGAATGCCCCAACTCATGCGTTGCCGTACCGCAAATCCCTTGAAGCGTTCCGTTTCCTAAAATCAGCGTACACATGGCATACTCCATTCCGCCATCGCCACCCTGAATAAAAGAATATTGTTTGTATGGATAATTGCCAATATTTTTATTGTACAAATCCATTGCCTTAACCATTAAAGGTTGGACATTTTTCCAGTTTTCAAGTATTTTTGGATTGTTTTTATATAAAAAATGTAAATCGACATCATTTGGTCCTTTGACTACATCATGCAAATATTCTTTATCGGCAGCCCAGGTAAAATCATGAACTTTTGGCGCAACAAAATGCCAAGTTAGATTCTTCGTTTTTCTTGGATACACAATCTCAACTCCATTTTCCTGATAGCCATGACCTATTTCGTTAGGATTTTGCAAATAGCCTGTACCGCCAAGTGTATAGTCTTTATCAATCGTAATTTTTACATCAAAATTGCCCCAAACTCCATAAAATTCTCTGGCTATATACGGATCGGCATGCCAACCTTCAAAATCAAATTCGGCTATTTTTGGATACCATTCCGCCATGGACAATGCCACTCCTTCTGAATTATTCCTGCCCGAACGACGAATTTGCACTGGAACCTGTCCGTCAAAATCTAAGGTAAAAGTAGTTTTAGAATTGGGCAGAATTGGCTTTGCCAAAACAACTTCTAAAATAGTTCCAATCGTTTTTGTTCTTGCCTCAGCACCATCTTGCTTAAAATTGCTGATTTTTAAATAACCGATTTCGTTGGGTTTCAAATTTTGAATTCGGTTTTCTTTTACCTCTACGCCATCTACTTTGGTTTTTTTCACCATTCTGGCATCAGGATCTTTAATGCTTTGCGATCTGGCATCCATCTCGCTACCCGGTTGAAAAGCATTATTATACAAATGATAATATACTTTCTTCAAAGTATCCAATGAGTTATTAGTATAAACCAACTCCTGTGTTCCTTTGTATTGAAAATGTTTAACATCCATAAACACTTCCATTTTATAATCAACTTCTTGTTGCCAATAAGAGGAACTTTGGGCAAATAGAAAAAAAGTGTTTGATAAAATCAACGACAGTAAAAGGATTTTTCTCATTCGTTTATAATAAAAAAATGGAAGGATGTTTGTCCTTCCATTAGATTAATGACTTGTCAAATTATTTTTTAGCCATTTTATTGGCCATCAAAATAGCATTGTAGGCGTTTACTATTTTTCCTGTTTTTGATAATTCGCTAAAAGCACGCATATCTTTCGGATTTCCTCCCACAACAACATCCATATTAATTGCTACTCCCGAATCCATCAAAATATGTTTTACTTGTGAAGCGGTTAATTTTGGATAATAGGAACGAATCAATGCTGCAACTCCAGCCACATTTGGCGCAGCCATAGAAGTTCCTTGCAAAAATCGATATTTATTATCAGGAATAGAAGCATAAATTTTCACCCCAGGTGCAAAAACATCCACATTGATTTTACCAATGTTTGAAAAACGAGCGGCAATATTTTTGTCATACTCAAAATTCAGAGCACCAACAGTAATTAAATTATCTGAAATCTCTGTTTTCTTATCCTCTGAATCATTTGGAAAATTATCATAATAATCGATGTTTTTAGCATCATTTCCTGCTGCATGAACGATTAGCACATCTTTTTTAGCGGCGTATTTAATGGCATCAAAAACCCAATTTTTATGTGGTGAAAATGCTTTTCCAAAACTTCCATTAATTACTTTTGCTCCATTATCCACAGCATATCGAATAGCCAGAGCAATATCTTTGTCGTATTCGTCGCCATCAGGAACGGCACGAACGGTAAGAATAGCTACATTATCGGCAATCCCGTCACCCCCAATATTGTTATTTCTTAGCTGAGCAACAATTCCAGCCACGTGAGTTCCGTGAAGTGCCTCTTCCTTATCTGGTCCTGTCACGTTATTGTTACCATAATTGGTAGCTGTAATATCGTTGGGATTATCGCCAAGAACTTTTCTATAATCAACATCAAACTTGTCCTGTTCTTTTAACAGTTCGTCTTTAGCATCTATTTGTTTTTGAACCTCATTTTTAAAATCGACAACAGGCATTCCATACGAGAACATTCTCTCTACAATTGCCTTACTTTTTTGAACCAAAGTATCTTTAGATTCTACCGTTTTCAATTCGTCAACAGTATACACTCCTTTTCCTAATTGCTTCTGAATCGTTTTATCAGCATTAGTTACATCGGTAATCATTTTAGTAAAATAACTTTTTTCTCCCTCCGCATCGGCTATTTTCTTATCGTATTGTTTTTTTGCTTCCTGATAAGTAGCCTCGTCTACCAAACTCTTATCCTTAATAATTCTTTCGTATTCTAAATGCTCTTTAACAATATCACCCAGAAAATTCCAGCCATGAATATCATCTACATAGCCGTTTTTATCATCGTCAATTCCGTTTCCGGGAATTTCTTTAGGATTCGTCCAAATCACCGATTTCAAATCTTCGTGTTCTATATCTACTCCCGAATCAACAATTCCAACAATAACTTTCTTACTCTTTCTGTTTTTCAATAATTCAGCATAAGCCCTGTCCACACTCATCCCCGGAACCGTATCTTTAACAATATCGTATTGATTCCAATGTTTCAATTGGGTTTCAGTCAAAGCCTTATTTTTCTTTATGTTTACCGGTGCTGTTATTTCCGTTAGCGATTTATAATTAGGCAGTTTTTGCGCTCCACATCCTGCTAAAACCAAAGCAGAGAAAACAGAAAGACAGATGGGTTTTATCGTATTCATGTACATTAATTATTTAGTCCATTTCAAATATAGATTAAAAATAATTTTTCTATTCGAAAAACATCAGGATTAACACTAGATTAAGATATCCTCACTTCTTTTTCGGTATGTTTCCAGGGTAATTGTGGGCTTATGTATAATACTCACAGCCTCTATTTCTTTTTATAAAGTTTAATCAAATTAAAAAAGAATGAATTCTTACAAAAATTCATAGGAAAAGTAATATTTATTGTAATATTGTGTAATAAAAAAATTACACGTATAATCAAAATCATAACAAGCTCTAAACCTTATAATATGAGGAAAATTTTACTATTAATTTGTATTTTACAATCTTTCATACTCCTTTCACAAAATCCTACGAATATTGAAAGCAAGTTTGGTCCATTTCCAGGATTTAGTAATGAAGATATTAAATCTATAGCTATTCAATCTGATGGAAAAATAATAGTTGTTGGTAGCTTCCAATCATACAAGGGGGCTATAGAAAACGGGATAATCCGTTTAAATACTGACGGGAGCAAAGATACTACCTTTAATACAGGAACTGGATTTGATGCGAGTCTCTATGCAGTAGCCTTACAAGCTGACGGAAAAATATTAGTTGGCGGTTATTTTACTAAATTTCAAGGAGCTAATCAAAATGGATTAATCCGATTAAATTCTGATGGCAGCAAAGATACATCTTTTAACATAGGAACTGGATTTATTGAGGATAAAGCAAATTTTCCTAGTGACGCAACTGTTCGTTCAATAACAATACAAAGTGATGGGAAAATTATAGTAGGAGGCGACTTTATTGGTTTTCAGGGAGCCACTGAAAATCATCTGATTCGTTTAAATCCAGATGGAAGTAAAGATACCACATTTAATATAGGTAGTGGATTTAATAGCACTGTTTATACTGTTACCCTTCAAACCGATGGAAAAATATTAGTCGGTGGAGATTTTTCAAAATACCAAGGATTAGTTCAAAATTATATTATTCGTTTAAATCCAGATGGAAGTGAAGACACTTCCTTTAGGATTGGAATGGGATTTGATTCTCGAGTCTTTACTATAACTCTACAAAATAATGGAAAAATATTGGTAGCAGGATGGTTTGATAATTATGATGGAAAAACTCAAGATAGTTTAATCCGTTTAAATATAGATGGGAGCAAAGACACATCTTTTAATGTTTTTAAAAGTAACTTCTATCCTGGTGGAGTTGAAACAGTAGCTGTTCAATCTGATGGAAAAATACTTATAGGAGGGACATTTTTTCCATCTAATTTACTTCGTCTAAATGCTGATGGGAGCTTAGATTCAACCTTCGCCGCAGGAACTGGATTTGGTGGTTCAAATGGTATTCACGTAAATTCTATAGCCATCCAATCCGATGGAAAAATATTAGTTGGTGGAAATTTTGCTTTTTACCAAGAAATTATGGAAAGATATTTCATTCGTATAAATCCCGATGGCAGCAAGGATACTACCTTTCACAAAGGAAGCGGATTTAACAACAAAGTTTATACTACTTCTCTTCAAACTGACGGAAAAATACTGGTTGGAGGAAAATTTACTACTTATCTAGAAAATCCTCAAAAACATTTAATTCGTTTTAATACTGATGGAAGCAAAGACAGCTCCTTTAATATAGGAAAGGGATTTAATGATTCTGTTTATTCAACCGCTCAACAATCCGACGGAAAAATAGTTGTAGGAGGACTATTTACTACCTATCAAGATGTGACTCAAAATTATTTGACTCGTTTAAATGCCGATGGAGGCAGAGATGTCTCTTTTGACATAAAAACAGGATTTAACGGAAATGTTCGAGGTTTAACAATACAATCCGATGATAAAATAATAGTAAATGGAGAATTTACTACCTATCAAGGGAGCAGCCAAAATCGTTTGATCCGCCTGAATAAGGATGGGAGTAAGGACAGTTCATTTAATATAGGAACAGGGTTTGATGGTTCTGTTTTAGCAGTTGCCTTGCAGCCTGACGGAAGATTAATTGTAGGCGGAAACTTTAAAAACTATCAGGGCGCTAGTCAAAACTATTTGATTCGTTTAAATCCAGATGGCACCAAAGATACTTCCTTTAATATAGGAACTGGATTTGGTAGTCAATACACACTAGGAACCATCCAAACTATTGTCTTACAGCCTGATGGAAAAATACTAGTTGGTGGGCAATTTAAATACTATCAGGGAAATAGCAACAATTACTTGATTCGTTTAAATTCAGATGGCAGCAAAGATACATCCTTTAACATCGGAACAGGATTTGATTATTATATTTATTCCATTGTTTTACAAGAAGACGGAAAAATAATAGTGGCTGGGGGCTTTGTCCGTTTCCAAGAAATTTACACTTATGATCGTTTAGCCCGATTGAATTCTGATGGAAGTAAAGATCTGTCATTTAATGTAGGTGCCCTGTTTACTTTAAATTTTTTGGAAGAGTTTATTTATTCTGGTGACTATATTCCTGCAGTATATTCTCTAAATCTACAACCCGATGGCAAATTAATTGTGGGAGGAGGCTTTACTGGGTATAAAGGAGATAATAATTCTGCATTTTTAATACGTTTAAAAGGAGAATACAATGAGACAGCATTAAATGCAACAGCTACTCCGACAAACACATCTTGTCCTGACAGTTTTGACGGTTCAGCCTCAATCTCGGTTTCTAATGGCAAAAGTCCGTATTCTTATCTTTGGTCAAATGGGGCTACTACGGAAACAATTACCGGATTAAGTACCGGCACTTATTCTTGCAAAGTAACAGATGCCAATTCAGCAACCATAAGCAAGAGTCTTATTGTAAGTACAAATACCGACACTCAAAACCCTATTATCACTGCTCCTGCAGCAATAACAGTAAATACAACCTCAAATTGCTCAGCCACAGACGTTGTATTAGGAACTCCGGTAACCGCTGATAACTGTTCCGTTGTTTCGGTAACTAATAACGCCCCAACAACTTACCCTGTAGGAAATACTACGGTAACCTGGACAGTAAAAGACGCAAATAATAACACCGCAACGGCTACTCAAATAGTTACTGTAAAAGATGTTACTTTGCCAACCATCACTGCTCCAGCAGACAAAATAGTGAATGCTGTTTCAGATTGTAAAGCCTACGGAGTTGCATTGGGGACTCCAATTACTGCGGACAACTGTACAGTTTATTCAGTAAAGAATAATGCCCCTTCTAGTTACCCTATAGGAAACACCACCGTAACTTGGACTGTAACAGATGCTAGCAACAACATCGCAACAGCTACACAAATAGTAACCGTAAAAGATATTACTTTACCAACTATCTCAACTCTGGCAACAAAAGCAGCATACACAAATTCAAACTGCACAGCAACAGGAGTCGTATTAGGTACACCAGTAACAGCGGATAATTGTTCCGTTGCTTCAATAAGCAATGACGCTCCAACGACTTTCCCTTTAGGAATCACCAAGGTGACCTGGACAGTAAAAGATACTAGTGGTAATACTGTAACAGCGATTCAAACAATTGTTGTATCAGATGCAACTAAACCTACGATTACTGCTCCGCCAACTGTAATTATAAATGCAGATTCGAATGGTACAGCCACAGGAGTTATATTAGGAACACCTGTAACGGCTGATAATTGTTCTGTAACTTCTGTAACTAATAATGCCCCAACCACTTTTCCACTAGGAAACACCTCTGTAACCTGGACTGTAAAAGATGCAAGCAACAATATCGCAACAGCTACACAAATAGTAACCGTAAAAGATGCAACTCCACCAACACTAATCCCTGTAGCTAATTTTATGGCAGCAACCACTGCTGTAAACAGTAATGGAAGCATTAATTTTAAAGACAATTCTACAAATACACCTACCTCTTGGGCTTGGGAAATTACCAGATCAGGTTCGACTACACTTACATCCTCCTTACAAAACCCTACATTCACCTTTGTGGATGCTGGGACTTATACTGTAAAACTTACCGCTACAAACGGTGCGGGTAGTAATACAAAGACAGTTACTAATATGATTACGGTGACTCCACCAACACTAATCCCTTTAGCCAATTTTACGGCATCTACCACTGCTATAAACACTAATGAAAGCATTAATTTTAAGGACAATTCTACAAATACACCTACCTCTTGGGCTTGGGAAATTACCAGAACAGGTTCTACTACACTTACATCATCCTTACAAAACCCTACATTCACCTTTGTGGATGCTGGAACTTATACTGTAAAACTCACCGCTACAAACGGTGCGGGTAGCAATACAAAGACAGTTACCAATATGATTACTGTCTTTATATCACTTCCTTCAAACAACTTCACCATCGAATCAAAAGGAGAAAGCTGTTTAAATCAAAACAACGGAGAAATAAACATTTCTGCCAAAGCCAGCTATAACTATGTAGCTAATATAAACGGAACGAAATATCCCTTAGTAAATAATAGTTTAAAAGTTTCCAGTTTGGCACCGGCTGTCTACAATGTATCCATTACAATTACGGGAGAACTTTTCGAACAAAATTTCACTGTTACAATTCCAAAAGGAGCTACTATTACAGCAAAATCAACTGTTTCTTCCCGCATGGCTGCTGTTGAAATAACAGAAGGTACAGCTCCTTATACCGTTTTTGTAAATGGGGAAGAACAATTCGAAACCGCTTCGGATACTTTTTCGGTAGGAGTTAACAAAGGAGATTTTTTAGAAATAAAAACAGCTAAAGCCTGTGAAAGAATTTATTTAAAAGAAATAGATACCGATGTATTCGAATCCGTTTTGGCTCATCCAAATCCCACAAGCGGAAAGTTTGAGATTGAAATACCAATTTCAATCAAAGAGATTGTTATCGATTTGTACACCATGGATTCTAAAATTATTTCGAAAGAAACCTATACTCCTGTTAATGGACGTGTTCTTCTCAATCTTGAAAATCAAGCTTCAGGAGTTTATATTGCAAAAATATACCTGACTCAACCCAAATATCTAAAAATCATAAAAAAATAAAAATGAAGAATTTTATATACTATACACTCATTAGTTTTTTATTCATTTCTTGCAGTAGCGGCGGTGATGATTCAACTGATACAGCACCAATAGCCCCTACTTTAATTGCTCCTGCAAATAATATATTATGTATTGATAATTCGGTTAGCTTTCAGTGGAATATACCTGTAGATGCAAATAAAAATACCACAAGCTATCAAATACAGATTGCAAAAGACAGTCAATTTTCGCAAATTGTAAAAAGTGCTGAGGGAACTTCTAATTCGCAAACTATCGCATTAGAAAAAAATACTGCTTACTATTGGAGAATAAAAGCAACAGATAATCAAAGTTTATTAAGCGAATATTCTACAACATTCAAATTTTACACTGCCGGCGAAGCGGTAATCAATCATTTGCCTTTTTTGCCAGAATTGGTACAACCAACAATAAATTCCGTATTAAATACAACAACTGCAAAATTAAGCTGGACTGCCATTGATGTAGATAAAACCGACATTCTTACTTACGATGTTTATTTTGGTACCGCCAATCCTCCAACATCAAAAATAAGTGAAAATATTGCAGTAACATCAGTTGACGTAACTTTAAATCCTTCAAAAGAATATTTTTGGAAAGTAGTAGTTAAAGACAACAAAGGAGGGGAAACGATGGGACAAACATGGAAATTTAAAACAAATTAATACACAATCACTAACATAAATTTGCCTTTTTATTATACGCTTTTTATGAAAAGTGAAACATCTAAAAACGAAAAAACTCCATTTTAAAATTAATATAAAATGGAGTTTTTTCGTTTAAAATAACCACAGCTTACAAGATATCCTCACAAGTAAAAACTTCATTCAAACGTACTCCTTTTTCAGTATGTTTCACAGTGATTATTGGATTGTGTGCATCGTGTTCCATAAACAAATAGTAATTATTATCGGCAGCAGCATTCATGAATTTTGTTTTTTCATCTATTGTCAAAAGCGGTCTGGTATCATATCCCATGACATACGGAATAGGAATGTGTCCTGCTGTTGGCAATAAATCGGCACAAAAAACGATGGTTTTCCCCTTGTATTGAATATGCGGAATCATCTGTTTTTCGGTATGTCCATCGACAAAGAAAATTCCAAAATCCAATTCGGATTTTTCCAGAAAATCGGTTTCATTTCTTTTGATAAAATTGAGCTGACCGCTTTCTTGCATAGGCAAAATATTTTCCGACAGGAAAGAGGCTTTTTCACGGGAATTAGGCTTCGTAGCCCATTGCCAATGATTTTCATTCGACCAAAACTTAGCGTTTTTAAAAGCAGGTTCGTAGCCCGTTTTATCGGCATTCCATTGAATAGAACCTCCACAATGATCAAAATGCAAGTGCGTTAGAAATACATCGGTAATATCATCACGATGAAAACCAAATTGTGCCAAGGATTTATCCATAGAATGCGTTCCCCAAAGAGAATAATAACCAAAAAACTTCTCCGATTGCTTATTACCCATTCCGGTGTCAATTAAAATCAATCGATTGTCGCCTTCTATCAATAAACAACGGGCAGCAATATCAATTAAATTATTAGTGTCGGCAGGATTGGTTTTACTCCAAATCGTTTTTGGCACAACGCCAAACATAGCACCTCCGTCCAATTTAAAATTTCCTGTTTCTATGGGATATAACTTCATATTTTTTATTTAAAAATTCTAAAATAATTAGCAATGGCAATTTATGTAAAATGAAAGTATTTGTAAAACAAAATAAATCATTTATTAACTAATAAATCAAAATAAGATATATTCATTCTAAATAAGTAGGATAAATAACTATTATCTATTTGCTTATTAGTTATAAAAATGTTATCTATTGTGCATTACCGTTTTTATGCCTTATCTTTGCAGTTAATTTAGACAAAATCAATACACAATGATAAAGGTTTCTGATACTGCCAAAAAGAAAATCATCGACTTAATGAAAGATGATGGTTTTGATGCCGCCACAGATTATGTAAGAGTAGGTGTTAAAAGCGGTGGGTGCTCGGGCTTATCTTATGATTTAAAGTTCGACAAAAACAAAGGTGAAGACGATAAAATTTTCATAGACAACGACATAACTATTGCCGTAGAAAAAAAATCATTCTTATATTTAGCTGGAACTATTTTAGAATTCTCAGGCGGATTAAACGGAAAAGGATTTGTTTTCAATAACCCAAATGCAACTAGAACTTGTGGATGTGGAGAAAGTTTTTCTCTTTAAATCTTTGATAAAAAACTAAATCTTTTTTAAGGAATTTGAAACCCATTATTAAAAGAATCAAATCCTGAAATTAGAATCGAAAATAAATGATTAAAAAAATATTTAAAGAGGTTCTCAATCTTTAAATTTTTATCCCAAGCCTGATGGGCGGACGGACGAAGTAATCTTTAAATTAAAAAAATGAGCAAATACACAGAAGACGATTTAAAAATCGAACTCGAAACGAAAGAGTACGAGTACGGATTTTACACCAATCTAGAATCGGAGACGTTTCCTATTGGGTTAAATGAAGACATTGTTCGTGCCATTTCACAGAAAAAAGGTGAACCACAATGGATGACCGATTGGCGTATCGAAGCTTTCAGAGCTTGGGAGGAAATGATTGAGCCAAATTGGGCCAATGTAAAATATGAAAAACCGGATTTTCAAGCTATATCTTATTACTCAGCTCCAAAAAAAGCAGACCCAAACAAAACCTTGGACGATGTAGATCCTGAACTTTTGGAAATGTACAAAAAGTTGGGTATCTCTGTCGATGAGCAAAAAATGATGAATAATGTGGCGATGGATATTGTAGTAGACTCTGTTTCTGTAGCTACAACATTCAAAAAAACATTAGGCGAAAAAGGAATTATCTTTATGAGTATTTCTGAAGCCATCAAAGAACATCCTGAATTAGTTCGTAAATATCTCGGTACCGTTGTTCCTCAAAGAGACAACTTTTATGCCGCTTTAAATTCGGCTGTTTTCTCTGATGGTTCGTTTTGTTATATTCCAAAAGGCGTAAAATGTCCAATGGAATTATCTACTTATTTCCGTATTAATCAAGCAGGAACTGGACAGTTCGAAAGAACACTGGTTATTGCTGACGAAGGAAGTTATGTATCATACTTAGAAGGTTGTACGGCTCCAAGTCGTGATGAAAACCAATTGCACGCTGCTGTAGTTGAGCTAATCGCTTTGGACAATGCCGAAATTAAATATTCTACCGTTCAAAACTGGTATCCTGGAAACAAGGAGGGTAAAGGTGGAGTTTTCAATTTTGTGACCAAAAGAGGATTCTGCGAAACTAACGCTAAAATTTCCTGGACACAGGTTGAAACAGGATCTGCGATAACCTGGAAATATCCTTCTGTTATTTTAAAAGGAGACAACTCAATAGGAGAATTCTATTCGATTGCCGTTACAAATAATTATCAACAAGCCGATACAGGAACAAAAATGATTCATTTAGGTAAAAACACTAAATCGACCATTATTTCTAAAGGTATTTCGGCTGGGAAATCGCAAAACAGTTATAGAGGATTGGTACAAATTAGTCCAAGAGCTGATAACGCCCGTAACTTTTCTCAATGTGACTCATTATTGATGGGTAACAATTGTGGAGCACATACTTTCCCTTATATCGAAAGTAAAAATCCAACTGCTAAAATAGAACACGAAGCAACCACTTCTAAAATTGGTGAAGACCAAGTTTTCTATTGCAACCAACGTGGAATACCAACTGAGAAAGCCATTGCCTTAATTGTAAACGGTTTCAGTAAAGATGTATTAAACAAGTTGCCAATGGAATTTGCTGTTGAAGCACAAAAATTATTAGAAATTTCTCTTGAAGGATCAGTAGGATAATTTTTAAATCTGAATAGTCATGGATCTTGTTTTAAAAAATGTAAAGAAAAAAGATTTTCCAGTATTGAAATCACTGGCAAAATCGCTTGGATTTGAAATTACAATTGAAGAAGAAAAGCCATACAATGAAGAATTTGTGAAAGAAATTTTACAAGGTCAAAAAGATCTTCAGGAAGGAAGAGGTATAAAAATGACCCTGGAGGAAATACAAGCTTTATGCAAATAGTATTTACTCCAAAAGCTAAAAAAGATTTAGATTTTTGGGTCAAATCTGGTAATAAAACCATTTTACGAAAAATTAATACATTAATTGAAGATATACAACTTCATCCTTATGATGGAATTGGAAAGCCCGAAGCTTTAAAACACGAGCTTTCAGGAAAATGGTCAAGAAGAATTGATAAAGAACATAGAATTATATATGAAATTATAGACGAGAATACGATTGATATTTTAAGCATATTTTCATTAAAAGGACATTATTAAATAAAGAAAAACACATTAAAGAATGTTATCAATAAAAAATCTACACGCCTCAATAGGTGATAAAGAAATTCTTAAAGGAATCGATTTAGAAGTAAAAGCAGGAGAAATCCATGCGATAATGGGACCAAATGGAGCTGGAAAAAGTACTCTTTCGGCAATTATTGCAGGAAACGAAAATTATGAGGTAACTCAAGGTGAAATCCTATTAGAAAACGAAGACATCTCTGAATTAGCTCCTGAAGAAAGAGCACACAAAGGAGTGTTTCTTTCATTCCAATACCCGGTTGAAATCCCTGGTGTTTCGGTAACAAACTTCATGAAAACTGCTATCAACGAAACACGTAAAGCTAACGGTCAGGAAGAGATGCCAGCTAACGAAATGCTGAAAGTAATTCGTGAAAAATCAGAATTATTAGAAATCGACCGTAAGTTTTTATCTCGTTCTCTTAACGAAGGTTTCTCTGGTGGAGAGAAAAAACGTAACGAGATTTTCCAAATGGCTATGTTGGAACCTAAATTAGCGATCCTTGACGAAACCGATTCTGGTTTAGATATCGATGCTTTAAGAATTGTTGCCAATGGTGTTAACAAATTGAAAAGCGACAAAAACGCTATCATCCTAATCACGCACTACCAAAGATTATTAGATTATATCGTTCCTGATTTTGTTCACGTATTATACAATGGGAAAATTGTAAAATCTGGTGGAGCTGAATTAGCACATGAGTTAGAAGATAAAGGATACGACTGGATTAAAGGAGAAAATTAAAATTTGTTTATAGTTTATAGCTTGTTGTTCCTACTTGGGCAACAAACAAAAAACCGTAAACCATAAACATTATAAAAATGGAATTAAAAGAAAAATTATTATCGTCTTTTATGGCTTTTGAAGAGCGTGTTGATGTCCAATCACAACTTCATGACGTGAGAACTTCGGCAATAAAAAACTTTGAAAACAAAGGCTTCCCTACTAAAAAAGAGGAAGCTTGGAAATACACTTCGCTAAATGCCATTCTAAAAAATGACTTTACCGTTTTTCCTAAAAAAGACAGCGCTATAGAATTCAACCAGGTAAAAAAATACTTTATTCACGAAATCGATACGTACAAAGTTGTTTTTATTGACGGCATTTTTAGCTCTCACCTATCTTCAACCACACACGATGGAATCGATGTTTGTTTAATGTCTTCGGCATTGACAAAACCAAAATACAAAATGGTTATTGATAACTATTTTAACAAAATTGCGAGCAAAGACGACAGCCTGACTTCATTAAATACGGCTTTCGCCAATGAAGGAGCTTACATCAATATTCCAAAAAGCAAGGTTGCAGACAAACCTATTGAGATTATGTATTTCTCAACAGGAAATGAATCAGCATTAATGGTTCAACCTAGAAACCTAGTTATTGTAGGTGAGAATTCTCATGTACAAATCATTGAGCGTCACCAAAGTTTAAGCGAGAATCCAGTTTTAACTAATTCGGTTACAGAAATTTTTGCTCAAAAACGTGCTATTGTGGATTATTATAAAATCCAAAACGACAGTCTCGAAGCTAATTTAATTGACAATACTTACGTTTCACAACAAAAAGAAAGTCATGTTTATGTTCATACTTTTTCTTTTGGTGGAAACCTAACAAGAAACAACTTGAATTTCTACCATTACGGTGAAAGATTGACGAGTACGTTAAACGGAATTACGATTATTGGCGAAAACCAACACGTAGATCATTACACCTTAGTAAATCATGCTGAGCCAAATTGTGAGAGTTTTCAGGATTACAAAGGAATCTTCTCTGATCGTTCAACAGGTGTTTTCAACGGAAAAGTATATGTAGAGAAAGAAGCTCAAAAAACCAATGCTTTCCAAAAAAGCAACAACATTTTATTGAGTGATAAAGCTACCATCAACGCAAAACCACAATTGGAAATTTTTGCCGATGATGTAAAATGTTCTCACGGTTGTACCGTTGGACAATTAGACGAAACCGCTTTATTCTACATGCAACAAAGAGGTATTCCTAAAAAAGAAGCCAAAGCTTTGTTGATGTATGCTTTCTCTAATGCCGTTATCGAAAACATCAAAATACCAGAATTAAAACAAAGAATCACTACTATTATCGCCAATAAATTAGGCGTGAAATTAGGATTTGACTTATAATTGTTTTGAAAAAACAGACACAACAAACGCAAAGTTTAATTTATTTAAGCTTTGCGTTTTTTTTCATTAAAACTTAAAGCTAAAAAAAGACATCATTCTCTTGCTATAGATTTAAATGATACTACAATCAATCAAAACAAATAATTGCAGTAGAAAACAATTTTAGTTTTAGTACTTTTGTATTAAGATTTTTTCTAAATAATTATGTTAGACATTCAAAAAATAAGAGCTGATTTTCCCATCTTACAACAAAAAGTAAACGGAAAACCTTTAGTATATTTCGATAACGGAGCTACTTCGCAAAAACCTCAGGTGGTTATAGATGCCATTTCAAAATATTATCAGGAAATTAATGCCAATATTCACCGTGGCGTTCATACCTTAAGTCAGTTGGCAACTGATGCCTACGAAATTGCCCGTGGCAAAGTTCAAAATCACATTAATGCCAAACACGCTCATGAAGTACTTTTTACTTCAGGAACTACTTTTGGGATCAATTTGGTTGCCAATGGTTTTGCTTCGATTTTAAAACCAGGTGATGAAGTGATTGTTTCGCATTTAGAGCACCATAGTAATATTGTGCCTTGGCAAATGTTATGCGAGAAAACCGGAGCTACTCTAAAAGTCATTCCGATGAATGAAAACGGAGAGTTGGTTATGGCTGAATATGATAAATTGCTTTCGGATAAAACCAAAATTGTAACGGTAAATCACATCTCGAACGCTTTGGGAACTATCAACCCAATCAAATACATGATTGATAAAGCGCACGAAGTAGGAGCTGCAATCTTGATAGACGGAGCACAATCAGTGCCGCATTTAAAACCCGATGTTCAGGCTTTAGATTGCGATTTTTATGCTTTTTCGGGACACAAAATGTGTGGACCAACAGGAACCGGAATCTTGTACGGAAAAGAAGCTTGGTTAAATAAATTACCTCCTTATCAGGGTGGTGGCGAAATGATTAAGGAAGTTACTTTCGAGAAAACTACTTATGCCGAATTGCCTCATAAATTTGAAGCGGGAACACCACATATTGCAGGAGGAATTGTTTTGGGAACAGCAATTGATTATTTGAATGAAGTAGGTTTTGAAAACATTCAACAACAAGAATTAGAATTATTAGCTTACGCAACCGAACGTTTGTCAGAAATTGAAGGCTTGCGTATTTACGGTAATTCCGAAGCAAAAACTTCGGTTATTTCATTTAATATCGAAGGAATTCACCCTTATGATATTGGTAGTATTATTGATAAATTAGGAATCGCAGTAAGAACAGGTCACCATTGTGCACAACCCATTATGAATTTCTTTGGAATCCCAGGAACCATAAGAGCTTCTTTCTCGTTTTACAACACCAAAGAAGAAATTGATGCCTTAGTTGATGCCGTTAAAAAAGCCCAATTAATGTTATCCTAAAACTAAAATATGAAATTACTATCGCTATTAATATTGACCATTTTTCTAGGGAAAGGCTGTGAAGATAATGTAAAACAAAATATTGCAACAGCAGAAATTATATACACAGCGAACACTAGAGGTTATTATCAGGAAATAATCATCAAAAATCATATTGCTAGCGTAAAAAACAATAGAAAAGGAAAAGCCGTTCAAACTAAAATATCAGATGCAGACTGGAAAGAGCTGGTTAAACTTTTTCAAGAAGTCGATTTAGAAGAAATAAAAGACCTAAAATCACCTACTGAAAAACGCTTTTATGATGGTGCGGCGATTGCTAATTTGAAAATAAATTACAAAGGAAAAAACTATGAATCACAAAGTTTTGACCATGGGTTCCCTCCTTATGAAATAAAAAGAATAGTGACTAAAATAAATTCATTTGCAAAACAAAATAATGAAAATTAAAGATATACAAGAAGAAATTGTTGACGAATTCTCGATGTTTGATGATTGGATGCAGCGTTATGAATACATCATCGAGTTAGGAAAAAATCTTCCGTTAATCAAAGAAGAATTCAAAGTTGATGAAAATTTAATTAAAGGTTGTCAATCAAAAGTTTGGTTACAAGGAGAACAAAATGAAGATAAAATAGTCTTCACTGCCGATAGTGATGCAATTTTAACCAAAGGAATAATTGCTATATTAATTCGTGTTTTTTCAAATCAAACTCCAAAAGACATCATTGATGCCGAAATGGGTTTCATTGACGAAATAGGCTTAAAAGAACATTTATCACCTACAAGAGCAAATGGTCTTGTATCAATGATAAAGAATATTAAAATGTATGCTTTGGCATTCAACACTAGAGGATAAAACAAAAACACAAATGAACTTATATGGTTCAAAAAATAGACATAAAATGGAACAAGAAATAGACACCAACGAACTAGGGGAAGCAATTGTAAAGAAGTTAAAAACCATTTACGATCCTGAGATTCCTGTAGACATTTACGAACTAGGATTGATTTATGACGTAATGGTAAATACGGATTACGAAGTAAAAATCCTTATGACACTTACTTCTCCAAACTGTCCGGTAGCCGAGAGTTTACCTAGAGAAGTAGAAGAAAAAATAAAATCGATTGAGCATGTAAGAGGTGCCGAAGTAGAAATCACTTTCGATCCGCCTTGGAGCAAAGATTTAATGAGTGAAGAAGCGAAACTAGAACTAGGAATGCTATAATCCGTTAATTTGTTTTTTGTTTATGGTTTGTTGTTTTGAACCTCAAACTATAAACTACAAACTATAAACTTTTAAAATGGAAGAGATCATTAACAAAGTGGCTAATAGTGCCTTGGAAGTATTCGATTTAGAAGATTACTATCCAAAGGGCATTCGTACGCAAATTGATATTTCGCAATGGTTACTGGAAGGGTTTTTATTAAAAGAAAAAGATTTCAGAGAAGATTTAAAAAATCATGATTGGTCGCAATACCAAGACCACTATGTTGCCATTTATTGCAGTACTGACGCTATAGTTCCGGCCTGGGCTTCCATCTTAGTTGCAATACAATTGGCTCCTTTTGCAAAAAAAATCATCAATGGAAACAGCGAAGATTTGGACGCTGCCTTGTATGAAGAATTGCTTCCTAAACTGGATTATACCGCTTATGACAACAAATCGGTGATTATTAAAGGTTGTTCTAAAAAACCGGTGCCCATGCGTGCTTATGTTTTGGCAGCACATCATTTACAACCTTTTGCCAGAAGTATTATGTATGGAGAAGCCTGCTCGGCAGTTCCACTATACAAAGCGCCTAAAAAAGCCTAAATACTATATTTATTGAATCAAATGCTACTTTACAAGTAGCATTTTTTTTATATTTACTATTCAAAAACTACTTTAAATATGAAAAAGCTACTTCTAATATTCGTATTTACATTTTCTATTTTTTCGTTAAAAGCCCAAGAAGACCTAAAAGACACTACAAAAGTCTGGACAAAAAAAGGCAATATGTCTCTATTATTAAGTCAATCGGCTTATAACAAAGAATGGCTTGGTGGCGGTACCTCAAACGTTGCCGGGAATTTTGGTTTAAACTACGACTTCAATTATAAAAAAGGAGATGTGGTTTGGGACAACAAATTCATTCTAGCCTACGGATTAAGTAAAATAAAAGGCAACGAAAGAACAGCTAAAACTGATGACCGCCTCGAATTGAACTCACTTTGGGGTAAACAATCTGGGACTAAAAACTGGTACTATTCGATGTATTTTAACTTCAAATCGCAAATGGATACTGGTCTTGACAAAAACAATGTAAAAATATCTCATTTTTTCTCTCCTGCTTATTTCCAATTTGGCCCTGGTTTCTTATGGAAAAAAGACAATAATGCAAGTGTTAACTTTGCTCCTGCGGCAGCAAAATTAATTTTGGTTCACAAACATTTTACCGAATTAGTACCTTCTTTTGGAGTTTTACAAGGAGACAATTCTCGTGTGGAATTTGGAGCCAGCATTTCGGCCTATTATAAATTCAATGCCATTACTAATGTTTCTATCGAAAATATCTTGAATTTATATTCAAACTATTTAGATAACCCACAAAATGTTGACGTCAATTACCAAATGAACGTGGTTATGAAAATCAACAAATACCTATCGGCAAACATTGCTGTACAAACCATCTACGATGACAATTCAATAAAAGCCGTTCAGGTAAAAGAAGTTTTTGGATTAGGCATTAACTACGGTTTTTAGTTTCCAATCTAATCACTTAAAAATCCCTTTTGAGAAATTTTTCAAAAGGGATTTTTTATAGTATCAAATTACATTCTTTTTCTGTCCAAATACAAAACGAATACCAAAACCAACATTCAACGGATAAGTCCTTGCATTGGAATAAGGCGAAAGCGGATTATCCGTAAAATGAATAGGAAATCCTAGAAGAAAATCAAAACGAAAAGCCCTAGAACCTAAGCCCAACAGAAATCCAGGTTCTACTACAAAATATTCGGAATGAATACGATCTTTAGTTGTGTTTAAATGGTTTCCCTCATAAAACAAATAACTGTTTTTTAAGCAAAATATAGCATCTCCCTTGATTCCTCCAATAATTTCACCTCCACTGATACCTGCATTGAGCTGTACAAAAGGGCGGCGAAAGTTTCCTTCATATCGCTTAGCTACATGTGTAGTATCTGTATAAGCAAAGTTAGAGCCAAAGCCAATTCCTCCTGATACATATACGTTTTTTGCAAAATATCCTGCGGCAACTTCCCCTTCATGAGAACGATAATTATTCATCCCTCCAGCATTATACATTCCCATAACACCAAAATGTTCTGTAAGAGACACAGCCCCTTTGGAAGTGAAACCCGAAGAACTTACTTCAGCTGACACATGCACTTCACCTTTATTATTGAACAATACAGGATTCACTGTGGGTGCAAAATACTTATAATTAGACGATTTACAAGATGATAAAACAATAAGACTAAAAAGCAAAATAGATTGGGACAATTTTCTCATAGTAGGTTTTTGAGTACGCCAAATATACGGCTGTTAATTAAATTTCAATAGCAATACTCAAGAAATCAATTGCAACATTAAAACGACTGCATGAGGGATGGTAGCGGTATCCTTTTGTGGAGTGCTAACGAAACAAAAGATAAAGCGAACAGCCCGACCCAGCTGGAACGCAGTGGAAGCTGGGGCATGCCAAAAAAAAATCCCTCCTGAAAAATTCAAAAGGGATTAAGTAGTTTTATTTTGAGAAAATTATTCTTTTTCTTCTTTTTCAATCGCATCCTTGTAATCAGGATACAGAAACTTATTGTATGGGAAACGGGTAATATGAATTTGCCTTACAGCTTCATAGACTCTTTCTCTAAATTCCTCAAAATTTTGTTTATTGGTTGCCGAAATAAACAAGGCATTCTCCTCACCTACACGACTCATCCAAGTAGATTTCCACTCTTCAAGTGTATAATGTTTGGTAGTTTTTTCGGTCATTAAATCGTCTTCGTCAATGGTCAAATATTGGTAAGCATCAATTTTATTAAAGACCATAATTACGGGTTTGTCCCCTGCTTTAATGTCTAATAAAATTTGGTTTACCGAAGCAATGTGATCTTCAAAATCAGGATGCGAAATATCAACCACATGCAACAACAAATCGGCTTCGCGAACCTCATCCAAAGTACTCTTGAATGAATCCACCAATTGTGTTGGTAGTTTTCGAATGAAACCTACGGTATCCGAAAGCAAGAAAGGCAAGTTCTTAATCACCACTTTTCGAACGGTAGTATCCAGTGTAGCAAACAATTTGTTTTCAACAAAAACATCACTTTTCCCAATGGCGTTCATCAAAGTTGATTTTCCCACATTGGTATAACCTACTAAAGCCACACGAACCATCGCACCTCGATTGCTGCGTTGGGTTCCCATTTGCTTATCGATAAGCTTGATTTTTTCTTTCAACAACGAAATTCTGTCCCGCACAATACGTCTATCGGTCTCAATCTCAGTTTCTCCGGGACCACGCATCCCAATACCCCCTTTTTGACGTTCTAAGTGTGTCCACAATCCTGAAAGTCTCGGCAATAAATAGATACATTGAGCCAATTCTACCTGAGTTCTTGCATAAGAAGTTTCGGCACGTTGTGCAAAAATATCCAAGATAAGATTGGTTCTATCCAGGATTTTACAATCGATAATTTTGGAGATATTTTTTTGTTGCGAAGGCGTTAATTCGTCATCAAATATGATGGTCGAAATTCCGTTTTCTTTCACATAAAGGTTTATCTCATCTATTTTTCCTGTTCCCAAAAAAGTTTTAGGATTGGGTTTATCTACTTTTTGAAAAAAACGTTTTACCACCTGACCACCTGCAGTAAAGGTCAAAAACTCTAATTCGTCAAGATACTCATTGAGTTTTTCTTCACTCTGATTTTGAGTAACAACACCAACAATGACCGTTTTTTCAAAATTTATTACTTCTTTTTCTAACATATCATATAATAAGCTGCAAATTTAATCATTTGCACGCTACTAATATCGATATCAGTTTATAAAATGAAAAACAGGAATAAGATTCGTGTTCTAAAAGTTCAAATGGATTTTTAATTATTTTTACAGGAACTAAATCCAAATAGAATGAATCGATTTTTGACATTTATCGTCTTACTGTTTCCGCTACTTCTTTTTGCCCAAAACACTATTGATTCCCTGTTGAATGATCTGGACAAAACTATTGACAATTACCAACTATATTCTAAAAAGAAAGAAAGCAAAATCAATACATTCAAGGGACTGCTGAAATATACTTCGACAGATCTCCAAAAATATGAAATTTGCGGAAAGTTATATGAAGAGTACAAATTGTATCAATCGGATTCAGCATTAAATTATGCTAAAAGAAATTTACAAATTGCAGGCACACTAAAGGATATCTCAAAAATTAAATCTGCAAAATTAAATCTGGCTTCCATCATGGGAACTTTAGGAATGTATAAGGAAGCTACGGATATCCTCCATAATATTGACATTGCATCTTCCCCCGAGCTTAAAGGTTTTTATTTTGGAGTAAACAGTACCATCTATGATTTAATGTCTGATTATACTGCTTCGCTTCAAGAAAAAAAGAACTATATTTTACTTTGTAAACAATATCGGGATTCTTGCTTATTGTCTTTTCCTGCTTCATCCAAATCAAATCTCATTTTCCAATCCAGTAAACTTGTCGAAAGCGGAAAATATGATGAAACACTTAATTTATTGCTTGATTATTTCCCTGAAATTGCCCCTGAAAATCCAGACCGGGCGATTATAGCTTATATTATTTCACTATCCTATCACGGAAAAAAAGACCGAAAAGAGGAAAAAAAATGGCTGACTATTTCGGCTATATCCGACTTACAGTTAGCCAAAAAAGAATATATCTCTCTTCGTTCTCTAGCTTTTCTAATGTATGAAGAAGGAGATATAGACCGTGCCTATAAATACATGAAACGATCTCTGGAAGACGCTATTTTCTGTAATGCCCGTCTGAGAACCTACGAAATTTCTAAGATGATTCCTATCATTAACGAAGCGTATGAAAAACAAAACGAGACCAATCGATTCCAACTGATCCTGTTTTTGGTAAGTACCAGTATCTTATCGCTGTTTCTGTTGTCAGTTTTATTGTTGCTTTTCAAACAGATGAAAAAATTATCTAAAGCGAAACAGGAAATCAGCCAGGCCAATGGCCAGCTTTCTGAACTCAACAAAGAATTGCAGCTCATTAATGAGAAGTTGAATGCCGCCAACAACACCCTTACGGAAGCCAATCTGGTAAAAGAAATTTATATAGGCCGTTATATGGATCAGTGCTCTGACTATATAGGAAAATTAGAAGGCTACCGCCGGAAACTGAATCTTATGGCGACAACCGGGAAGATAAATGATCTGGTGAGTGCCGTAAAATCAAAAGAATTTATCGAGAATGAACTCAAGGAGTTTTACACTAATTTTGACAAAACGTTTTTATCCCTTTTTCCTGGCTTTATCAAAGAGTTTTCTGCTTTACTCGTAGATGATGAAGTAACCCAATTGAAGGAAGGGGAATTGCTTAATACCGAATTAAGAATCTTCGCATTGATCCGGTTAGGCATCAAAGACAGTGCTAAAATAGCTGTTTTTCTACGTTATTCTGTATCGACAATCTATAACTATCGCTCCCAACTCAAAAATAAGGCTGTTGGATCCCGGGAAGAGTTTGAGGCCAGAGTAATGCAAATTGGAACCAATTTAAAATAATAAAAATTACTTATAAATAAGGTCTTCAGGATAAAAATAAGCCTGAAGACCTTTTTTTGCGTTCTGAAACCACCACTTTTTTTTACCAACTATTTTTTTGTAACACATTGATTTACTTATGATTGTAGTTTAAATAACAGGGTTTTAATCTACTTTTTTATAATGAGAAAAATCTGGAGCATGTAAAGCCCCTAATTTTACTTGTTCGAAATTGAAAAACATCACTAACCTGTTTTTTGTTTTTTTATGAATCGATTTCATTTAAAAACGAGAACTAAAAACCAACCAAATGAAATTACATTTTCCAAAGTGCATTGCCCTCGCTTCTCTTTGCCTGGGATTACTGTTGACAAACTCAACCACAGCACAAGAAAACAAATCAACCATAGACCGTAAATGGTGGAAAGAAGCCGTAGTGTATCAAATCTATCCACGTAGTTTTAAAGACACCGATGGTGATGGCGTAGGAGATTTAAAGGGAATCATTCAGAAATTAGATTATATCAAAAGTTTAGGGGTTGATGTCGTTTGGCTCAATCCTATTTATGGCTCTCCCAATGCTGACAATGGATATGATATTTCAGATTATAAAGCCATAATGAAGGAGTTTGGAACCATGGAAGATTTTGATGCATTATTAAAAGGAATGCACGAAAGAGGGCTGAAACTGGTCATGGATTTGGTAGTCAATCACAGTAGTGATGAACACCAATGGTTTCAGGAAAGTAGAAAATCAAGGGATAATCCGTATAGAGATTATTACCATTGGTGGCCTGCCGAAAAGGGAAAACCGGCTTTTCGTCCAGGGTCTTTTGAAGCCGATGGAAGCGGTTGGCGTTATGATAAACAAACCGATTCTTATTACCTGCATTATTTCAACTTCAAACAACCGGACTTGAACTGGGAAAACCCAAAATTGCGTCAGGAAATTTACAGTATGATGAATTGGTGGTTCCAAAAAGGAATCGACGGATTTAGAATGGACGTAATTCCGTTTATTTCAAAAGACACTACTTTCCCGGTGATTACACAGGAAGAACTGAATAAAAACTACCATGGCAGTTGGGGTGTTTATATGGCCAGCGGGCCACATTTACATGATTACCTTCAAGAAATGAATCGCGAAGTATTGAGCAAATACGATTGTATGTCATTGGCCGAAGGAGCCGGAATGCTGACTTCTACCGCTTTAAACTTTGTAGATGAAGACCGTAAAGAACTCAATATGGGGTATCATTTTGAAGGGACTGATTTGGGTTATGTCCCAGGTTATTTCAAAAAAATGGGTCCTTATTCATTAGTTAAGTTCAAAAAAATCTATTCTGATTGGGATAAAGTCTATGAAAAGAAAGGCTGGGGAACCATCTATTTAGGAAATCACGACCAGCCCCGAATGACTTCCCGTTGGGGAAATGACGTGCCGGAATTCAGAGCCGTTTCTTCAAAATTACTGACCACTTTTCTGCTTTCTATGAGAGGAACACCCTATTATTATAATGGTGACGAGATAGGAATGGTAAATGCTAAATTTAACCGAATCGAAGACTACCGTGACATTGAAACGCTGGCAGAATATGAAAAAGTAAAAATCGCCGGCGGAAACTTAAAAGAATTTATTGAAAATCAAAAAACAGGAGGAGCCAGAGATAACGGAAGAACTCCTTTTCAATGGAACAGCTCAAAAAATGGCGGATTTACAACAGGGACTCCCTGGCTAAAAGTAAATGACAACCACGTTAACCTCAATGCCGAAGCGCAGGAAAAAGACCCTAATTCGGTTTTGAATTATTTTAGAAAAATGACAAAATTGCGTAAAACAAATCCCATTCTGATTTATGGAAAATACAGCTTACTGGACAAAGACAATCCAAATATTTATGCGTATACCCGAGAATTAGATGGTAAAAAAGTATTGGTCTTACTAAATTTTTCTGCCAAAAACGCCAAAGCCAATACCGGTTTCAATATCAAAAAGGCAAAAGTCTTAATTGACAATTATGGAAGTGTTGCCAAAGATGGGTTTTTAAGACCCTATGAAGCTGTTATATACCAATTGTAAATTCCACTGAAAAGAAGAAGAAGAAGAAGTAACTTAATTATCTAAGAAAAAGAAATAATAACACTACACCTGAGATTTGGTTTAGTATTATTTACATAATTGGTGTTTTCTTCCATAACAATCTGTTTTGTGTGTCCGTAATTTCAGAACGGGACATATTTTAATATTGCTTTGAATTACTAACCAAAATTTTTATAAAAATGAAATTAACAAAACTATTTTTTGTTTGTTTTTCATCATTACTGTTTTCATTCTTGGCTCAAGCGCAAGATATAAGTGTTAATGGTTTGATAAAAGATGAAAGCGGAAAGTCCTTGCCAGGGGTAACCGTGTTACTTAAAAACACTACCAAAGGAACCATAACTGATTTTGATGGTAAATTCCAAATTAAAGCGCCTTCTAATGGTGTTTTGGTAATAAGCTATATTGGCTATGCCAACATTGAGACACCAATAAATGGAAAGAGTAGCATTACAATAACCTTAAAAGAAAGCCTTGAGGCTCTTGGTGAAGTTGTCGTAATTGGGTATGGAACACTTGACAAAAAGGAGGTTACCAGCGCCATAACCCACATTGGTTCAAAGGATTTACTCCAGATTGCAGGCAATGGAGCGCTCAATGCCATCCAGGGAAAAGTTGCCGGGTTAAGTGTCGTGAATACAGCTCCTGCCGATCCAAATTCCAGCCCTAGTCTGCAGCTTCGTGGTGTTTCCTCGCGCAATGCAGGTTTAGGTCCCTTATATGTAATTAATGGCATTCCCGGAGGAAATGTGGATAATATTAACCCAAGTGACATTGAATCAATAGATGTACTGAAAGGAGGCGCTGCCTCTGCTATTTATGGAACCCGTGGTGGAAATGGGGTTATCATTATCACTACTAAAAAAGGATCCGCTCAGTCCAAAACTTTCTATGATGGATACTTTAGTATTGATACGCCAACTAACGAAATAAAAGTGCTAAGCCCTGACCAATTTGTTGCCCACAACAGGGGTACGGACTATGGTTATAAAACCGATTGGTTTAAAGAAGTAAGAAGAGACGTAGCCTATCAACACAAACATTTTTTGAGTTTCTCAGGTGGTAATGCAAAATCAAACTATTATGCTTCATTTGATTACCGGGATGCTAACGGCCTTGACCTGCGCTCCACCAAACAAGAATATGGTGCCCGCATAAGCCTGAACCACACGTCAGCCAATGATTTGTATTCCGTATCTGTAAACATCGCTCCCCGGAAACTCCTTTATAATAGTGCCAGCTGGGATGCCTTTAAACAGGCAATTACCCTGAATCCGACACTGCCCGTTAAAGACCCTGTAAATCCTAACAATTATTTATATATTAATAATGGATTTGCCGGTGCTTATAATCCGGTTGAGGATCAGACAACAATTTTAAGTGGGGGTGAAGGCAGGTATGTTGACTGGAGCGGATCTTTCAAATTGAATATTCTTAAAAATTTGGATACCAAGGTTACTGTGGGTGAGCAGGCCAGTACATTCTATAATCATTATTTCAGACCCTCTTATAATTCCAATGCCATCAATGGAAATAATGGGAGAAATTCTGCCAATCAAGATTATTATTATGGAGACCAGAGATTCTTCGACTGGATAGGCAATTATTCCTTGCGAATGGAAAAACATACCTTTAAATTATTGGGTGGATATACTTATAATTATTTTAATACTGCTGGTTTAAATGGTGGAAATCAGAATTTCCCTTCAGACGCACTAACTTATAATAATTTGGGAACTGGCACCTATAATCTTCCTCTTCCCACAAACGGATCTTCTGGCGACTACACATTTAGAACGGTGGGCAGTTTTAAAAACGATTCAAAATTGATTGCCTTCTTTAGTCGTGTAAACTATGATTTTGACGGTAAGTATTATTTTTCTGCCAGCATTCGTCATGAAGGTTCTTCAAAAATGGGTCCACATAATAAATGGGGTAATTTTCCAGCGGTATCTGCCGGATGGAGAATTTCAAATGAACAATTTTTATCAAATGTTAAATGGATTAATGATTTGAAGCTAAGGGTTGACTATGGTGAAACCGGCAACCAGGATTTTGCCAACTATCTTTCTTTAGCGGTTTATTCCGGTTTTGGATATTATTCCTATAATGGAACCAATTATCAGGTTTGGGGCCCTAACCAAAATACAAACTATAATTTAAGATGGGAAAAAGCACAGAATTTCAATGCCGGTTTAGACTTTGAATTCTTCAATAATAAAGTGGAGGGCAGCATTAACTATTATAACAGAACTAATAAAGATTTATTGGGTTATTATAATGTACCTATACCCCCTAACGTTCAGAATAGTACTTTTGTGAATGTGGGAACCATGAAAAATTCAGGGTTGGAGCTTCAATTGAATGCCACTATTTTAAGTACTAAAGATCTTAATTATAAGGTCAGTTTTGCAGGTGCTACCAATAACAACAAGTTTGTTTCCTTTTCCAACGATATTTACCAAGGGTTGAATTATAATGACCTAGTTGATATGCCTGGCCCCGGATCTCCAGGAACAGCACAAAGGCTTCAGGAAGGAAAGCGGGTAGGTAGTTTCTACATGCTGAAATCAGCAGGTATCGATGCCACCGGAAGATTGATGGTATATGATAAAACCGGAAATATCATTCCTGGGAATCAGGCTTCATCAGCGGACAAGCAATTTGTTGGAAATGGACTTCCTAAATTTACCGGAAGTTTAGGACATTCAGTTAATTATAAAAACTTTGACCTGAGCGTATATTTTAGAGGCGCTTTTGGATATGATATATTTAATACCAAAGCATTTTATGCCGGCACGCCAGTTACCCAGGGAGGCGCTAATGTATTGGCCTCTGCTTATGGAAATGGGAAATATGCCGCACTTACTAATCCGGAAACTTATACACTTCTTTCAGATTACTTTTTGGAAAAAGGAGATTTTGTTAAGTTAGATAATGTTTCACTGGGTTACACACTAAAATCCCCCATCAAGCAAATTGAAAGTACCCGATTTTATTTTATAGGAAGAAATTTGTACACGTTTACAAAATGGACTACAGGTGACGTTGAATCTGTCAACCTAAACGGCATCACACCGGGTATCAACCCTTCTTTGTCCTACTATCCTTCCACAATACAACTTATTGTTGGACTTCAAGTTAAATTTTAAATTCTAATCCGAAGAAAAAATGAAATTCAAATATAAAAATAGAAGCAAAATAGCCATATGCAGTTTTATTGTACTGCTCTTTACGGCTGGTTGTACCACGTTAGATGAAACTTTGTACGATCGTATTACAAACCAAAATTTTTTACAAACCAAAGAAGATGTAATCAGAGACTTTTTGCGTTCCTTCGAACATGCTTATTGGACTATTCAGGGTGGCGGATTATTCTTGGCACAGGAATTACCTACCGATGAACTAATGACCCCTAACCGTAATGGTGACTGGTTTGATGGTGGTGTGTATCAACGTACTCATTATCATACCTGGACTATTCAGGATTTTTACACTAGTGATATGTGGAATGCATTATTCCAGGGAGCAAGTCTGGCCACCAATTCCATGGAGGATATTGAAAAGATTGATGCCGCCAAGTTCAATTTGACAGAAGCTGAAAAAGCTGATTTTATTGCAGAATTGAAAACCCAGAGAGCCTGGTTTCATTTAAGGGCATTTGATTTATACAGAAATATTCCGCTAATTACCAAGGTTCAGGGCGAAAGTCTTACACCTACTCAATCCACACCTCAGGAAACTTTCGATTTTATTAAAAAGGAGCTCTTAGGTGCCATCCCCGATTTACCTACCAGAGAATCTCTGGGTAGCAATGCAATCGGACGATGGACAAAAGGCGGTGCCGCAGCATTATTGGTGCGTTTGTATTTAAATGCCAAAGTATATATAGGTCAGGATAAATATACTGAATGTGCCGCTGTTTGCCAAGATATTATTGATGGTAAATATGGAACTTATGCATTAGAAAGCAGGTGGGATGCACCCTTTGATTATAACAATTCCAAGTCTGCTGAAGTTATTTTTGGCTTTCCTGGCACATTGTCACAAACACATTGGCAATATGACGGAGGTATGTATTTCTGGATGGCACCTCACCAAGCGCAAAACTTTTTTGGCTTTACCAATTTTGGCAATATGAATACCCGTTTTGCCATGCAACCCGGAAGAAATGTAGATGGTGTGGAATACACTTTCAATCTGGGGAAACCCTTTATTAAATTTCAAAAGTATCCTGACGATTTCCGTTTGAAAAAATATAAAAATTTGGGTAACAGTACCCGTGAAGGTATGTTTCTGTATGGTTATCTGCCATATCACAGTGATCCAAATAAATTAGTGAAAAGTAACAGGGGCTACACCATTTTTGCCCGTGATCAGGTGGGTTGGTTTAAAGATCTACCTCCCGGGGAAGTCCTTGAAGATAAGGAATCAAATATGAATCATGCCGATGATAACTCCGGTATTTGGCCGGCAAAGTATCCTATCTATCCAACCGGCGACCCTGGTGCAATTGCATCAGCCTATGCAGAAATTCGTTTGGCTGAAGTGTACTATTCTCTTGCAGAATGTAAGTATAGAGCCGGTGATAAACCTGGAGCCGCAACATTGTTAAATGCAGTACGAAAACGTAATTACCCAGTAGGCTCTCCAAGTTTATACGCACTCAGTGGAAGCCAATTAACCGATCAGGAAATGCTGGATGAGTGGGGAAGAGAGTTTTTAGTAGAAGGACGTCGTCGTACAGATTTAATCCGCTGGGGTGTATTCAATACAGGAACCTGGTGGGATAAGCAACCCGATGCTGATAATCATACTCAAATTTATCCCATTGGTCAGAATGTCATAAGAATATCCCCACAGTTGAACCAAAACCCTGGATATGATGATTAAAATATTTAATAACAATCAAATTTTAAATCAAATGCGCAAAGTAATCACATTTAGCATGAACTTAAAAAGAACTATGAATACAAAGAACATCGTTTCTTGTTTCATGATTATTGCTTTATTCTGTTTAGCCTCGTGCGAAAAAGAATTAGACGCTCCTGTGCCTTTTGCCTTCGAATCAGGTGTTCTTTCCACTTCAAAAACGGAAGTAGTTATAAATGCAGCCGACCCTACCGGAGAAGCTGTTACATATTCATGGAGTGCTTTTAAAAATTCATTGATAAACAATGTCCTAATTCTAACTGCTGACGGTAAGACAGACACTATAAACAATATTGCAGCGAATACAGATAATAAATTATTGAAAAATTCTGAGCTAAATACCATACTTCTCGATAGCCTCGGTTTGACAGTTGGAGTGGCTACAGATTTAAAAGCAGTCTTAGTTGCTACTAATACTACTACAGGGGAATCAGCAACTTCAAATGCGGTTACCATAAAAGTTACTCCTGCTGCTAAAGGCGCAGCTTATGCCAAGTTATGGATTGTAGGTGATGCCACACCAAGTGGTTGGGATGTGGGTAACCCAAGGGAATTTACGAAGGATGTGGATAATGATTTCCAATTTAAATACTATGAAGTGTTAACAGCTGGTGAATTTAAAATCGCTACAGCCCTAGGTAGCTGGGGAGTCGATTGGTTAATGCCACCAACCTCCCATCCGTCTATAACCAGTACAGCAGTTACATTAATTCCTGGTGGAAACCCAGATAATAAATGGCTGATAACCAACTCTGGGCCATATAAAATTTTACTGAATATAAGTCCAAGCCCTTTTATTCACATTGTCCCATTCACTCCCTACCCAACTGTATCTATAGTAGGCGATGCAACTGCAGGCGGATGGGATATTAATAAAGCAAGAGTGATGACTCAAGACGTAAATTCTCCATGGATATTTATCTGGACAGGGGCATTGGGTTCGTCAGGAGAAGGCGCGTTTAAATTCCCTCTCGACTATGGAAACTGGGGTGGTAGTTTCATCATGGCACCGGTAGCCAGTTCAAGGCTTACGACAACCAAAATTGTAATTAATGAAGCAGGCACATCATATCCTGATAATAAATTCGTAGTGAAACCAGGTGAGGAAGGTACTTACACAATTACTATCAATCAATTGTATGAAACAATAAGCATTGTAAAACAATAACAAGGTCAAATAGTATACCCGAGAATTAGACGGGAAAAAAGTATTGGTCTTGCTAAATTTTTCTGCCAAAAAAGCCAAAGCCAATACCGGTTTCAATATCAAAAAGGCAAAAGTGTTGATTAACAATTATGGCAGTGTTGCCAAAGATGGGTTTTTAAGACCCTATGAAGCCGTTATATACCAATTGTAATCATAATTGCACTAGACTTTTCTTTCCATAAAAATGCCCCCAAATAGTGTCTAACTTTTTGGGGGCATACTAATTGTTTGTAGCTTTTTTAGCAAAAAACTAATTTACCGATATCAATTTTACTTCAAAAATAAGTACTGAACCTCCGGGAATACTTGCATAATCACTTCCTCCATATCCTAACTTAGCAGGAATAACCAGTAAGGCACTACCTCCTTCTTTTAGATACGAAATTCCTTCAGTCCAACCTTTGACAACCTGATTTAAACCAAAAGAAATTCCTTTTTCGTCACTTTGATCGAATACTTTTCCATCCATAAAATAACCTTTGTAAGCCACGGTTACATTAGACTCAGGTGTTGCTTGAGCTCCGGTTCCTGGATTATTGATTACATAGTACAATCCAGATTCACTTTTAGTTCCTTTTAATCCTTTTTTAGCAACATATTCTTCAATTTGCTTTTCGTTTTTAGCAACATAAGGAATCTCGCTTGGTGCTTCGCTGGTATTGTTGCTTTCTTTTTTACAAGAAATAAAAAGAGTCATAATCAATAATGCCGATAATACATGTTTCATAGTAAATTATATTTTAAGAGAAGCCAAATATAGTAAAATCAAGCTTTTATTTTAAAAATTATCCGTCCTCAAAAAAAATACCATCATTAAACAAATCCGCATAAAAACCAAACCCTTACTTAAATGATGCATTCTTAAAGTCAAAACCAGAAAATTTAAAACACCTTATTTTCTTACACCAAATACAACTAACCTGCTTTAATTTCAGGACAGCACAAGACACCACAGGATACTAATTGAGTGACAGCTAATTAAATTTACCTCCTGACTATTAACCAATAACCAAATTATTTATGATTAGAAAAACTACTTTTTCTTCTCATCGACTGCGCCTTAAAATCAGCTTGTCGATGTGTTTTCTGTTCAGTTGCCTATCCTCTTTTGCCCAGCAATGGACAATACTTGGCAATGAACAAGCGATCTCTTCAGTGAGTTCCTCTTATACCAGCATTGCAGTGGTAAAAATCGGAACCAATTTTATTCCTTATGTTGCGTTTACAGAGAGTGGAGTGCCAAAGGTTAAAAAGCGTTTAACCGATGGAACTTGGGAGCAAGTCGGTGCAAACCTTGCTACTAATGCCTCTTACACTAAGATTTATTCCAACTCAATTGGCGAACTGTTCGTTGCTTACATCGATTTTTCGGCAGGTTCTAAATTAGCCTTAAAAAAGTATGACTATGTTACCAGAACCTGGAATGCTTTGAATGAAGACAACACCAACCTGTATGTTTCTACAGGAAATGCTAACGGTATGAGTGCTGTGAGTCAGTATAGTTCAACCCACCGTTGTTCTATAGCATTTGATTCATTCAACGTCCCTTACGTTGCTTTTAGCGAGGCAGGGATGTTACCTTATGTTAAAAAATTCAATGGAACTGCATGGGAAACTGTTGGTTCCGGTGCTGTTCCGGGAGGATTTGGTGCAGCGGTTAGTTTAGCAATTGATGCAAATGACAAGCCCTGGTTAACATACTTAAGCTTAACTGCGGCTAACTCCACTACAGGTACCGTTGCGCTTTATGGATACAATGGTACTGCCTGGACAGCGGTAACTATTCCAACGCCTATGTCAGGCCGCCATACTAATATTGCAATTAAAGATGCTAATACGCTTTGTATCGCCTATTTCAATACTGGTAACACAAATAGAGCGACAGCTATTTTATACAACAAATCAACCAATACCTGGGGAACTGCCGCTACTCTTGCCTCTAGAGACTCCCCTAATATTAGCTTAATCAATGATAATGCAGGTAATGTATATTGTTCTTTTATTGATTATACTTCTACGACAAATGTATTTCCAACCCGAGTGCGTTTTCTGGCAGCAGGAAGCACAACGTGGACTGAATTGAAAGACCCAGCTGTTATCAGAGGTATAGACGAACCAACAGGCTCGCCTTCGATTGCCATAGGTAACGCACCCTATCCTTATGTTGTTTATACTAAAACAAATTCAAACAGTATAACTACTCCTATTGTTAGAATGTATACTCCGCCGCCGCCGCCCGCTGAACTTACTACTAACAACATAACTAATATAAGCACTACAACAGCAGTAGCCGGAGGCAATATTACCTCTGATGGAGGAGCAGCAATAAGCCAAAGAGGAGTTGTCTATAGTAACTCTAATTCAAGTCCTACTACTGCAGATACCAAAGTTGTAGCTACTACAACTGGCTCGGGTTCTTTTTCTGTAACTCTTACAGGACTTACTCCAGCAACTTTTTATTATGTAAGAGCTTATGCAATTAATAGTGCTGGTACCTCTTATGGAAATACCGTTAGATTAAGCAGTCTACCAGTGGCTGATGCAGTAGTAACAACACCTAAACAGGTAGAATTTCTAACAAGAGGTCTTGTAGCAATACAAAAAACAAGTAGTTCTGTATTTCTGAGTTGGCGTTTACTAGGTAATGATCCTTCAAGTATTGCGTTTAATGTATATCGCAATGGAGTAAAAGTTAATGCTACTCCAATTACAACCTCTACTAATTATTTAGATGCCACTACTACTCCAAACAACAATTATAGTATTACTACAATTATAAACGGAGTTGAAAGTGAACAAACCAGCCCAACAAAAGTATGGGCACTCAATACTTTTAATAGTGGCCGTAATAATAAATTATCTATCCCTATTCAAATGCCTGCCGGAGGTACTTTACCTGATGGACAGAGCTATACTTATACCGCCAATGATTCCTCTGTTGGAGATGTTGATGGAGACGGAGTTTACGAAATTATTTTGAAATGGGATCCTACTGCGGTGAATGACAATGCAGGTGGTTATAGCGGAAAACAAATCTTCGATTGCTACAGACTAGATGGAACAAGACTTTGGCGCATTGACCTTGGGATCAACGTAAACGCAGGGCCACATTACAACCAATTTATGGTATACGATTTTGATGGAGACGGAAAAGCTGAGATGATTCTAAAAACCGCTGACGGTACCGTTGACGGCGTAGGAAACGTAATTGGTAATGCTGCTGTTGACTATCGTAATTCTGCTGGATGGGTACAACAAGGACCTGAATTCCTAACTGTTTTTAACGGATTAACAGGTGCTGCTATGGCAACGGTAAACTATCAACCCACTCGTGATAATGTAGCTGACTGGGGAGATACTTATGGAAACCGTCAGGATCGTTTTGTATCGGCTGTTGCCTATCTTGATGGTGCAAGACCAAGTATTATTGTTGGTCGTGGTTATTACAATCGATTAACACGTGCAGCCTACAATTGGAGAAATGGACAACTTACTATGCTATGGAAATTTGACAGTAAAGACCCTACTCATCCAGAATACAATTCTTATTCCGGTCAAGGTAATCACCAAATGACAATAGGCGATGTAGATGGAGATGGTAAAGACGAAATTATCAATGGTTCTAGCGCCATAAACGATGACGGAAAACCGCTTTGGACTTATGGTATGGGACATGGTGATGCCTTACACATGACTGATATGGATTTAGATCGCCCTGGACAGGAAATCTGGATTAATTTAGAATCCCCTGGTTCTTATGATGGTTTGGGCTTAAGACAATACGATGCCAAAACAGGACAAACGAATTGGGGAATTGCTACTACTGGCGACGTAGGTCGTTCTATGGCTGCTGATATTGATCCTTATTTTAAAGGTTATGAAATGTGGGGTTCTTCAGGTGATAACACCTATGATGTAAAAGGAAATCCTATCAGTACTAACAAACCATCTTACAACTTTGGAATTTGGTGGGATGGCGATTTAGGTCGTGAATTATTAGATGGTAACGTAATGGACAAATGGAATCCTACAACAAAAAGTCAGAGCCGTTTGTTTACTATTTACCAAGCCTATCCTGTTTCTTCTAACAATAGTACTAAGAAAAACCCTTGCTTACAAGCAGATATATTAGGTGACTGGAGAGAAGAAATAATATTCCGTACATCGGACAATACTGAACTTGTGATTTTTACCACAGACACACCTACTACATATCGTATCCCAACATTGATGCACGATCCACAATATCGTACTGCAATTGCTTGGCAAAATTCGGCTTACAATCAGCCGCCTAATACGAGTTATTACATTGGGTATGATATGGATGTAAACAATATTCCAACAGCAAAAATTGCAGTGGTTGACGTTGTAGCTCCAAAGGTTACAGCTATTAACAGACTTACACCTACCTCTGAAAAAAATAATGCAACAACCGTTACGTATCGTGTTACTTTTTCTGAAAACGTGAGCGGAGTTGACGTTGCTGATTTTGCATTTAATACAACCGGAAATGTTGCTGGAACTATTGCATCAGTAAGTCCTGTTACTAATGCTTCATTTGATGTAACTGTAAATAACATTAGTGGCGATGGTACACTTCGCTTAGATGTAAATAACAGCGGTACTGGAATTGCTGATGGAGCAAATAATGCTATAGCAGAAGGTTTTACAAACGGTGAAATCTATACTTTCGACCATACCAATCCAACTTTAACTATTACAACTATTAGCTCAAGCAATGCTAAGCCTATTTTTGCAAAAGAAGCTGACACTGTTACATTAAACTTTGAAGCTTCTGAAAGCATAACTAATTTAGAAGCAACAATTGCCGGACACGCTGTTACAACAACTGATCTTGGAAGCAATAAATTTAATGCCACTTACCAATTGACAAATACGGATACTGAAGGTATAATTCCTTTTACTATTCAGTTTAAAGATCAAGTAGGCAATACAGGAATCCCGGTTAGCGCTACTACTGATGCAAAAACAATTGTATTCGACCGCACTGTACCAACATTGCCATCTGTTCAGTTATCGTCCAATAATATCAATTCTGCTTATGCAAAAGAAGGAGACGTTATTTCTTTGAGCTTTACTGCATCAGAAACTATTGAAACTCCAGCGGTAGTAATAGCTGGACATGCTGTCTCAATAACTGATCTTGGAAGTAATAATTATATTGCTACTTACCAATTGACAAATACGGATACTGAAGGTTCAGTTGGTTTTACAATTGATTTCACGGATCCTGCTGGTAATATAGGTTCGAAAGTTACAACTGCAACCAATAGTATTACTTATGATCGTACAAATCCATCTATCACTACTCCAACTGATCTTAACATTAGTTCAAATAATGGAAGTTGTGAAGCTACAAAAGTAGTTTTAGGTACTGCATCAACAAACGATACTAATACAGTTGAAACAACAAATGACGCACCAAGCATTTTCCCTGTAGGAACTACAACTGTTATCTGGATAGCTAAAGATGCAGCAGGCAACAGCAATACAGCTACTCAAAAAGTAACCATAATCGATTCACAAAAACCTTTGATTAGCAATTCATCGTCGCAATCGTTCTGTTATAACGGAAGTACGTATACCATTCCAACATTATCTGCTACAGACAATTGTGGTATTGCTTCGATTAGCTACATCATAAACGGAGCTACTTCAAGAAGCGGTAATGGCAATGATGCAAGCGGAATCTTTAATGTAGGAGTTTCTACAATTACATGGACCGTTTCGGATATTCATAACAATCAATCAACGGTTAACAGCACTGTTACCGTTAATGCAGCTGTTTCTGTAACAATTAATGATATCTATGCCGTTAATCAGGCTACCGATAACAAGAATACGTTATACATTGGTTACGGACCGTCGTCATTAAAACTGACAGCAAAACCTAATGGTGGTTCAGGCTCATTTGGCTTCAAATGGAGCACAGGAGAAACAACACCATCTATTAATGCAAGTACGGCAGGAACTTACAGCGTAGTCATTACTGATGCTCAAGGTTGTACCACAAACACTTCAGCAGCTATCAACGTAATAGATGTAAGCTGTGGTAACAACAAAGACAAGGTGATGATTTGTCACAATGGAACTTCCATTTGCGTAGCTTCATCAGCTGTTCAAGCACACCTAAATCACGGTGATAACATAGGAGCTTGTGGAACATATAGTAAAGTAGCAAAATCTCCTATTCTTGAAACAACTAGCTCAGTTGAATCTGGACTTTCTGTTTATCCTAATCCAACTTCGGGCTCGTTCTCAATACAAATTAACAGTTTGACATCTGGAAAAGCGACAATAAATATTGTAACTATAAATGGGCAAATTGTAGAACAACGTGATGTTGTATTAACAGAAGGAATTCAATCCTTTTCGTTTAATATCTCTGGAAAAGCATCAGGAGTATACTTAATAAAAGTGAGTGGTATTGAAGGTGTTAATACACAGAATTTGATCCTTCAAAATTAATTATTAATTTAGCAATAAGGCGGCTCGTAACATAAGTTTGCGAGCCGCTTTTTTTTAATAAAACCATGAAAAACAAGTCTTTAATTTTAGTTTTTATCATCGTCTTTTTTGTGTCTTCATTCACAAAATCTGGAGAGCTTTTGGCGCACATTGACAAGATACTTTACCTGCAAAGTAAAATTGGAGAAAGAACATTAGTATTAAAAATCAAATGTTACGATGAGTCTACTGTTCGTTATATGAACTATTATTTTGAGGACGATAAAATGGACCATTATCTGGAAGGGAATCTTATTGGAAATGTCTGGCAATTCAATCCAATTGACAATCAAAATGGGGCAAGAAATTTAGTTATAAAGGAAGATAAAAATGGGAGTTGGAAAGGATTTTGGCGTGAAGGTTCCAATAAAAAAATAGATCTTATTCTCAATCCTATCTTTATTAATCCAGATTCAAAATATAATTCTTATTCCAAAAACAGAGAATTAGATCCTTACGATGCTTATAAAATTTCAATACTAAATTTAGAAAAAATAAAAACCGAAAAAGTTTCTAAAAATTTCAACCTGGACTGGTATTTAGAAAAAGAATCCGGAATTACTTTTTTTAGATTACACAATGAAAACAAAAAAACAAGCTGTGACAGTATCAACAATGTTTTGGAATCCTTGCAACTATCAATCATTCATGACTACTATCGTTTTAACCCAAACAGAAACAGCCTAAACATTCAATCGGAAATTTTATATTTAAACGAAGCTTTAATCAGTTTTAAAATTATTTCAAATAGTACTTTTAAAACTCAAACCCCAGTAAAAACACAGCAATTACTTTGCTTAAACCTTCAGAATGGGCAACAAATTGATTTGGAAAGCTTAGTTTGGTTTGACGAAAAAAATCCCAAACCAGATACAAACGATGTTGCGCAAACTTATGAATATCGAAAAAAAGTTTTTGCTCCTAAAGTCTTTTCGATATTAAACGAATTGTATCTGCAACAAATGCAAACCAGTGATTGTAATATAAATAAGGAAGCCACATGGGCTTTGCCTAATTTTGCACTAACAAAACAAGGCATATTATTCTGTTTTTCTCATACCCCTATTTGTAATTTTATGGATTGGGCAATAATTCCATATAAAAAATTAGCACCCTATCTTGAAAAGAAATACCAACTAAACTAATCCCCATAAATTTGTACATCATCTACTTGAAAAGCGCCATCCAAGGCTAAATTTCTCCCAGAACCGATGTATTTAAAAGCAATATTGATTTTTCCTTTATAACTAGACAAATCTATAGCTCCCGAACCAACAAACTCATTCCAGGGCGTAGCCTGAGTTGGAATTTTTGCAGAAACCCGAGTCCAGGTTGCTGTATTAATATGAAGTCCGTCAAAATTAGTAGAGACATAAACTTCAATGGTATTTAACGGAGAATCTACATCAAGATGGTCTTGAGCAGTTCTAAACGAAAGACTTTCCTTAGTGTGTAAATCCATATCAATTTTTGGGGTAATTAACCAAACAATATTCGACGCCACCTTAGTTCCCGTTATAGCGAATTCAGCATAACCATTTGTCGAAGAAATACCCCCTTTCCAAACAATTGCACCCGCTTGTATAATATTACTCCAACCCGGCAAATTCAAATTAGAACCATCAGCAACAGATTGAAAATCTTCAACAAAAAAAGGAATATTGCGCTTTCCCGGCATACTAACATCCGTTTCTTTCCTGACAACCAACTGATAATCGGTAGCATATTTAGTCAGCACCCCTCGCACTTTCCCACTTCCATTTGGCACCATGCTTTTTGAAAAATCGGCAAAACTACTGGTTCTAAAAATCAATTGATTTCCATTTTTGTCTACCAAATTCCAATTGGTCGCTCCGCCCACATCATTTGTTTCTTCATAATAATGACGACCGATGGCTGGTTCTGTAAACTGCACATTGCTCAATTCAATCAGTGTGTTTAAATGACTATCGTTAATTTCACCTAAATCAATCGAACGAACCAATTGCTCTTCTTTCACATTGGTACAGGAAGCATGCAACACCTTTTTATAATCATTTTGCGAAAGTCGCCCTACTCCGCCTTGGTTAAAAGCATTGACATACAATCCGCCAATTCTCAAACCACCATAATACAAATCGGTGTACTGATTCTTTAATTTCACATATACCTTATTCCCCACGCGATAATCAACATACAAATTAGTTGCATCTATGGGAACGCTAAATCCTACTGCCGGATTTGTGGCTGTAGCCAAGGTTTGAAACGAAATTGTTTTAAAGAAATTACCGTTTTCATCACTCGAAACCACATAGGCTTCAATCACATCATCATAAGGATATTGAGCTACAATTTCGGCTGCCGTTTTTTGAACATTAGCCACTGTTTTGTTTACCGGAATATCGGGCTGATTACAACTTAGCTTCGGAATCTCCGTTTCATTATTTGCACAAGCACCAAAAACCAGCAAGAATATCATCATTAAAAAAAATTGAAAAGTATAATTTTTCATAATAGCTAAAATTTTAAATTAGAAACTGAAATAGAGATTCACAAAAAAAGTCCTGCCATAACCATAAAAATATTTGTTACCAAAAGAAGGCGTTCCGCTGGAAACATCCTGGTTGAGTTGCCTGAAATTGGCATTTCGGGCTTGCTCATAACCACCAGTTTTGTATTTGCTGTCCAACACATTATTAATACTCACAAAAAGTCCCAGAAATTTTCCTTTAATACGCCAGGATTTTCCACCTATTAAATTAAGTAAACTCACGGGATCAAATTTTCGCTGTTTTAACAATTCGGCTGCTCTTTCTTCGGTTGCTTCCGGAAAAGGAAATCCGCTGGCAGGATTGGTATAAAAGCGATTGGTTCTGGAAATGGGCGAAACATCAATATAATTCTCAGTCAAATAATTGACATTCGTTCCTATCCACCAATATTTTGGATCGCGATATTCCAAACCCAAACTATACGCCTGCTGCGGCATTCCCGGCTGTTTGTAATTTTTTAAAAGTGCCGTACCAAAATCAAAGGATGGATTGGTATTTTCAATCGAAGCCACCGCATCGTTGTTGATACTCACATTCGGATTGCTATCAAAAGTAAATTGTCCATAAGCTGCAGAAAAACTCGTTTTGAAAGTTGAACTAATTTGGTATTCAAAACTAAATTCAGCTCCAAGGTTTTTTCGATCCAAATGCATTAAAGTCTGACTCACAAAAGCATTGGTATTGGTATAACCTGCTTCATTATCAAAAATTCCTTCGGCATAAAAAAAGCTGATTTTAGTCGCATCTTTAATCGTAGAGTAATAGGCTGTTAACCTTGTTTGAAATTTTGGAGTTCGAAAAACATAAGTTGCATCAAGACTATTAAGTGTTTCACTTTGCAAGCCATCAACTAGGGTATTATTCAATCGCACATTCGAAAAACTATTTCTAAGATTAGGTGCTTTAGTCAAATGCGCCGCATTAAGATTCAAGGATTGTCTTCCGGAAATTTTAAAAATCATTCCGCCTTTGAAACCAAAATTTTCAAAGTTCATTTTTTGGCTTTTGCCAAAAGAAATCGTTTCATAAATTCCATTTTTATACAAGCCTTCCCGTTGATAATTAGTTCTGGAAAAAGATTGCGCCAGATAAAAATCAATTTTATTATACGAAAATTTAAACTGGGTGAAAGCTTCTAACACAGCGGCCGAAAGTCTATAATTGTAACCATAAGCATCGCCCACCTTGACTTGGCGGTTTGGATTGTTTAAATCAGATTGTGCTTGAGTGCCGCTATAAAATCCATCAATATCTTCAAAAAAAGCACCGCCTAATAAGTCCAACAACTTTTGGTAATTATGCGATTTCAAATCCCGATATGAAATTCCCGCATTCACAATCAAGTTTTCAGCGAGCTGGGAATTAAAATTAGAATTCACCGCAATAGTATTATCATCATTTCGGTCTTCATACAACACATAATGACTTTGAGCCGCTTCGTAGCCAATGATATTCGAATTGGCATCTACCACAGGATTCTGATTCGCGCGATACATAGCCTCCCAATCGATTTGAGGATTGGCCAAAAATGCCAATCTGTTTTTCTCAGCATTGTCATAATCCGGAGTAAATTCTCCTGAGAATTCTCCATTATCAGCAGCGTACATGGAAATGTAATAGCTAGGCATTTTTCTAAAATAAGTAGGATCAGGACTATTGGCATTTTGATAATCAATAGTACTGTTGCCAATTTTTCCAAACTGATACAAGACCGCCGAATTCAAATTAGTATGATCGTTTATTTTAAAATAATGATTCAACATAACGATAGGTTCTTCAACGGTTTTTATTCGGGCATTTCTCTTTTCTCCATTTTGATAACCCCAATACGAATTGTAAATCTCGCTGGTTAGATTAGTCACTTCAGCAGTATTTGGTGAGTTTTTCCCTCGCTCATTTGGCGTATAAAATCCTGAAATATTAATCGAATGTTGGTCGTTTAATTTCTTTTCGAAACTAAGAAAAAGAGAATTCGCATCATAATTAGTGCCTTCAAAATGCCCTTCCTGAGCATAGCGTTTTCCAGCAGAAATAACGTAAGCCCAACCCGAATTACTCATGCCCGAAGCATAAGTCGTCATGATGCGGCCAGTGTAATTAGTATTGGTTCCTGAAAATGTGATTCGGCTTCCTTTTCGATAAATAGAGGCTCGGGTATTAATTTGCTGAGTTCCCAGAATCCCTCCAAAAGTATAATCGGACGGAGTCGTTCCAATGGAAAATTCCTGATTTCGAGTAGCATCATTGAGTCCGCCCCAGTTGTTCCAATTGGGTCTGCCATCATACAGTTTATTCATTGTAACTCCATTAATCATGGTAGTTGCATTTTCACTATCCAATCCGCGGATTCTAAAACGGGCCTGTCCCCAGTTGAAAGCGGCGGCTTGCTGAAAAGCATCTCTGGAAGATTGCAATAATCCAGAAGTATTTTCGGAACTGCTGTTGTCATCCGTTAAATCGTCTTCAAAAAGCTGAATTACGGCTGCTTGTTGGTCAGCAACCTGATCTAATTCTAATAGAATCGTTCCTAAATCTAACGCTAAAGTGTTTTGAATTGAAACCGGAAATAGAGCATCTTTGTAACCCTGACTTTGAAAAAGCACTAAATAATCAGCCGATGGAATGGATTCAAAAACAACAATTCCCTCGCTATTAGTGAGCTGAGTGAAATTGGTATTCTGAATAGAAACCACCGCAGCGACTAGTGGTTTTAGTGTTTTAGCATCTAAAACCCTGGCTGAAATTCGAGCTTGATCTTGTGCCAATACCCATTGGATTGACCCAAGACCGAAAAGTATAACAAGAAAATATTTCATAAGCCCAAAGAATTAACCGCAATTATTCTTTATTGAAAAAGAATATTGCACCATCATATAACTTGAAAAAATCTGATTTCGAAGCATAAAAAAATATCCCCAAAAGGAATATTTCATTAATAGTATGGATTGTTATTTTTGGAAATTGGGCTATAAACCAAAAACGATTCAAGCAATATCAAAAGTGGTGGTATTAAATAACTTTTAAAAGTTAGCTAGTTCTTCTGACTATTTAAAAGTAAGAAAAAAATTATTTACTTGAATTTTTTTTTGAAGATTTTTTTATCAAACAGTATCTCATGAATAAAACTCAATAGGAATCGGCTTCGACCTAATGTCCCTAAGTTAAGGATTCGTTCTCCCTGTTCGAGTGTTTTTTAAAAGTAAAATTATATTTACCGATTTTCTTTTTTGCTTGATCAAAAAAGAAACAAAAAAATCAAGTCTTGCGCCTCCTCGTCGGTCAAATTAGTTTTCGAATACTAAAAAAAAATAACTCGCTACGCTCAAACAGATTTTCTTTTTACGTATTCTTCAAACATTTGACACCCGACTGCGGAAGCTAAGGACAGCTGAGTCTCGGCAACAACAGTATACTATTTTTAGGCTAAAAATTATACATTAAAGAGAACAATAGAAGCTTAAAATCTTACTGAATCACTTTAATTCTTGGAACTAAAAAAGCAATAAGAATCCCGAAGATTCCAATAAAAGCGAATGAAAATCGCAAGCCAAACAATTCGGCGATGTATCCAATTACAGGTGGACCCATTAAAAAACCTAGAAAACTCACACTTGACACAGCCGTTAGCGCTTCGCCAGGAGGAATAGTTGGATGTTTTCCAGCAATGCTATAAAGCGTAGGTACAATAGTTGAAACACCTAGTCCTACCAGCATAAAACCGATAGTTGACGGTATTAAAAACGGTAAAAATACCGCTGTAAAAAGTCCCGTTGAGATTAATGCTCCTCCCGTTTGTATTACACTTTTCCTTCCAAATTTATTAATCATTCCATCGCCTAAAAAGCGTCCGGTAGCCATCATAATCATAAAAGAAGTGTAGCCTAAAATAATTAATGGGCCTGGTGCTTCCACAATATCTTTAAAGTAAATTCCGCTCCAATCAAACATAATTCCTTCACTTGCCATCGATCCAAAACCAATAATTCCAAGCCAAACTAAGGACATATCCGGTTTTGAAAACAGCTTTTTCTTCTCGGCAATTTTTCGTTTTTCTTTGGCTTTAACCAAAAACTTATAATTGAAAGCAATAAGCAATAGCGTAATTATCCCAACAACAATAAAATGATGATACGGTGTTAAGTTCAAAGCTAACATTCCTAATCCAACCAAAGCACCTGTAAAACCGGCAAAACTCCAAACCCCGTGAAAAGAAGCCATGATGGTTCTTTTGAAAAGTTGTTCGGTATAAACGCCTTGAGTATTTACGGCTATATTATTCATGTTTCCGAATATCCCAAAAAAGTACAATCCTAAAGCCAGTTGCCAGGCGTTTGTAGCCAAACCTAAATTAGTCAAACAAAGCGCATACATACTCAACGACAAAACCACTAAACGATGACTTCCGTAACGAGTGACTAATTTCCCCGAAAACGCCATCATGGTCAATTGTCCCACTGGAAGTGCAAACAAAATAGAACCTAAATCGGCATCACTAAGATGAAGCGCTACTCTGATATCCGGAATTCTACTTGCCCAAGTTGCAAAACACAATCCCATACCGAAATAAAATGACGAAACTGCAATACGCACTCTTTTTAAATAAGAAAGTTTAGCGTTTCTAAAACTCTTCTTAATCTTTCCTTGTGCTCTAAAGCTTCCTATAAAATTTAATCGTAACAAAGGCTTTGTGTTTTAGGGATTGAAGATGCAAAAATACGAAAAGGATTTTTGGCACTTACTAATTTGGTTTTAGTAACTTATAATACATCGTTATCGTTTATAAGTTTATTAAATCGCATTTTGAATTATTAGTAAAAAGAACACACCGATAGAATTTAAGTCTATAAATTATTTTTACAAATTGTATTTAGCCAATCCCGTTTGTTATTTCAAAATTGGTACAATTCTCGTTTGAAAACAAATTACGATAAATTGAAAATGATATTTTTAAATAATTGATTTTAAATAATTTGGAATAAACTCACCTCAATTATAATTATGTTGTACATTTGCAAGTACAACTTTTGGCGCAAAAAAATCATATTATGAAAGCAGTAACCATATCAACATTAAGAAAAAACATTAAAGGTTATTTTGATGAAGTATCTGAATCATCAGAAACTATTATTGTCCCAAGAAATGGTGAGGATGATGCCGTAGTTATCATTTCTATTCAAGAATATAACGCTATGGCAGAAACTCAACATTTATTATCTACTAAAACCAACAGAAACAGACTTGCAAAATCAATTGAACAAGTTGAGAATGGAGAATTAAAAAAATTCAATTTGGATGAATTAGAACCAGTATAAAATGGATTTAAATTTCACTACAGAAGGCTGGGAAGATTTCGAATATTGGATAGACAACGACTCTGACAAATCCGACAAAATCCGATTATTACTTAAATCTATCAAACAAGATCCATTTAAGGGACTTGGTAAACCTGAACCATTGAAATATGATCTAAAAGGATATTGGTCCAGAAGAATTAGTGGTGAAGATAGATTGGTTTATAAAGTTTCTGGCACTAAAGGAATTGATCAAAAATGCACTGTTATACAATGTAGATTTCATTATGACGACAAATAAAGATTCCTTTAAAAATTGATAATTATAGTTAAGATTTGCGGAGTTCCCCCAGATTATGAAGTGTTCATTTAAAAAATGAATTTATCGTATTTGCTGTACATTCTATGATAAAAAACAATAACCGCAGATTCGCAGCTTAAATAAAATCTGTGAATTTGCGGTCAATATCATTAATAAAACATTTACAAATCAACCACTCTTTTTTCCTGACTACTTTGGATAGCAGCTTCAATAATTTGCATTACTCTTGCCCCATCCTGAGCGGTAACAGGTTCAGCAGTATCATTGATGATGGCATTGTAAACTCCATCAAAAAAGTCATAATAATTCCCTTTAAGCGTTGGGATTTTGCCGTGCATAATTTTGCCGTCAATTTCGGTATGCAAAAACCCTTCTTTTTCTAATGGTTCCGTTCCCCAGGAATCCAAATTTGGTTTCTTCATTACTTTCAAATCGTCTTCCTGCACATCACCTCTTGGTTTTAAGAATGAACCATTTTTACCGTGAATCACATAGGCTGGATTTGGTTCGCGCACAAAGAAACTCGCTTTCAAACGCACTCTAAAATCAGCATAAAACAATAAGATATCTACCCAATCATCCACAACCGAATTTTCACGAGTAGTCCTAATATCGGCAGAAACAGCTTTTGGGAAACCAAACAAATACAAGGCCTGATCAATTAAATGCGGTCCTAAATCTTTCAGGATTCCCGAACCTGAATTCACGGTTTCCTTATGTTGTTTTGGACTCAAAAGTGGATTGTAACGGTCAAAATGGAATTCGGCTTCCACAATCTCACCCAAGGCACCGTCTAATAGAATTTGGCGTACGGTTTTCAAATCGCTGTCCCATCTTCTATTTTGGAAAACGGCCAACTTCAATCCTTTTTCTTGGGCTAAAGCCGCTAATTCCTGAGCTTCGGCAACTGTTGTAGTAAACGCTTTTTCAACAATGGCGTGTTTTCCTGCTTCCAAAACTCTTTTGGCATATTCAAAATGGGTATCGATTGGTGTATTTACTACTACCAAATCCACATCAGAAGCTAAAATTTCGTCAATAGACTCGTAACTTTTTACCTGAGGATAATCTTCCTGAATTAATTTTTTGCTTCTTTCCCAGGAACCCAATAATTCAAAACCGGGATGTAATTCTAGAAATGGTGCTTGAAATACTTTCCCCGACATCCCATAAGAAAGTAAGGCTGCTTTTATTGTTTTCATATTTTTTTATATTAGATTTTAGAATGTAGATTTTAGATTAGTTGGAAATAGAAAATTGATTTCAGAATTCAAAACTCTAAAATCAGCAATCTAAAATTATTTAGCTCTTTCGTATTGTGAAGGCCAAGCCACATCATCAGCTAATGCTTTCGCAAAATGCAATCCTAAATTAGGGTCACGGAGTGATGCTCTGGCAAACAAAACCAAATCGGCTTTTTCACTCGTCAGGATTTCTTCGGCATGATTGGCTTCTGTAATTAATCCAACCGCTCCCGTTAAAATTCCTGTTTCTTTTTTTATTTTTTCGGAAAAAGGCACTTGATAACCCGCCTCTAATGGAATTTTTTGGAACGAAACCAATCCACCCGAAGATACATCAATTAAATCGACTCCTTTTTCTTTTAGAATTTTAGAAAACTGTATGGATTCTTCAACATTCCAACCGCCTTCAGCCCAATCTGTAGCAGAAACACGAACAAACAAAGGCAAATTCGCTGGCCATTCGGTTTGTACCGCCTCGAGAACTTCTATCGTAAAACGGATTCGGTTTTCAAAACTTCCACCGTACTCATCGGTTCTGGTATTGGATAAAGGCGATAAAAATTGATGATTGAGATATCCATGAGCAGCATGAATTTCAAGAACTTCATAACCCGCTTGAACCGCTCTTTTAGTAGTTGCTTTAAAGTCGGAAATTATTTTTTGGATGCCGTTTTTATCTAAAGCCATTGGCGTTTCATCATCATGATACCCTATTGCTGACGGTGCCACCGTCTGCCATCCACCTTGCGAGGCATCGAGTTTTTTATTGCCTTTCCAAGGCGAGGAAACGCTGGCTTTTCTTCCGGCATGCGCCAATTGAATTCCCGGAACTGCATTCTGACTTTTGATAAAAGCCGTAATGGCTTTCAGTTTTTCGATATGTTCGTCTTTCCACAATCCTAAATCTTCAGGCGAAATCCGACCTTCGGGAGCAACTGCTGTCGCCTCCTGAATAATCAATCCCGCTCCGCCACTGGCACGACTTCCTAAATGAACTAAATGCCAATCGTTAGCAAAACCGTCTATTGACGAATATTGACACATTGGAGAAATGGTAATTCTGTTTTTTAGTGTAATACTTTTTATCGAAAGTGGAGAAAATAATTTTGAAGACATAATCCTATTTTTTAAAAACTGTAAAGTAATTTTTATTTCAGAAAAGTAAAGTTACAAGAGCTTAGGGAATATATGAATTGAAATTGAGATTAATTAACAAACATTTAAAACCTTATGGAATAATTATTGTAAAATAAACAAACAGAAAACCTTACTTTTGTACGTCATATTAAGAATCAAAATTAAAAAATGGAAATATTCATTAAGCTTTCTCAATTTTTATTGAGCTTATCATTACTGATCATACTTCACGAACTAGGACATTTTATTCCTGCTAAACTATTTAAAACCAGAGTCGAAAAATTCTATTTGTTTTTTGACGTAAAATATTCCCTTCTAAAAAAGAAAATTGGCGAAACCGAATACGGAATTGGCTGGCTGCCGCTGGGTGGTTACGTAAAAATTTCGGGGATGATTGACGAGAGCATGGACAAAGAACAAATGGCTTTACCTTCACAACCTTGGGAATTTCGTTCTAAACCGGCTTGGCAACGTTTGATAATTATGTTAGGCGGAGTTACCGTAAACTTTATTTTGGCTTTTATTATTTATATCGGGATGGCATTTTATTATGGCGAACAATATATTGCTAATTCTGAAGTAAAAGATGGTGTTTGGATTACCAATCCTGTAATTGAAAAAATAGGAATAAAAACTGGCGATAAAATTGTAGCCATTGACGGAAAACCAGTTCAAAAATTCAATGAAATAACCGAAAAAATTTTAATGGGTAAAGAAATAACCGTTAATAGAGCAGGCATTGAAGAAACCATAAAATTACCTGTTGATTTTATAGATAAATTAATGGATGGTGGAAAAATATCTATTGTATCGTTGAGATTACCTTTTATCGTTACTGATTTAACTGAAGATTCTCCAAACAAAAGTACTTTAAAAGCAAAAGATATTATAACAAGTTTCAACGGAAGATCCATTAAATATGCTGATGAAGTAATTGCTTCTTTAGATACTTTAAAAGGACAAACAGTTCCTGCAATTGTAAAAAGAGATAATGTTGAAGTTCCGGTAAATATTACCGTAAATGATAGTATTAAACTTGGCATTAAATATGCTGCAGCATTACCGTACAGCAATATCAAAAAATTAGGTTTGTATAAAATTAGTAGTGAAAATTATAGTTTCGCTGAATCTATCCCTGTTGGAATTCAAGAAGGGAAAGATCAACTAATAGGCTATGGTAAGCAATTGAAAATGATTTTTAATCCTAATACTGGAGCTTACAAAGGTGTGGGTGGATTTGCTGCTATTTATAATATTTTTCCAAATACCTGGAGCTGGGAAGTATTTTGGGGCATCACTGCTTTGTTATCGATTATGCTTGGAGTAATGAACTTATTGCCTATTCCGGCATTAGATGGTGGCCATGTAATGTTTTTATTATATGAAATAGTTTCAGGAAAAAAACCGAGTGACAAATTCCTAGAGAACGCACAAATGGTTGGTTTCGTTTTACTTATCACACTATTACTATTTGCTAACGGAAATGACATCTACAAGGCAGTTATTGGGAAGTAAAAAAAATTGAAAATTTTTTCATTTTTTGTTTGCTACATTCAAAAAACGTCTTATATTTGCATCCGCTAAGAACAAGGTAACACACCTTAAAATAGCCAACAAAAACGTTCCTTACGCATATTAAATATACAGTTTCCTCCTTAGCTCAGTTGGTTAGAGCATCTGACTGTTAATCAGAGGGTCCTTGGTTCGAGCCCAAGAGGGGGAGCTTTTTTAGAAAGCCATTCAAGCAATTGAGTGGCTTTTTTTTGGTCAAAATTTAACTTATCTGAACTTGGTTCGAGTCCGCCGCGGCGGAGAAGCTTTTTTAGAAAACACTATCTGCAATGATGGTCTTTTTTTTGGCCTAAACTTTTCGATTCCGCGGCAGAAGATTTTTTTAAAAAGACCTCACAAACTCAAGGTCTTTCTTTTTGCTGTAAATACTTTACAAAAGCTGGATTCTAAAGAAAATCCGGGAAATGAGTTTTCATAATATCGTCAATAGTCTCCAGTGATAACGGTTTGCTTTTGAAATCAGAAACTTCAGAAATATCATCGGCTCTGGTTTTGTCATCAGGATTCAAAGAAGTGGTAAGCATGATGATGATAATTTTTCCTTTTTGATACTCCTCTAAAGCGTGGTAAGCTTCTAAAAACTCCCAACCGTCCATCACCGGCATATTGATATCCAATAACGTTAGCATGGGCTGAGGAAATACATCTCCTGCATTTTCAAATTCACCTTTATTGGTAATAAAATCGAGTGCTTCTTTACCGTTTAATACGGTTTGAATATGCTCTGCAATACCCGCTTTTTTAATAATCATCTGGTTGATGAAATTAGTTCCTTTATCATCATCCACTAATAAAACACAATTGAGTTTCTTTTTCATAACCATCTCTAAAGTTTTTGAATTGTAAATTTAAAAGTACTGCCTTCTCCTAACTTTGATTCGGCCCAGATAGTACCGCCATGCAGCTCGACTATTTTTTTACAGTGTGCCAAACCAATACCTGTTCCTTCATAGTCATCGCGATTATTGAGTCTTTTGAAAATGATAAAAAGTTTATGCATATCTCTTTCATCAATACCGATAGAATTATCCTGAATAGAAAAAAGCCAGTTCTTTTCTTCTTCCTGAACAGCAATTTTGACTTCGGGCGCCACTTCTTTTTTTCTGAATTTTATAGCATTACTGATAAGATTCTGAAAAAGCTGTCTTAATTCGACAGCATACCCTTTTAATTCAGGTAAATCATCAACGCTTATTTTAGCCTTACTTTCTGCAAGAGTTATCGCCATATCCGAAAGCACATCCTTTACGATTTGATTGCAATCAGACTCACCTAATTGTTTTTCCCGTCCTATTCTGGAGTAATCAAGTAATCCTTTAACCAGTTCCTGCATGCGTCTGGATGATTTGGATATAAAATCAATATAGAGATCTCCGTTCCCATCTAATTTTCCGGTAAATTCTTTTTCAAAAAGTTCCGTAAAACACACCAATGATCGTAAAGGTTCCTGTAAATCATGGGAAGTGATATAGGTAAATTGCTCCAATTCCTTATTTTGACTTTTCAGAATTTCATTCTGTTTCGCAAGGGTTTTTTCTCTCTTTAAGATCGTTTCGGTTCGTTCTCTTACCTTCTGTTCTAATTCGAAATTCAATTTTTGTATTTCTCTGGAACGTTTAATAATTTCAACTTCCATCTCATCGACCTTTTTCTGTAGGCCCATAGCAATCGCATCATTTTTGGATTGTTCGTTCTTTAACGTTATAAATTCGGTTACGTCTTCCACCCGGTGAATAATATAATCAACTTCATTTTCGGAATTCAGTACCGGAATGTTTATCGGACACCAATAACGCACTTCAAAAACCCCGTCAGCTCTTTGCACATCATAGCGTTGAACTGCCATAGTATGTGGTTCTTTCTCTTTTAATACCGAATGGAGGGATTTGGATAAATTAGCCACGCCATCAGCATGTTTATCATCCGGGTTGTCCGGAAAGACTTCGAATAAATTACGACCAATCATTTCTTCCTTTTTCTTCATTGTCGCCTTTTCATAAGAGTCATTCAGGTCTAAAATGGACAAATCAGTCGATAGGATTAAAAATAAGCTCGGAATGGATTGGAATACTTTTTGGAAATCAATAGTATTCTCTTTGATACTTACATTTCTCATACTTTATAGCTTATAATTAGGTGTTTATTAAGAACTTTCGAAACAAGTCCTTAATAAAATTTAAAATACAATTCCTATTTTTTATTGACACTTTCAATTGTAGGTATTGAAAATCATCAGAGAAAACTGCAACTTCTGTCAAGTGGGGAACTTTAGAAGCCTCATGCTAATATAAGACTTTATTTATAAATTATGAAAAAAAATTTAAAAAACCGCACGAATCATTGGGTATGATTCACTCATTTTTAATTTTTTTTCAATTCTCTAAAACTTTTTAAAATATCAAGGGTCTAATAAATTTTACAAGTTACCATTACAAACCATTTTCGAAGCAAATCTAAATTGGCTAATTATGAAATAATTCTACCTACTATTAACAATTAATCTCAAAAAAAATGAAAAAAATCTCTCTTATTGCAATCGCCTTATCTTGCGCATTGTACAGCTGTTCAACTGACGGTACTGATTCTACTGATACCTCAACTACCGCATCATTAACGTACGAAACCACTAGTGCTGCTACTCTACCCACAACAATTAGTAGTTACGTAGCTAAGACCTATACTGGATCTACTATTTCAGAAGTAAATTTAAATTCAGATGGAACCTACACAATCTATGTTAGCACGGGAGCAACATCCAAAAGCATTACTAACATCAATGCTATTTTTAAACTAAATTTTACTGCTAAAGGACTTTTGTCAAGCTCTAGTAAAATTACTCCAGTTGCCATTAGCGATTTATTAGCATCTATTGTAACCTACATTAATACTAATTATGTTGGTGCTACTATAAATTCGGCTCATGTTAAATCTGACGGCAGTTTTGATGTTTTAATCACAACGGCAGACAAGGTTAAAATCAGACTGCATTTCAGCAGTACAGGCGAATTTGTTTCGGCCCATGAATTGAAAGCGAATGGAAACCACAGACACCATCATTCAGATAAACACACTCGCATAGCTCTTGCCGATTTAGCAAGCAGCATCACCACTTACATTAGTGCTAATTATGCCGGATCAAAAACGGTAGTTGCTTTCTCTGAGGCTGATGGAAGTATCGACGTATTTATAGTTACTGCGGATGGTGCCAAACTCAATTTAAACTTTACAGCGGATGGCACATTTGTATCGGTGAGCACTATTGATGCGTTCCATTTAAGAGAACATACTATTATAACTGCTGCTAATTTACCTGCCGAAATCACCGCTTACATCACAACAAATTATGCAGGCGCAACTATAAACCTAGGACATATCGAACCTGATGGAACTTATGAAGTGTATATTACCACAGCAGCAGCAGCAAAATTAAAATTAACTTTCTCTGCAACATTCCAATTTGTTTCTGAGCAAACTAAGTCTGATTTTGGTAATCACACCTCTATTTCTTTAACTGATTTAATTACTGCAATCACTACTTATATTAACACCAATTATCCTGATGCAGTTATCAATGGAGCTCATAAAGAAAAAGATGGTACTATTGAAGTTTATATCACAACTACTGCCGCTGCTCATTTAGAACTTGAGTTTTCGGCAACAGGAACATTCCTTAGTGTAGAAACAAGGTAATGTAATCATCAAACCCTAACCCATACAGGAAAACAAACTCTTGTATGGGTTTAATTAAAATTTATTTTTAAATTGACAAAGCACCGAATAATTAAATCCTTTTGAATTAGTAATTTAGGCTTTAAATTGTAATTTTGAATTAATAATTGAATTTGTAACTATTGGCAAACGAATCCGATTTTATTGACCAGTTAATTAGCGAAACTCACAGAGACAACGCTTTTAAAAAACTACTTGATCTCTATCAGGTTAGATTGTATTGGCATATAAGGAAATTAGTTATTACTCACGAAAATGCTGACGATGTTTTACAAAATACTTTTATCAGAGTATATAAAAGTCTAGCTAATTTTTCTCAACAAAGTTCCCTTTATACCTGGATGTATAAAATTGCCTACAATGAATCTATTCGTTTTTTAGAACAAAATAAAAACAAACATTCCATCTCAATAGAGGATGTAAACACAAAATATTTGAATTGTTTATTAGAAGACACTTTTTTTGAAGGCGATGCAATGCAATTAAAATTACAAACTGCGGTTTCTGAATTAAACTACAAACAAAGGCAGATATTTAATATGAAGTATTATGATGACCTAAAATTTCGTGAAATTGCAACAATTTTAGAAATGAAAGAAGGAACAATAAAAACATTGTATTATAATGCCGTGAAGTTTATTGAAAATAATATCGAAATATTACCCGTAAAAAAAGGGGAATCAGTTCAAAATACAGAAAACATCTAAGACAAAAAATATGGAAACAAATGATAAAATAAATCAAATGAACGATGATGAATTAAATAAAATTCATTCGGATTCTTTAGGTCTTAATGTTCCTGAAAATTATTTTTTTGAGTCTAAGAATAGAATCCTGAATAAGGTAGTAACTAAAGAAGAGCCTAAAACAATTCCTTTTTACAGAAAAAAAACAATATGGTTTGCTGCAGCAACGCTAACTTTGTTTTTAGGATTAACTGTTTGTAATAAATATGCAGCACTAGATGAACAAAAAATTGCTGACCAACTTACTGATAGCATTGCTCAAATCGATAATGAAAATGGGGCAACAGCTGTTTCAAAAAACAATTTCAACAATCAAATACCAAATATTAGTTTAACTGCCGAAAATGACATTTTAGTTTCTTCATTATTTGTTGAAGAAAAAGAAGTCGATCAATACATTACAAACTGTATTTTAGAAGATATGTAGCCCTTTTTATTAAACTTTTATTGAGTTAGTCATTTAGTTTCTGTATTTTTATGTCTTTAAAAACAGTCGTTATGGAAGTATTTGAAGGACAAAGCATACTAAACTTTATAAAAGAATTGCCAAATGATGAAGCTTGCAAAGCT
>NZ_JAAAPM020000080.1 GCF_009909155.2 Flavobacterium undicola
TAATCTCAATAACATCGTTCTCACGCCCCAGTACTTTGGCCATTTCGATAAGTATTTTTGCCGAATAAACTTCTTGAAATGAAGTGTCAATCCATGACAAAAATCCGTGACTCCATGCTGCGTTAAAATTTTTGTCCATTCGGTGTTGGTTATCCATTCCACACCCCCATCCACTTGAATAATAAGTTCCATCAGGCCAGGAACGATAGGTATGAAACCATTCATAATAAGCCAGAAGTACTGGAAAAACATTTTTCAATCTATCGGTATCATTATAATTTAAAATTGAGTTATACACTTAATATCTGTTTTATGTTTTTTTGATAAATCGGTTTTGCATTCACCATTCTTTCTATGGATTTATGAAAAATACTTGTTTTAAATTGAGAACGGTTTATCCTAAAACAAA
>NZ_JAAAPM020000081.1 GCF_009909155.2 Flavobacterium undicola
AAAAAGCTTCAATCAGCATAGCCAATTGAAGCTTTTAGTACTCAGAGCGGGACTTGAACCCGCACGAACATTGCTGTTCACTGGATTTTAAGTCCAGCGTGTCTACCAATTTCACCATCCGAGCATTTATATTATGTGGTACCTCCAGGGATCGAACCAGGGACACATGGATTTTCAGTCCATTGCTCTACCATCTGAGCTAAGGTACCTTTTATTCTACTTATATTACATAAATAAAATAAGAATAAAAAAACCCCTCCCGATTCATCGGGAAGGGTTTTAGAATCTGAAATAACTTCAGATTAAAGAAAGGCGACGACATACTCTCCCACAAAACTGCAGTACCATCTGCGCAGGCGGGCTTAACTACTCTGTTCGGGATGGGAAGAGGTGAGCCCCG
>NZ_JAAAPM020000082.1 GCF_009909155.2 Flavobacterium undicola
AATTCCAAAACCGAAGCCATGAACAGAGAAAAATATTTAAAAACTGGAATAGGGCGAGAATTTATTAAAAATATTATTCAAAACTTATAGCTCGTCGGGCTCATATCCGCCGCGGCGGACACAGGTTAGAGTCTCCGCTGCGGCGGACTACTAGAAAAGCTTCATAGAAATATGAGGCTTTTTTTATGGAATAAAATTTTTAATTCAGAAGGCTCATATCCGCCGAGGCGGACACAGGTTCGAGTCTCCGCTGCGGCGGACTACTAGAAAGAGAACTTATTTAAGTTCTCTTTTTTTTTGCCCTAAAACAAAGGTTTCACACTACTTTTTTTATTTATATTTATAGATAAAAAACTCATGGAAGAATTTGTTGTTTACATTTTATAT
>NZ_JAAAPM020000083.1 GCF_009909155.2 Flavobacterium undicola
CACAGGTTCGAGTCCTGTTCCCGCTACTAAGAAAACACCACTGAAAAGCTGGTGTTTTTTTGTTTAAAAATATATTTATATGGATGAATTCGTAGTCTACATTCTATATTCTGAAAAATTTAATCAGCACTACACAGGATATACTTCCAATATTATTGAACGCTTCAAATCTCACAATCATTTAGCAACAAAAGGACATACTATCAAATACAGACCATGGATTGTAATTCATATTGAATTTTTCAATTCCAAAACCGAAGCCATGAACAGAGAAAAATATTTAAAAACTGGAATAGGGCGAGAATTTATTAAAAATATTATTCAAAACTTATAGCTCGTCGGGCTCATATCCGCCGCGGCGGACACAGGTT
>NZ_JAAAPM020000084.1 GCF_009909155.2 Flavobacterium undicola
GGAGTGGAAATATATTTACAACATCAAAAGGATCAACAATTTAGATTTTTAACTAAAAAAGCTAAAGAACTAAATATGCAACTAATTGATATTTAACAGAATAAATAAAAACGTCAATGGTAGTGATCCCGTTTTTGGATGGGATCGTATCGAGAACAAGAAAAATTTCAATAAACTACCTCGGGGCAGAGCCCCAGAGGTATTAGAACATCGATAATTGTTGACTGTGTATTTTTTTATATTCTTTTTCTTTTCCTTGAGATTTTACATAATTTTGAATTGTATTTTCATCCCCA
>NZ_JAAAPM020000085.1 GCF_009909155.2 Flavobacterium undicola
CTCCTGCATTTGGCTGAGAATTGATATTTACTGTAGCTATACTAAAATCAGCAACGCAAGGTGCAGTAGCTGAAAGTAAATACTTAAAGGTACTCGTTGTTGCATCCAATCCAGGGGTATACATACCCGTTGCAGCAACAAATGTTCCGCCTGTTCCAGATTCTCGTGTCCATGTTCCGCCTAAATCCTCTCCAGTAATTAAACTGAATAAATTAATTGGGGTAACACTAGATTCACAAACAGTCGTATTACCATCACCTCCTGCAT
>NZ_JAAAPM020000086.1 GCF_009909155.2 Flavobacterium undicola
GGTATGTATACCCCTGGATTGGATGCAACAACGAGTACCTTTAAGTATTTACTTTCAGCTACTGCACCTTGCGTTGCTGATTTTAGTATAGCTACAGTAAATATCAATTCTCAGCCAAATGCAGGAGATGATGGTAATACGACTGTTTGTGAATCTAGTGTTACCCCAATTAATTTATTCAGTTTAATTACTGGAGAGGATTTAGGCGGAACATGGACACGAGAATCTGGAACAGGCGGAACATTTGTTGCTGCA
>NZ_JAAAPM020000087.1 GCF_009909155.2 Flavobacterium undicola
TAAGCTTTGCAAGCTTCATCATTTGGCAATTCTTTTATAAAGTTTAGTATGCTTTGTCCTTCAAATACTTCCATAACGACTGTTTTTAAAGACATAAAAATACAGAAACTAAATGACTAACTCAAATTTAAAAAATACTCCCATTCCGACCATGGCATAATATTAGGACCGGTGCTGGAAGGGTCAAAGCGTTCGAAACAATCGCTGCCGTCACTGCCTCTTATTTCACGACATATAAACCCATCACTATG
>NZ_JAAAPM020000088.1 GCF_009909155.2 Flavobacterium undicola
AAAACCGAAGCCATGAACAGAGAAAAATATTTAAAAACTGGAATAGGGCGAGAATTTATTAAAAATATTATTCAAAACTTATAGCTCGTCGGGCTCATATCCGCCGAGGCGGACACAGGTTCGAGTCCTGTTCCCGCTACTAAGAAAACACCACTGAAAAGCTGGTGTTTTTTTGTTTAAAAATATATTTATATGGATGAATTCGTAGTCTACATTCTATATTCTGAAAAATTTAATCAG
>NZ_JAAAPM020000089.1 GCF_009909155.2 Flavobacterium undicola
ATCACAGTAAAAGACACTACGGCTCCGGTATTGAGCGAAGCTCCTGCTGATCTAACAGCAGAATGTTCTGCGGTTCCAACTGCTACTGCTGCTGATTTAACGGCTACTGATAATTGTGATGCAAATCCAGTGGTAAGCTACAAAGAAGTGAAATCAAATATCAGTGAAACTTGTGCCAGCAACTATACGTTGACCAGAACTTGGACTGCTAAAGATGCCTGTGGTAATGAATCTT
>NZ_JAAAPM020000009.1 GCF_009909155.2 Flavobacterium undicola
AACTAATTTTACGGGTAAGGGTACATATGCCTATAAGTGAAGGTAAACAACCTAAAACCAACCTTCAATCCACACCAAAAAAAGAGGACTAAAAATCCTCTTGAAAATCTACAAATTTATTTTACGATAACTCCATAGTGTGACGGATGTGTAATCGGTTCCGTTCAACACGAGTTTCATTGTTCGTGCTGCGCACGCAACGAAACTCTAACTGTTAGTAGCTGGCATTTAATGTCTGTTTTCATATTCCTTTAAAATTTTGGCTTTATCGATTTCATCTCTTAAACTAATTCGTCCATCAAGTAAATATTCATAAAGTGGAATTTTATTGTAGTCAATCCCTTTCCAATAATTTTCTATAGCTTTAATGTCTTTTGTTTCAATATAATAATCAAACCATTGTGAGTCAGCTTTATGAAATAATAATTGAATATCTATATTTATAGGAACAATAAAAAAATCTTTTTTATTTGGAAACATATTTTTTAGCATAGTTCTTCCATCAAAATCATCATTAGCTAAATAGATGGATATTAATCGGCTAGGTAAATTTGGATTAACTTCTCTTCTAATTCTTTCGAATTCAAATTCTATTTTAGCAATATCATTAATTCTCTGTAATTCCTTACTATCGAATATTCTGGTATTTTCAATTCCCACCCCTAAAACCAAACCATTTTTTGACATATTTGCCATAGTTAGGAATTTTAACCTAGGACTTGTAAATGTATTTACACATTGCATATTTTTTAATTCTTCAATTTCCAATGTATAAACAGGGTGTAGTTCTTTAGATGTTCCGTAATGAGCGAGTGTAGATGTAGAAATACAGTTTGTAATACCAAAATTATGGCACACTAAAAAATCCTCAAGATCTACAAAATAAATATAATTGGAATTCATTTTACGTTTTTCTGTGATGCTTATTACTGCTAACTTGTTTATATACTCAGTTTTTACTCATTTAGTTGAACCTATACAACAAAACAGTGCTGTATTGGCTGAACTTTAAATTAAGTTTTTTTCAAAACCAAATATATAAAATATTCTTACAAATATTTATAACTCTCCTTATCAAAACCTTAAATAATTCCCATAAAAAAACTACGACCTTAAAATTAGAGCCGTAGTTCTTTTGTTATTTGCTATTGCAAATTGTTATTGCTATTGATTTTTATTTAATCAACGTTTTCAGTGTACTTATAAGCATCAATTACCTTTTTAACTAATCGGTGTCTTACAATGTCTTTATCATCAAGGTAGATAATTCCAATGCCTTCAATGTCTTTTAAAACCAATAACGCTTCTTTTAATCCCGAAATGGTTCTTCGAGGCAAATCGACTTGGCCAGGATCGCCTGTAATCATGAATTTTGCATTTTTCCCCATACGGGTTAAAAACATTTTCATTTGCGAATGTGTCGTATTTTGCGCTTCGTCCAGAATTACAAACGCATGATCTAAAGTTCGTCCACGCATGAAAGCTAATGGTGCAATTTGGATAATTCCTTTGGTAATATATTCCTCTAATTTTTCATTCGGAATCATATCACGCAATGCATCATAAAGCGGTTGCATGTAAGGATCTAATTTTTCTTTCATGTCTCCTGGAAGAAAACCTAAATTCTCCCCTGCTTCTACCGCCGGACGTGTCAAAATAATTCGTTTTACCTGCTTTTCTTTCAATGCTTTTACCGCCATTGCCACACCCGTATAGGTTTTACCCGTTCCGGCTGGTCCAACTGCAAAAACCATGTCGTTTTTATTGATTGTATCTACTAATAATTGCTGGTTAGGTGTCATGGCTTTTACAATTTTGCCTCCTACTCCATGCACTAAAATTTTGTCATTCGGACTCATTTTTTTGTCGTCTTGAACATCTCCTAAAATTACGCGCTCAATTACATTGTCATCAATGTTGTTGTAGCGGGTAAAATGAAGCATTAATCTTTGAAAACGCCTTTCGAACTCGTCCAGTATGTCTTTTTCTCCAAATGCTTTTAAAGTTGTCCCTCTGGCAACTATTTTTAATTTTGGATAGTACTTTTTAATGGTTTCAAGATGAGTGTCTTGAGCACCCCAAAACTCTTTTGGAGCGATGTCTATGAGCTCGATGATTCTTTCGTTCAAAGGGTATAGTTTTTTAGTATTACTAAATCGATTAAAAATCTAATCCATAGTGTGAGTACACCTAGGTTTTATTTGGTTAATATTTAGAATTTGTTTTTGCTTTTTTGCTTTGTATGAATTTACTAATTATTAGCTTTGCATTTCTCAAATTTAATGAAAATTAAGTTTAGATTTCACCAATAGTTATAAACAAAAATATGTCAATAATTACCCTTACTACCGATTACGGCTTGAAAGATCACTTTGTAGGTGCGCTGAAGGGTAAAATTCTATCTGAATACTCAGAAGCTCAAATTATTGATATTTCGCATGATATAGATCCTTTTAACACCGTAGAAGCCAGCTACATCATTAGTGCTGCTTATGCCAGTTTTCCTAAAGGAACCGTTCACCTCATTGGGGTTGACATGGAATTAAATAAAGAAAATTTACACATTGTAATGCAATGGAACGATTCTTATTTTATTGCTGCCGATAACGGTATTCTAAGCATGCTTTCGCAAAAAATAGTTCCGCAAAAAATTGTAGCCATCAACATTCACGACCGTTTGCCTAGTGATGCTTCGGGATTGGATGTTTTTGTAACCGTGGCTTGTCATATTGCCAAAGGTGGTTTGCTCAATGTAATTGGCAAAGAAATCAATGCGGTGAAAGAAGTGACCGAAATGAAGGCCGTAACCGCAAACGATAACAACAGCTTAAAAGGTCATGTTATTTACATTGATCATTTTGGGAATGTGGTGACTAATATTACCAAAAAACAATTCCTGGAAGTGTCTAAAGGCCGACCGTATGAAATCCAGATGAAGACGAAAAACATCAAAACCATATTACCTAATTATTCGGCGATTGCTATTTCAGAAAAATACCCCATTAAGAATTACGAAGGCGAAAAACTCGCTATTTTCAATGAAGCGGGTTATCTCGAAATTGCCATTTTTAGAAGCAATCCGTCCAAAATTGGTTCCGCAAGCAGCTTATTAGGACTCAATTATCGCGATGCCGTAACCATAGAATTTAAGAATTAAGTCCCGATAGCTATCGGGATAGATTGCTGATTAACGATTTAAGATTTTTGAAGTAGAAAAAAATGTTTACAAAGCTTATAACTCATAACTATTAACTCATAAAGAATGAAAGCCCTATTATTACGTGAAATTAAATCCTTTTTTGGTTCGCCCATAGGTTATTTAGTTATCGCCATTTTTCTAATCATCAACGGATTATTCCTTTGGGTTTTTGAAGGCGATTACAACATCCTGAATTCGGGTTTTGCCGATATGACTCCGTTTTTCAGCTTAGCTCCATGGATTTTAATTTTCTTAATTCCTGCCGTAACCATGCGCTCTTTCTCTGACGAAAGAAAACAAGGAACACTTGAATTACTGTTAACTAAACCATTGTCAATTTGGCAAATAGCAAACGGAAAATTTCTTGGAGCTGTATTACTAATTGTCATCGCTATCATTCCAACATTTATTTACGTTGAAGTAATTTCGAATTTAGGAATGCCCGAAGGCAATATCGATATGGGAAGTACCATTGGTTCTTATTTTGGGCTTTTATTTTTAATTGGTGCTTACACTGCTATCGGGATTTTCACTTCTACCCTTTCTGACAACCAAATTGTAGCCTTCATTCTTGCAGTGTTTCTGTGTTTCTTTTTCTATTTTGGATTCGAAGGTTTCGCCAGTATCATTCCTTCTTTTTCGTCATTTATTTCGGTTTTAGGAATGCAAAATCATTTTAAAAGTATGAGTCGCGGCGTAATTGACACTCGAGACATTATTTACTTTGTGAGTCTTGTGGTGGCTTTTCTTTCGTTTACTGTTTACCAACTTAAATCTTTTAAATTGTAATGATAGCTGCTAAAAAAAGAAAACTACAATCAGTATTGATTACAATTGCAATTCTGTTATTGATAAACCTAATCGGGAATTCGTTTTTTCACCGATTTGATTTAACTAAAGATCATCGCTATACCTTATCGCAAACTTCATTAAATATTATCAAGCAGGTAAAAGAACCGCTTTCGATAAAAATTTATATGGAAGGCGATTTGCCTGCCGAATTCAAAAGATTACAACAGGAAACCAGAGAGTTACTAGAAGAATTCCAAGCGTATAATTCGAATATTATTTTCGAATTTGTGAATCCTTTAGAGAACGAAGACGAAAGCATAGACAACATCAAATCGTTGTACATGAAAGGATTAACACCTGTAAACATAACGGTTGACGACAAAGGAAAACAATCGCAAGCTATGGTTTTTCCTTGGGCAATTGCAGTGTATCACAACAAAGAAGTCAATATTCCGCTATTGAAAAACATCATGGGCGCTTCCACTACCGAAAAAGTAATTGGCTCCGTTCAGCATTTAGAATATTCTATTGCCGATGCTTTGAATAAAATCACCAAAGAGAAACAAAAAAAGATTGCCGTAATTAAAGGAAATGGAGAAATCCAAGATGTTTTAATTGCTAAGTTTCTATTACAAATAAGAGAAAGTTACCACATTGGTCCTTTTACCTTAGATTCAGTTGCTAAAAATCCTGTTCCTAGCTTAGAAGCCTTAAAAAAGTATGATCTGGCTATTATTGCCAAACCAACTGAAACCTTCTCTGATGCCGAAAAACAAGTCTTAGACCAATTCATCATCAACGGTGGAAAAACCATCTGGTTAGTAGATCAGGTAACAGTGGAAATGGATAGTTTGTACAACGATGCCGGAGCTACTCTGGCTTTTCCAAGAGATTTGAATCTAAACGATATGTTTTTTAAGTACGGTATTCGAATCAATCCTGATATTGTAAAAGACGAACAAGGAAGTCCTATAAAACTGGCCACTGGCGAACAAGGAAGTGCGACGCAATACCAAGCTTTCAACTGGAAATTTGCACCTTTGGTTTATCCAGAAAGCCAACACCCTATTGTAAAAAACCTTGGCGGAATCAAATTTGATTTTGCTAATCCAATTGATACTTTAAAAAACGGAATCAAGAAAACCGTTTTATTGCAATCGTCCAAATATTCTAAAAAAGTAGGAACCCCTGCCGAAATTAATTTGAATATTGTAACCGAAGAAACCAGTCCAAATCATTACATCAATACCGGAAATATTCCAATGGCGGTTTTACTCGAAGGCAACTTCCGTTCGGTTTTTCAAAACCGGGTTTTAGCTTTCGACCAAAACAATTTTGAAGCCACAGGAAAAGCCAGCAAAATGATTGTTATTTCGGATGGTGATATCATCAAAAATCAATTGGATAAAAATTACGCACCGGTTGAATTGGGCTTTGATCAACGCTCCGGGAATTTATATGATAATAAAGATTTTCTGCTCAACTGCGTCAATTACCTGTTGGATGATACCGGACTTATTAACATTCGATCTAAGGATTTAGATTTACCATTACTGGATAAAGAAAAAGTATACGAAAATTATACACAGACGCAAGTCATAACTATCGGGCTTCCAATTCTAATTTTAGCAATTTTTGGAGTTGTATTTGGCTTTTTAAGAAAGCGCAAATACAGCAAATAGATGTTAATAAAAATTTTTCAATACTAGATTTGTTTACGATATATTTGTAAAAGTGTATCATTTGCAAATTCTAGAAAAAGATACCCTATTCCAATAAAAATAAAATATAATCTTCATATGAAATTTATAGTATCGAGTTCGTACTTATTAAAGCAATTACAAGTTTTAGGAAGCGTTATCAACAGTAGCAATACTTTGCCTATTTTAGATAACTTCTTATTTGAATTAGACAATAACGAATTAACTGTTTCTTCCTCTGATTTAGAAACAACTATGTCAGCTACTTTAGCAATCGATTCTACTAGTAAAGGAAGTGTTGCTGTACCTGCTAAATTGCTTTTGGAAATCTTAAAAACTTTCCCGGAACAGCCCTTAACTTTTACGGTTGAAGAAAACAACACTATAGAAATCAGTTCTAATTCAGGAAAATATGCCTTAGCTTATGCTCCAGGAGAAGAATTCCCTAAAGCAATAAACTTAGACGAACCTTCGGTAACTTTAGTTCCTGCCGATGTGTTAGCTACTGCGGTAAGCAAAACCATTTTTGCTGCCGGAAACGACGATTTACGTCCAGTGATGTCAGGAGTATTCTTTCAGTTTTCTCCACAAGGTTTGACTTTTGTTGCTACAGATGCTCATAAATTAGTAAAATATGCTCGTACAGATGTTACTGCTTCTCAAGTAGCCGATTTTATTATGCCTAAAAAACCATTGACTATTTTAAAAAATATTCTGGGTTCTTCTGATGCAGAAGTTAAAATTGAATACAACGATTCGAATGCTACTTTTTCTTTTGACAACTACGTGTTAATGTGTCGTTTGATTGATGGAAAATATCCAAATTACGAAGCCGTAATTCCGAAAGAAAACCCAAATAAATTAATGATTGACCGTTCTCAATTTTTGAGTTCTGTACGTCGTGTGGCTATCTTTTCGAATAAAACAACTCACCAAATTCGTTTAAAAATTGCCGGTGCCGAATTAAATGTTTCTGCTGAAGATATTGACTATTCAAATAAGGCCGAAGAAAGATTGACTTGTGATTATCAAGGAGATGATATGCAAATAGGTTACAACTCTCGTTTCCTTACAGAAATGTTAACTAACTTACAATCAGACATGATTATGCTGGAAATGTCATTACCTAATCGTGCTGGAATTTTAACTCCGGTAGATGGATTAGAAGACGGCGAAACAGTGACTATGCTTGTTATGCCAGTAATGCTAAATAGTTAAATAAAAATTAAGAAAATATTAAGTTTTATTTTTGATATTCAAATATAATACTTATCATTGCGAACTATTAACCAACCATTTTTTATATTTAAAAAACCGCGATTCCTCCTAGAAAAGCGGTTTTTTTTTGCTTTAAACTTTCCTTCCAGAATTAAATAATTTCCATTTTTTTCATCAAAAAAGTAGCGCTTTTATTTTGACAGATTCCTTTTCGAAGTTTATAATCAAAATGTAAATCGTTGTCTTTTATTTCAACTTCAAAACAATTATTACTTAATATTTCGGGATATTGATTAGTCGTTAAACAAACTTCAATATCGTGCGTTGCAATAACTCCAATGGCTTTTTTAGCAATTACCTTTTTAAGCACTTCGATTGTTCCGCTGCGTTTATCGTCTGAATTGGTTCCTCTCAAAATTTCGTCCAGTAATACAAAAGCAGGTTGAACTTCTAAAGCATCCATAATCTGTTTCAAACGCTTTATTTCGGCAAAGAAATACGATTCGCTATCCGACAGAGAATCCGATAATCGCATAGAAACTAAAACAGGCAAAGGATGCACCTGAGCTTCACTAGCGCAAACTACAGAACCTGTTCCTGCCAAAACCATATTGATTCCTAAACTTCTCAAAAAAGTACTTTTCCCCGACATATTTGAACCCGTCAAAATCACAAATGATTGAGGATAAAAAATACTATCATTCCCTACTCTAGTTTCCGGATTCAATAATGGATGGCCTAGATTTGAAAAATTAATTTTAAAATCGGTATTCAATTCCGGATAAGCAAATTCAGGATTGTTATATGAAAAATTAGCTAAGCTATTGAGTTTTTCAAATTCCCCAATTACTATCAACCAATCTTCAAGAGCTTCGGAATGTTCTTTTTTCCAATTTAACAATGCTTTCAAAACATGAAAATTAAATAGAAATGTACCATTGAAAACTGTGGCTGTAACTAAATTTGCAATAGTATCCATTCTCGAAAACAACTCTGATAATTTTTTCAAATGTGTACTAGCATTGGCTGATTTGAATTGCAGTCTTTTTTGCAAATCAATTAACTTTTGAGAATGAAATTTTTCATCTTCAATTTTTTTTACCAACAAACCATATTGAGCAATAATCTTATCGATATTTTCGGCATTTGCAATTTCGCTTTGAATTCGTTTGAAAAATTTGCCTAGAAACATTAAATTAATAACAAACACATACGATGAACAACTCAAAAAAATAGTGTTGTCAGTAATCAAATAAGCTATAAAAGTCCCTAAAAACAAAGCAGGAAAAACATAAGAAAGAAAGATAGCCGTTTTTGATAAATCTGAACCAGAACTTTTATTCCATTTCAACAAAGCCTCATAACTATTTTGATTATCCTGACTTACTTTGGCGAAAGCCAAAAACTCCTGACGCCAATCTATTTTTTCATTCAATTCTTTAACTGACTGTTGATTATCTATAATCTCCTGATTAGAAACTTTATACAATAAAGTAGTAGCCAATGTCTTTTTTCCAATAAAAGTAGCGGTTCTATTAAGGTATTGAAACAACGAATGCTCACCAAAAATATCTAAATCGTAAGCATACGGATGATGAAAATCCTGAAACTCACCACCATTTTCAAAAGGGATTTTTTCTCTTTTTAGAAACGAAATTTCATCTTCATTAATTTTCACCAACGCCTTCGTTAAGAGTCTTTGAAAAGACAAACGAGAATGAATTCGCATTAAAACCAAAAAAGTACCGAAAAACAACACAGCCAGAATAACCCAAAAACCTTCCGATTTTTGAATGTAAAAATAGATTGAAGTTAAAAACAGAAAAATACTCAACAACCGAAACAAACTAATTGAATTGTATTTGGTGTTGATTTTGCTTAATTCACTGGTAAAAAAAGCAACCTTAGATTTATAAATGTCCATAATATATCAAATGAAAGACAAATATAAACTAGCCTAGTAAATAAGTGAGAAAAATTAGGTAAAAAAAACTATTTAATTGGAATGGCTAAAACCGGAATATCCAAATGTGATGCACAATCATTAGTCAGGCTATGATGAAATAAGTTTTCGAAAAAATTGCGTTTATAAGTTAACATAACCAAAACATCTACTTTTTTAAACATAATAAAATCCAGAATACTCTCTTTGACCTCTTCACTAAAAATAACATTGAATTCAACAGGCTCATTAGCAAATTCATGTTCCCATTCTTTAATGGTTTCTTTTGTCACATCAGAACTGTCTTTTTTAACATAAAGACATTTGATTTTTGCGCCCATCTTTTTAGCCAATTTTAAAACTTTCTTCAATGCTGGTTTGTCTTTATCTCTAAAACGGGTGGTAAAAACAATGTTTTTTACAGGTTTAAATTCTGTATTCGCAGGAATACTAAAAACGGGAATACTTACATCTGAAATAACGGCTGTAGCATGCGTTCCCAGCAATACTTCTGACCATCCTGTTGCACCTTCCGTCCCCATAATTACATAATCAATATTGTCTTCTTTGATGGCTCTTTCTATTGTGCTCAATAAATTGCCATCCATTAATCGATGTGTCATTTTAATTCCATCCAAATTGCGTTTTTGGGCAATAGCATGCAGTTTAGGCAGCTCGTCCTTAAAAATTTCAAATTGAGTCAATTCGACTGATTCATAAATCAGCATGTAATTTTCCGGGAAATACTGACTATCAAAAACAGGCAAATCAAAGGCATGCAATAACACTAACTCACCGTCAATACTATTAGCAAACTCTAAAGCATGTACAAAAGCATTGGTTGCAGCTTCAGAAAAATCGGTAGGAAATAAGATGCGTTTCATTTTAAACAACTTAAAAAATTAGACATCAACTAGTAGAATAAAGATACAATTTTAACGCTTTAATTCCCAACAAATTGTGGTTTTATATTCACACGCTAAACAATACTTCATTAGATTTAGTACCTTTGCAACCAATAATTAAGAAAATGCTAAACAACGATTCTATAGTAGCACTAGCCACAGCTTCAGGTGCCGGAGCCATTGCAATTATCCGTATTTCTGGCCAAGATGCCATCAGTATTGCTAATGCAGTTTTTAAATCGATTAAAAACAAAGATTTAACCCAGCAAAAAACACATACATTGCATTTAGGACATATTGTTGATGGTGCTAAAACCTTAGATCAGGTATTAGTTTCTATTTTCAAAGGACCTAATTCTTATACAGGTGAAAATACTGTTGAAATTTCCTGTCACGGTTCTACTTACATTCAGCAGCAAATTATCCAATTATTGCTTCGAAATGGCTGTCGAATGGCCGATGCGGGTGAATTTACGCTGCGTGCTTTCTTGAACGGAAAATTGGATTTATCCCAAGCCGAAGCAGTTGCCGATTTAATTGCGTCAGACAATGAAGCTTCACACCAAATTGCAATGCAGCAAATGCGTGGTGGTTTTTCGAATGAAATTGCTAAACTGCGTGAGGAATTATTGAATTTTGCTTCTTTAATCGAACTCGAATTAGACTTTGCCGAAGAAGACGTAGAATTTGCCGACAGAAGTCAGTTTAACGAATTATTGAACCGAATCGAATTTGTTTTAAAACGATTGATTGATTCATTTGCCGTTGGAAATGTCATCAAAAACGGAATTCCCGTAGCTATTGTGGGGGAACCCAATGTTGGAAAATCAACACTTCTAAATGCTTTATTGAATGAAGAACGCGCCATTGTTTCAGACATTGCCGGAACCACTCGTGATACGATTGAAGACGAATTAGTCATTGGCGGAATCGGTTTCCGATTCATAGATACTGCAGGAATTCGTGAAACCCAAGATTATGTAGAAAGTATCGGAATCAAGAAAACTTTCGAAAAAATAGAACAAGCACAGGTGGTTTTACTTTTAGTTGACAGCTCTCAATTGACAGCGGAAAGTTTGCCAAATGTCAAAATTGAAATTGAAAAAATAAAAAATCAATTTCCATTAAAACCACTACTTATTATTGCCAATAAATCCGATTTATTATCCAACGAAGTCCTAACTTTTATTGAGTCAGAACTCAAAACAGAAAACTCTAAACTTATAGCTATTTCAGCTAAAAACAAAGTTGGAATCGATGATTTAAAAAATGAGCTGCTATCGTTTGTCAATACAGGTGCTTTACGCAATAACGAAACAATTATAACCAATACAAGACATTACGATTCTTTATTAAAAGCTTTAAATGAAATCCAAAAAGTAAAATACGGACTAGAAACGAATCTTTCCAGCGATCTTATAGCACTAGACATTAAAGAAGCTTTATACCAATTCGGAACCATAACAGGTCAGGTCACAAATGACGAATTGCTGGGGAACATCTTCGCTAATTTTTGCATCGGGAAATAACAGAACAAAACATCGCAAAACAACAACAAACGAGTTAAATACAATGAAAAATTTAACTCGTTTTTTTATTTATCCCTTTTTATATTCCAAGACAGAAACATCAAAAAATCAAAGAACAAATGTATAAGTCTAAAACTTGCGGTGAATAATCAACTTAATCACCGCATTTTTTAAACCTAGATTATTGGAACATTTGCGTTTTGTTTTCCAATAAATTCAAATACTTTTCTTTCATATCGACTGACAGAAAAGAAATTTCAAGTAGTTCTTTCCATTTTGGAATTAGTTGTTGCATTTGTTGCAGGATTGTAGCAATTGTTTTTTCATTGAGTTGTAATCTATCTTTAGCATAATAATCAACAAAATCAGCCGCTTTTAAATTACTTTTTTTTCCTTTCAAGGTCAGTGCAATTTCTTCTTCAGGATTTTTAATTGCTATGGTAGAACTTAAAAAATCATATACAGGAGTAAGCGTTGTTTTACCATTTTTGGTAATCAAGGAAAAATTTTTTAAATGCATATCTTCATTTCCAGTAACATAACAAAAAAGAATTCTTTTAAAAAAGTCTGCTTTTTCAATAGCTGGAAAAGAACAATATTCGTCAAGTACAGGAATCAATTTTTCCATCGTAAAACGGTATTTTGTATCTCTTGTATTTCCTGTTAATTGAGCAAAATCTTCTGTAGCCAGTTTTTTTCCTTTACCGTAACGATCAAAACGCTTAATAAAATAAGACAAACTACCATCCTTAGCATACACCATACCGTGAAATGGCACTTCTAAACCAAACACTTTAGCCATTCGCATGGTTACATCTTCATTTTCTGGCAATTGTGGAAATAAGTCATTTTGTGGTTTTATGATATAGGTTCCAAATTGGTCAACAATTTTAAATTCTTGATCCACTATTGATATAGCTGCGCTAAGCTTTGGTTGCACACCCTGTATGGATAGCTTTTTGGCTCTATTAGCCGCCTCCTGACGAAGTTCAACTGCAGTATAGGGTAAATCGTTTAAATAAGTTAGTTTGGGAGCAATCATTCGAAGTCCTTTTTCACTGTACTTATTCGTACCACACAATTCATACGTAATTGGGCATCTATTCATCTTCCATCAATTTAACCGTTACTGCTCCTACTAGATCGTTTCCTGTTGCTATTAGTTGAGAGAAATAATCTTTTTTGTCAATTTTCACAATACGCAACAATCCCTCTAACATTACGCCTTCAGGTAATAAACCTTCAAAAAATGGAGGAAAGGATTTATAAGCATATTTTTTGTGACTTGTAGGCATGGTCAATGAAACAGCTTCGCCTTCATAATTTTCATCATACTCAAAATTATAATCATTTGAAGCTATTTCGGTTAAAATACCAGCACTTTTTCCATGCACTAATATGATTGCTTTTCTCATGTTTATTTAGTTAACGGACTTTTGAATTCTACTTTAATATTCAGCACTCGGAGTACCGCAAATAGATTGTTCAAACGAACTGTTTCTTTATTTTTTTCAATATCAAAAACAGTTGTTTTACCTACACCTGCCAAGTTGGCTAACTCAAGTTGAGTAAGTCCGGCTTTTTTTCGATGGTCTTTAATTAAAGCACCTAAATCTAAATTATTCATTTTTTACTGTTTTTACGGTAAAAATAAGTAATTTTAAAACACAAAGAGAATAAAACAGGAAGAATTTAATATTTTTACTGCTATACCAGTAAAAAACATCATATAATCATGATTTTCTGTATATTTAAAGTAATTCTGGAATTAATTACTGCTAAAACGGTAAAACTTAATCAAAGAATCTGTTTTAGAATTGACTGATAAACGTACATTTCAAATAATTTGATTTATATCCAATAAAAAATCAGCTATAAAACTAGAATCTCCCCAATAAAAATGGATATAGGAAGCCATTACGTTTTTTAATTTATAAATTGGAGTTTGCATTTCTATGCCTTTGGCATTAAAAACTGTCCCTACAGTAGGCAGTTTTTCTTTTTCTATAGCCACAGAATAATGAAACTCATGTCCTCTTATAATTGTATCATTCAATTGGACTTCCCGATATCCTAAAGAAAGTTTAGCTTTTTCCATCGAAGTCCCAACAGCTAAAAAACCTACCATTGGATATTCTCCACCTTCTGAATTGATAATCATATTTCCCAAATACATCATTCCCCCGCATTCGGCAATTACTTTTCCTCCATTCGAACAAAAATCAAAAATAGATTTACGCATAGATGTATTGGAGCTTAATTCCTCCAAAAACAATTCCGGATAACCTCCCGCTAAATATAGCATATCCGCTTCGGGCATTAACTTATCTTTCAGCGGACTGAAATAAATTACTTCACCCAAATCCTCCAATGTTTTAATATTTTCAAAATAGGTAAAATTAAAAGCATCGTCCTGCGCTACTGCTATTTTATAATCATTGGGATACTTTTTATTTTTAAAATCAACTTCTTTTGCTCCTTTTTCTTCAATAAAATCTGCATACTGCTTACTATTTTCGTCTGATTTGCAAATTCTTAGCAAACGATCTGTATCAATAAATTTAGCTAAATGTTGGGCTGCATTTTCGATTATGGTTTCATAATCATTCTCAGATGAAATGGCCAATCCCAAATGTCGGGAAGGAATTGAAATACCCACATTATTAGGAATATAACCTAAAGCCTCGATACCAACGTCATCGCAGGCATCTTTCAAAAAAGAATAATGACTCTCTGTATTGACAAAATTGAAGATTACACCCACAATTTTAATATTCGGATTAAAATTTTTCAATCCAAACAACAATGGCGCCACGCTATAAGCCATTGCCTTTGCATTCACCACCAAAATAACAGGGACATCTAACAGCATTGCAATTTCAGCACTACTCCCCTGCATTCTATTTGCCCCATCAAAAAGCCCCATTACTCCTTCTATTATCGAAATATCGGCTTCCTCACTATATTGGTTATACAAATCTTTTACATGACTTTCACTCATCATATAGGTATCCAAATTGATACTCACCTGATGGGCGGCTCTCGTATGGTGTTTAGTATCAATATAATCGGGTCCACATTTGAAAGGCTGTACTTTATGCCCTTGATTTTTCAACAACCGAAGCAACCCCAACGTGATGGTAGTCTTGCCAGAATTACTGGATGGTGCTGCTATAAGGAATTTTGGTTTCATGACTACAAATATAATATAAATTGTCATCGGGGCTTCGACAGGCTCAGCCACCGATTAAATAAGACAAACTTAACTATCTAAAAAAATATGAGAAGCTCAGCTATCGAGTAAAACTATTTACCCGTTGACTGAGCTTACATTATTTCCCTGGTGGCTGAGCCTGTCGAAGCCAAGTAGTGAAATTCACTTCTCTTTTTTCAATAACTGAGCTTCCATTATTTCCCAGGTAGCTGAGCCTGTCATTTTCGGTGGCTATTCTTCTCCTATTTATCCGGTAGCTGAGCCTGTTGAAGCCAGGGATTATTCTATCTTTGCACTATAACCCAGAAATAAAAAATGACTATCCAGATTACCACTTATGCTAAAATTGGTGAACTCCTACAAGGAGCATTTGGTATAAACGAACCCTTTTTAGTAAGTAATAAGTCTTCTAAACTATTCAAAACCCTTACTCTCGCAAGTACAAATCCAATAAATCAAAACGTAAAACCCGGAGATAAAGCGATGAAAGCTATGGAGTTATTTTATTCATTGGATAATGAAAAAATAAAAAAACAATCTGTTCCAAAAATCTATTTTAGCCAAGAAAGAAATTTCAAAATGGGTAAAGGACTATCATCTAGTTCTACCGATATCTTAGGAATCTTATCGGCTATGAATAAAATTTATAACACACAATATTCCAAGCATTTTTTATACCAACTTGCCGCTCAAATAGAACCAACTGATCCCTGTTTAGATTCAGATTCTGTATTATTCAATCAAAAATCTGGTGAAATTATAGATTCGCTTTCCCCAATTCCTTATTCGATACTTTATTTTGATTCGGATCCTAAAATAAAAATTGACACCGTAGAACTCTCACAAAGCAGGCACTATTCTGAAAATCAGATTTTAGAATTTCAAACACTATATTCAAACCTAAAAAAAAGTACCGAGAGCAAGGATTATGCAAGCTTTTTTGAATGTATCACAAAAAGTGCCATTATCAACGAAAGTATTTTGTCAAAGAAAAACTTTCCCTTACTACTTGATTTTGCCACCAAAAATAATTGTGGTTTATTTGTAGCCCATAGCGGTACCTACATGGGATTGCTAATTGAACCTGATCGCTTGCCTTTAATCGACTTAAATGCCAAAAATTTCGTGGCAAAACATTGGGAAACGCCACTTTATATTGAATAAACACTATGCAAAAATTAAAACCCATCATGTTTGTTGGTACTGCTTCTGATGTAGGTAAAAGCATCATCAACACTGGATTTTGCCGCATTTTTAAACAGGATGGTTATGCACCTGCTCCTTTTAAATCGCAAAATATGTCGCTTAACAGTTTTGCTACGCCCGAAGGACTCGAAATAGGCCGTGCGCAAGCCGTACAGGCAGAAGCTTGCGGTATCTCATGCAGCACTGATATGAATCCTGTTTTATTAAAACCAACAAGTGATAAAAGTTCACAAGTGGTTTTAAACGGGAAGCCTATTGGAGACCAATCGGCTTATGATTATTTTATGGGGAACAACAAAATGGGGCTCCTCAAAGAAGCTCAGGAAGCCTATAACCGATTATCCGAAAAATACAATCCTGTTGTGTTGGAAGGCGCAGGAAGTATTTCTGAATTGAATCTGAAACATCGCGACATTACCAATATGCGCATGGCAAAATATGCCAATGCAGCCACTTTTTTAATTGCCGACATTGACCGGGGAGGTGTTTTTGCAAGTGTTTACGGAAGCATTATTTTATTAACTCCCGAAGAAAAATCACTAATCAAAGGGATCATTATTAATAAATTTCGAGGAGATGCACAACTTTTTGAAGACGGAAAAAAAATCATAGAAGACCTCTGTGGCATTCCTGTTGTGGGGGTAGTTCCGTTTGCTAAGGATATTTATATTGAGGAAGAGGATTCTGTTGGACTTCAAAATAAAAATTCACAATCTGCAGAAAATAAAATTAACATTGCCGTTATTTTACTCAATCGTCTTTCCAACTACACCGATTTTAATGTATTGGAACGTCACGAAAATGTAAATTTATTTTACACCAAAAATCCTTTGGAAATTGAAAAAGCCGACATCATTATTCTTCCGGGAAGTAAAAACACTATTGCCGATTTAATTGAAATCAAGAATAACGGAGCTGCCAAAGCCATTGTCAATGCCCATAAAAACAATAAAACCGTTATCGGAATTTGTGGTGGTTATCAAATGATGGGACAAATTGTTGAAGACCCACATCAAATGGAAGGAACTGTTGAAAAAATGTCGGGATTAGATTTGCTACCTATAAAAACAGTACTCACAAAAGAAAAAATCACGAGACAAGTACAATTTCAATTTAAAAAATATCAGGAGACCTGTGAAGGCTACGAAATACATATGGGAGTTTCATCTTCTGTAGAAAAAAACACCCAACTGAACCATTTTTCAGATGACACAACTGATGGTTTTTTGTTGGCTGACAATTGCTGGGGAACTTACATTCATGGAATATTGGATAACGAAATTGTCATAAACGATTTGCTTTCTCAAACCAAAAAAGAAATGACCGCAACAGCTTTTGATTACAAAGCTTTTAAAGAAGAACAATATGATTTACTGGCACAACACTTACGGGAACATTTAGACTTGGAGTATATTTATTCTGTTCTTAAAGAAAAACAATTATGATTTTAGGACACGGAGACGACGGTTATTTACATCACGAAACAATTAAAGCGAATTTCAGTTCGAATGTTTTTTACGAAGGCCTTCCCAAAGGTTTAAAAGAATTCCTTTCCCTTCATTGGGAAAAGCTTACCCGCTATCCTGAGGCAAATGCCGAATCGCTTCAAGAAGCAGTAGCCCATTGGCACCAACTGGAATCCCAACAAATACTCATTACAAACGGGGCTACCGAAGCTTTTTATTTAATTGCACATTATTTACAAAAGAAATCGGCGACCATAATTATACCTTCATTTGCTGAATATGAAGACGCCTGCCGTGTACACAATGTACCTACCGAATTTATGGAATGGTCTGCTGTAAACGAGACAAGCCGTTTCAATACAAAAGCCGTTTTCTTTGGTAATCCAAACAATCCTACGGGGTTGATTTTTCCTAAAAAAATGCTGCATTCCCTATTGGAAAACAATCCCAATACGCTGTTTGTAATTGATGAAGCCTATGTCGATTTTACCTCGAATGTGATAACCATGGTAAACGAAATCAATAATTTTACAAATCTCCTGCTCGTAAAATCATTAACTAAAACCTATTCTATTCCTGGTTTACGTTTGGGATACATCATCAGCCAAAAACAAAATATTCAAGCCATACAATTGGCTAAAATGCCTTGGTCTGTAAACACTATGGCTATCGAAGCCGGTAAGTTTATTGTCGAAAACGCTGCCGATATTACATTACCGCTAAAAAGACTGTTAGCAGACACTACTGAATTGATGAGTTCCTTACAGCAAATTGAAAATATCGAAGTGTATCCCACAACAACTAATTTTTTCTTGTGCCAAACGAAAGTCAAAACAGCGGCAGAACTAAAAAAACAGCTCTTGAATGAGCATCAATTACTTATTAGGGATGCCAGTAATTTTAAAGGGCTTTCCCCTTATCATTTTAGAATTGCGACACAGACTCCCGAGCAAAATCAACTTTTAATTGATGCAATAAGCCAATGGACAACACTTTAATTCTTTTTTCAATCCCTTTACTTTTAGGTTATCTACTTGACTTAGTCTTGGGAGATCCAAGAAGATTACCCCATCCAATTCGTCTTTTTGGAAACGCAATCTATTTTGGAGAAAACCTGTTAAACAAAGGTAAATTCCGGTTTATAAAAGGAATGTTACTTACGCTTCTATTATGCAATTTGGTTTTTGTGTTTTTTTATTTTCTGTCCAATTTTTTACTCAAAACCAATACTGTCCTTTATATCCTTTTTACAGCTCTTTTTGTTTTTTATGGTCTGGCCAATAAAAGTCTGATACAGGAAGGGACAGCCGTTTTTGATGCGCTACAAAACAACGGATTGGAAGCGGGTCGAAAACGACTTTCCTGGATAGTGGGACGTGATACCACTGCCCTATCTGAAAACCAGATACGGACAGCCGTTTTCGAAACTTTGTCCGAAAACTTAAGTGACGGTGTAATTGCTCCGCTGTTTTATTATGCCATTGGCGGTTTGCCGGCGATGATGGTTTATAAAATGATTAATACTCTTGACTCCATGATTGGTTATAAGAGTGACAAGTATTTTTATTTTGGGAAATTTGCTGCCCTGTTAGATGATGCTGCCAATTTTATTCCCGCCCGATTAACTGCATTCCTGATGGTTTTAGTGAGCGGAAAATGGAATCTTTTTTCATTTATTTATCAATTTGGTAATCAGCATGCTAGTCCTAATTCAGGTTATCCAGAGTCGGCACTTGCAGGAATTATGAATTGTCGTTTTGGAGGTCCTAACAGCTATCATGGAAAAATTGTTCAGAAACCTTATATTGGAGTAAATAACCGAATAATTGAACATAAAGAGATCATTGAAGTTTCTAAAATCAACCACAAAGTTACTTTGCTGGCAGTCATTATTATTACTGCTATAAAATATTACTTTTTATAAACTTAGACCTCCTAATAAATCAACTGCAAAATCCTTAATTATAAAAGGTAATAAAGACTCTGCCTTAAAGTTTCTAAAAATAATCCATAAGCATTTTGTACTTTCGCCGCCGTAATGGTTTTCTTTTTGAATTATTGAAAAGAAATTAAAAGGGAATTCGGTGTAAATCCGAGACAGTACCCGCTGCTGTAAGTTTTATCAAGGTTATAACATTATGTCACTGTCTCGTTCTAAAACGAGATGGGAAGGCGTTATCTACTGAAACGAGTCAGAATACCTGCCTTTACATCGATTTGCAGCTTTCGGAGTAAAGGCCAAACGGGTGAAAATAATTCTTCTCCTTATCTTCACACGTCCTTTTTCTATTGTTGCAAATAATCGGTTAACGGGATTATTAACGCACAAAAACCTAAAATGGAAAAGGATTTATCCAAAATTAAAAAAATTATTTACCTCTGTAATGGTACTTCATGTACCAACAAAGGCGCTGAAGAAAACATTACCGCCCTTCGTAACAGCTTAACTGAACAAGAATTAAACGACGAAATTCATACCATTCGCACTAAATGCAGTGGTTTTTGCAAAAAAGGTCCCATCATTAGCATTCAACCCGAAAACACCTGGTACCAGGAAATGAATGTAAACACATCAAATGCTGTAGTTACCACTCATATTTTACAAAACACAATTCTCCAAGACCAATTATTATTTACTTTAAGCAATACAACCGAGAAATTTACACCTCAAAAAAGAAAAAAAAATTTCTTTACAAAGTATTTTAAATTAAGCATTTTTTTATTCTTATTATTATCGTTTTCTACTGCAAAAGCACAAAGCAATCTTAGTGGATTTATTACAGATGCCAACAATCACAGCAAAATTGAGGGAGCTACAATTCAGATAAAAGAGTCTAGTGAGAACAGCATTTCAGATGAAAATGGAGATTATCAATTACACTTCGCTTCCGAAGGGCTGAAAACAATTATTGTTTCTTGTGTAGGTTACAATACTTTTAGTCTAAAAACAAACCTAAAAAAAGACGAACAAAGAAAACTAAATATTGCTCTGCAAAGTAATGCCATGAATTTAGCCGAAGTTGTTATTTCAACTTCATTTAACAGAAAACAAGAAAGCAAAATAGATCTGTTAAGCCTGCAATTACAACCCATAAAATCGGCTCAGGACTTGTTACGTGCCGTTCCCGGATTATTTATTGCACAACATGCTGGCGGAGGAAAAGCCGAGCAAATTTTTGTTAGAGGAGCTGACAACGATCACGGAACCGATTTTAACATCCAGATGGATGGAATTCCGATAAACATGCCTTCACACGCACACGGCCAAGGTTATGCTGACATGCATTTTATGATTCCCGAAATTATTGGTTCGGCTAATTTTTATAAAGGTCCTTACGAAGCAAAATTAGGTGATTTTTCGGTGGCGGGTGCTGCTCAATTCAGCTCGAAATACCGTTTAGAAAAAAATGTTATCAAGCTGGAATTGGGTTTATTCAATACCCAAAGAATCCTGACAATGATACAACTTTTAGACCAAAAGCATTTGGTGCCAAAATGGAAGGACAATGCTTATTTGGCTTCAGAATACAACTATACCGATGGTTTTTTTGATAGTAAACTAAAATTTAAACGTTTTAATATTTTCGGGAAATACAATGCACAACTCTCTAACAAAACAACCGCAACTTTCTCGGGTTCTTATTTTTCCAGCACTTGGAACGCTTCGGGACAATTGCCTTTGCGTGCAATCGAAGATGGTTCGCTTTCCAGATATGGTTCTATAGATGATTCCGAAGGTGGAATCGCTTCGAGATTAAACGCAAACTTAGTCTTTGAAACCAAATACAGCGAAACTGCATTTTGGAAAAACCAATTGTACTACTCAAAAAATATCTTCGATTTATATTCCAATTTCACCTTTTTCATGAACGATCCCGTCAACGGAGATGAAATATTACAATGGGAAAAACGTGATTTATTCGGATTAAAAAGTACTTATAATAGACTCGACAACATCGGATCAACCCAATTATCATCTGAAGTAGGATTGGTTACCCGTACCGATATTTTATCACGTGGCAGAGATCATGTTTTACGCAGGGCTTTATTATCTAATGATGCAATAAACGATGTTAACATTACTAATTATAGTTTGTATTTTGATGAAAATTGGCAGTTTGCACCCAAATGGACTTTGAAATTAGGAGCTAGAAATGAAGTCTTCGATTTTTATTTGAAAGACAAATTAGATGACTCAAATTCAGGGCAAAAAACCGTATATCGCTTTAATCCGAAAGCACAATTAAACTTTAATGCAACATCAAATTTCACTGTTTTTACCAAATGGGGAGTTGGATTTCACTCTAATTACGCTCAAACTGCAGTAAGTAAAGCCCCAACAGCAGGTAATCCTGTACCTCAATCTGAAGGAGCCGATTTGGGTTTTATAATGAAATTGCAAAAGAAATCAATCTTTAATTTCACGGCATGGTGGCTCGATACGGGTTCCGAATTTAGATTTGTATCCGATGACGGTAGCTTTGAAAACTTGGGACCAACCAGAAAATATGGTTTTGATGCAGCAATAAAAATTCAATTTACCAATTATTTATGGGCTGACAGCAATTTAAATTATGCCTATAGCATTCTGAAAGATGCACCAAAAGGCGAAAACTTTGCGCCATTGTGTCCTAAATGGAACTCTACAGGCGGATTGACCTTAAAACTGGAAAACGGAATTAATGCCAGTTTGCGTTACCGTTTTATGGGAGAACGCCCTGCTACCGAAGACGGATCAGTGTTTTCTAAACCCTACACCATAGTAGATGCCGTTATCCGATACACCAAACCCCGTTATGAAGTATGCCTTTTTACCGAAAACATATTCAATGTCAAATGGGCAGAAGCACAATTTTATGACGAATCACAATTAAAAAATGAAACAGCTCCAGTAATGGATTTTCACAATACTCCAGGAACACCTTTCTTTATTAAGACTAGCGTTTCTTATTTTTTTTAACTTAAAGACTATCCCAAAATGGAACTTCTAAATAACAATTTATCAGCATTGCTCATTCTATTTATTTTAGGTTTGCGTCACGGCTTAGACCCAGATCACATTACTGTAATAGATAATTATACCTATCGTTTGCACGAAAACAAAAACGCATGGTCAAGATGGGTTGGAACGTTATTTACTTTCGGGCATGGTGTGATGGTTACCTTAATCGCATTAACGCTGAGCTATCTGAAAAATCATTTTGAAGTTCCATTGTGGGTTGATTTTTTACTCAATTGGCTGCCAATGGTTTTACTTCTTGTGATGGGAATTGGAAACATCATTTCTTTATCCCAAGCTAAAAGTAGCAATTCGTTAAGTATCAAAAAACACTTTATTCCTAAATTATTAGACAAAAATCTGAACCCATTTACGGTATTCTTAACGGGAATTATTTTTGGATTCATCTTTGATACTTCTTCGCAAATTGCAGCTTTCGGGCTGGCTGTTTCAGGAACGCATCACTGGCTGTTTTCGGTTATAGGCGGTCTTATTTTCTCTATAGGCTTGATATTCACAGGAACAATAGATTCCTTTTTATTGAGCAAACTATTAAAAACATTCGACCGAAGTAAAATTCAAAAACATCGATTTAAACTAAATGTACTTATAACGGTAATGTGTTTCATTATCCCCATTTATAAAATAGGAACCGTATTCAATGCCGATTTAGAACTGACTGATTTACAAAATAACCTGGTTGGTCTAGGTTTTCTCGGAACAATTCTTTTTCTCTATTTTGATTTGTATCTTCGTTCCCGAATAAAAACAATCCAATAAGAAACAAAAAAGGTTGTTTTATAGTAGGAAAACATACATTTCCCATTGGTACTAATCCAAATAATTTTTTAGAAAAAAATGAATCGTAAAAAAGGAATTTTAATTTGCGGACATGGCAGCAAGGATCCGGAGGGCGTTAACGGATTCAAGGAATTGGTGCGTCTCTTAAAAATACGCTATCCCGATTACGAAGTCGATTATGGTTTTTTGGAATTCTCACATCCCGTTTATGCAGCTGCAGTAGAGCGTTTGTATACCAATGGCATCCGTGAAATTATTGCTATTCCTGCCATTCTGTTTGCTGGAGGACACGCCAAGAATGACATTCCATACGAAATGAATGCGCTCCAGAGTCAGTATCCTGATTTAAAGATTACTTTAGGAAAACACTTTGGTATCACACCGTCGATATTACAACTTTCTAAAAAACTAATAGAAGCTACGGAATCTAAACTAACTCCTTTAGACCGAAAAGAAAGCTGTTTATTGGTTGTTGGCCGTGGTACGTCTGATCCGGATGCTAATTCTGACATTGCAAAAATGACTCGAATGCTTTGGGAAGGAATGGGTTTTGGCTTTGCCACAACAACCTATATTGGAGTTACGCAACCTTTATTAAAAGATACTTTACCATTGGTAAACCAACTACCCTACAAACGTGTGGTAGTATTGCCTGTCTTTTTATTCACAGGTGTTTTACTAAAAAAAATATATACCCAGGTTCAAGAATTTGCGATAAACTCAGATACCGAATTTTGTTATACCGCCTCTTTCGAATGTGATGAGCTGTTGCTGCAAACCATAGACGAACGTATAGCCGAAGTAGAACAAGGCAATCCTAATATGAATTGCCAATTGTGCAAATACCGTACGCAAATTATCGGTTTCGAGAACGAAGTTGGTAAAGAACAAAAAGGGCATCACTTGGCCGTAAAAGGAATTTTATTTGAAGAAGAAGAAAAAATAGCCGTTAAAAAAGTACCCTTTTCAGGTTTAAAAAAACTATTAGGAATTTAGAAAATGGTAAAGTGTTAGTTATTACATACTAACACCAACTGGCTGCTGAGCTTGTCGAAGCAAGCCATAATTAAAAACAAGAAATGGTCAAAACAGGAAAAATATACGGTATCTCTTTAGGCCCTGGTGATCCGGATTTAATCACCATAAAAGGACTTAAAGCACTCCAAAAATCGGATAAAATATATTATCCTGGTTCCTTATTGCCTAATGGAAAAACAAGCAGTTTCTCCCTGCCTATTTTACAGCACTATCAACTGGATGAAGAAAAATTGGTCGGAATGTTTCTTGATATGTCTGATGACAGAACACAAGCCACAACTACCTATGCCGCTACTTTTCAATCCATGCTAAAAGATTACAATAACGGCTTAACAATTGTTTTTGTCAGCGAAGGGGACAGTTTGTTTTACAGCACCTTTGCCTATTTATTAGAACACATACAGCAACACCAACTCGATGTTGAAATTATAGCCGGCGTTCCTTCTTTTATATTGGGAGCGGCACAACATCAGTTACCGCTAGCCATACTAAATGAAAAAATCGCAATCATACCAAGGGTCAAGAACAGTCTGGAACTGGAAACAGCCTTAAATGATTTTGACACAATCGTGTTGATAAAAGTTCGAAGTGTACTTAAAGACATTTCACTTTTTTTGACAACAACTGATTTGACAATCATGTATTGCGAACGATTGGGAACAGCACAACAATACATTACAACCAATATAGAAGACATTAAAAACAGAGAGATCCCCTATTTTTCTTTGTTAATTATAAAAAAACGAAAATGAAAGGATACATGTATTTACTAGAATGTGCCGATGGGAGTTATTATACAGGTAGCACCATAAACCTTGAATTGCGTTTAAAACAACACCAAAACGGAGAAGGCGCAAATCACACTAAAAAACATCTTCCTGTAAAGCTAGTCTATTTTGAAGAATTTGATAGAATAGACGCTGCTTTCAATAGAGAAAAACAAGTTCAAGGCTGGAGTAGAGCCAAAAAAGAAGCTTTAATTAATCACGAATTTAATAAATTACCTGAATTGTCACGAAATTATACAGAATACCCTTTGGCTTCGACAGGCTCAGCCAACGATAAAAAAGACTCACCCCAAAATAATTCTATACCGGTGGCTGAGCTTGTCGAAGCCAATTCTGTGGACGACTCGCTGGCTGAGCCTGCCGAAGCCAGGCTTTCTGTAGTAGGCATTGGCCCCGGCGGACAGGAATATATTTTACCAATTGCACAATCGGTTTTAGCAGATGCCGATGTGGTTATCGGTTACCATTATTATTTTCAATTTATCGAACATTTGCTAAAAGAAAACTGCGAGTGCATCGGAAAAGAATTAACCGAGGAAGAAGCACGTGCCATATTAGCGGTAGACCGTTGCGAGAAAGGCAAACACGTAGTGGTAATCAGCTCCGGCGATGCCGGAATTTATGCGATGGCATCTTTGGTTTACCAATATGCCAGCACCCAAACCGATAAAGACATCGACTTACAAACCATTCCTGGAATAAGTGCTTTTATTGCCTCAGCCGGAAAACTGGGCGCACCTCTGGGACATGACTTTTGCTGTATCTCGCTATCCGATTTAATGACCCCTTGGACAACGATAGAAAAAAGAATTCACGCCGCGGCTACAGGTGATTTTGTAACTTCTTTATACAACCCAAGAAGTAAAAAACGCTTTTGGCAACTCAACCGGCTCAAAGAAATTTTCTTAAAACACCGCAGTCCTGCTACTCCGGTAGCCGTCATTCGTCAAGTTACAAGACCAGAAGAACACATTACTATCACCACTTTGGGCGAGTTCGATACCGAAATTGTCGATATGTTCTCATTAGTCATGATTGGAAATTCACAAACGTATCAGTTCAAGAACTTTCTTGTTACCCCGCGTGGCTATTTGGCTCGAAAACCCCATACAGGACAAGAAATTCAAGAGGAAAGCTTTCGCCAAATTGCCGAAAGTTTACAACGTACTGATCTTCCCGAAGCAGACAAATGGGCAGTAATGCGCTGTGTACACACCACAGCCGATTTTGAATACGAAAATCTCTATTTATCGAGCAATAATGCCATCGAAAAATGGAATGATTACCTGATAAATGGTGGCACAATCATCACCGATGTCACGATGGTGCAATCCGGAATTACCAAAGAATTTACATCCAAATACCAAAACCAAGTGCTTTGTTATTTGAATGATCCCGAAGCTACGGCACTCGCACAAAGCGAAAACATTACCCGTAGTCAGGCAGGAATCCGATTGGCATTAACAAAACATCCAACAGCATTATACGTAATTGGTAATGCTCCAACTGCCCTATTCGAATTATGCGAACAAATATTAGACAAAAAATGTAACCCTGTGGGTGTAGTTGGTGCCCCTGTAGGATTTGTAAATGTTGTGGAATCAAAACTAAAATTACAAGCAATAAACGCTATCCCTTATGTAATTATCAGAGAACGTAAAGGAGGTAGTAACGTTGCTGCAAGTATTGTAAATGCTGCATTTACTTTTAAAACAGCAGCTAACTAACCCTTTCAGGGTTTGAAACCCTGAAAGGGTTGTTAAATAAATATCAAATGAACTACCTTGTAATTGGCATATCCGATAACCCAAATTTCGTTTTTTCAAACGAAACACAACAACTGTTGCAATCGCATCAGCTGTTTTCGGGTGGAAAGCGTCATTATGAATTGGTACAAAAACACCTTCCCAAAAATCATCAATGGATTACTATTTCGGGAGAAATGAATTCCTTATTTGACACCTATAAGCAACAAAATCAAACCCTGATTGTTTTTGCTTCGGGTGATCCTTTATTCTATGGATTTACAAATACTATTCAAAAATTTCATCCTGAAGCAACCGTAAAAACAATACCGTATTTCAACAGCATTCAATTGCTTTGTCACAAAGCTGGCATTACGTATTCAAACATTACGTATGCTTCCGTTCATGGGCGCAGTTGGAAAGAACTGGATGTCGCTTTGATGCAACAAAAAGAATGCATTGGTATATTGACTGATGCTCAAAAATCGCCTCAGGCTATTGCTAAAAGAGCATTGGATTATGGTTATAAAAACTACCAAATGATAGTGGGAGAATCTTTGGAAGGCAGTGACGAAAAGATAAGCCATCTCACTTTAACGGAAGCAATTCAACAGGAATATCAACCACTCAATTGCGTTTTATTAATCAAGAAAGAACAAAAAGAAAGACCTTTTGGCATTCCGGACACCGAATTCGAAGGATTGCCCAACCGTCCCAATATGATTACCAAAATGCCTATTAGATTACTGAGTTTATCCCAATTGGATTTACACAACCGAAAAACACTCTGGGATATTGGTTTTTGTACTGGTTCCATTTCAATCGAAGCCCAATTGCAGTTTCCTCATTTAGAAGTTTTGGCTTTTGAAATCCGCCCTGAATGCGAAGCGATTTTAGATAACAATGCCCGAAAATTTGGTGCTTTGGGCATTCAAACTCTTGTGGGCGATTTCTTTTTGCAAAATCTGGCCGAATTAAAACAACCCGATACCGTTTTCATTGGAGGACACGGCAACCGATTGGCGGCACTGATTTCTAAAATCGATTCTTATTTGTTACCTAAAGGACGTATCGTAATCAATGCCGTAAAACAAGAAAGCAAAACCGAATTTATACAAAGCATTCAGCAACTCGATTACGAACTGCTCATAACAACAACTATAAAAATAGAACAACACAACGAAGTAACTATCTTAACCGCCCAAAAGCGATAGTTAGTACAATTTATATTTAAAAAAATGAAAAAAATAGCTTTACTGGCCAGCACTGACAAAGGAGTACTTTTGGGAAAAACACTTCAAAAGGAATTTCAAAAATCAGTTTTGGTATCTACCCGAAAACACGAAGGCGTAACCGAAATTGAATCGATTGCTTTATTCCTGGAATCTAATTTCAATGCTTTTGACGGTTTTATTTTTATTGGAGCTTTGGGAATTTGCGTGAGGAGTATTGCGCCACACTTAGAAAACAAAACCAAAGACCCAGCCATTATCAATATCGACGATGCCGGAAAATTTGTGCAATCGGTGCTTTCAGGACATTTGGGCGGTGCCAATGAATTGGCTCAGAATTTAGCCAAAGTAATTGGAGCACAAGCTGTAATTACAACTGCCAGTGACGGGCAGGATATTTGGGCTTTGGATACTTTGGCAAAAACTTTCAATTGGAAAACTCAAAGTACCATTGAAATGAATCAAATCATTTCGTTGTTTGTCAACAATAAACCAACCGCTTTATTATTGGACATCAAAGACAAAGGCTGTACATTTTTAGAAAAAAACAAACCCGATTTTGTTACTGTTTATTATAGTTATGAAGCTATTGACTTTTCTAAATATGAACTTTTTTTAGCAGTAACTTATACTGTTTATACTGCTCCAATTCCTGCATTATATTATTATGCCCCCGTAATCACTATGGGAATGGGATGTTCAAGAGACATCGAATCTGATTTGTTGGAAATTTCATTTAGGGAACAATTACAGCAAAATAATATTGCCGTAGAATCAATAAAATCTCTTGGTTCTTTGGATGTAAAACACGATGAAGTGGCTTTTATAGCTTTAGCAAATACCTTAGCCATTCCGTTTATCACTTTTACTGCCGACGAATTAAACTCTAAAACAGCCGCAAATCCGTCAGAGGTTGTAATGGGTAAATTAGGCGTTCACAGCGTTGCGGAGGCTTCGGCAATGCTATTGGCTCAAACTGATGATTTGATTTTAGAAAAACAAAAATTACATTTATCCTCCGGAAAAAAACACACCATCGCTTTGTCATTGGACAAAAAAGCAAAACGTAAAGCCGAAATCGTAATTGTGGGTGCAGGTCCGGGTGCTGCCGATTTGATTTGTGTAAAAGGAAAAGAACTGCTGGAAGATGCCGATTTGATTTTGTACGCGGGAAGCCTTATACCTGTTGAGTTAACACATTATGCCAAACCCAATGCTATCGTTCGCAACTCGGCGAGTATGACTCTTGAAGAGCAAATAGAAATTATGGACGAACATTATGCTCAAGGACATCTGATAGTGCGTTTACAATCGGGAGACCCTTCTATATATGGAGCTATTCAGGAGCAAATGACCATTTTTGACGAGAAAGGAATGGATTATTCTATCGTTCCGGGTATATCGTCTTTTCAGGCTGCAGCCGCTTATTTGAAATCCGAATTTACTATTCCGGAAGTTGTACAAAGTATTATCCTGACCCGTGGAGAAGGAAAAACACCTCTTCCTGAAAAAGAGAAACTGAACGAAATGGCAAAACACCAAGCCACAATGTGCATCTTTTTAAGTGCCACAATTGCCAAATCGGTTCAGGAACAATTACTGGAACATTATCCCAAAGACACTCCTGTTGCTGTTTTATATAGAGTAACCTGGAAAGACGAAAGAGTATTTGTGGGCAAACTATCTGAATTGGCACAAATAATTCGTGATAATAAACTAACGTTAACGACTTTAGTAATCGTTGGAGCTGCCATTGGCGCTCGAAAAAACCGTTCTTATCTATACAGTCCCGAGTGGAAACATATTTTCAGGACTGGGAAAGAAATGAAGGTTATCCTTCGACAAGCTCAGGAACCTTTAGCAGGATCAAAATAGATTTCGACAAGCTCAGTATAAAATATTTTTTTATGATATTAGTATTTGGTGGCACAACAGAAGGAAAAAAAGTAGCGAAGTTTCTCGAAAAAGAAGCCTTGCCCTACTTCTATTCTACTAAAACGGAAATCGAATTTGACAAGGGAGAATTTGGAAATTATCGTTTTGGGGCATTCTCTGTTGCAGAATTAATTGCATTTTGTCAAGAAAAAAAAATTGACACCATCATACATGCCAGTCATCCTTTTGCGGAAATATTGCATCAAACCATAGCCGAAGCCAGTAGCTTTTTATCGATTCCGGTTATCCGTTTTGAAAGACAATATCCTGCAAAAAACAGTTCAAAAGAGGTAATTTATGTCAAAAATTATAAGGAAGCCATTGCCTATCTGAATGCGGAGAAAATAGAAAAATTATTGGCTTTAACAGGGGTACAAACCATCGAAAAGTTGGAATCCTATTGGAAAAAAAACAATACCTACTTTCGGATTTTACCAAGAGAAAGTTCATTGGCTATAGCCGAAAAAGCTGGGTTCCCGAAAGAAAATTTGATTTTAGAATTTCCAAGCGATGATTTGAACCATGAAATTGAGATTTTAAAAAAACACAATTGTCAAGCAGTGATTACCAAAGAAAGCGGTGAATCTGGTTTTTTATCAACAAAAATTGAAGCTGCCAAAATTTGTAAAATCCCAATCGTGATTATCGAAAGAGTTCTGTTGTCCAATAGTTTTTTATTAGCGTCTAATGAAGCTGATTTGTTTAACTTTATGGCTTTAAAAAAATAAAAATGGCATTGCTTCCAATTCCAGACGGTCCTTTACGCAACGGCTACACCACAGGAGCCTGTGCAACTGCATGTGCAAAAGCGGCATTGATGAGTTTATTGGAACAAAAAGAAATAAAAGAAGTAACAATAACTTTACCTTTTGGTGAAAAAGTAAATTTTACAATCACTACCTGCTTTTTTGATAAAAAACAGGCCACTTGTACTACCATAAAAGATGCGGGAGACGACCCCGATGTAACTCATGGCGCAACAATTGGTTGTACAATTTCCCTAAATGAAGTCGAAGGAATTCAATTTCTACAAGGTAAAGGTGTGGGTATTGTAACCTTACCCGGATTGGCAATTGCTGTGGGCGAACCTGCCATTAATCCCGTCCCAAGAAAGATGATTACTGATGCTGTAAATTTTATAAAACACCAATTTCAGTGTAATAAAGGGGTAAATGTGGAGGTTTTTGTCGAAAATGGGGAAGAAATTGCAAAAAAAACATTGAATTCCCGCATCGGGATTCTAAACGGAATTTCGATTTTAGGGACAACTGGCATTGTTAAAGCTTTTAGTTCTTCGGCCTATATTGCCAGTATTACACAAGGTATCGATGTCTCGATTGCAAATGGCTGTAACGAAATCATTATCAATTCCGGAGGGCGATCAGAAAATTTATTGAAAGCCAGATTTCCAGATTTGCCTGATTTTGCTTTTATACAATACGGCAATTGGATTGGAGATACTTTAGAAAAAATAAAATCGGTTCCTTTAAAGAAAGTAACCATTGGAATAATGATAGGTAAAGCGGCCAAACTGGCGCAAGGCGAACTTGATACCCACAGCGGAAAATCAACTTGGGATAAAGCATTCATACATCAAATGGCAAAAGATTGTGGGTATAGAGAAGAACAATGTTTACCGATTTTAGATTTAAATATGGCAAGGAGACTCACAGAAATATTCAATTTTACTGAAGATGAACCTTTCTTTCAATCCTTGCGACAACATTGTTATGATGTTTGTAAACAGCAAATTCCAAACGTTGAGTTAACTGTTTTATTGATTGATGCGAATGATAAGATAATATAGAACAGTTCTCTGAGCCTGTCGAAGGGATTCCTTCGACAGGCTCAGAGAACATTAAAATTAAAAAATGATAGGTTATTTATTTACAGATTCGCTTTTATTAGGCATTCAGCATTCCTTTGAACCGGATCACATGGCTGCGGTTTCAGTATTGGCATCCGAGCGAAAAGACAACAAAATAGGTTTATCAAAACTCTTATGGCGTTCTTCTCAATGGGCTATGGGACATTCGGTAACCTTGTTGCTTTTTAGTGTATTTGCCTTATTATTAAAATCAGCTATCCCCTTAAATCTTTCTACTTATGCCGAAATTATAGTTGGTCCGGTAATGATTTGGTTGGGAATATCTGCAATCAGACGCAATCATAAACTCAAAAAAATAATGGCTGTACACCGTACCATAGCCGAGCACGAGCATACTACAAATGTGTTACACATACACGGAAAACAAGGTGAAGAAATTACGATGAATGTTTTGAGCCGTACCTTCTGGGTGGGGATGTTGCATGGTTTAGCCGGTACCGGAGGAGCTTGTTCGATTGCATTGGTCATGGCATCAAAGGATACCTATACAGCTGTCGGGATTATTGCTTTGCAAAGTATTGGGATTATTATTGCAATGACCACTTACAGTTGTGTCCTGACTTTTTCGGTTTCCCGATTTATCGAACGAAACCAAATTGCTTTCAAAATGATGAATGCCGTTGTTGGTGTTTTTTCAATTTTTATTGGGTTACTTTGGATTTTTAATGCTATAAACGAATAATGATGCACAAAAATTTTCCTTTCAGTGCCATTTATGGACAAGACGATTTTAAGTTGGCTTTACTTTTATGCATGATCGATCCATCGCTGGGTGGCGTTTTAGCTCTTGGTGACAAAGGAACGGGAAAAACCACAACAGTTCGGGCGCTCCAAAGCCTGATGAAGAATATCGAGACCGATTTTCCGTTTGTCAATTTGCCTATAGGAGCTACCGAAGATCGGGTTTTAGGATCCATTCACTTGGAAACTTTAATCAACGAAAAGAAACTGGAAGTCCAAAAAGGATTGTTATCCAAAGCGCATCATGGTATTTTATACATCGATGAAATCAATCTGTTGAATGATTACCTGATGGATATTTTACTCGACGCATCTTCAAGTGGAGGTTACTTTCTGGAACGAGATACGATTTCGCAATGGCTCGACAGCCGATTTTGTTTGGTAGGAACCATGAATCCTGAAGAAGGCGATTTACGTCCACAGTTACTGGATCGTTTTGGATTGAGTGTCACCATAAAAACTCCAATGAACAAGAAAACCCGAATGGAAATTGTAAATCGCCGATTGAATTTTGATATGGAGCCAAATGCTTTTTGTCTTCGATTTGAAAATGATGAAAAGAAGTTGTCTAAAATGATTGCGTCAGCAAAAGAGCAACTTTCCGGTATTTCCATTTCGGAAGAAATTAAGGAAAGTATTGCCGACAAATGCATTTCACACCAAGTAGAAGGCCTGCGAGCCGATATTTTACTGATGAAAACAAGCCGTGCTTATGCTGCTTTAGACAATTGTACCGAAGTAACACCAATGCACTTAGAAAAAGTAGCTCCTTTGGTCTTGAACCATCGGGCAAAACATTTTCCAAAAAGCAATGACAATGGCAATGAAAATGAAAATGGGAATAGCAATGGGAATGAGAATCAAAATGAAAATGAAAATATAGGAAATAGCGGGTTGAGTGACTATTTACTACAAACTACAGCAACAGAGCAGTTTTTAAAAATACAAACACCAAAGATTGAATCGAAGAAAGGCTTTTTATTCAAAAATGAGTCACAACCAAAAAACAGTAAGCATTCTTTTGGAACTCTCACAACTGGAATCGATGTTTTGTCCTCGGTAAAAGAATATCTGACAACCCAAAAGTTTACCGTTCATTATAAAAAAGCCGTTTCCCAATCAAAAATTCACTTAGTTTTCCTGATTGATTCGAGTAGTTCCATGGTGCAAAACCAGCAAATTTCTTTTATAAAAGGATTGATTTCGGAAACCCTTCTTAAATTTAAAAACAAAAAAATACTACTTTCGGCTGTGGCACTTCAAAACGGTACGGCAACCGTTATTTTGAAGCTGACGCAAAATATAGAAAATTTTATATCAGAAATACAACAGTTGCGTTCTGGTGGAAAAACAAATTTAAAAGCTGGTTTGTCCTTAGTACACCAACTTTTAAAATCTAAAACGCCACAGGAAGAAACGGTTTTATATGTCTTGACTGATGGCAAAATAAATCAGGGAGAAACCGAAAATCCTTTTGCGGAAGCGGTTTCCTACTTTAAAACCTATCTGAGAATATCCAAAAACACGACAATAATAGATACCGAAAAAGGTTTTGTGAAATTAGCTTTAGCCAAAAAATTAGCTGCTGAAATAAATGTAAACTACCGAGTTATTACTTATTAAAATCAAAAAAAATGAAAATATATACCAAAAAAGGAGATACAGGAAAAACGGGATTATTTGGCGGAAGCCGAGTTTATAAAGATGATGTCCGTGTCAATTGCTACGGCACATTAGACGAAGTTAATTCGACCATTGGTTTGTTGCGTGCCAAGTTAGGGACAGAACACGAATGGCAACAAAACCTGCATAAAATTCAGAAAGATATGATGGATATGATGTCGCATTTGGCACGACCATCAAACTGTAAAAAGGTAAATCCAAACCCGAAACCTGAAGATGGGGCGGAATTTTGCGAAGCTTGGATAGACGAACTGGAAGCTGCCATGACTACCAAATCAGATTATTTTTTACTTCCGGGAGGCAATGAAATCTCGGCTTTATGTCATGTCGTGCGTACACAAATGCGTCGAGGCGAGCGCTTATTGGTGAGTTTGATGAAAGAAGATGAAGTCGATGACTACATTCCTGCCTACATCAACAGAATGTCTGATTTATTCTTTATTTTAGGCCGTGCCGAAATGGATAAAGCAGGTGTAGCCGAAGAAAAATGGCAATTATTTTTGTATAAAAGAAAAAAACAACCAGAGAATCAGTAGGCAGTTTTAAGTGGTCAGTGTTCAGTTTTTTAGTAATCAGTGATCGGTTTGGGGTTTATATCAAAAAAATATTTGAAAACTGATTTCCAAATATAGGAAACCTTTCAGAATTCAAAACTCTGAAAGGGTTGAAAATCTGAATACTAAAAAACTGACCACTGAACACTTTACTCTGAGTCAATCAACAATTGCTGCAATCTCTCAACCGTTTCAGGTTTTGGTTCTTTCCACATGCCACGTTGAATAGCTTCCAGCATTCGTTCGGACATGTCTTTTAATGCCCACGGATTTACTTTTTCAATAAATTCCTTGTTTTCGGGTTTAAACAAATATTCTTCTGTGATGCCTTCGTACATAAAATCGTCAATCAGATCAGTGGTTGCATCATAGGCAAAAAGATAGTCCATAGTAGCTGCCATTTCAAAGGCTCCTTTGTAACCATGCCTTTTTACTCCCTCAATCCATTTTGGATTTACCACACGGGAGCGATAAACTTTGAGCAATTCTTCTTTTAACGTTTTTACTTTCGGATTATCAGGTCGGGAATGATCTCCAAAATAAACTTTGGGCTGCGTGCCACTTACGGTTTGTACAGCATTGGTCAAACCACCCTGAAACTGATAATAATCATCAGAATCCAGAATATCGTGTTCCCTATTGTCTTGGTTATGCATCACAATTTGAATATCGGATAACCGTTGTTCAAAAACTTCATGAGCCGACTCCCCTATCCTATCGCTGCCATAGGCGTAGCCACTCCATTGCATATATACGCGTGCCAAATCTTCTTTGGTTTGCCAATTTTTCTCGTCAATTACAGCTTGAAGTCCTGCTCCATACGCTCCCGGCTTCGAACCAAAAACACGAAATAAGGCTCTTTTATGCGCCTTGTCCTCGTTAATTCCTTTGGCTTTCCAATCGCCTTTTTCTTTTAGAAAACGTTTCCTGATGGGATTATCTTCCGGATCTTCTTCCAATTGTGCCAAACGCTCTACCACCTTATTAAACAGCGAAATTACATCTGGAAAAGCATCCCTAAAGAAACCCGAAATACGCAACATCACATCAACCCGTGGACGTTTGAGCATGAGCATGGAGATAATTTCAAAATCAGTCACTCTCCGATTAGCGCCTTCCCAAACGGGTTTTACGCCCATCAAAGCAAAGGCCTGAGCAATGTCATCGCCACCTGTTCGCATAGTAGACGTTCCCCAAACCGAGAGTCCAACAGTCTCAGGGTATTCCCCGTTTTCTTGTAAATAACGTTCTATAATCAGGTTTGCACTTTTTACACCTAATGCATAAGCGGTTGGCGTGGGAATAGTACGTACATCTACCGAATAAAAATTCCTGCCTGTGGGCAACACATCCAAACGACCACGTGTAGGAGCACCAGAGCTTCCCGAGGAAACATATTTCCCGTTCAACCCTGCCATTAAATTAGTAATTTCGTCTGTGGTTTGCTGTACTTTTGGGTAAGTGTCTTTTGCAATAAAATTAAGAACGGCATCAAAATTTAGATAACCCGTTTCTTTTCTATCTAATAAAAATTGGGATAAATAGACTCTCGAAATCAATTCGAGCTGTTCGACAGCATCGCCAATCGTTCTACAATAAACCTGTTGGATTTTTTTCTCAAAAGGAGTGGAATAATCACATTGCAATGGATTAAAATCCAGTTCCAAATCAAGTGCCAATGCATGTGTAATTCCTTTTATTGCTCCCGATGGAACACGGTGCAAGGCAATGAGTAAATCAAGTAATTGATCATTTTCTGGCGCCTGTCCAAAAATATGTAAGCCGTCCCGAATTTGTGCTTCTTTCAAATCACACAAATAACCGTCTAATTTCACTAATAATTCGTCAATATCCTCTACCGAAGCCCTCAAATCAGTATCTAAATGAGCTTCCTGAACCAAAGCTTTGATTTGCTTTTTTAATAATGTGGCTCTTTTTATATCCAACGTAAAAGCCTCGTAATATTCGTCTATCAGATGCTCCAATTGTGTCAAAATACCATAATTTTCGGCACGGGTCATCGGTGGAATCAGATGATCCAAAATCACAGCCTGATTGCGACGCTTGGCTTGGGTACCTTCTCCCGGGTCGTTTACAATAAAGGGATAAAAATGCGGAATGGCCTCCATCAATAACCTCGGATAACAACTTTCTTTGCTCAACGCAACACTTTTTCCCGGTAACCATTCTAAGTTTCCATGCTTGCCTACGTGAACAACGGCATCGGCTTGAAAAACATGATTAACCCAAAAATAATAGGCCAAATAATTGAAAGTTGGCGGTAAATCCGGGGAATGATAAATTGCTTTTTCGTCTTGATTGTACCCTCGAGAAGGCTGAATACTCACGAAAACAGTTCCCAATAAAAAACCTGCAATAGCAAATTTTCCATCGCTATAAAATGGAGAATCTTCGGGCTTTCCCCATTGATTTTCCAGTTGCTCCCTCAGATTTGACGAAATGTTATTATATTGCTCATAAAACTCATTAAGCAATAATGAAACCTGAAAAGGACGAAACTGGGTAGTATCAACATCATTGGTAATATAATGAGTGACCAATTCTATCAATTCCTGGCTCGAATTGGGTATAAAATTCCCTAAATCATATCCATTCTCTTTGAGAGCCTTGATGATATTGACCATGCTTTCCGGAGTGTCAAGCCCAACGCCATTGGCCAAACGGCTGTCTTTATTAGGATAATTAGGCATTATCAAAGCAATACATTTTTCTGAATTCTTTTTGGTTTGCAATCGATGCCAGCGCACTGCAAAATCCACCACAAAATCGACTCCTTCTTGGTGTGTCTCGTATTTTAAAATATCCGAATCGGTTATGGCATCTTTGCCCAAAGCCACTTTGAAAGATACTGCGGTGGTAATAATGCGCCCGTCCAATTCGGGTAGCGCAATATTGATGGCAACATCGGTAGGAGTTAATCCGAATAAATTATCCTGCCAAATGGCTTTGGTACACGAAGCAAAAATAGCCTGAATAACAGGAATATTGAGTTTATAAAAAATAAAATCGGACTCGTTCTCCGTTAATGCTTTTATCGAAAAACTAGTCGTATTGATGATTGTACTCAATTGACGGTTGTTACCTTTGGTCAGTAAGTCATACAACTCATCGGCTGTGTTTTTGTCCCGAAGATTATTGACAAAAGCCATAATCGGGCGCGTCTTTTTCTCTTGTAATTGTTCACAGATAGCATAAACAGGTTCTAAATTATCTGCCAAATAATGCGATTGATATACCAAAACCACGGTATCGAATTCCTTATGATAAGCCTGTTCCTTGGTCAAAATTCCGTTTTCCAAATCGCATAAAAACAAATCAGGTATGCGTTGCGGGGCATTATAGGTCAATTCTTTTTTATCAAAAAAATGATTCAATATGAAACGCAATGCTTCTGTTAAATTTTGTTTTCCGCCTGCGCAAAAGTATTTCCAAACCAAGTCCGAAACCGATAAATCGACTGTTGAAAGATTCATCAACTCTACATCTGGTGCATCATAACCCGGCAAAAAAAGTACTGGAATGTTTTTTTGCCTGCACTCTAATTCAATCGATTCAACCAGATAAGGGTAATAACTAATCCCGCCCAATAGCCTGCAAATAACAAGCTTTGCTTCACCAATTACTTCTTCAACATATTTATCAATGGTTAATTCCTGCTTTAAATAGGTAAGATTGGCCATTCTTAAAGACGGCGCTTCGACTACGCACCCTTCGACTTCGCTCAGGAGTGCTCCGCTCAGCGACCGGAATTCTTCGACTTCGCTCAGTGGTACTCTGCTCAGCGACTGGAAATCGGTTTTCACATCAACTTCTTCTCTTGTTTCTCCGTTCACTGAGCCCTGTCGAAGTGAGCCTTGTCGAAATGCCGCATATGCTTTATTTAGCGAATGGATTTCGGTATCGGCAGCCGACAGAAAAATAATATCGCCTTTGGACTGCTCGATATGAAAAACGCCGTCCTCATTAGGATTCCAGCCTCCGGGAATGGTAGGTATTAAGTGCATTTGTACTATTCTAATTTTAAAAAAAATGGATAATCAACAACTGTCGATTATCCATTCAAATATACCTTCTATTTGCTTTTAATTCAATCTTTCGTTGATAATTTGTTGCAAGTTTTTATGTTCTAATTCGTCTCCAATAATGACTAAACTTGTTTTTCGGGTTTCATTATCTTTCCATTTACGGTCAAAATAACTTTCAAAACGGGTCGATACTCCTTGTAGTACCATACGCATCGCTTTTTCAGGAACATTTATAAATCCTTTTATTCGATAAATCTCGTGTTCTTCGATAATTTGTTTTAAAGTTGCAACTAATGTTTCTGGAGTATGAACCGCAGTAATTTCGACAACTACAGAATCAATATGATCGTCATGTTCGTGCTCATGACCATTGGCATGATCCTCTTCATGGTGCGAATGACGGCTTGCCAAATCGTTTTCGGCTTGAGCTCCGATTCCCAGCAAAATATCAGCGGCAATAGTACCTTTATTAGCACTTACTATTTTTACATTCGACCTGATTTTATCAGCGATAATAGCTTGTACCTCTTCAAATTGTGTTGGATCTAGTAAATCTTTTTTGGTCATTACAATCAAATCAGCGCAAGACAATTGGTCTTCAAACAATTCTTCAATTGGCGTTTCATGATCTAAGGATTCATCAGCCTGACGTTGTGCTTCAACTCTGGCACGGTCACAGATTTCACCAGTTGCCTGACCCACCGCGTCAACTACGGTAATCACTGCATCTACAGTGATTTGCGGTTTTAATTCCGGCCAGTTAAAAGCGTGCAATAACGGTTTTGGCAACGCAAGCCCCGAAGTTTCAATGATGATATGATCAATAGTATCTTTGCGTTCCATCAATTGCAACATAATAGGCAAAAACTCGTCCTGTACCGTACAACAAACACAGCCATTACTCAACTCCATGATGTCTTCTTCATTGGTACAACAGGATTTTAGCAATTCGCCATCGATGCCCATTTCGCCAAACTCGTTTACAATAACAGCCAATCGTTTACCATTGTTGTTTTCTAATAAATTACGAATAATTGTGGTTTTCCCAGATCCAAGGAAACCGGTTATAATAGTTACTGGAATTTTAGATGTCATAGCTGTTTTAAAGTATTATTTATTAATGGTTAAAAATAGTCTATCCATCAGAAAACTTCCAAATAATTTAAGCTTTATTATTTACAGATTTGTTAAATTAAGAAAACATAAATAGTAAGCTGTTACAGCTTAAGCGTTTTCGAGTTTAAAAAAACATTAAGGTAAATTTAAATTATTTGATTTTTACTATACAAACATTTTATTTATTTAAAAAAACATTTAGTTTTGCCTAAAAATAAATTTACTGTAATATAAAAATGAATACGAATTATCCTATACCCTTTCTACTGCTACTATTTTTGGCTTCTTGCTCAAAAGAAGGTGATTATATTGATGATAGAAAAGTATTTGCATCTCCTGAAATTACAACAGAAAATGTAAGCTATCAAAATTATGTTAAACCTCTTTTAACAAAAAACTGCGCCACCTGTCATGGCGTTAACGGCTCTGCTGAAGTATGGTGGTTAAACTCTCATAATTATGAAAATGCTGTTAGATATGCTAATCCAATAGCAGCCACAATTATTAATGGCACAATGCCTCCTCCTCCAAAATTTCCTTTTACCCAACGCGACCGCGATTTAATAGCTGCATGGATTGCAAAGGGAATGCCTGAAAATTAATCAATTACTTATTTTAATATCTACACAATGACATCAAAATTATTTTTCGTTGCACTGGCAGCGTTGTCTTTTACTTCTATGTTTTCACAAGACATTTTTACCACTTCAAACGCAAAAGTGAGTTTCTATTCTAAAACTCCCATGCAAGATATAGACGCAACCAGCAGCAAAGTAGCTACTGTTTTAAATAAAGCGACTAAACAAGTCTATTTTAAAATTCAAAATACCACTTTTCAGTTTAGAGAAAAATTAATGCAAGAGCATTTCAATGAAAACTATATGGAAAGTGACAAATTTCCGGTATCTGATTTTAATGGTAAAATTTTAGAAGATATTGATTTTACAAAAACAGGAAATCAGAAGGTAACCATCGTGGGAATATTAAATATACACGGAAAAAAGAAAGAATATAAAATAGCAGGAACATTATCGAATAATGAAAACGGCTTGGTTTTAACTTCCGATTTTAAAATTAAACTGGCTGATCATGGCGTGGAAGTTCCAACAGTGGTATTTGCAAAAATTGCAGAACAATTAGATATCAAAATTACAGCAAATTATAAGCCTTACAAAAAAGTATAATGAAAATGAATCAAATATTTAGAATCGCTTTGGTTGTGATGTTACCTGTTTTTAGTCTTACGGCCCAAGAAAACATGGAAAGTTATTTACCTTCTGAAACGACAACTGAAAAAGACACTATTCCGGTTTATGCCACTTTTAAATCCTCCAGAATTATCAATGCCCGATCCAATGAACTGGTTCATAAAGGAGAGCTTGAATTGATAGTTTCCCATCGATTTGGTGACGCTGGTGGTCATAATGGCGGATTTAAAACTTTCTATGGAACCGATAACGCTTCAGATATTAAAGTTGCTTTTGATTACGGACTAACAGACCGTTTAGCTATTGGAGTTTCCAGAACAAAAGGAGCAACCGCTATCCGTCAATTATTTGAATCAAATGTTAAATATAAGCTACTTGAACAAACTGAAAAAGACCGCATTCCATTGGGAATTACATTCTTTGGGAATGCTGTTATTTCCACAATGAGTTCTAATATCAATCCTAAAGTTCCCGATCATTTTGATTCGTTTTCTGATCGTTGGTCGTTTGTGGCTCAGATGATTTTGACAAGGAAATTCAGTAGTAATTTTTCATTGGCATTGCTCCCAACCTACACTCATTATAACCGTGTGGGCTATGGAGACAGTAATGATATTTTTGCTATGGGAATTGGAGCAAGAGCTAAATTAACCAAAAGAATGGCACTAATAGCCGATTACTTTTATACATTCGATAGCGAAAATCGTAAAGCTTATTTTGAAAAAAACGGACTGCCTTTTTATAACCCTTTGTCGGCTGGTCTCGAAATTGAAACTGGAGGCCATGTTTTTCAATTGACTTTTATGAACAACACTGCTCTTTTAGAAAATCAATTTATTCCTTATACCACAACTTCCTGGAGAAAAGGTCAATTCCGATGGGGATTCAGTATCTCAAGACCATTTTCATTCAAAAAGAAAAACAAGTAATACAAAGCAAAGAGGCTGTCTCAAAATAATAGAGACAGCCTCTTTCGTTTTTTTATGAATTCAGATATAATTAGAACAGGACTTTACTTATGTCATTATCAATGGTTATTACTACACATTAATATTTATTACTAAAATTAATTGAGAATTAAATTGCGCCATTTTAATCTTAGTTCTTAAACTAATTTGCCTTTACCCGCCAGATTGTTTTTGCAGCATCATCGGTTACCAATAATGAACCATCTGGGAGAACAGCAACAGCAACTGGCCGTCCGTGTACTTCATTCTTTTCGGAATTTGCTATAAAACCAGTTAAAAAATCTTCTGGTTTCCCCGAAGGATGTCCATTTTTAAACGGTACAAAAACTACCTTGTAACCTGATAATATAGCTCTGTTCCATGATCCATGCTGACCAATAAACATTCCGTTGCGGTACTTTTTAGGAAAAGATTTACCTCGGTAAAATGTCAGTCCAAGTGATGCTGTATGTGATCCAAGGGCAATATCCGGAACGATGGCTTTGCTTACCAAATCAGGTCGTTCATTTTTATGACGTGGATCTACGTTTTGTCCAAAATAAGAATAAGGCCAGCCATAAAATCCGCCATCCTTAACACTGGTTGCATAATCTGGAACAAGATCATCGCCAAGATCATCGCGTTCGTTTACAGCAGTCCATAAGGTTTTTGTTCCTGGTACCCAATCCATTCCATTAGGATTACGTAAGCCACTGGCATAAATACGCTCCCCGCTTCCATCGGGATTTATTTCAAGAATGTTGGCGCGTTTAAATTCCGATTCAATACCATGTTCTGCCACATTACTTTCTGAACCTACAGTAATGTATATCTTAGAACCTTTGGGACTAGAAATTATATTTCTCGTCCAGTGATTGTTGTATCCTCCAGAAGGAAGGTCTATAATTTTTTCATATTTTCCGTGATTGATACTGTCTTTCTCGTGATAAGGAAAACGTAAAACCTCATCGGTATTGGCTACATAAAAATAATCGTTAAGTACCAACATACCAAAAGGTTGATTAAGGTTAGTTAAATAAGAATATTTACTTTCATAAACCCCATCTTTATCCTTATCCCTAAACATCGTAATACGGTTAGCACTGCCAAAATTCTGTGATTTCGACGCAAAAAATTCATCTTTTTCATCGCTGCGTTTCGTTTTTGGTATTCTAGTGCCTGCTTCTGCCACAAACACATCGCCATTTTTTGCAACATACAGCCACCTTGGATTTTCTAAACTACTGGCAAATTTACTTACGGCGAAACCTTTTGGAGCAACAGGTGCCTGATTCCCCTTCCAGCCTATTACTTTAGAAAACACCTTACTCGATTTTGTTGCATAAGGTTCGGGTAATACTACATGATCTTTGTACTCTTGTGCCTGTACTGAAATATTGAATGTTGATATAACTGCTAGTGTACAGCCTAATGTTATGTACTTATAAAATATCATTGTTTATGTTTTAAATTAATGATTACCAATCCAGTTTTACCAAAGCTACACCTTGACGTTCTAATTTTAAAGGCAATACCGTTTTGGCTAAATTAATTTTTATTTTTTTAGTTAAGATACATTTTAGTTTTCCTGATTTTTCGAGTGTATCTATTTGTTGCTGAGTAGGATTTTGAGGCGAACCCATTTTTTTCCATACTTCATAAGAATTACTGTTTTCTTTGTCAATTAAGTAAATATTTAAAGTAACCTTCTTAACGGGAATATTTTCGATAGTTATGTTTACCGTTTCAACAGGGCCAGATTTATCATCATCATGATAATTCCACACCATAACTGCTGCAGATTTTAAATCTTTTGTTGCCAATGCACCAATATCTGACTGTGTACCTCGAACACTTGATTTTAGAACTTCGGCAATAGGATACATACGATTGCTTTTAACAGCTAAACGTTTTCCTGACATCATACCAAACATTCTGAAAACATTCAGCACCGGTTTATCAACTCCATTGGTTGCAAGATCGCGAAAGCCATAGAACCAGGGTTGGTTTTCAAACTCAAAAGACCATGAAACCGCACCCAAAAAATTTGCTTTTGTCTGATCTGCCAATATATATTTACGGGCAAAAGATGCCGCTGTATAACTGGAATACATGGTGCCATTTCGATAAGCATTCTCTGGATTGGTAGCCATACCGCAGGCTGCACAGCCTTCAGGATCTGATTCACCAATTATGATTGGGAGATTTTTTGTTTCTGGATACAACATAGTAAGCTTAAAACCAGTTTCTATATCGTTTAACTGTGGTGCCATATTCATTCGGACAGCACCATCTACTAATTTAGGACTGCCTTTAGCATGAAAAAGAATCGCATCCATAGGCGAACCTTTTTTTCCTGTAGCATAGTTGATCCCATTGATACAATGTTTAATGAAATCATTGGTCCACTCCTGAGCTCCCTTCCCTTTTGTACCAGCAATATTAATCCCTCCTATTTTTGCTGTAGGCAAGGCTTGCTTAAGCCCATCGGCTGCATAATCATACATCTTAAAGAATTCTTCTCGTGTGCCTTTCCAATAGTGTCCATTTGGTTCATTCCAAACTTCCCAATACCAGCTTTCTACTTCTTTTTTCCCATAGCGTTCCACCGAATGTTTAACCCATTCGTACACCAAATTTCTCCATTTGTCATAATCTTTTGGCGGATAAGCCCATCCAGTAATAATATCAGTATAAGGATCTCCAGGTTTCCAATAATGTCTATAGGGTGTAGGATGTGTTGATAAAGCTTCAGGCATAAAACCTATTTGCGCCAAGGGTTTCATGCCTCGGGAAACATAGGTATCAAAAATACTGTCTACTATTCTCCAGTTGTATATTGGATTCCCGTTAGTGTCTTCTGTATAAGCATTTGTAGATCCCCACTTCAAGGCCGCAACACCATCACCACTAACAAGCATACTGTGCGTGCGTACATATACAGGAACCGGACTCAAAGCTGCAATTTCGCTAAGAAGCTTTTTACCATCTTTCATATACGTATAATTGGGTTCATCATAACCAAACCATGCCCATACTGGAATCATCGGAGCTATCTCTTGTTTAAGATCTACCGTAATTTCAGGACTTTGAGCATAGAGGCCTTGGGTTAAAAATTGGAATATAAAGACAGCCAGGCAATACTTGAATAGTTTTAGCATAGTTTGGTTTGTTTTATACGGAATTACCGCAATAGTTAGTTATATTTAAAAATAATGTTTACTTTTATTCAACAATGTTGACAAATGTAATTATATATTATTAAAATTAGTATCTTTAATTCGTATTTTAATTTCAGAATATTGATTAGCTGAATAATTGCAATAATTATCTAATATTAAGCAAAAAATTAATTTAAACAATTGACTACTGTATTTTGGAAAAAGAAAATAGTACCGTTACACCAGCAAATACACTTGAGGTTGGCGCAAGAATAAAGTTATTGCGTATTAACCAAAAACGCACATTGCAAGAAGTTGCCGATAGCTGTGGATTATCTAAAAGCATGATTTCCAAAATAGAGAATGATAAAACAATTCCTTCTGTTGCCACACTGGTAAAAATTGCGGCAGCATTAGGTACTTCTGTTTCAGGTCTTTTGGAACAGGACGGATGGAATAAAGCCATTGTTACGAGTAGGAATACCGCAATGGAAAAAATGGTGAAGACCGAGAAAGGATACATGATATTTCCTTATGCCTCAGAGTATCATGACAAAAAAATGCAGCCATTTTTATTTGTAGCCCGCAAGGGAGAAGTTGTACCACACCAGCTATCACACGAAGGTGAAGAGTTTGTTTTTATAGTCGAAGGCAGTATGAAAATGCAAATAGGTGACACAGAATACATACTTAAAACTGGAGACAGCCTGTATTTTAATGCACTTCAAAAACATGGAATTATCCCCATATCAAATGAGGTTACCTATATTGATATTTTTGTTTAACAACATATAAAAGTTGAATTTTCTGCTTGCAGATAAAGATTTTTAAATGAACTATTTCTATAGGCTTTTATTGAATGTCTAATAAATTTAATTCTTCAACCAATAAAGTGGTTCTTATTGCGAAATCAAACCATAAAAAATTGGACTATTTTAGAGTTTATTAATATGCGAATTATATAAAAGAATATCTATTATTTGTAATGCTGTTCTGAACTTTTTATGTCAATTTTGTATACGAGTGGTTACTAATGGCATGAATTCCAAATAAAAAGTGATAGTACATAAATACGTAACGAAAAGCCTTAAAATAGTAGGCTGGATAATAGCTTCTATTATCTGCCTGTTTTTGCTTATAGTATTATTAATTCAGATACCCTCTGTTCAGAATGCTGTAAAAAACAAAGCGGTAAGCTATTTGGAAGGAAAAATTCATACTCCTGTTCAGATTGGACATGTAGCAATCGGCTTACCTAAAAAAATTGTATTGGAAGAGGTGTATTTCCAAAGCCAGTCAGGTGACACCTTGCTTGCCGGTAAGAAACTAGCAATTGATATCAGCCTGTTCAAATTATTGGATGATGAAGTTGAAATCAATTCTGTTAACCTGAATGGCATCACGGCAAATATTAAACGTGATAAAGATTCCATTTTCAATTTTGATTATATTATCAAAGCCTTTGCTTCCAAAAAGACCGAAAGCAATACAAAGGAAACCAAATTTTCCCTCCACGATATCATTCTTTCCCATATCCGGTTGTATTTTGATGATGCCATTACCAAAAACAATCTCAATATATCGTTGAAAGACTTTGATATGCGTATAAAAACATTTGACCTTAATCAGATGAATTTTGATGTGCCAAAAATCAGTCTTGATGGTCTGACCGTAAAATTAAAACAGGGCGAACTGGTACGTGAAATTGCCACAACAACGGTTGTAACAGCTGATTCTATAATTAAAAAACGCCCCGACCTGAAAATCAAATTAGGTATAATTGACCTTAGCAGGATAAAAGTGGATTATGACAACACTGGTACCCAGCTCAATAGCGGCATAGCATTGCAAAAACTATTTATCGATTTTGAAGAAACCAATTTGCCAAAGCAGAATATAGCCATTAAAAAATTAGAACTTGAAGGGATAAAAGGTGGCTTAACTTTAGGTAAATTCAATCAGAAGCTTAATATTCAAACTCTTCCAGAAAAAAGTATACCCAATTGGAAACTTAGCATTGCAAACACTAGTATAAAAGACGTCAATTTCCGTTTTGATGATGAAAATGCGGCACATATTATGCGCGGTATTAACTACAAGCATTTTAATGTTCGTCAGCTTCAGTTGAAGGCAAGCGAATTTAAGTACGCTGCATCAACCTACTCCGGAAAAATAAAATCATTTGCCGTAAAAGATCAAAGTGGACTGAACATTCAAATGTTGAGTACGGATATTGTATATAACGATCAAGGCTTTCAATTAAAGAAACTATATCTAAAAACGCCACATACTTTATTGCGTAATGAAATTATGTTGCACTACCCTTCTTTGACTGTATTGAAATCGACTCCTGGACTGTTGGAAATTAATGCTAAGCTGCAACAGAGTCATATTGGATTTAAAGACATTTTATTATTTACCCCTGATTTATATCAAATACCTTTTTTCAATAATCATAAAAATGCTATTGCTCCCGTAGATGGTATTATTAGTGGGCAACTTAAAGATATTCGTTTTCCTAGAATTCAAATCAGCGGTATAGGAGGTTTGCGTCTAACTGGAAGTGGCAGGATTGTTGGTTTACCTGATTCGAAAAAAGCCTGGTATAACTTGAACATTAAACATTTGCAACTGGGTGCTAAAGACATTCAGCAATCTATAGATCCGGGAATCTTGCCAAATACTATTCAGCTTCCGGAACAAATGGCTGTCAAAGGTACTTTCACTGGGACACTGAATAACTTCAAAACTAATTTAGCAGTAAATAGCAGTTTTGGAATAGCCAAAATCAATACCATTTTTGATTATCGTGTAAAAAACAAGGAGCATTACAAGGGTGTTGCTCAACTGATCGATTTTAATCTTGGTAAACTAATTAAAAACACTTCTCTTGGAAAAATCACCCTAAATGCTAAGGTTAACGGCCACGGACTGAATCCAAAAACTGCTGTAGCAACCATAAACGGAACCATGTCTAAGGGAAGTTTTAGTGGTTATACTTACCACAATCTGGCGTTGAATGGTACGATTGCGAATAGTCATTACCAAGCCAAAGTGGGTATGAAAGACCCCAATTTAAATTTTAACTTAGTTTCAAAAGGCAGCTTTGCTGATATTTACCCACAGATCAATTTAAAAATGAACGTAGATATTGCCGATCTGGAAAAACTAAACCTCCATGCCGGCCCCTTAAAAATTAGAGGGCAGCTTGATGCTGTTATCCCTACAGCCGATTTAGATTACCTTAACGGAACCGTTACAGCACATCATATTCTTATTTCGAATGACAAACAACAAATCCTTCCTGATTCGATTCAGGTAGTTGCAACTGCCACAGCTAAAAATAATTCTTTACAAGTAAAATCGCAATTCTTAAAAGCCAGTGTTGAAGGCAAATATCAGTTGAGCCAAATAACCACTGCCTTTACAAATTCAATAGCAAAATATTATGATTTACATCCCAGAGCAATAAAAAAAATTACAAAACCTCAACAATTGGTCTTTTCTGTAAACATCAATAATGACCCAATAATTGGCCAACTGTTTCCAGAAATTAAACAGCTCGACCCTATCAGTATTAATGGACGCTATAACAGTGTTAATGATAGTATTATATTGAATGCTGCTTTACCTAAAATTATTTACGATACCAATTCTATCAGTACTATTTTCTTAAATATAAACACAGTCGATGGTGGTTTAGTGTACAAAGGCGGTACTGGTCAATTGAAAAATCCTCAATTCCTAGTACCGAAGTCTCTCATCGAAGGGAATCTGAAAAACAATACGCTAAGCTATAAACTACAGCTTCCAGACATAAAAAACAAAGACCGATATGTGCTTTCTGGAACCGTTAAAGCGGCGAATGGAAAGACCGAAATTCATTTATTACCTAAAGATTTACTGTTGAATTATGAGCAATGGAATATAGCCGATAATAATCTTATTCGCTTGGGTAATAAATCCATTTATGCCCAAAACTTTGAACTCAATCATGCCCAAAGCATCATGAGGCTACAATCGCGTTCTGAGTCGCCTAACTCCCCTTTGGCAATTGATTTTACTAATTTTGATATTGCCACATTCTCACAAATGATTCAGCAGGAATCACTAGCTTTTGAAGGACTCTTGAATGGAAATGTGACATTGGAAAATCTCACTACCCAGCCTATTTTTACTTCTGACCTGACAATCGGGAATTTTACCTTCAAAAAAATTGTCATTGGCGATATCAGTTTAAAAGTAGACAATCGTATAGCCGATACTTATTCGGTTCAGGGGACATTGACGGGGCAGGAAAACCAGCTGACTCTTGATGGAAAATACAGGAATAATGAGAAAGCCTTTAATCTAAATCTTGACATACAACACCTCAATATGTTAAGCATAGAACCGTTTACTTTTGATCAGCTGACTAAAAGCAGTGGATTTGTTTCGGGAAAATTCAATATCCATGGAACAGCTGAGCAGCCTAAAGTAATTGGGAATCTGCAGTTTCATAACGGGGCTTTTACTGTAAAAACACTCAATTCGGCCTTTGAATTACTTAATGACAGTGTCGCTTTTACCGAAGAAGGCCTAGTCTTTGAAAAATTCAGTATGTCTGATGCCGAAAAAAACAACCTGAACATCAGAGGAAAAATAGATACACCTAATTACCGTGATTTTGCTTTCAACCTTAGGGTGAATTCAGATAATTTCAGAGTAACCAATTCCACTGCAAAAGATAACGACCTCTATTATGGAAAATTATTTGTGGATAGCCGTTTGCGTATAAAAGGAGACATGAATAAACCAGTAGTTGATGGCAGTATCAAAGTAAATGAAAATACACAATTTACAGTTGTCCTTCCACAGTCTGACCCTTCTATAGCTGAAAGAGAAGGTATCGTCGAATTTATTGATCAGGATGCCCCATTGATTGACGAGCGATTTAAAGTAGCGATGGACACCCTCAATAAATCAAAATTCAAAGGCATGAATGTTTCGGTAGCCATTGAAGTTGATAAAAAAGCGGAACTAAGCATGATTATTGACAAAGGGAATGGTGATTATTTAAAAGTAAAAGGCGAAGCCCAGCTTATTGGCGGTATTGATGAATCGGGAAAAACCACCCTAACAGGACGTTATGAATTAAAGGAAGGAACTTATGAAATGACTTTTAATTTTCTGAAAAGAAAATTTGAAATACAAGACGGCAGTTATATACTCTGGACAGGAGAACCTACTACTGCCGATATTAATATTACGGCAGTCTATAAAACCTTGACCTCTCCCCTTGATTTGGTTGCGAATCAATTAGGGGATGTTTCTCCAACAGTTAGGAACACCTACAAACAACGTATTCCGTTCGAAACGATATTAAAAATGAAAGGTGAATTGTTGAAACCGGAAATTTCATTTGATATCACACTACCCGAAGGCAATTACAATGTGTCCTCTGAAATAGTTACCAATACTAGAACCAAACTGGTACAATTGCGTCAACAACCTAATGAGTTAAACAAACAGGTTTTTGCCCTCTTGCTTTTGAACCGTTTCATAGGCGAAAATCCTTTTGCCAGTGAAGCAGGTACCGGAAGTGAATCACTTGCCCGTCAAAGTGTGAGCAAAATCCTTTCGCAACAATTAAATAATCTGGCGGCCGATTTAATAAAAGGAGTTCAACTTGATTTGGATTTGGAATCTTCAGATGATTATACTACCGGAAACCGTGAAAACCGCACCGATTTAAATGTCGGTTTATCAAAACAATTATTGAATGACCGCTTGAAGGTAACAATAGGTAGTAGTTTTGGTATCGAAGGACCAGAACAAATCAATCGCGATGCCACAAACATTGCCGGTGATGTTTCACTGAATTACCAATTATCTAAAGATGGTCGCTATATGCTAAGAGCCTACCGCAAAAACGAATATCAGGTGGCATTGCAAGGGCAGGTAATTGAAACGGGCTTAGCTTTTACCATTACGATGGATTATAATAAATTCAGCGAACTCTTTCATCGTTCTGAAGAAGACAAAGAAATCCGTAGGGACATGAAAAAAAGAAAAGAGGAAGAGAAACAAAAAGCCAAATAACAGCAGTAAAAAAAGTATAGTATGAAAACGCTAAATCATTATTTATTATTTTTTTCAGTGCTACTAATGGCCTCTTCCTGCAGTAATACCAGGCAGCTACCCGAAGGAGAACTATTATATGTGGGAGGAAAAGTCAAAGTGATTGACACCGCTATTTCCCGACACGAACGCAAATTGCTACAAAAAGAATTGAAGCCCCTCCTCCGCCCTAAGCCAAATTCTAAGATAGCTGGTATGCGCATAAAGTTATTTTTATACAATCTCGCTGGTGAGCCTAAAAAGACAAAGGGATTCCGTCATTGGCTGCGTACTAAGGCGGGAGAACCTCCTGTATTGTTCAGTCAGGTAGATTTGGATTATAATACCCGGCTGTTGCAAAATTATTCCCAGAATCGTGGTTACTTTAAGGCCACCGCTTCGGCAGATTCTACCCGAAGAAATAAACGTGCCACAGCAGAGTATATTACTAAGCCCGGAAAACAATACCATATAAAAGAAATTAAATTCCCCACAGATTCCTCAGCTCTTGGAAAAGCTATAGCGGCTACCCGTGATAAAACGCTTTTTAAAGAAGGAGATGGTTATAGTCTTGATGTTGTTAAAGCAGAACGGATTCGCATTGACGGCCAACTTAAGGAACAGGGATACTACTATTTTGGTCCCGATTACCTAAAAGTACAAATAGATAGTACTATCGGTAAATATCAAACCGACCTGATTGTAAAAGTAAAGGAGGAAACGCCAAAACAGGCCAAACAAGTCTTTACTATCAATAAAATAATGGTTTACCCTAATTATTCGATAAAAGACAATAACCGCTATCTGAAAAAAATGGAAAAAGATACTACTGCGGTACTATCTTACCATGATTTTACAATTGTAGATAAGGATAAACTCTTTAATCCCCGCATCTTTGACCATACGCTCTATTTCTATAAAGGCGATTTGTATAACCGTACTGCCCACAATCTTTCGCTAAACCGCTTGGTGAACCTTGGTACATTTAAGTTTGTTAAGAACCAGTTTGTGCTTTCAGATTCCTTGGGTACGGCTTTGGACGCCTATTATTACCTTACTCCGCTGAAAAAGAAATCCATTCGAGTGGAAGTTTTAGGCAAAACCAATTCTGCGAATTATACTGGAACTGAACTGAATGTGAACTGGAGTAACCGCAATACTTTTAAGGGAGCTGAATTATTTACGGTTTCTATTTTTAGCGGGCTGGAAGTTCAAATGTCGGGTCAAAATAACGGATTCAATGTTTACCGTGTGGGTTCAGAAGTCAATATGATATGGCCTCGTTTTATTGCCCCGTTCCGATTGCATTCTTCCAGTGGCTTCATGCCAAAAACCAAAGCCACTTTGGGCTATGAATTCCAAAAAAGAGTACACTTGTATGCCTTGAATTCTTTCAAAGGTTCCTTTGGTTATCTGTGGAAAGAAAATATAAGGAAAGAACACCAACTGAATATTACGGATATCAATTATGTGAGTCCCAACAATGTGACCGCATTATATAGAGAACAAATGGCAGCTGATCCTACATTGGCAAAAGTCATTGAAAAACAACTCGTTTTTGGACCAACTTATTCTTATACGTATACGAATACAATGGAAACAAACCGAAAACATACGCTTTACTATAAAGCTTCGGTATATTTAGCAGGAACACTGGCAGGTATACTATCCAGTGCTAATGTTAAACAAGGTGATACCACTAAAGTATTTGGAGTGGCTTTCAGTCAATATGTCAAGATAGAAAACGATTTTAGACATTATATGAAACTTGGCATCGATTCTCAGCTGGCGAGTCGTATTATGTTTGGAGTTGGTTATGGCTACGGGAATTCAACAGAACTTCCTTATATCAAGCAGTTTTTTATTGGTGGTACCAATAGCATCCGGGCTTTCCGAGCACGCTCTATTGGGCCTGGATCATTTTTAAATGAAACAGAAAGTTCCTTTTTACCTGATCAATCGGGAGATATCAAACTGGAACTGAATACTGAATATCGGGTTAAACTTTTCAATATTGTCAAAGGAGCAGTCTTTGTAGATGCGGGTAATATTTGGTTGATGCATAAAAATCCAAATAAACCCGGTGCTGAATTCTCGAAAAAATTCTTGGATCAAATGGCAGTAGGTACCGGAATGGGACTCCGATTTGATTTTTCCTTTTTATTACTTAGAACTGATTTGGCTTTCCCTCTCAGAAAACCTTATCTGGAAGAAGGCCAACGCTGGGTGATTGACCAAATCAATTTCGGCAGTGGATCATGGCGCAAGGAAAACCTTATATTCAACCTGGCTATTGGTTATCCTTTTTAAATTCCTACTAACTTTTAATTGTATAAAAAATCAATTAAATTATACAACTATTTTTAAATTAAAAAATGTATATTTAATATATTCATCTGATAGTTAGTAAAATAATCGTTTTAAAGTTCCCTCGATTGGAATCATTGAAACACTCTCAATGGAATTAAGATTCACTTGATAGAGTTTCTGACACCCATTCTTTTTGCTATTAACTTCATTTGAAAGAATATTACTGAATTTAATTTTAAAATTATTTTAATTCAGTTTAAGGAGGTTTTTTAAAATATGGGAATATTGAAATTTCTTTTAAAAATCATGAAACTTTTTTTGTAATAATGCTTTTAATTTTACTAAATATCAAATTTGATTTTCAAACGACAAAAGTACAATAACACAATTTGGATAAAAAAAATAATTTCATAATAATAATAATAATAATAATAATAATAATAATAATAATAATAATAATAATAATAATAATAATAATAATAATTTCATAAACAATTTAAAAACTAAAATTATGAGTACAGCTAAAGTAGTATCAGGAGTATTGGCAGGTCTTGCCGTTGGAACGGTTTTAGGAATTCTTTTTGCACCTGAAAAAGGTTCAGAAACACGTAACAAGATTATTGATAAACGAAATGATTTAATGGATAAACTAAAATCAAAATACGGTGATTTAGAAAATTCATTAAAAAACGAATTTAAAAACGTTAAAGACGAAGTAACTAATTTAGCCGAAAAAGGAAATACATATTAAAAAGCGACCAGAATAATAACTGATCGTAAGTGTATTAGTTTCTTATAAAATTTTTAGTTAACTAAAACTTTAAAGCTATGACTGACAATGCAACACCACTTGCCACACTTTTAGAAAGAGCGGAAGATTACAGCAAAACAACTTTGGAGCTGTTTAAATTAAATACAATAGACAAATCAGCGGATGTAGTCTCATCACTAGTTTCGCGACTTGCTATTTTTATAATAGTTGCGTTGTCAGTCATAATTATTAGTATTGGACTGGCATTGTGGATTGGCAAACTGCTGGGTGATTCTTTTTACGGTTTTTTTGTAATTGGCGGTTTCTATGCTCTATCGGCATTCGTTCTTCACATTTTCCGTCATCAATGGATAAAATATCCAATTAGCAATTCTATTATCAAACAATTGTTAAAACAGAAACAACATGAAAACTAAAAATGAAACCGATTCGTTAAATGATTTAATCATTTTGGTGGAGCAAAAACGTGCTTATGAATTAGAATTATTAAAAGAACAGCTTCATATGGTAGCAGAAAGCTTAGACCCTTTGAACTTAATTAAGAGCGTATTTCACGAAGTAGTTGATTCTCCTGAAATAAAACACAATCTAGTTAATAGCGCAATAGGCTTATTTACAGGATTTATTTCAAAAAAACTGCTAACGGGCAATTCCCATAGTTCCTTTAAAAAAGTGTTGGGAACATTAATTCAATTTGGTGTGACTAATGTAGTTTCAAAACATTCTGATGATGTAAAAACAATAGTAAAAAATCTATTCAGTCGTTTTTCAAAATAACAAAGGACTATCATTGCTTACCCTGTCCTAATATTTATTATCAGAATCGTTGATGATTATCAATTCTTGATTGCCCAAACCATAAAAACATCTTATAAAAAATTCTAAAAAAGGGGATTCAAATACCTTTGAAAAATTTGCTACTCATGTCAGCAAAATGACCGGTAGTACTCCGGCATTTCTCATTGCTTTTTCGGTAGTAATTTTCTTTTTCAATTTTTATTTCCATATATATGTTCCAACAGATCCTGCTGCTAAAGATGTTGTTATCCATTTATCATTAAATTTAATATTGAAGCTCTCATTTACCAATCCATCATTTTCAACAATTAAAACTTTTGAACCCGAAGGCGTAATGAAAGCAACATTTTGCAAATTTCCGCTTGAATTACTTGCAATTCTAATAGAACCAGCTGGAACAAATTTTGAAGCATGTGCAATAATGTAATAGGCTACATTACGTTGAAAACTTTCGCTTGAAGTTATCGTTAAGGCGCCTTTACATGTTGTACATCCACCTGGTGTGTGAGGGCCAAAAGAGTCGTTGTTAGCTAAATTCCATTCTAAGGCATTCTTACTATAATTTCTCATAGAACCAATTATTACATTTCGAACATGCCATTTTAAATCTCCACCAAAATCAGTTGTTGAAGCGGTATATTGTTCTGTGAAATAAATATTTTTAGTCGGGTAAGAATTGTAAACATTAGTAAGAGCATTGATGTCCCCAGCATATAAATGGAAAGCAGATCCGTCCACAAAAGCAAATGCATCGGCATCTGCCAAAATAGCTTTTGGATAATTTGGATTATCGCAATTATGATCGTAAGCGATGATTTTTGCTGCAATATTGGCAGCCTTGAATGCTGGGCCTAAATTATTTTTTATAAAATTAGTTTGTTCTAAAGCCGACATTTCCATACTTGGATTATTTCCTCCGTTCAAAGGTTCGTTTTGAGGGGTAATAGCATCAATGACAACACCTTCAGCTTTCATTTGTTGAATGTATTTTACAAAATACTTAGCGTACACATCGTAATATTGAGTCTGTAATTTCCCTCCAATAAAACTGTCTTTGTCTTTCATCCAGAGCGGTGCTGACCACGGCGTTGCCAGAATTAAAATTTTTGGATTAATTGCCAAGATTTCTTTTAGAAGTGCAATCACACCATTTTTATCCTTTTCTAAGCTAAATTTCGCAAGGCCTAAATCGGTTTCTCCTGTCGGAAGATCATTGTAAGTGAACGGTGCAGCATTTAAATCAGAAGCACCAATACTGATTCGGATATAACTAACTCCAATTGAATTTTCACCAGAACCAAATAATTCTTGCAATAGTGCACTCTTTTTTAATGCAGTCAATTGATTAATCACATCAGCACTACCACCAGTTAAAGTGTATCCAAAACCATCAACCGTTTGATATTTTTGAGAAGCATTAACTTCAATATTTGTATATGCATTAACTGATGTACCAAATCCCAATGTTCCGGTTTGTTTTGCTAATAATACACTTTGATCTCCTTTTGTTAACCAAAAATCGACATCGTTTGTTACGACAACTGGAGGGTTTACCACAGGTGGATTAACCTCAGAATCTGCAACATCGTTTGAAGACGAGCAGTTTACCTGAGCAAATACTGTCATTGTAAAGAATAACGCTTTTATAGTATTTTTAAAATTTAGTTCCATTTTGACATTTTTTTAGTGGAGCAACTAGTATACAATAGTTTGGATAGCATGTGCAGGTATCCTAATTACTGTTTTTTCAGCAGCTATAATTAAATTATAAATAACCTCTTTATCAGATTGATTCATGACAATTGTTGCCATTGTACCATCAGTATTCAAAAATGAAGTACTTAATAATGCGCTTCTGCTCACGGCAGAACTCACTCTTACTGCATTCAAACGAATGAATTTTGAAAAATGACCAATATAATAATAAGACGGCGTATAAATTAATTCTCCCGTATTAGTATCAGCATGGATGGGCGCAAAGCAAAAATTGCCAACATGATTAGGTCCTCCATTTTGATCCAAAAGAATATTCCAGTCTGTCCAACCAGCTGTTCCGTTATTAAAATCATTAATCATAGAAATTCCATACCTTTCTCCGTTACCCCAAAATTGATATTTTTTGGTATCAAATTTCTCCACACAACCTTCTGTAAACAAAAGTCCTTTATCAGGATATGCCTCTTTTACTTTGGCAACATTATCAAACATTGATGAACCTCCCGACCAGTTTTCGTACCAATGAAAACCCAATCCCCAAACATATTTTGAAGCTTCCGGATCAGAATAAATTACGTTAGCTCTATAGTTCATCAAATCGCGGTTGTGATCCCATGCAATAATTTTTACTTTACCAAGTTTTTCTTTTTTTAGAGTTGGTCCAAGAAAATTTTTAATAAAATCTCTTTCGGCTTCGGCAGTATAAATACAAGATTCCCAAGTTTGAACAGCCATTGGCTCATTTTGAGTAGAAGTTCCCCAAATCGGAATTCCTTCTTTTTCATATGCTTTTATAAATTTAACATAGAAATTGGCCCATGTCTGGTAGTATTCAGGCAACAATGTTCCGCCTTTAAGAACATCCTTATTGCTTTTCATAAAAGCATTTGGCGACCATGGTGCTGCATAGGTGGTTAATTTTCCGCCAGCGGTCTGGATGGCCTGCTTTATTAATGGAATACGATATTGCTTATCATGATCAATAGAAAACGTTTTTAAAGCTGTATCTCCTTCTTCGATATAAGAATAGCTTTCACTGCTAAAATCAGAACTTTGTATTGTTGTTCTTAGCAATGAATAGCCTATTCCTTTTTGCTTATTATAATAAGCATTTAAGAATTCTGTTTGTTTTTCTTTTGAAAGTTTAGCAAAAATTTCAGCACTCGCATCTGTAATAGCACCTCCAATTCCCATAAAGGTTTGAAACTTTTTAGAGGGTTCTACAAAAACAGAGGTTTCAGTTTCAAGAGGTTGTTTGGCTGCTGAAAAAATTAAATTATCTGTAGATGTTAATCTTAAATTTGAATTTTCAGCGGTCGTATAAACCCTTATCTTTTTTCCATTGGTTGTAAAATCTTTTTTTGTTTTCGGTTGTTGGGCGAAAGCCACTAACGAAAACAAAAAACACAGAGCTTTAAAACTATTTTTTTTCATTCTTCCCTTTTTTAATTTAGACTTTTAAATGAGGTTGTCAAATCTTTTCACATAAAAAAATGCTATCAGATTTAAAAATAGCCCATACTCATAATGATTATGGGCTATTCTGCAACAACCAAACTAAATTTATTTATATTCCTCTTAACTCAATATTATCAACGGAGATTCCATCTTTAAGATTTTCGCCACCACATTTAATAACCAAATAAACTGTTTCTGTAGCAGTAGCGGTATAAGTCCCAGCATTACTCGCGCCATCACATCCAACGCTTGATATTTTTCCAGAAAATGCAGATGTACCACAACCTGCCCAAGTATTTATCGTGCGTATTTTTCCTCCGGCAGAATAATCGCTGTTTTGTGTTGGAATTATTGGAGATACAAAAACTTCAAACCAAGTGTTTGATACACCACTTGTAGAAGAGCACACCATATCAACTTTATAGGTGCGACCAGAAACTACACTAATAGCCTGATAGAATCCTTGCTGATTCCAACCGCCACCTGTAACTGTTGCTTTACCATTTGCAAAAGCCCAAGAGGTTCCTGATGCAGTTATGTTTAAAACTGTCCATTTGCTTATATCTGAAGCCGTGTCTAATTTACCCCCTTGAACCAGGTTTCCTTTAAGTGGATCAGAGGTATTAACTACAATTTGCTGTGTTGTTTTAGCTGTAGCTCCACCAATTCCTACTGCGTTATGTGATATGGTATAGGTTCCTGCATCTGGTAAAGAAATTTTTTCAGCAAATTTTCCAGTATATTCTCCATCACCAATATTCCATTTAGATAAAACCACTCCTTTAGTTTGAGCTGATAAGAGATAGGTGTTAATCTCACCATTTACTGGAGCTACAGTAAATGAAGCATCAATACTTGCAGCTGTTAAACCATTTCCGTTGCCTGTACCGACTTCGTCAGGTTGGCAACTTACTAGTGTACCTAATGATAAAGCAAACATTAGAAAAACACTTCTTTTTAAAATTATATTTAGGTTCATATGTTTTAATAATTAGTTGTTATAATTTGGATTTTGAATAATTTTAGTGTTTTCTAATTCTTTTAAAGGGATTGGCCAGATTTCATTTTTTCCAGCTGTAAAACCTCTACTGGCTAAAGCGGTAGCCGCTTTACCTGTTCTCACTAAATCGAACCAACGATGTCCTTCTCCTGCTAATTCTAATCTACGCTCTAACATGATTGCATTAATAGAAACCGGTACAGATCCTAATCCTACTCTGGCTCTAACAGCATCTAATAATGCTTGAGCTCTGGCTCCTGTTCCTCCTAATGCCTCTGCTTCCATCAAATAAGTATCTGCTAAACGAATTGAATAAACATTTTGTTTGTAATTTAAAGCCGTAGTACCACCACCAGTTGAAGCATCTGAATTTAATGGCATGAATTTTTTTAAGAAATAACCTGTATCTCCAAAAGAAGGAGCCCAATCAGCAACACCAGCTGCTTTAAGAGCTTTCATATCTAAAATAGTAGATTCAAAACGAGGATCTCCTTTTAAAACATCATATAAACTTTGAGTTACAGTATTAAAACTCCATCCTGAAACATAATCAGGAGCTGGTGAATTAGCTGGTCTCGTATACCCTCTGGGGCCAACCATAATGTTGATAGTATTTCCTTCGTCACTTCCACTACCCCAGAATCCCCAGTCGGCATTACTTTTATCTGTGTGAACAATTTCTATAATTGCCTCAGAATTAAATTTGTTGCTTATTTTCCATAAATCAGCATAACTGGCAACTAGTTTATATCCATAAATACTTGTTCCTCCAGGAGTTCCATTTACTTCAGCTAATTGAACTGCAGCTTCACTGTTTTTTCCTTCATATAATAAAACTTTACCTAATAATGCTTTTACAGCACCTTTTGAAAAACGGCCTCCTTCGGTACTAACCACAATGGTATTGGGTAAACTTGGAATTGCTTCTTTAAGATCTTTTTCAATTTGAGCATAAACTTCTTCTGGTTTTGCTTGCAAAACATTATAAAATTCGTTTGCTGGAAGTGGCTCTAATATTAATGGTATATTTCTAAATGTACGCAACAATTCAAAATAATAATAAGCACGTAAAGCTTTAGTCTCAGCAGTGAATCTAGCTTTTTTGTTTTCATCCATAGGAACATTTGGAAGTTTTTGAAGCAAGGTATTGGCTCTAAAAATTCCTTGATAGAAATCATTCCAGAAACTTCCTGGAATTGTTACTTGACTGATTGTATAATCAGAAAAAGCATGAATTCCGATACCATCAGTAGCTCCACCACCGCCAGCATAAAAATCATCAGATCCTGAGTTTAGCATACACACCATATTCTCAAATCCTCTTGATTGTTTTCCTAAAACATCATAAACAGCAATAAGTCCAGAATAAGCTTGCGTTTCATCTTTATAATAATTATTCTCTAATTCTGTTCCTTTTGGCTCAACAGTTAAAAAGTCTTCACTACATGACGCTGCTGTTAAAAGCACTCCAAATGCGAGAAGTGAATATCTTATATTTTTTATTTTCATGATACTTATTTTTTATATTAAAATTGTAAATTAACCCCTAACATAAATGTTTTGGCTTGTGGATAAAATCCTCTATCAATCCCCATTACACTTCCACCAATTTCCGGATCATATCCTGTGTATTTTGTGAATGTAAATAAGTTCTCCCCCGTTAAATAAATTCTTGTTCTGCTTAATCCCGCTTTTTTGATAATATCGGTTGGTAAGCTATAACCAAATTGAATGGTTTTAATTCTGAAATAATCTCCATCTTCCAGATAAAAATCTGAGGGGTTATTGAAGTTTTTATTCGTATCGTTACTTGTTAATCTAGGATAAGCAGTAGAACTTCCTTCTCCTGTCCAACGACCTAAAGCTGCTGTTTGATAATTTGCATTTGCAATATCAAGTCTTCTTAATCCTTGGTAGATTTGATTTCCGGCTGCTCCTTGTCCAAAAACTAATAAATCGAAGTTTTTGTAATCTAAATTAACGGTAAGTCCGTAAGTATATTTAGGGATTGGAGTTCCAATGTATGTTCTGTCATCAGCAGTAATAGAACCATCTCCATTTGTATCTTGCCAACGAAAATCTCCAGGTTTAGCATTTGGCTGAATTAAACCTCCGGAAGTATTTGTATAAGCTGCGATTTCAGCCTCATTTTGAAAAATCCCTTGTGTTTTAAATCCATAAAAAGCATTATAAGCTTGTCCTACTTCAACTCTTGTTATTGGGTAAGTACTTGATTGTACCGTTTGTCCTCCTGATAAAAACTGGATACCATTTCCCAAATTAGTAACCTCATTTTCTAAGTAAGAAAGATTTGCATTTACAGCAATATTTAATCCACCTACTTTTTTACGGTAACCTAATTCAAAATCTAAACCTCTGTTTTCCATATCAGCAACGTTTCCAACAGGGTTCCCTGTAGAACCTATATATCCTGGCAAAACAACATCTTGCAAAATTCCTGTTGTTTTTTTAAGATACCAATCCATTGAGAAATTGAAATCTTTAAAGAATGTAGCATCAAAACCAATGTTTGTTTGGCTAGTTTCTTCCCATCTTAAATCAGGATTTGATGGAGCATTAGGACTGTTACCAATTGTCACCGAACCAGTATTACCAATAGTGTAGTTTCTACCACCACCTACAGTAGCTAAATATCTAAAATCTCCGATAGCGTCATTTCCAGTAACTCCATAACCTCCCCTAAATTTCAATTGAGTAACTATGTTATTCTCTTTCCAGAAACCTTCTTTAGAAGCTACCCATCCTAAAGAGAATGATGGGAAAGTTCCGTATTTGTTGTTAGATCCAAAACGAGAAGATCCATCTCTACGAATAATAGCTGTTAAAAGATATTTTTCTTTAAAATCATAGTTTAATCTGGAAAATAAAGAGGTAACGATGTGTTCTGCACCTGTATAAGCTGATGCAATAATTTGCTCTGATGGTATATTAAAATTAAAAGAAGCGTCTTTGTAACTAGATACCGGTAAATTATTGTAAGTAACATTAGTTCCACTATTAATATTATCTACATAAGAACCTTGGCCAATTAAAATACTAAAATTGTGATCACTAATTTGTTTAGTATACAATACCGTATTTTCAATATTCCAACCAAATCCTTTATTTGTACCTCTGGAAAGATTATTTTGTTGAATGATAAAAGTTGAGTTTAAATAAGCAACTGGTGTAAAACTTTCATATCCCCAATATGCTAATTTACCACCTAGAGTACTTCTAAATTTCAAACCTGTAATTGGCTCAATTTCTAAATAAGCATTACCAACAAAGTTATCTGACCATCCGTAGTTCCCTAAACGAGTTTGTGTATAAGCTAACGGGTTAGACATTTCCTGAGTAACCCATGGAGAAATTCCGTAAGGATTACCGTTTGCATCTCTAAAAATTCCATTTTGATTGCTATATGGTGATCCATTAATACGAACTGGGTCAGTTTCAACAATTGGAGTAATAGGATCTAAATTGATAGCTGAACTTAATGGTCCTCCAAATTCACTATTAGTATTTCCTAAACCAACATTCTTCTCTCTGGAAAATCCTAAAGTTTGTCCAAAAGTCACACCTTTAATAATTTTATGAGTAGAGTTTAAACGAATGTTTTTTCTTGTATAATTAGAAATATCAGTAGTTACGATACCTTCCTGATCTAAAAGACCGAAAGAAGCATAAAAAGTTGAAACATCATTTCCTCCGCTTAAACTTAATTCATGTCCAATTCTGCGAGCACGATCATTAAAAATAGCATCTTGCCAATTACTTCCTTTGCCAAATGATTTTGGATCAGCAAATCTCACGCTTCCTCCACCAGCAACTAACGACTCGTTAATCAAAGTAGCGTATTGCTCTCCATTTAATAAATCAAGTTTTCTAGCAGCTTGAGAAACTCCTGAATAGCCATTATAGTTAACACTTAATTTGCCTGATTTACCTTTTTTTGTAGTTACAAGGATAACGCCAGTTGCTGCTCTTGCTCCATAAATAGCTTGGGAAGCAGCATCTTTTAAAACCTCAATAGAAGCAATATCAGATTGATTCAAATATCCAATACCACCCGCATCAACAACAACTCCATCCACAACCCATAACGGTTCGTTATTACCAAATGTAGTAATACCACGAACTCTAATCGTTGCCGAAGAACCTGGTTGTCCAGAGTTTGCAGCAATTGTAAGTCCCGAAACTCTACCTTGTAAAGATTGTTCAACTCTTGTTATTGGTAAATCTTTTAAATCTGAAGCCTTAATACTGGAAATTGCTCCGGTAACAACTGATTTTTTTTGAGTTCCATATCCAACTACGACAACTTCATTTAATGATTGAGATTCCGGTTTTAATTGAATGGTAATTTTTGTTCTTCCACTTACAGCTTCAGCAACTGTAGTATATCCTATAAAAGTAACTGTCAAAACACCATTTGAAGGTACTTCCATTTGGAATTTCCCATCAAAATCTGATGTAGTTGACTTCACTGTGCCTTTTAATAGTATAGTAGCACCTGGAATTGGCATTCCGCTTTCATCTGAAACATTTCCCTTAACGATAACATCCTGTGCTTGTCCGTAAACTGAGAATAGAATAGATGAAAAACAAAAAATAATTAATTTGGTTAATTTCATTTTTCAATTTTTTTTAGTTAATAGATTAGTAATATGATGCAATATTAGGCGTATTTTTATTTGATCAATAAATAACCATCCTTACAAAACCATATCAAACCTTAAAAAAAACCATATCATTAGCTTATCAATATTTTTGTAAAATACTCATTTTTAAACATTTACAACAACAACTTGTTTAGTCCAAAAAATAAAAAAACATAAAATAGTATTAAATCTTATATAGGATTATTACTTTTATTAAAATTGAAGAAAAAGCACCTCTAAATAATCTCTATCAATAGATTCATATAGTAAAAGATTAATAATTTAAATTATGAAATTCATAAATAAACATATTCTACTATTTTTTATTTATACCTTACCATTTTGGGGTCAGGTAAAAAGTATTGGTCTCCCTAATATTAAGAATTACATTAGAACAGAATATAAAGGAGGCACCCAAAATTGGGACATCGACCAAGATAAAAATGGAAATTTATATTTTGCCAACAATAATGGTATGTATCAATTTGACGGATCCACTTGGCGCAAACACACATTACCAAACTCCAATGCAGTCCGAAGTGTAAAAATTGATAATTCAGGAAAAATATTTGTAGGTGGTTATAGTGAATTCGGTTACTTCAAACCTGATTTAAAAGGCAAACTGCGCTATTTCTCTTTATCAAAATTGGTAAACAAAAAAAAAACTAAAATAATAGATTTTATTTGGAAGATACATATATATAAGGACGAGGTAATTTTTCAATCATTTGCAAGAGCGTATATCTTCAAAAACAACAAACTAAAATTATTGGAGGCTCCCAATCGATTTCAGTTTTCATTCAAAGTAAAAAACCGTCTTTATTTACAAGATATTTCTGAGGGTCTCCTAGAGTATAAAAACGGGAAACTCCATCGACTAAAAGGATCAACAGCTATTAATAATACGGAAGTTTGGGGTATGTTTCCGTTACCCAATAACAAACTAGTCGTAGCGACTTTAAGCAGAGGACTTTTTCTATACGATAATGAAAAAATAATTCCGTGGGACACAGAAGCCAATGCCTTCATCAAAAATAACAGCTCATTAGGTGGCGTAACCATCAAAGATAAATTCATAGTAATCAATTCCGTTTTAAATGGAATCATTATCTGTGACACTAACGGAAAAATAATACAACATATTAACCGTGAAAAAGGACTGCAAAATAATACCGTCCTTACTTCATTCATAGATAACAAAAACAATCTCTGGTTAGGACTTGATAACGGTATTGCCTATATCAACGAGAATTCACCTTTCACTTATTTTGGTTTCAGTCATAACATCGGTACTGTTTATGCTTCGGTTGTACACAAAGGAAATCTCTATGTAGCTACCAATCAAGGTGTTTTTCACCATCCATGGAACAAGAACTTCAAAGAGGACAGTTTTGCTCTTGTAGAAGGTAGTACGGGTCAGGCATGGAATGTTCAGGTAATAGACGGCCAATTGATATGCGGAAACAACAACGGCGCTTTAATTATTGAAGGAGGTCGAACAGTAAAAATTCTGGACAAAAATGGATATTTTGGTTTTAAAAAAATACCTAACCACCCTAATCATATGATTGGTTCCAATTACCATGGTTTTGCCATTTTTGAAAAATCTTCAAGCGGATGGCAATATAAAAACCAAATAATGGGATTTGATAAATCTGCAAATTCATTCGAACTTGATAATACAAATTTATGGCTAAAAAAAGACGAGTATCTTTATAAGGCGGTTCTTTCGGAGGATTTTAAAAGAATAAAATCAATAAAAAAATATAAAGATTTAACGGGTTCTGTTAAAGGCATAACAAGCCTCCAATGCATCAACAAAACCGTTTATTTCCAAACTAATAATCATTTTTATAAATACTCCCAGGATCAGGAAGTATTTTTTGAGGATAAAAAAATGAGCAGCCTTTTTAAAAATGTTCCAAAAATATATTCATTATCACAAGATTCATCAGGTAATCTCTGGTACGCTTTTAATGAATCTTTAGGGGTTTTAATGAAACAACAAAATGGAAGCTATAAAAACAAATTAGCACCCTTTTCGAACTTAACCGGTAATTTAGTAGCCAACTATATGTCAATTAACACTATCGATCCTAAAAATATCTTTATAGGACTAACAGACGGACTGGCTCATTATGATTCCAAACTTTTAAACAATACCGTCACAAAACCAAATGCCTTTATAAGAAGTTTTTCATATCCTGGAGACACCTTAATAACAGGAAATGGTCAAAATAAAATTGAAGTTTCAACTATTCCCTATGAATCAAATAGAATAAAATTTACCTTCTCCTCTCCAACCTATGAAAATCTTGACAATATTGAATTCTCACATAAATTAGAAGGATTTGATGATCGATGGAGTAACTGGTCGAACGTCTCGACGAAAGAATACACCAACTTAAGAGAAGGTGATTACACCATGAAATTAAAAGTTCGTAACAGCTTTGGCATCCAATCAAATGAAACCTCTTTTTCATTTACAATTTCCCCTCCCTGGTACAGACATTTCATAGCCTATCTAGTTTACATACTGCTTATTGCAGCCGCAATTCATTATATACGAAGAAGAATAATAATGAAAATTCGTAAAAATAAATATTACGAAACCATTGAACAAAGAAGACTTTATCTCGAAAAAGAATCAAAAATAAAAAAGGAACAATATAATCTGGAAAAAGAAATTGAAAAATTAAAAAAAGAGAAACTTAAAACTAAAATTCTGGTAAAAGACAAAGAACTAGTAAACAACACCCTTCAAATAGTTAAAAAAAATAAAATCTTAAATGAAATTATTGATGAATTAAAGGATATTAATTTAACATCATTTGATGAAACCACTAAATCCCAATTCACTAAATTAAAAAAACGTATTGTAAATGAGGTTAACAAAGATAAAAGTTGGAACGGATTAGAAAAACACATCAAGAATGTCCATTTTGATTTCTTGAAAAGATTAAAAGAAAAACATCCGACAATCACACCACGCGAATTAGACTTGGCCACTTATCTCTTAATGAATATGTCCACAAAAGAAATTGCCGAAATTATGGGTATATCTAATGGTAGTGCTGAATTGGCTCGCCATCGACTACGAAAAAAATTAGGTCTTGACGAAAAGGAAAACCTAATTGGTTTTTTGATGCGTATATAGTAAAACCTATTGAATAAGGTATTTACAGAGACATAATAACAAAGATGATTACTAAAAAAACTCATCGAATTTTTAATGAGTACTTAAAGATACCCCTAAAAACAAAACACCGATAATCCTGGATGATCGGTGTTTTATGGTAACCTAAAATTAGCTTGTCAGGGTGAGGAGCTCTTTCTAAGAAAGGTCAAGCTTATATCCTTTGCCGCGAATATTAACAATTTTAACCTTCGAGTCAATCTCCAGTTTTTTTCTAAGTTTTGATATGAACATATCCAGACTGCGCCCAACAATAACACCTTCATCTTCCCATATCTCTTTTTGCAATCGGCTTCTCTCAATGGTCTCATTGGGAGATAACGCAAAAATGAGCAGTACACGCGTTTCAGTTGCGGTCAGATCTATGGTATTTCCATTTATTGTCAGTTGCCGTTTCTTCGCATCAAACAACACCGAGCCCAAAGTTAACATGCCGATATTTTGACCGCTAGGCACGACTCTTCGCAGTTTAACCGATCTAAAAAAAATAAAACCAATAAATGCTAAAAATGGCAGGCTGCCTAGCAAATATCCATTCTTTGTTGTAGTTATACCCGTTGGTTTGAATTTAATGTTGATTATGTAACATGCTCTGGGTTGCCTTCTTCCTATACAGGCTACAATATCATCTTTCTTATTTTTGGATATAGCGTATCCATAAGCTACACTGGAGTTGCCACAGTTCAGAACATTAATAACATAATCACTGGCGAGGGGATCTTTGGCCAACAAACGCTGAGTAGTATTCATTAGGGAGTCCGGTTGAAAAGTTAGGTCATTCTCAAACCTGATTTGGTACTCATTTTCGGCGATCTTTTTTACCGGAAGTACCCTTGATGTACTGTCACCCGACTGTAAAAGTAGTTCATGTCCAATCCTGCGGAGTAAAACTTCCCTTCTTGCGATAGCAAAGTCGTCACTATCCTCCATACTGACCCGAGCGAAAGCGAACTGGCGAAGCAAAGCCACGCAGATTACAGCCATAAACAAGAATACTATCAACCCGAACAGGTATTTGAGTTTCCCTGAAAAGAGATTTCGACTAAAATGCATAATGTCAAATTTTTATTTACAAAGTTTACATTTTTATTTACAATCCAAATCACTCAAGCCGAAAAATATCAAATTAATTTCGCTGAATCAATTAGATAAGATATGAAAAATAAAAGAAATGTTTTGTACAGCCTGATTATCATGCCTTCATGGGAGGGTATTTTTAAATATGATCCCCGCCTGCCGGACGGGCAGGGAAAGACCATCACGGACTTTAAAAGTGCAGCCGGTCAACAATAATGTGTATTGCTGATTTTAAAAATCATTTAGCTCCGCTCTATTCGGCTTACAGCCTCGGGTGTCAATTATTATTAATCAATATAACTTCTATACTATGAACAACAAGCTATCAATCACTTACTTAATTTTAATTATTTCTTCTTTGTTCTTCGGTTGCCGTGGACCTGTAAAAGAGGAAAATAAAAACAATGCATTTGCAGGTTACTTATCCTTACATTTTGGGAATGAAAAATATTTTATAATAGACACGAAGGAAAGTGTTGTGACATGGAAAGGTTCTATGCTAATTGGCCCAAACAGTCACACAGGGTACGTCTATATATCAAAAGGAGAATTGATGATTGAAAACGGCCAACTTGTGGGTGGTACAGCTGAAGTCGACATGAATACAATTGAAGATGAAAACCATGGGAGAGATAATGGACTTATTAATCACTTAAAAGATCCTGATTTTTTTGATGTCAAGAAATTTCCCATCTCTACAATTGCAATTACCAAGGTTGCATCGATAAATGGTGAGAACAAGAAAGTTACAGGGAACCTAACGATTAAAGGTATCACACACCCTGTTACTTTTCCGGCCAAAATAGAAGTTAAGGACGGAATTGTCAAAATGAATGCCAAGCTGATCATTGATCGAACAAAATGGGATGTCCGTTATAATTCAGGGAAGTTCTATGATAATTTAGCTGATGAAACTATTTCGGATTCCATTGAATTCCATATTAAGATCGTAGCAAAAAAATAAATAGCTGAATCCATAAAAGACTTTAACCTAATCAGATCATGTTATTCTATTCCGGTACAGAGCTTTTAGATTTTTGAAATTCTTAAGTAATTTAATTAAAAGAAATTATGAAATATGCACACGTATATGCTTTGTTGTTGATGTCTGCTCTTTGCATTTCCTGTGAAGGACAAAACAAAAAAACACCCCTCTCAAAACAAAATATCCAGTCCGAAACCAAAGACGTAGTCACTTCCCCCGGATCTAATGAAGGTAAGTATGAGTATACTGATTCTATGGGTAAGCGCCTAATAATACAAAACAGCTTTCCAAAAGGTGGACTAAAGTACAAATACCCCGATGGGAAGGGATATGTGTATGCTGTATTTTGGACTAGAATAATCAATGAAACAGATAATCCTCTAGAATTGAAGATTGACTTTCCAGTAGAATCATATGAGTTGCCTTCTATCCCAGGCCATTATTTTAGACTCTTTTTTCCTCCCGATACAATGACAATTGATAAAGAACCATTGTCTGATTATGGTTTGAGAGGTTTAAAATCTTTTTTGGACAATGCTTTTTATAAACCATCTTCATTGAAAATGACTATAAGTCCGAAAGAATCAAGTGCTTTCTATGTGGTAACTCTTTCTGAACAAGGAGTGACTGGTCCAATTCGAACTGGGTTTACCTTTAAAGACCAAAATGTTTTTTATAGCATCAATAAAAATGAAATTCATTGTGGCAAAATAAATTTAAAAAATTTGATGTTACAGAAATAAGCATAATGCCAGCGCACAATCAATGTGTATAAGAAATAGCGGGGTTCGTGGTAAATCGAAGGTCTTTGCTCTAATTAAGTTTTGTACCAAACTGAAAGTGAAGTGCTTTTAAATCACTACTTCTCATACATGAAATTCTTATTAATTAATTAAAAAAAATTATGAAATACATACCCGTATATACTTTGTTCTTGATGTCTGTTTTTTGCACTTCCTGCAACGGACAAGTCAAAACAGACTTACCAAAAGAAAAGGTAATTGTATCAAAAATAATATCTGTCGGACAACCAAAACTTATAGCAACCCAAAGCTCACCTAAATATGGCAATATTCAAGGTGGTCTGCAGGACAAAGCCGGTAACCTTTGGTTCGCAACCATACGAAATGGCGTTTATAAATATGACGGAAAATCGTTTGTCCAATTTACAGCGGAAAATGGACTTAACAGTAATAATGTTTACTGTATGTTGGAAGATAAAGATGGTAAAATTTGGATAGGTACCGACGCTGGACTTGTTCTTTACGATGGTAAAACATTTACTAAAATTCAAATCTCTTTACGAAAAAACATGCCTCCAAACAAGATTCGCAACGAGCATATTGTATTCAGTATGATGCAGGCAAAAAGCGGAAAACTATGGTTCGCCACAATAGATGGTGTTTATATTTACGATGGCAAATCCTTTACTCCGTTTATAGTTAATGAGGGTGGTGGCTTTTTGAGCAGTAACAATAACGTGGAATATATTTTAGAAGATAAAGCAGGTAACATTTGGTTTGGTGGACGGGTTAATAAGGGTGTATTTCGTTACGATGGTAAATCTATAACCAATCTTAAACCAAATGGTGACAATTGGGCTTGGCCCGTTTTGCAAGACAAAAACGGAAATATTTGGTTCAGCAATTGGAGTGGAGCCTACCGTTATGATGGCAAATCATTTACAAGTTTTACAAAAAAAGATGGCTTATCCAGTGATATGGTTGTCCGAATTATAGAAGACAAAAAGGGAAACCTTTGGTTTGGTGGTGATGGTGGACTTTGCCGATACGATGGAAAATCTTTCACTTGTTTTACAAGAAAAGACGGACTACTCAATAATGATGTATGGTCAATTTTGGAAGATAGAGCGGGAAATCTTTGGGTGGGCACAAGGAACACTAGTTTGTTTCGTTACGATGGAAAAACCTTTGCCAGCTATACAGAAATAGATGATGAAGATGTCAATAATTCCTTTTTAAAGCCTTTTAGTAGGCAATGAAAAAAGGGGGTTTGAGCTACACTTGAACTATCTATATTAATTTTTAACAGCAAACATTTATACAAACCGAACCAAATATGATAAAACAGCACATCCTTACTCTACTTGCTACCTTGTTTTTTACTCAGGCAGGAATTGCCCAATCCACCGGCACCTTTACCGACTCACGCGATGGGCAAACGTATAAAACATTCAGCTTTAAAAACGCTTTGACCGGCACCACTGTTACCTGGATGGCCCAAAATCTGAACTACAAAGTGCAGGGGAGCTACGCTTATGATGACAAAGAGAGCAATCGAAAAAAGTTTGGCTTGCTTTACACCTGGGAAGCAGCGAAAAAAGCCTGCCCCAAAGATTGGCATTTAGCAACGGATAACGAATGGTCTATGCTGGTGACTAAATTCGGTGGAATGGACAAGGCAGGCGAAGCCCTGAAAAGCATCAGTGGCTGGGCGGAAGACGGCAACGGTACTAACAGCAGCGGGTTTAACGCTCTTCCTGCAGGTATTCGCAGAAATAATCTTTATGAGGTGATGGGTGTTATGGGTTTCTGGTGGTCGGCCACACCCAGGGGTAAGGAGGGTAAAGCGTGGGGCTGGGACATGAGTTATGCTAAACCACTTAAAACAAAAGTTTTCCGTTTCGATGCCTATGTTTCTTACGAAGTCTCTGTTCGTTGCGTTCGGGATTGATTTATTTGATTTATCTAGTGAATGCAGCAAATCCTAAAGATTGTAGCAAAAAAATAAACATCTCAATCTTTAAGACTTTAACTAAATTCAGATCATGCTATTATATTCTAGCAAGAGTTTTTAGGTTTTTGAAATTCTTATTAATTAAAAAAAATTATGAAATACATACACTTATATACTTTGTTGTTGATGCTTGTTTTTCACACTTCCTGTGGGGGACAAAACAAACCAGACCTCCCAAAAGATAATATCAGTAAAGGACTATACTCCGAGTCTCAAGTTAAAGAGGCGGCCACCTCCAAGGTGCCTATGAGTATGGTTCGGAATGTAAAGAAAGCCAGAAACGGAGACATTTTGATTGCTTCTTACTTAGGCGTGTTTCGATACAATGCCCGCCTGCCGGACGGGCAGGGAAAATCGTTTACCAATCTAACAAGTAAAATAAGTTCGCCCCGCTTCTCCAGCTTCTGGGATGTGTTGGAAGATCGAAAAGGAAATCTTTGGTTCGCTACCAAAGATTCGGGTGTTTACTATTACCCTTCGACTGCGCTCAGGGCAGGCGGGAAATCCCTGTCTGCCGGACAGGCAGGCTTTCAGCATTTTACAACAAAGGATGGGCTTGCCAGTAATATGGTGCTTCATATTTATGAAGATAGAGCCGGTAATATTTGGTTCGGAGCAAGCCGTTACGATGGGAAATCTTTTCGAACTTTTACCACAAAAGATGGATTTCCCAGTAACAATATTCGTTTTATCCTCGAAGACAAAACTGGCAAGTTATGGTTTGGTTCAGGGGGCAATATCCTCATTTATGACGCACGCCTGCCGGTCGGACAGGGAAAAACATTTACCACTCTCACCAATAAAGACGGCAAAGCTTTTAAGAACGTTAGGTGCATAATCGAAGATAAAAAAGGTGATATTTTGTTCAGTAACGATGATGGTCTTTGGCGCTATGATGGCAGTACGTTTACTAAAATTAGTGAGAGGAGTGCTTATGCTATAATTGAAGATAAAAAAGGAAACATCTGGACTAGTTCAGGGAATAGCATTTTCCGTTATGATCAACAGTCCTTGTCCAATTTAAAACCTACTGTAATGGAAATTAAAGTGTCAGGAGGAAACGGAAACACTTTTTTGTCGGGAATTTTAGAAGCTAAAGATGGAAGTATTTGGGTTGGAGCTGGAGGACCTCAGAGTGGGGTGCATCGTTATGATCCCCGCCTGCCGGACGGGCAGGGAAAGACCTTTACATACTTTAAAAGTGCAGCCGGTCAGAAATAATATGTATTGCTGATTTTAAAATCATTTGTCAATTATTATTAATCAATATATTTCTACACTATGAACAACAAGCTATCAGTCACTTACTTTTAATTATTGCTCCTTTATTCTTCGGTTGCGGTGTCCCTCGTTAAACACATTATAGATGTAAAAACATTGTCTGACAAAAAAGCCCATAAATTTAATTTTATGGGCTTTTATTGTATTAGAATTACTTCACCTTATTCTGATTCGAATTGGGTTTCAATTCATCAGGACTGTCTTTAGTATAAGTTTTAAATTGTTCTTTTGAAGGACTAACAAATACATCCTGAATTACTTCAAAACTCAAGGCGTTTTTTGGATTAAACTGATCGGAATTCATATAGTTTTGCAGCGAGAAAAACAATTCTCTCGAAGCCGGTATATCTTGAACATCAGGTCCTAAATTAGCACTACTTACTATGATTTTTCCTTTTCCTACTTGTGCTTCAAATACTAAAGCCAGTCTGCGATTGATAAACCAGGTATCAATAGGCTGAATTAATGGACGGAAATCAGCCGGGAAATCTTCCAAATTCATGACCTGAGCGCGGTTTTGAATATCCCACCATTGTAAATCACTATGAAAACTGGTTGGGAAATTTGCAAAAGCAGGGCTTTTATCCTGAATTAGCATTCCTGTTACATGAGGCGGACGCATTTTAAACCAAGAGGTATTCCAGAAAACAGGTAGAAAATGCATTTCTACTTCTTTTCCTTTCACCACTTTTCCAGCAGCATTCAAAAATACCTTTCCTCCGTTATTCAGCATTTCTTTTGCCTTTGCGTCTAGTACAGTTGTATAATAAATAGAAGAAGAAATTTCAGGATTTCTATTTGGATATACCCAAAAATTCCAATCGTTGGCAAAAGCAGTATCATTGACTTTTACTTCCAAATTTAATTTTGAGGCAACCTTAACATCATTTAATGCGAAACTAAGATTTCCAACGATGATACCATTTCCGTTTTCGTATGTTTTTGGATCAAAATTTCCCGAAGAAAGTACATTTCCTTTTTCGTTTTTAATTGTCCAACTAATTACTGTATTTTTCAATGGCATTTTTCCTGAATGGAACAGCGCAATTTCAGCCTTGAAAGTTTCTCCGTTATTATATACAAACTTTGGAATCTTAGCCAACGGAACCGTTGCATTACAAAATCGAGAGTACTCTTGTGCCGTTACATATCCTTTTTCCTGAAAGAAAGCATCCAACACTCCTACTAAAGCCGTTCCCTGACCAGGAAAATCCTGTAAGCCTAAAGCTTGAAAACCACCATAACCGGGTGTTCTCAACATTTTTTCTATTTCGTTTTTATAACACAAAACCTGTAATTTACCGGAAGCATTCAGGAAATCTTTAGACTGATCAGCCATATTGTGATCTGCTAAATCCTGACGGAACATTTCAAAGTTTTTGGCTCTGTAAACGCCTTTGTATTTTTGTATTTCTTCAAAATTTGGAAAAACACAATATTGACCAATTTCGTGTGCTACAAAAGGAACTTTAAAAGGTTCAATTCCGGAGCTAAAATCAGATTCTGTTTCAGGCATTTTTTCCCATTTCAAACCTCTTACACCGCCACGTGATTGGTATTCTGCATTTGGAACTACAGGCCAGCTTCCTCCTACTGACATTCCTGTATATACTCTTCGATTATCCTTTGCTTTCCAGAAATCAACAAATTCGTTGAGGTATTTTACCTGATTTCCTGCCGGTTCATTCCCTGCAGACAACATCGTAAAAGAAGCATAATTACCATACTCCTTTGCCATTCTAGTGGTTTCATCATATAAAAATTGATCCACTGGCTGACCCAATCCTATTTTAGGGCCGTGGTTAGGCCAACTCGGGCCTTCAGGTTGTAAATAAAGCCCTATTTTATCCGCTGCGATAAAAGCTGCTTCAGGAGGACACCAAGAATGAAAACGAACGTGATTCATACCATAGGATTTTATTTTTTGTAAAATTTTCTCCCAAGCTTCAATGCTAGTTGCCGGATAACCTGTTAACGGGAATTCGCAATTATGAACGGTACCTCTCAAGAAAACTGGATTACCATTTATCAAAAATCGGTTGCCTTCTATTTTGAATTCACGCATTCCAAACTGAAGCTTTTTAGAAGCTTTTATTTCTTTGGAAACCAATTGTACTTCCAGATTATACAAAGCCGGATCAAATTCGTCCCAAGTCAGCATTCCTTTACCAAAAGGCAATTCGAGTTCAATTGTTTTGTCTCCCAACTTAGACACAGTCAGCGTAGTTGAAACCTCTTGGGTTTGATCTGATGCCTTAGAATTAAAGCTTTTAGCAGCAATTACAATTTTTCCGCTAAAATTATTTGGAGTGCTATTATTTACCGTTATTTTCACACGGGCTTTACGGTTTTTTACATCAGGATAAATCTGAACATCATCTATATAAACTGGAGAAACCGCCTCCAACGCAATTTTTCCAATGATTCCATTCCAGTTTCCTTGGGTATGATCAGTTACACTGTGAGAATCAGGCCCCACATTTATTTTTTTAATCTGGTTGTCAATTCGAATAGAAATACGCTGTTTTCCAGCAGTAAGATAAGGTGTTAAATCATATACATGCGGAGCTACCAGCGAGTTTTGCAATCCCACTTCTTTATCGTTTATCCAAACTCTGGTTTCTATGTGTACTCTTTCTAAATGGAGTACTATTCGCTTGCCTTTCCAATTGGCAGGAATGTTAACTTCTTTTTGATACCAGGCTGCACCAACATAATGCCTGGCTGGAGTTAGCCAAAACGGAATGTGGATATTTCCCGGTTGACGGTATTTTTCTAATCTTGGAATAAAATAAAAAGAACTGTCATAAATAGATCCTGTCCATTTGGTTTTCAGCGTAATTTCATCTCCTTTTAAAAACTCTGCCATAGAGCCCGGCAATTTTATAACATCCGAAAGATTCCTGTTATACCACTTTTGAGCTATTCCTTCATCTTTTCGGTCAATTTTAAAATGCCAATTGACATCCAAATGAATCACTTCATCCTTAGGCTTAACATTGAAACTACTTAAAGAAAATGAGATTGCAAAAAACAGACAGATATAACTGTATTTTTTCATTGTGTTATGTTTTATTTTTAGTTCTACAGGAAATCTTGTGAACATTCTTTTATAAAACCATTAAGAAAATTTAAGAAGATTAAGAACACTGCAACTCTTCATTTTCTTAATGGTTTTTAATATTTTTATTTCATACAAATTCTGTAGAACCTTATTTTTTAATTATAAATGCGCTTGGTTTAATATAAAAACGATAAGATAATACATTCCCATTGGTACTCTTATCAGTACGAGGTAAATATTTAAACCCTTTAATTTTAATTGTATTGCCTAAATCTACTACCACCTGATGTGGATGAGACGTTTTTGAAACCGTCCAGGCAGTTGACCAAAAAGTAGATTCCTGTTGGTCAAATATTTTTTCAGCCGAATAGTTTCCCACCGAAATCTCTTCGCTATCGGCATAAATAATTTTCCAATTGGAACGGTTAATTGGTAAACCATCAGCACCAATTAGTTCTAATTCAGCAATACTGCTACTTTGATCTTTAGGATTTTGAGAACTTAGCGCCTCAAAACAAAAGTAACGTCCTTCAGACTCTTTTTTAAGAATTACTTCTTTCCAACCTTGACCGCTAGTGAATAATCCCTCATCAGAAGGAGTTTCAGCAGATAAATCCAGTGTTTCTCCTTTTTTACGGTGTAAAAGTGATTCGTCTACCACTATTTTATCCAAAATAGGGGTGGTTACACCCGCAATTTGATTGTCATTAGGTATTTCTAAATCGAGAATAATAATCTCATTTTTTCCTTTTTTCAACCAACATCCTGGCATATACAGCGTTTGTTGAGGTCCAATTTTCCAATAACGACCTAGATTGTATCCATTTACCCAAACCATTCCTTTGCCCCAAGTACTCATATCGATATAGGTGTCACCAGTAGTTTTCAAATCAAAAGTGGCTTTATACCAAGCTGGACCATTTACTTTCGTTTTTTTAAATTTCAAGTTTTTCTGAAATTCATAGTCTACTGGAAAATTAAAAACTTCCCAGTCTTTAAGAATACTTGTATTGGTAGATGTAAACATCTCCACTTTTTCGGTTATCCCTTTTCGGTCAATAATAGCCTTTCCGTAATTCACTCTACCCAAAGCATCTACTAAAATATCCAGAACATCCCCTTTTTTCACTGGAGGTATTTTGATAGTATTCTGATCTTTGCGACGATCCAAATTGCCAATTAATTTGCCATTGATAAAAACAGCAGCCCAATCATGTAGCTCGGTAATTTTTATATCAAATGAAGTAACACATTCTGGTAATTTGGAGCGATACAAAATTCGTCCCCAACCCTGATTAAAAGCTTCCATAGGTTTTATCACTTCAGATTTGTTGGCTTTCGGAAGATTTTCGAAAAGCGATGCCGACTCATTAAATGTAATTTTAGGAATCGAAATTACAGGATAATTCACTGGTGGTTCCGGAATAGTTTCGCCAGGATTCAGATAATTTTTCATCAAATCACGAACAGCATAAAATTTATCCGTAGGTAATCCTCCTTCATTAATTGGAGCATTGTAATCATATGAAGATACCATAGCTCCAAAAGGAGGTGCATTGGCTCCACCCCATTGTCCAAACGATGTTCCACCATGCGCCATGTAAAGACTACACGAAATATTACGATCTAACATGTCTTTCAAACTTCCGATAAAACTGCTTATCGAACGGGTTTCATGTGCACGCCCCCAGTAATCAAACCAACCCGTCCAATATTCACTACACATCAGCGGAGCTTTTGGATAAATTTCTTTGTACTTTTCAAACTGCTTATCGATATTCGAACCTGCTCCAAAATTTAATGCCGTATAAACTCCATCCACATCATATTTGAAGAAATTCGAACTCCAATCGCAACGGAATAATTGAACTTTATCAAAGCCTGAAGCACGAACGGCATCACGCACCTTACCCATATAAACTGCATCATTCCCAAAAACGCCATATTCATTTTCGACCTGAACCATAATGATGTTTCCGCCATTTTGAATTTGGTACGGAGCTAATTGTTTACCTACCTGTTTTAAGTAATTAACAGAACGTTCCATGAAATACGAATCATTTAAAGTGCGTACCTGAAGATCACTTTTATTCAACAACCACCAAGGTAAGCCTCCCATATCCCACTCAGCACAAGCATAAGGCCCAGGACGAACAATGCAATACATTCCGTTTTTTTGAACTAACCTTACAAATTCAGCTACGTCTTTTTGTCCCGTAAAATCAAATTGATCAGGTTGTTGTTCGTGAAAATTCCAAAAAAGGTAAATACAAATGGTATTCATTCCCATGGCTTTACACATTTGAATACGCTGTTCCCAATATTCACGAGGAATTCTAGGGAAATGTATTTCACCAGCACGTACTAAAAATGGTTTTCCATTCAACAAAAAAGTTTTGTCACTAGTCTCAAAAGTTCCTGCTTTACCAGAAGTTTGAGCGTGAGTTGCCATGGTCAAAAAAAGCACAATGGCAAGAATTAGTTTTGATATTTTCATGTGTTTATAGTAATCTTTTTTTTTTCAAAAATACATTTACCCTGTATTAAACAAAAATTAAACGTTGTTTTATTTCTGTTTTTTTCGCTCTCACATGTTAGATATTAATTCATTGTCAAATCATTAGTTTTTAAAATCAGTAGAACTTTATTTTTAAAATATAAAAATAGATTAAAAAAAGTAGTTAATTAAAGCGTATTAATTGGTACATTAAAACCAAAAATCATCCCAATAAAGTATATATTTGTGCCCCCTAAAGCAACTTAAAAATAGATTTGCATGGTTTATGAAAACTTTATTTTTTGTCTCGAAGGTGTTCCTGATGTAGAAACCTACATCAGCACAGAGGCACTTAAAAATTTAGAGCATTTAGCGTTTGAAAATCAAATTGCCAGTATTTATAAGAGTTGCGATACTATTGAAGGACTGGAAGAAAGCCTAGGTGCTTTGCTATACGATGATCATAATTTTAAAGGCTACCAAATTATCTATTTGGTGATGCCGGGTCAGGAAAACAACATTTGCCTACATAATTATTACTATAGTTTAGAAGAAATAGCCGAATTGTTTGAAGGAAAATTGAAAGGCAAAATCATACACTTTGCCAATAAAAAAATTTTAGACTTAACTGCTGAGGAGGCGCAATATTTTCTTGATATAACTGGTGCTCGAGCTATTTCGGGTTATGGAATAAAAGAACACAAAATAAGCAGCATTCATCTGGATAAATTCTTTTTTGGATTGTGTGAAGAACTAGATGATCTTGTGGAAATTGTGGAAGAATTGCATCAAAAAAATTATGCACTGTGCAAACTACTTGATTTTAGATTGTACTATTAAAAACAGTAGTTATTCAATCTAAAATAACTATTACAAAAATCAATTTCGGGAACTCATTAAACTTTAATATCTTCGTAAAAGTTAAATATATTAGATAGTATACTATTTTTTAGAATACGCTGTTTAACCTACAAATTTTATATTAAGTTGACAATAATGAAAAAATATTATTTACATAACGGTGTCGAAAGCAGTGGCCCTTTTGATTTAGCCGAATTGCAAATGAAACAAATTACGGCAACAACACCTGTATGGCTTTCTGGAATGCCCGATTGGAAAACTGCAGGGGAAATAGACGAACTACAAACTATTTTAAAAGTCATACCACCTCCCCTTAAAACTATTCCGCCAACTCCAAAAAGGGAAGAAAAAAAAGAAGAAAGAAATCCCAAAATTATGGGACTGAAGAAAAACGTATTTTACTTATTTTCTGTACTTCTATTATTAATTATAGGAAGTTTTGTTTTAAGTATTTTAGAAGAAAACAGAGAAGCAGAATTAGAGCAAAAAAACAACAAAACCGAAAGAGAAAATCGACAATTTCAGCTGCAACAAAAAGAAATTCAGGAACAAAAACAACGTATAAGCGAACAAGAAAAACTGGAGGAAGAACGACTTACCACAGAAAGAAAAGCAGCAATTAACACCAAACTATCTGAAAATAAAATCAAGCAAATAGAATATCAAACACGCTTAGAAGAGGCAAAAAACAAATTGGTTAAGGCAACTGAATTTCAGTTTTTTAGAACTCCAGAAGACAGAACCAGAGAAATAAATGCCATTCAAACTGATATTGCTTATTATAATAATGAAATCCTATTACTAGAAAACGAGCGCAATCAATTGGCTTTAGAATTAGAAAAAATGCAATATAAAGCACATCAAATTCCATAAAATCAAACACCTAATACCATTTAGAAATATAAAATAATCCAATTTTCCAACTCCCTCTCCTTTGGAGAGGGTTGGGGTGAGGTAAACAAAAAACTGTTTTATAATTCTAAATGGTACTATTTCACGCTTAAAACTAAAAAATGCAAAATCGTTATTCCTTAGTTATTAGTCCTTCAGAAGAAATTATCGCTTTGGTAAAAACCATGAAGAACGAATTAGCTAAAGAAATTGGCTGGTTTCACAGCAAAAATTCATTGGCACATATTACCATCAACGAGTTTATGGCTTCCGAGAATGAAATTAAAATGATCAAAAAACAGCTGAATACTATTTGTGAAAGTCTGAAACCAGTTCTTGTTCACTTGAATGCATTTGACAGCTATCCCAATGGTGCTTTTTTCATTGCTCCCGATGCTCTTTCGAAAATAGATTTGAAACAAATAATGAAGCACCTCAATCAATCTTTTCGGGTAAAAACACTTTTTAAAAATAACGAACCCCATTTGTCTATTGCTCGCCAATTGAGTCCAGAACATATCGCTACAAGTTATCGTCTCTTTTCCAAATCTATTGACTTGAATTTTGTTTGCGACAGTATTTCACTGCGTCTTTTTAATCCCAACATCAAACAATTTGAAATAATTAGCCATTTTGAATTCAAGAATAACCCAAAATCTACTTTTGAGCAAGGAACTCTTTTTTAGCTTCATCAAAGCCTAAAAAACAAGTCAAAAAAATCTTAAATGTTTTTTGATAAAAATCAAAAATCGTAACTTTAAGATATGAAATGAGCATAATCCTAAAATTAGTCGAAAAAACAAATAATTATATGCGATAGCGAACAGGCTAAGCAATTACATATGACCGATAAAAAACAATAAATATCAACATATGAAACAGCATTTCAACATTATCATAGCGGGAGCGGGCGGCATTGCAGAAGCTGCGGGCTTGATTTTGGCAGAATGGAGCGAAGTCACTCCTTCCCTGTTTATTGGAAACAGAACGCTCGCTAAAGCCCAGTCGGTAGCGCAATGGATTGAAGAAGGAACAACAAAACCTTGTTCTGTTGAGCCTTTTCTCCTTCCTGAACAGGAATTGACTGAAGAAATGAAAATAATTTTCGACGAAGCCGATATTATACTGGATTGTTTGCCGGGAAGTCAGGCACCAAGAATAGCAAAACTGGCTCAGGAATTTCATTTGCATTACGCCAATCTCACGGAATGTGTTGCCGAAACCGATGAAATTATTGCTTTGGCAAAAGATGCGGCTACCAGTTTTATATTGCAAACAGGAATTGCTCCGGGTTATATTGATGTACTTGCCAATGCACTTTTTCAACAATTTTGCATTGATTTCAAGGTAAACACAGTCGATAAATTAGAATTTAAAGTGGGCGCATTGACTAAAAATGCCGTTGACCCTCACTATTATGGATTTACCTGGAGTCCTATAGGTGTAGCGACCGAATACTTAAAAAAAGCCATTACAATTCGGAATTTTAATAAAACAGAACTTCCTGCCTTATCCGAAAGAACTTCAATTGTCATTGATGGAGTTACTTATGAAGCCGATCTAACTTCGGGAGGTGCAGCAGATTTACCAGATACCTTGGCTGGAAAAGTGCGCAATTTAGATTATAAAACATTACGCTTTCCCGGGCATTATGATTGGATACAGAAACAATTAATGACAATTGGAAATTCTGAAAAGACCCTCAAAGAATTACAGCAAATCATGGAAAAAGAAATTCCGCTAATTGAAAACGACCAAATTATTTTATACGCCGCAGTAGAAGGCAAAGACCACGAAGGTATTTTGAGAAGAAGAGAGATTTCCAAATGTATCCTTCCACAAAAAGTAGGCAACCATCAACTAAGAGCCATACAAGCAACAACTGCAGCCCCTTTAGTGCAATCAGCTCAACTTTTACTGGAAAATAATCTCAAAGGTGTTATTCTTCAAAGTCAGATTGAAGCCCAGTCTTTTTTGAATGGAAATTTTATCATTCCTGTTTATGGAAAAATATAAAGGCATTTCTAATTAGTCTAAGATGTTCGAAAAAAGATGGAACACAGATCTCACAGATTTAAGAAATAAAAACAGATTTTTTTTAAAATTTCTATCTGAGAAAATTTACTTAAATTCCTTAAACCTGCCTGTCGGCAGACAGGTCTGTGATCCAAAACTATTTCAAATTCCTATTCGAAGATTGTCTAATAATCAATTCGGGTTCTAAAATGATTCGGTTGATTGTTTTTTTCTTAGGATTATTGATTCGTTCCAGGAAAGCTTCAGCAGCTAATTTCCCTATTTGGTCACTATGCTGATTTACGGTTGAAATGGAAGGCTGTGTCAACGAAGTAAAGGGTTCATCACTAAAACCGATCAGCGCCATTTCTTCAGGAACTTTAATGTTATTTTCTAAAAGTACTTGCAAAGCACCAAGCGCCGCAATATCACCCGCCACATAAACCGCATCTGGTCTTTCGGGCGAATCTAATAATTGTTGCATAATTCGGCGTCCATCGTCTAGACGTAAATTACTTTCGATAATCCAATTTTCGGGAGCTGCTAATCCTGATTTCTCTAATGCATCTTTATAGCCTCGAATTCGTTCTTTGTAAATTCGAATGTGTTTAAAACCTGCAATATGAGCTATGCGTTTGCAATTTTGCGAAACCAAATGATCAATAACCAAGTGGCTACTTTTATAATCGTCAATTCCCACATAATCAACATTTAACTCCTCTTCACCTCTATCAAACAATACAAGTTCGGTACCTTTGGATTTTATTTTTTGGTAATATTCTAAATCAGTAGTTTCATTTGCCATAGAAGCGATAATTCCATCCACTTGAATTTTTAATAAGGTATCTATTTCCTGACATTCTTTGGCGTACAATTCATTCGACTGCGTCATGATGATATTGTAACCATTCAGATTGAGCACTTTTTCGATGTTCTCGACTACCGAAGAAAAAAAATGACTGTTGACACGAGGAATAATCACTCCAACCAAATTACTTTTTCCTTTTCGTAAAGCACTCGACAAATAATTGGGCTGATAATCCAATTGAATTGCAGCTTCTTTCACCGCAATTTTAGTCTTATCACTAATTCTGGGATGATCGTTCAAAGCTTTAGAAACTGCCGAAGGTGTTAAACCTAATACAGCAGCAATATCTTTTATCGTAGATTTTTTTTTATTCTCCAATTAGTTTTTATATTTGTTCAATCGATTGAACAAAAATAGCTACTTTAAACTGAAAATACAAGACATCTCTATTTGTGTTTTTTATTTTTAAAACTGTTCAAACGTTGGAACAAAAAAATAATTAAGAAAATGAAATACATTGTTTGCGAAAAACCAGGTGAATTTATCTTAAAAGAAAAAGAAGCACCTGTTAGAAAAGAAAATGAAGCCTTATTACAAATCAACAAAGTAGGTATTTGCGGAACTGATTTGCATGCTTATGGCGGAAACCAAGCTTTTTTTAGCTACCCTAGAATTTTAGGACACGAATTAGCTTCTACGGTACTTGAAATTGGAGACAATCCCAGAGGAATTAAAGCTGGAGATAATGTTGTGATCATGCCTTATGTAAGTTGTGGTACTTGTATTGCATGCAGAAACGGAAAAACCAACTGTTGTACCAATATCAAAGTTTTAGGCGTTCACACCGACGGTGGAATGCAGGAACAAATTACTGTCCCTACTTCTATCCTTTTGCCTGCAAATAATTTATCTGATGACCAAATGGCTATCGTAGAACCTTTGGCAATTGGAGCGCATGCTATTCGTAGAGCGGCAATTGTTCCAGGAGAAACTGTTGCTGTTGTAGGTTGCGGCCCTATCGGAATTGGAATTATGAAACTGGCTCAAATTGCCGGTGCCAAAGTAATCGCAATCGATATGAACGAGCAACGTTTGGCTTACGCCAAAGAAAAAATCGGTGTTGATTATACTGTAAAAGCAGGTGAAAATACAGTTGAAGAAATTACAAAAATCACCAATGGCGATTTATGTACGGCTGTTTTTGACGCTTCGGGACACAAAGGCGCTCTTGAAACTTGTCCAAATTACATGTCTCACGGCGGTCGCTTTGTGCTTGTTGGTTTATCTAAAGGAGAATTGACTTATAGCCATCCTGCGATTCACGCCAAAGAAATGACTTTGATGTGCAGCCGTAATGCTACTACCGAAGATTTTGAACACGTAATCAGCATTTTAGACCAATTCCCAACAGAATCGTACATTAGCCATAATGTTCCTTATACTGAAATGATTGCCAATTTTGACAGCTGGTTAAATCCTGCAACAGGCGTAATCAAAGCTACTGTAGATTTTAAAATAAAATAAGTATGATAATCGATTCGCATCAGCATTTTTGGATCTACGAAGCGGAAAAACACGCTTGGATAGACGATGATATGAAAGTCATTCGCAAGAATTTCCTGCCTGAAGATTTAAAATTGGTTTACCAAAACAATGGTATCGATGGTTGTGTGACTGTACAAGCGGATCAAACAGTTGCCGAAACGGATTTTCTTTTGGATTTAGCCGAAAAAAATGACTTTATCAAAGGAGTTGTAGGCTGGGTTGATTTAAGAGCTTCTGATATTGATACTGTTCTAAAACAGTACAGCCAATTTCCAAAACTAAAAGGATTTAGACATGTGGTTCAAGGCGAAGCCGATCATAATTTTATGTTGCGTCCTGATTTCCTGAACGGAATTGCCGCTTTAGAAAAATACAATTTCACTTATGACATTCTTATTTTTCCACATCAATTGGGAGCAGCATTAGAATTAGTACGTCGTTTTCCAAATCAAAAATTTGTTATCGATCATATTGCAAAACCATATTTAAAATACGGGTTTTATGATGGTTGGGCAACTTTAATGAAAGCGATTGGTGAATACAAAAATGTGCATTGCAAACTATCCGGAATGACCACCGAAGCCGATTATAACAACTGGACTCCGGAACAAATTGAACCTTATATGCAATTAGTTTTGGACGCTTTTGGCGCTAACCGAATCCTTTTTGGTTCCGATTGGCCAGTGTGTTTAGTGGCTGGAAATTATACAAAAACAAAAGAATTAATAACCAATTTCATTGCGAAATTAAGCTCCGAAGAGCAAGCTGCTATTATGGGTGGCAACGCAATGCAATTTTATAACTTATAAATTATGGATTTAGGATTAAAAGGAAAAGTAGTCGTGATTACAGGTGCGGCTGGACTTAAAGGAAGTATTGGAGAAACTATTTTACAACATCTAGCTGCCGAAGGTGCTATTCCAGCAGTAATTGATAGAAACGATAGAGGTTTTGCTTATATCGAAGAAATTCAAAAACAAGGAATTGATGGTTTGTTTTGCAAAACTGATGTAACCAATCCTGTGGAAATCGAAGAAGCAATGGCGAAAATCATTGCTAAATACGGTCGTATTGATGCTTTAATCAACAATGTTGGTGTTAATGATGGCGCTGGATTAGACGCTTCTTATGAGGAATTCATGGATTCTTTGAAGCTAAATATGGTAAGCTACTTTTTAACCGTTAAACATGCTCTTCCTTATTTAAAAGCTTCTAAAGGTCCAATTTTAAATATTGGTTCTAAAGTTGGATTAACAGGCCAAGGCGGAACTTCAGGTTATGCTGCTGCCAAAGGTGGTGTTTTAGGATTAACCCGCGAATGGGCAGTGGATTTAATCAAACATTCGATAAGAGTGAATGCTATTATTATTGCCGAAAGCTGGACTCCTGCTTATGATACCTGGATTAAAACATTGGAAAACGGAGAAGAAAAATTAAAATCTATTGTCAAGAAAATTCCTTTGGAAAACAGAATGACAACTCCTGACGAAATTGCTGATACTTGTTTATTCACCATTTCTGAAAGATCATCACATACTACCGGACAATTCATCTTTTGCGATGGTGGTTACGTTCACTTAGACCGTTCGTTATTAACAGAATAAAAACGATTCCAACATAAAAAGGACAAATCATATAACTTTATGATTTGTCCTTTTTTTACAATTAATCACATTTCAACCAACCTGTAATACTCATTCTGGTATTTTGAGTTAGTAAAACTTCGTGAACCAATTCATCACTCTTAAAGAAAACGGTTTTTCCTTGTGTTGGACTTATTTTTTGGTTGTTATTATCCTGATGAATTAACAATTCTCCGCCATCAGCAGTTTGCCAATTGCTGTTTAAATAACTAATCATCGAGAATTTTCTACGCGAATTATTTTGAAATTGGTCTAAATGTTTCAGATAAAAATCACCTTTTTCGTATAAGGAATAATGGAATTCATAGCCTGTAATTCCAGTATAACAACTTTGATTGAGATACCGAATAAAATCCTCAATATGCTTGAAAAATTCATTTTCGAACGCATTATTATGTTTTTTATCCAACCAATAAATCGAATCACTCCTCACAGCGCTATCATAAGCAATAGCTTCAGAATTTCCTGTTCCAGCTTCTTTTAATAAATTTTTCTCGTTTAAGGAATATAGATTTTGTTTTAAATTATTGGCTAATTCATCAGTTAAAAAGTGTTCTGAAATGCCCACTTTATTTTCAATATACGAGGCTATTAAAGCCTCAAAGTTTTTTTCCATTTTGTAATAACCCAAAATAGGGCTAGCAAGCGAAAGTAGACTAAAAAGACCTAGCAATTACATTTATAACTTTTAATTACAATAAATAAAAAAAGGATTTAGAAACTAATCTAAATCCTTGTATTTCAAACCTATAAAAAAACTACAATTTACTGATATAACTTCCGTAAATATCTTTAAACTGATAACCTTCAGCAATTCTATCTTTACTTAATTTTCGATATTCTACTAAGCCCCAAAGAATAAATTCTTTCATGAAAAATTTATCTTCTTTTGCTAAATCAGCCTGATATTCTTTGAGTAAGATTTCCAATGGCACAATGGTTCCTAAAATGTTTTGATATTCGGCATCAGAACAATCATCTAATAATTCAAAACCACTTTCGGCAAAAAACCATTCAATTAAATCCGAATAAGGAGTTTTATCATTTGGTTTTTCTAATTTCTCAATTTTAGGAAAATAAGTTGGAAAAATGGTACGCACCGCCGAAGCTATCAAACGCTCAGCAACCGCAGCTGCTCCCTCTTGCTCTCCTTCATAAACCAATTCTACTTTTCCTGTTATCGAAGGAATAATTCCCATGAAATCAGACAATCGCAAAGTAGTTTTATCAACACCCGCTTTTAAAGCACGACGTTCGGCAGTACTTAGTAAATTCTCATAAGCGGTAATACTCATTCTGGCACTCACGCCACTTTTATGGTCAATAAATTCACTTTCTCTCGCTTCAAAACTAATTTGTTCCAATAAATCTTTGGCTAATGACGGAACATAAACCGTATCGCTTTGAGTAGTATCTAATTTGGCTTCTTGTTCCGTAATCTTTCTGGCGATTTTTAGATTTTCAGGATAATGCGTCAAAATTTGAGAACCTATTCTATCTTTCAAAGGCGTAACGATACTTCCACGATTGGTATAATCTTCGGGATTTGCTGTAAATACAAATTGCATATCGAGTGGCATTCGCACCTTAAATCCACGAATTTGAATATCGCCTTCCTGCAAAATATTAAACAAAGCAACCTGAATTCTGGCTTGCAAATCGGGTAATTCGTTTATCACAAAAATACAACGATTGGCACGTGGAATCATTCCGAAATGAATCACACGGTCATCAGCATAAGATAATTTCAAATTAGCTGCTTTTATCGGATCGACATCACCTATCAAATCAGCTACAGTTACATCTGGAGTAGCAAGTTTTTCAAAAAATCGCTCACTTCTATGCAACCAGAAAATAGGAGTTGCATCGCCTTTTTCAGCGATTAAATTTTTAGCAAAACGAGAAATAGGATTGAATGGATCATCATTAATTTCAGAACCACTCACATACGGAATATATTCATCAAGTAATTCGACCATTTTGCGGGCCAATCTGGTTTTTGCCTGACCACGAAGTCCTAACAAATTGATGTTATGTCGCGAAAGAATAGCTCGTTCCAACTCAGGAATTACGGTATTTTCAAAACCATGAATGCCTTCAAATGTTGGAATTCCCAATTTTATTTTTTCGCGCAAATTGTTTCGCAATTCGTCTTTTATGGTTTTACTTTGGTATCCAGATTTTTTTAATTCGCCTAAGGTATTTATATTTTCTATTTTCATGTTTTTTTATTTAACCGCCAAATGCGTTATGTTTTTTTTACCGCTAAGAATACTAAGTTTTACGCAAAGTTCACTAAGTTTCTTTTTATTCATTAAGCTGATTTCTGCCTTCTCATTTCTAACTTCTAACCTGAAATCTACTTCAATCTCTTTTTCCTATTCGTTTCATAATCTTCAAAAATCATTTCGCCTAAACCTTTTAAGCCGGTATAAAAAGCTTTTCCTTGATTGGCTTCGGTAAATTTATTGACAAACTTTTGCAAATACGGGTCACTGGCAATCATAAAAGTCGTGATTGGAATATGAAGTTTTCTAGCCTGTTGTGCCTGAGTATAGCATTTGTCAACAATATATTCATCAAGTCCGTTGCTGTTCATGTAATAAGAACCATCGCGCTCTCTTACACAACTCGGCTTCCCATCGGTAATCATGAAAATTTGTTTGTTGGTATTTCGTTTTCTTCGAAGCATATCCATTGCCAATTGCAAACCGGCAACGGTATTAGTATGAAATGGTCCAACTTTTAAATAGGGTAAATCTTTGATGGCAATTGACCAGGCATCATTTCCAAAAACCAAAATATCTAAAGTGTCTTTTGGGTATCGGGTAGTAATTAATTCAGCCAATGCCATAGCAACTTTCTTGGCGGGCGTAATTCGGTCTTCGCCGTACAAAATCATACTGTGACTAATATCAATCATCAAAACAGTACTCATTTGGGCTTTGTACTGCGTATCTTCGACAACCAAATCATTTTCGGTTAGCATGAAATTATCCACGCCATTATTGATTTGGGCATTTCGTAAACTTTCTGTCAAAGAAATTCGTTCCAGGCTGTCGCCAAAATGAAACTCTCTGAATTCACCCGTATGTTCATCGCCGTTTCCAGCATGTTTTGTTTTGTGATTGCCGTTTCCGGAACGTTTTAATTTACCAAATATCTGGTCTAAGGCTTGTTGCCGTATTGCTCTTTCGGTTTTTGCAGTGATTCCAATACCTGAAGTTCCATCGTCTTTCACTTCGTCTTTGATGTAACCTTTTTTCTTTAAATCTTCAATAAAGTCATCAATAGTATAGTGTTCATCAGTCAATTTATATTCCTTGTCTAATTCCCGCAACCAATCGATAGCTTCATCAAAATCCCCGGAAGTATGTGTGATTAACTCTTTGAATATCTCAAAAAGTTTATCAAATGGGGATTGATTAGGAGCTTGATACTGTTTAAAATAGAATCCTTTTTTATTGCTCTTTTCCATAGTCCTTAAAATTACATTATTTTAAAATGTACTTCAACTGAACAGCTATTAATTTTAAGTTAAAAAGAAATCAATAAAAATGGCAATTTCAATAACAATAGCAACGCTATAACAATAGTTTATTAAGATTTTAAATTAGCGATATTCTCCATCTACATAAAACCAAATATCATTTTCCTTAATAAAAGTGGAAAATTCATGATGGATATGTGGCTTTTTATTTGAATCTAAATAATAAGCTTTAAATTCCACCGTAGTTGCAGTGGATTTTAGCACTTCTAATTTTTGCCATTGATTACAAGTAGCCCAAAGTAAAATATCTTCTTTAGAATGCAATGCTCTTTGAGATACATGAGTGGTTGCTACTAAATAATCGGCTTGATGTGTTGCATAAGCGCTATAACGAGAACGCATCAAGGCTTCGGCTGTTGGTGCGTTTTTCAATCCTTTTATATAAGGTTCGCAGCAATCTTTAAATGATTTTTGAGAATCACAATAACAGAAATTCATAATACCAGAACTTATAAGTGACCGTTAAGTGACACAATTTTTTGATACAATTGATTTAATAAAACCTGGTATTTACTAATTTCAATTAAATCTTCGTCTTCATCTGTAGTGTCTAACATCTCATCTAATAATTCACTTACGTCCACTAATTTATTATTAGCTTCTTTAGCATTTTTAGCCGCTATTAAATCAATTATTTCCTGAACTTCGGCTTTTAATAAGGTGTATTTATCGTCTTCCATTTTTTGCTTTTTTATTTATTCTCTTCGGTATTGTTCTCGTTAAACTTTTTCACAATCTCTTTTAGCTTTTCTTTCCTAAGCATTTCGGCTTGCTTTGCTTTAGCTTGCGACTTATGTAACTTGTCATTATGTTTCTTTATATTCTTGTCATTATTTCTTCCCATAATCTTCTTTTTTAATCAACAGTAATAACTCGTCTGCTTTATTTAAAGCAAAATGCAACTTGATTTATTTTTATCTGCTACAAAGTTTATCATTTTTAAATAGAATATTCAAATTAAAAGTAGCTAATTCTTAGAGCCTGTTTAAATTTATTTTAAAAAAAGAAATTTTCTTTTCCCCGTCCCTAAAGGGCGGAAAATTTCTTGAAAATTCATCAAAATTACACCCTTTAGGGATTGGGGGAAGTTAATTTTGATGAATTTTAAACAGGCTCTTAGTTTATCAAAAAAATTAAATTTTGAATCAAAGCCTTACACCGTTGTATTTGTAGGGAAACAAATCCAGATTTTTTATAATTTATAAAAAATCTGGATTTGTTTATTGCTTTTTTAAATGTTTTCCATAGATTTGAGCTAAAACCACTACATTTTATATTTTTTATCAATTTATCAACAAATAATCCAAAGAACATCGACTACCAACTTTAAAAAAAATGAAATTAACAAAATCTTCTTTAAATCATAACAAATGGTTTCTGCTAAAACCCAAGTTGGTAGGGATATTAGTTTTTTTATTTTTTTGTATTATTTTTTCACTGATTCTTTCGCAACAGTATCATATTTCAAAAAAAGCCAAAAATGATGCTATGGATACCAATCTTCAGGCTATCAATAAAAGTATCGAACAATCTTTGAAAAAGAATTATGTTGATGCATTAACATTAGCATTAACCATTAACGACAAAGGTGTACCTGAACATTTTCAATCAATAGGAAAACAAATCCTTGCTTCCGATACTAATATTGATGCGGTACAACTCGTTCCAAATGGAATTATCCGCTTTACCTATCCATTAAAAGGAAATGAAGGTGCTACAGGAATTAATATTTTAACCAATAAAAAATATCGTTTTGAAGCTTTAAAAGCCATTGAAACTCGAAAAATGTATTTTGCAGGTCCTTTTGAATTGAATCAAGGAGGATTGGGAATTTTAGGCCGTTTAGCTATTTATAAAAACAATAAATTTTGGGGATTTTCAGCAATTCTAATTCGATTAAATACGCTATTAGAAAAACCAGAAATAGAAAAATTGGATCAGTCTAAATATTATTTTCAATTTTCTAAAATAAATCCAATTACAAAAAAAGAAACCTTTTTTCTAAACACAAAAACAAAGCTTAATCCTAAGAATGCTGTTTCATCTTTTATACCTGATGGCGACTGGAAACTATATTTATTTGACAAAAAACCAAATGAACTACTACTCACTTTTGCAATACGCTCCTTTTTAGCTTTAATTTTAGCTTCTTTAATTGGTTTTTTAACAACCTCATTTTTTAAAAAACCAGCTGAATTAGAAATTTTACTCAAAAAACAAGCCGATAAACTTTTAAAAAACGAAATTAAATTTAAAAGTGTTTTTGACCAAGCCGCAGTAGGAATAACCTATGTTGATACTAATTCGGGGCAACTTTTAGAAGCAAATAAAAAATATTGTGATTTATTAGGCTATACAGAGCAAGAAATAAAACAAAAAAAAATACAATCCATTGTTCATCCTGATGATTTACAAGAATCTTTTTTAAACTTTGAAAAGCTAAAAAAAGGAATAATCAGAGAATATTCAACAGAAAGAAGGCATATTACAAAATCAAATGACATCATTTGGATAAAACTTACCATTTCGCCTCTTTGGGAAGACAATACATATCCTACAAATCATATTGCTATTGTTGAAGATGTAACCGAACGTAAACTTGCAGAAGAAGCTATTTTTAATTCACAGCAAAGAATTGAATCGCTTATCAATACGGTTGACGGAATTGTATGGGAATGTAATGCAAAAACCCTAGAGTTTACTTTTATCAGTAAAAAAGTAGAAGACATCTTAGGATATACTTCTGAGGAATGGATTAACACTCCTGATTTTTGGGTAAAACACATTTATCATAAAGACAAAGACTTTACCTTAAAATATTGTGCAGAACAAACGGCTCAAAAATTAAATCATGATTTTGAATATCGAATGATAGCAAAAGACGGATCAATTGTTTGGCTTCGAGATATTGTAAATGTAATTGTTGAAAATGGAGAAGCTAAAAACTTAAGAGGCATCATGATTGATGTTACTAAAAACAAAGAAATCGAAAATGATTTAAATAATTCATTTAATCTGGTTAGTGAACAAAACAAGAGGTTATTGAATTTCTCTTATATTGTTTCTCATAATTTAAGATCACATACCAGTAACATTTCCTCCATTGTTGATTTAATTGACAGCTCGGAATCAGAAGAAGAAAAAGAGGAAATGATACAATTATTAAAATCAGTTTCTGATTCTTTAAATGAAACCATGTTAAACCTTAATGAAATTGTTAATATCCAAACCAACGTAGGTTTAGTAACTGAAAACTTAAACTTAAAACAATATCTGGACAATACATTGGCAATTCTTTCAGATCAAATAGAATTGAAAGGCGTAACTGTAGTTTCTTCAATTAAGAACGATATCGAAGTGAACTATAACCCTGCTTATCTGGAAAGTGTTTTATATAATCTAATTTCAAACGCCATTCGTTACAGTCATCACGAAAGACACCCTACTATTCATATTGATTGTTTCAATGAAAGTAAAAAAACAGTTCTTCAAATATCTGATAATGGAATAGGAATTGATTTGAATAAGAATGGTCATAAAATATTTGGAATGTATAAAAAATTCAGTACCCATAAGGATTCTAAAGGTATTGGATTATTTATTACTAAAAATCAAATTGACGCTATGGGGGGTAGTATAACTGTTGAAAGTGAACCCAATTTAGGAACAACTTTTAAAGTATATATATCATGACAGAAAAAACGATTTGGGTTGTAGATGACGATCCTATTTATCAAATTATAATGAAGAAAATAATTCATAAATCGAATATTTTTTCTTCTGCCTATTCTTTTACGAATGGAAAAGAAGCTATTGATACGTTAAAGCAAATCATACTAAAAGACGAAAAAATCCCAGATATTATCTTATTAGATATTGAAATGCCTATTCTGGACGGATGGGGTTTTATGGATGAAATCACCATTTTAAAATCTAGAATTGACGTGCCAATTCAAATTTACATTTCCAGTTCGTCAATTGCTATTGAAGACAAAGAAAGAGCCAAAAACAATACCGGAATTTTAGGTTATATGTGTAAACCGGTAACTCTTGATGATTTAATAAAAATAGCCTCTGTTTAATTAGAAAACTTTTTGGCAACCCCCATTTTTATTTCTTCCAACGTTTTATTGGTATTAATTAACTCTTCAATAATTAAAGAGCGTAAAACAGTAATATCATCACAATCAAAATACCTGGCCCAGGAAGTCAGTTCTAATAAATTTCTAATTTGCTTGATTCTTTTAGTTGTCTCTAAACTGGTTCGAAGTACTGCTTTTTGATTGTAATCAGGATTCTTTATGTGTTGATAATTCACGGTGTTTTTAGCATAATCCATTTCTAAATAGTACAACTTCTCAGTTGCGTTATCAGGATAAAAACAATCCCATTTTGCAAAACCTATTTTGTATTTAGAAGCCGTCTCTGGCTCCATAGGAATCAATCGCCACTTACTGTTAGCTAATCTTCCCCAATGATTAGAAAGTCTATACATGCCTTCTGAGGTATAATAATAATTACTGCCTGCCTTGCTTTCAAATTGGATTTTTAATCCTTTAATAGCATCCGGAAGTACTTCGTGGAAAACACAAAAGGTATTTTTAAAGGAGTTAGGATGTGGTCTAAAGTTTTTTTGCATAAGCGCAAATATACTCAGAAAGCATAAAACAGCCTAAAGCCAAAAATAATTGATTAACTTTGCAGCAGAATTTTAAATAAAATACCATGACCAAGGCTTCAGAAGAAAAGATGTTACAAAAAGGAGTATTTACAGGAATTATTGAAAAAGATGAAAATAACAACTTTTTTTGTGGCGAATATCTATTAGATTACAAAATGGTTCAGGCTAAACATGCTGTAGGTGATTGGATTACTATCAAGTCGGTTATAGAAAACCCGAGTGATATTAGTTATAACAAGTATCCTAAAAAATCTAAAAACTTTGATAAGGCTAACAACAAACCGCAACAATAAGTACTGACACTCTGAGTTTTAGAGTAAAAAAATCTTTTTTTCTTTTTTTTTGCTGATAAAGTAAAAACTTAAAAAAAAGTGTACCTTTGCAAAAAAATTGTCGACTTTGAAACTGTCACAAGATTAGTTTCACACTAACAGACAAGTAGTTACCTTTATTTATGAAAAAAATAGTTGAATACCGCAAGCTCCTAAATGTAGATAAAACTGCACAGCTAAAAGATTTGAAAACCATTTATCGCAATGCGATGAAAGAATCACATCCTGATAAATTTCAAGGTGACGAATCTGGTTTAAAAGAAGCTGAAGAAAACAGTAAAAAAATCATTGAAGCTTACCACTTTTTAGTAAGCATCAATCCTGAAACTATTAAAGCTAATTTACCTGAGTATAATGAAACTATTGCTACTGCAACTGTTACTGATTACAAATTTGTTGAAGGTAGATTGATTATCAATTTTTCTAACGGTAGTGTTTACGAATACATCAGTGTTCCTAAAGCAACTTACGTAAAAATGGTAAACGCTGAATCTCCTGCAAGATTTGCAAAAAGACATATCTTTAATGCTTTTCCTTACAGAAAAACAATAAACCAAGATTAATTTTAATTAATCTGAATGATATAAAAAAAGCCAGTAAAAATAATTTTACTGGCTTTTTTAGTTTTTATAAATTCAGGTTTATTCTAAAATAAAATTCACACTCACGTTAGCGGTAATGGTAATCTCCCCTACTGCCAAAGTTTCTCTTTGAGCCGAATCGCTTTCCATAGCCATTGTTTTCATTCTTGCATAAACGGGTTGTGGAGTATAACTTTGTGTGTTATCCGATATTGTCATTGCACGTCCTATTTTTTGCCCTAAAACCGATACATAATCTTCTGCTTTGTGTTTGGCTTCTTTCATAGCCAGTTTTCGAGCCTCTGATTCATATTGCGCTAATTTAGACGATTGAAAAACTACGTTATCAATTCGATTGATACCTTGGCTCACTAAACCTTCCATCAGCTCATCGTACTTGTTTAAATCTCTAACAATAATTTCTATTGTTTGCGTAGCATTATAAGTAGTTTTCTTTTTTTCATAATCGTATTGCGGATTTAAAGCAACGCGTTGAGTTCTGTAATCGGCTGGTGCCAAATTCATTTTTTTAATCAACTTCAAAACGGCATCTATTTGCTCGTCATTTTTTTGTTTAACTTCTTTGGCATTGTTTCCCTTTGTTTCAACTGTTGCCGAAATTGTGGCTTGATCAGGAATTACTTTTATTTTACCTTCACCTGATACCGTTATTTGTGGAACTTGTTTAATTTCTTGACCATAAGATATGGTCATAAACATTACAGACAGAAATACTACTACTTTTTTCATTTTTATAGTTTTTAATAATTTTCTAGACAATATTCAAAAGCTATGCCATTAAATCTTCTTCTGCTTTATTAAAACAAAAAGAAGTATTATCGGAATTGTTAACAAACTGACCATCAACGGATGTAAGAAAATCAAATCCGGATAAACTAATAATGTAATTAAATAGCCACCAATAGCTCCGCCAAAATGTGCCGTATGACCTATGCCATCATTTTTTGCCTTCATACCATAAATAGAATACAACAGATACAATATTCCAAATACATAAGCCGGCATAGGAATGATAAAAAAGATTCCCAACATCATATCAGGTTGCAATAATATCGAAGAATACAAAATTCCTGTAACAGCTCCTGATGCTCCAATAGCCCGATAATTATAATCGTTTTTATGCAAAATAAAGGTTAATAAACTTCCGAAAATCAAGCTTGCAAAATAGATGATAAGAAATACCCAACTTCCTAAATAAGCCACAACAACAGGGGCAAAAAAATAAAGTGTTATCATATTGAATGCTAAATGTCCAATATCGGCATGAAGAAATCCTGAAGTGAACATCCTGATTTGTTCTCCCGAACGAATACTTCCTATATGAAATTCATATTTTCTAAAAAAAGAATAATCCTTAAATCCCTTATAACTAAAAAGTACATTAGCAATTATTATTGCTATCAAAAAAGTATTCATACCCTGTTTTTATTGTGATTGGTAAATATAATAATTCCAATAGTGTTGATGCGGCTTATTAAAGCTATTTTTTAAATTATAAAACCATCCAATAAATATCAGTTCCACATAGCTCCCAGTAGACAGCTAAGACTTAGAAAAAACGCTTCTTTTTAAAACATATTATCACAAATTGTCCTACAATTAAAAAGTTTACTTGATGATTTGTAATAAAAATATTATTTCTATATTTGAAGAAAATACGCTAATCAAATAGCGACTATACATCCAATAATGGGTATATTCTCGCTATTATATAGCGCGAGTATATACAAGTTAGTGGCAAGCATTTCGAAACTTAACAAGATAAAAGCAATAAAAAATTGAGAGTAATATTAATATTTCTTCTTTTTACTACAACTTTGTTTAGCCAAAGAAAGACTATTGTGGAAATTGAAAACGAATTACAAAAGTCATATCAAAAAATTCAGACAGACAGACTAGGCAACGGTACAATAGCTTGGGATTCACTTGAATCGGACACCAAAACATTTAAAGAAGAAATCACAAAGTACATTGCTACATATCCAGAAACATTAACCTATGAATTTGACTCACTAAAAAAGGAGAATATTGATATTGTTACTTCGGATGACAAGTTATTCAGAATTTACAGTTGGAATACTTGGTTAGGTGGTACAATGGAAGACTTTGAAAACATATTTCAATATAAATCGAACGCTAAAGTATATTATAAGAACAGTTTAGATAAAACTACAAATGAATGGGATTATATCCCTTTTTACTCTCAAATTTTCACTTTAAAAACTGCCAAAAAAACATATTATTTAGTCATTAAAAATGGTAGTTATTCATCTAAAGACGCTAGTCAATCTATTCAAATATATACAATTGAAGACAACAATCTAATTGATTCTGTAAAATTAATTAAAACCCAAAGTGGTCTAACTAACACTATTGATATTTCCTTTGACTTTTTTAGCGTTGTAGACAGACCTGAACGACCACTAGAATTAATCAAATATGATAAAGAAAACAGAATTATTTACATTCCCATTGTTTATGAGAACGGAAAGGTAACTGACAGATTCATTTTATATAAATTTAACGGTGAATATTTTGAGCATATTGAAACGAAGAAAAATAAAAAAGTGAAAAAGTAAAACTAAGCAAGCCACTATCAGCTACTACAACGGATTTGGGCAATATGCTTAATGAAAAATTGGTTTTGTATTTGGGATGATTTGGCAAATCCGAAAATAGGTCTTAATTTAATCCCAAACCAGCTGTAGTACCAGAACATTGGTGGCAACCCTAACCGACCACAATGCAAACAAGAACTGTCTGAATTTTCAAAATCCAATCACATCCAAAACCCCAATATTAAAATCTTAACCTCTCATTTGGATACAATCTTATCTCATTTAGATACTTTTTTCAGAATCAATATTTTGACCTTTGCTTTAAATATTTAAAAACATAAATTTTATGAGCAATATCAAAGAAGTGAAATTAGGAAGTCAGGGATTAATAGTACCTGCAATTGGTCTTGGCTGTATGGGTATGACAACAGGTTTTGGTGGAGACATTTATGGAAAGGCAGATGAAAAAGAAGCAATAGCTACCATTCATCGTTCATTAGAGCTGGGCGGTAATTTTTTGGACACGGCAGATATATATGGTCCTTTTCTCAACGAACAACTGATTGCAAAAGCCATTCAGGGAAACAGGGAAAAATATATTATAGCTTCAAAATTTGGTTTTGAAATTAACGATAACGGACAAGCTACCTGGGCTATAAATGGCAGTAAAAGTTATGTAAAAAAAGCTGTAGAGCGTTCATTAAAAAATCTTGGCACGGATTATATTGACTTGTATTATCTGCATCGATTGGACATCAATACACCAATTGAAGAGACAGTAGAAGCAATGAGCGAATTAGTAAAAGAAGGAAAAATAAAATATATCGGACTTTCGGAAGTAAGTTCTGAAACCATCCGAAAAGCACACCAAATTCACCCACTTACGGCAGTGCAGTCTGAATACTCCTTGTTTGAAAGACAAATTGAAGAATTGGGCATTTTAGATACACTGAAAGAATTAGGTATAGGTCTGGTTGCCTATTCGCCAGTTGGTAGAGGATTTTTAAATGGCGAAATTCAAAAGCCAGAAGATTTTAGAGAAAATGATTTCAGAAAAACAATACCAAAATATCAGGGCGAGCAATTTTACAAAAATGTGGAGTTAGTAAATGAAATTAAAAAAGTAGCCGCCGAAAAAAACATTACTTCTGCACAATTGGCAATTGCGTGGGTTATTGCAAAAGGACACACGCCTATTCCAGGTACAAAACGTGTGAAATATGTTGAAGAAAATATAGCAGCAGCAGGCATTTCGTTAACGCAAGAAGATTTAAACCGTTTGGAAAAAATCATTCCATTGGGAAAAATAACGGGTGCAAGATATGACGAAGTATCAATGAAAGGCGTTAATTTGTAACATTCAAAACAGCGGATAACTTAATTACTTATCCGCTGTTTTTTTTTAATTTTATTGTATGAAAAATAACAAGACTTATTTCTTTAACTCGGTTTCAGAACTTCATCATTTTCTGAATATCAAAAAACCAGCACACCCTTTGGTAAGTGTTGTAAATCTTGATGAGATTGCTGTTAATGTTTGTGAAGAAATGGATACAATTGTTTATAATTTCTACACCATTTATTTGAAAAAGAATTTTGACGGAAAAATAAAATATGGGCAACAGTATTATGATTATGACAATGGAATAATGACCTTTTTTGCACCAAAACAAATGTTTTCGATAGAAGAAAACAGTTCTACAAAAGTGGAAGGTTGGATGCTTGTTTTTCATCCCGATTTTATTCAAAGCTATTCTTTGGCAAAACGGATTAAAGAATACGGATTTTTCTCTTATGCCAACAACGAAGCATTACATCTTTCAGACAAAGAAGAAACCATTATCGCAGGATTAATGCAAAATCTGCAACAGGAAATTGAAGCAATGATAGACAATTACACGCAAGATGTAGTTGTTTCTCATATTGATTTGTTGCTAAACTATTGCAACCGTTTTTACAATCGTCAATTCATTACAAGAAAAAAAGTATCAAGCGATTTGTTTTTAAAATTTGAAGACTTACTAAACGCTTATTATCAAAATGATGATTTAACTGTATCAGGATTGCCCACCGTTCAATACTTTGCTGAAAAACTATTTGTATCGACTCACTATTTGAACGATATGCTGAAAAATTTGACAGGACAAACCACACAACAACATATTCAAAACCAGCTTCTCGAAAAGGCTAAAGAACTTTTATCGACAACAAAATTATCCGTCAGTGAAATTGCTTATCAGTTAGGCTTTGAATATCCGCAATCATTCAGCAAAGTGTTTAAAAACAAAACGGAACAGACACCATTGGAGTTTAGACAGTCTTTTAACTGATCAAAGTGACAGACAATGGACACGACAGAAAAAGGCAGCCACCAACAACAGCTACAACGGATTTGAGCAATTGGCTTAATGGAAAGTTGGTTTTGTGCCAGATGCCGCTTATCAAATCTATTTTTTTAACCATAAAAAAAGCTTAGTTGAAAATTTCCAACTAAGCTTTTACTATTTAGGGTTTGGAGCAATTTTATATTTTATACCATTTAGAATTATAAAACAGTTTTTTTGTTTACCTCACCCCAACCCTCTCCAAAGGAGAGGGAGTTGGAAAATTGGATTATTTTATATTTCTAAATGGTATTACAAATCAAATCCCAGAGAAAACATCCAGACTCTGTTTTGAGCTTTTTGAGCATCGTACAAATCTCCAAGTCCTAAATGGTATCTAACTCCTAAATTTATACCTGAATTAGTTTTGATACCGGCTCCAAAGTTCATTCCCCAGTCAATACTATCAGGATCATATTCTGTAGTACTGCTATAATAACCATCGTATATTTCTTTATGAGTAATAGCCCAGCCAATTTGAGGCCCTATTTCTAAGAAAAGATTATTAGACGGATAGGCTTTGAACATCACAGGAACGTTGATATAATTTAATTTCTGAATAAATCTTCCTGTGTTATCTGTAATCTCATAACCTTGTTGAGAAAACAATAATTCGGGTTGGACAGAGAAATTTCTATCAATAAACGATTCTCCATATACTCCAATATGAAAACCGTGACGTTGATCGGTCTCTCCATAATTACCATCGAAGCTTACCGATGCTAAATTATAACCTCCTTTTATCCCTCCATGAGATTCATGTGAGGTATTTTCTTGTGCGCTTATCGATGTTATTATGCCAAAGAATAACATCATTAAATATGTTTTTCTCATAATTTTAATTTTTTATTTATTTGCCACCATTGGCACGAAGATCAGCTATACATTGAGCGTCAAGTTGTGGAATAGTACCACCTAAGATATTACTCCCCGATTCTGATTCCCAAAACATCAAACAAGTGGTAACACTACAATGTCTCTTATGGTCAGCATCTTCATGGCTTGATTGCATTGCTGTACCTGAATTCGTCAATCCTAAAATATGACCAAATTCATGCTCGATTACTGTAGATTCTAAAACTGCTGTGCTTGGTTTATACAAACCTCCACTTAGTTTTTTAACTGTATTTTCATAAATTACAAAAGAAGTATTTCTGTATGCTGTTCCTAAAACTACTGCCGTACTCGTATCAGTAGAGGATTTTCCATCAGCAAAAAAAGCCCAAACCGCTATTTCACTTCCTTCATTGTAATGAATTCGATTAGCATCTTCAATGGCAATAATTTGCGCATTAGTATAAGTTGCATTTCCCGGTGACGGAATAGGGCTTTTTTCAACGGTAATTCCTCCTGATTTATTAATTCGACCACCCAAAAAAGAAACAAAGTTATTAATTGCTGTTGCCGAAGGTTCATAACCTTCCACATAAACTACCTCTATAACCATACTATCAAATTTATCTTCTGATAATAAATCATGGGCAGAAGTCCCTAAGCTTTTTTTATTATTAGATTTTACGTCTCCTTCAGTATCGTCTTTTGAACAAGAGGTCAGTACTAAAAAAGCTAAGGCTATTACAGCAATTATTTTCTTCATTATATAATTTTTAAGAACAACAAGATTTCAAAAATACAATTTAAAATAAATGAATTGCAAAAATGAACAATACTCAATTAAATTTGTTTCAATACTAAGGTTACAGCACTATTGGTTTTACTTTGCAATGTAATGGTTGAAGTGGTAAAACTGATTACTTTCCATGTATTATTGAATACGGTAAAATTAGTACTTCCGGTAAAACCTAATTGTAAATACACATCCGTGTCTGATGTCATACTATAAGTACCTGTAGCAATAGTAGTCAAAGCTTCCATAGACTTAACCTTCCAATCGTTTGTAAAATCAATAGTCTTATTCAAATAATAACTAGAAGCCGATTCCACTCCTGCAACAATATATGAGCTCACTTTAAAAGTACCATTTACCAATATAGTCTCTAATTTTTTCTTGTTTTCAGCCGCCAATTCCATTTTCGATTCTATACTCAAAGCAGCATCGACATTCGATTTTAATTCGGCATCACTGCTTACTACTTGACTAGATTCGCCAGTAAGTGTAACTGTCATTGGATATTTTACAGAAAAATATTGAGTACTGCTCAAATTAATCATATAGTTGTACAATTGTCTTTCAGTTGTAATCACCACACTTCCGGTTTGCACTAAACTCGCATCATAAGTTAATATTGTAATAGGAAAACTAATATTTAATGAAGAAATAGCATCTTGTCCATTATTTTCAGCTGCAGTACAATTATTAACAATAGCATTATAGTCTGATTGACTGTTTACAGTAACCTCTGTATAATCGCTCATTCTGATTCTTATTGGAAACGTAATAACAACTGAATCTGTATCGTTATTTAATGCTCCAAGAATAGTAATGGCCTGTTCATAGTTCAATTGACTTGCAAAATTAATTGATACTCCATTTACTTTTGCAACAAAAGGAAACAATATAGAAGAACAAGCAGATCCATCGATAAAATCATCAGAGGAACCATCATACATGGAAACTCTCTTCATATTATTAGCTGTAGTTGAATTAGATGTGTTCGTATTTGGATTGTCTCCTTGAACTTCATCAACTTCACTTTGGCATGATGTTAAACTAAAAATTCCCATCAATGCAATTCCGGCAATCAATTTTAATGTTTTCATAATTTACAAATTTAATATTTTATTAATAGTTTATAATGACGATTTATTCGCATTTCTATTAATAAGACAAGTCATCCCTATTTTACCCTACCCAAAAAATTAAAAAAAACCCACAAAAAACACAACCAACTGATATACAGTATGTTTAAAATTATAAAAAAACACATTTTTTCAAATAGTTCCAATTTCAAAAAAATAATCTAATTTTACAAAACCCCTAAACCAATCCTACAACAAGAATGAGTAAGGAAAATAACAATCTTTGCGAAGAATCTCATTTTAGCGAGTTTTATATCAATACGATTCAATCGGCAACTAATTTCGCCTATTATAAATCGGGCGATAGCGATGCCGCTTTAGATTTAGTTCAGGATGCCTTTGCTAAAATTTGGGAAAATTGCTCTCAAATTGACTTCTCTAAAGTAAAAACTTATTTGTTTACCACGGTAAATAATTTATTTCTCAATAGCATTAAACATCAAAAGGTAGTTATGGCTTTCGCCAAAGAAACGCCTTATTTAGATAGAACCAATCAAAGTCCCGAATACCTTTTAGAAGAAGAAGAATTCAAACATACGCTGCAAAAGGCTATTGCTTCTTTGAGTGAAGCGCAAAGAGAAGTTTTTTTAATGAATCGGATTGACGGAAAAAAATACAGAGAAATTGCCGATTTATTAGGTATCACTCAAAAAGCAGTCGAAAAAAGAATGTCTGGCGCTTTAAAAATTCTAAAAGAGCAAATCGAAAATATTTAATTATACCGTTTGTTATTTCAAAATAGTTCCATAAAAATGGAACTAAATGAAATATACAACGGCATAATACCCGAACGACTGAACTAAAATAAAATAAGTACTAGTATTAACTGAATAGTAGGGTAAAAAACATTTAAGTTGTCTTATCATTTTAGCGAGAACTAATGAAAAAGGAAAAAGAAATATTAAAATGGCTTAACGGTGAACTTTCCAGTAAAGAAATCGAAGATTTAAAACAATCAAACGATTTTGAAACACTTGAAAAGATAGCCCATTATTCTGCCCACATAGCAACTCCAAAAGTAGATGCTAAAGCAGCTTTGGCTTCATTAAAAAACAGAAAGCTGACTAAAAAAGAACCTAAGGTGAGAACTTTACATTTTAGAACCATCTTTAGAGTTGCGGCTGTTTTAATAGTAACATTAACTTCGGCTTATTTTTTATTTTACAATACAAACCAATCTTTTGAAACCGGAATTGCACAAACAGAAAGCTTTCAACTTCCGGATAATTCAGAAGTATTATTGAATGCTTCGTCTAAAATCACTTTCAATGAAAAAAATTGGGACAAAAAAAGAGATTTAACACTGGAAGGAGAAGCTTATTTTCAAGTACAAAAAGGAAAAACCTTTAGCGTGAAAACCGCTGACGGTGTGGTAAAAGTGTTAGGAACTCATTTTGATGTTAAACAACGCAACAATTATTATGAAGTAAGTTGTTTCGAAGGATTAGTGAGTGTAACTTACAATGACAAAACCGTAAAATTACCTCCCGGAAAAACCTTTAGAGTAATCAACAAGCAAATTGAAAAAACAGACGATTTTGATGCTGAAACTCCGTCCTGGCTACAAAAAGAATCCAGTTTTACCCGTGTTCCTTTAAATCAGGTAATTGCCGAATTAGAGCGTCAATATGATCTAAAAATAGAAACTCAAGACATTGATACTTCTAAACTTTTTACAGGAAGTTTTACTCATACCAATCAAAAAATAGCCTTAGAAGCCATTACTATTCCGCTACAATTAAGCTATAAAATAAAAGGTAAAACCGTAATATTTTACAAATATGAAGGTCAATAAATGGATTTTTTATATGTTTTTATTTGTTGGGAGTATTTGTTGTGCACAAAAAAGCACTAACAAAACTCCTTTAACTACCATAATCAAAAACACTGAAAAACAATACAATATAAAATTTTCTTATGCTGTAGAAGATATCACCAATATTGCTATCGATAAACCTTCTCCCACTTTAAATCTTCAGGAAACGATTGATTATTTAAATGCTAAAGTACCGCTTAATTTTAAAGCATTAAACGATCGCTATATTACCATTTCGGTTTTAGACAAAACGGTTTCCATTTGTGGAATTGTCCTAACTGAAGATTCAAAAACAATACTTCCCAGCGCATCCATTCGAATCAAAAATAGCTCAGAAGGAAGCATTTCTTCAAACAACGGAAGTTTTAATTTAAAAGATGTCGCAATTGATGCTACAATTATAATTTCTTATTTGGGTTACGAAACAAAAGAATTTAACGCCAAGGAGTTCTTTTCGACGGATAAAAACAATTGTAAAAACATCTTTTTAAAATCCACAAAAGAAGAATTAAACCAAGTTTTGATTAATGTATTCCTGACATCGGGTTTGCAAAAAAACATTGACGGAAGTACCGTTTTAAACACTAAGAAATTTGGAATCCTTCCGGGATTAACTGAACCTGATATCCTTCAATCTATTCAAACATTACCGGGTGTTGAAAGTAGCAACGAAAGCATTGCCAATATTAATGTCCGTGGAGGAACAAACGACCAAAACCTAATGCTTTGGGACAACATCAAAATGTACCATTCAGGACATTTCTTTGGTTTGATTTCGGCTTACAATCCCAATTTGACTAATAAAGTAATTGTCACTAAAAACGGAACAAGTGCCGAATACAGCGATGGCGTTTCCAGTACCGTTAACATGAGTGCCAATAACGAAATAAGAAATACCATTTCAGGCGGAGCCGGTATCAATCTTATAAGCGGAGATGCTTTTGTCGAAATTCCGCTTGCTAAAAATCTGGAAATAGATCTTTCAGCCCGACATTCAATAACCGATATGCTCAACACGCCTACTTATACTAAATATTACAAAAAAAGCTTTCAGGATAGCGAAATCAACGCTAACAATTTGGATAAAAACACTAATTCTGATTTCTCTTTTTACGATTATACGGCTAAAATCCTCTATGATTTGAACGATAAACATCAATTTAGAGCCAATATCATCGGGATTAATAATGAATTAAATTATTCTGAAAACAACAACAGCGACCAAAGCCAATCTAAAGCAAGTAGGCTTTCGCAAAAAAACCTGGGCTACGGTGGAAACTGGAAAGCACAATGGAATAATAAATTCAGCAGCCAACTTAGTACATATTTTTCTAGATATAATATTGATGCCAGCGATTATCGTGTCACTACAAATCAGCTTTTAACAGAAGCCAACGAAGTTCTTGAAACAGGAACAAAGCTGAATTTATATTATGATAGGAATCAAAATATTAAATTTTTAGCGGGTTATCAAATCACCGAAACGGGGATGCTTAATCAAACTAGAGTAAATTCACCTTTCTATTCAAGCACCAAAAAAGATGTTTTGCTAAACCATGCCCTATTTCTGGAAACGGAATACAACAAAAACAAAACCTATTTGAGATTAGGAATGCGTTTGAACTACTTTCAAAAATTCGAAAAATTGTTATTCGAACCAAGAATTAATTTCAGACAAAAATTTTCTGACCAACTGGCATTAAAACTAGAAGGAGAATTTAAAAACCAAACCACAACACAAATCATCGATTTTGAAGATGATTTTCTTGGCGTAGAGAAAAGACGTTGGCAATTAGTCAACAACAAAGACATTCCAATTGCAAAGAGCAAACAGGCTTCGTTAGGGCTTGAATTCAATCAAAACGACTGGAATATTGAACTTACGGGGTTTTATAAAATGGTTGACGGAATTACGGCTTCAAACCAAGGGTTTTACAATAATTTTCAATACAAAAAAGCTCATGGAAGTTATACCGATAATGGGGTTGAATTTTTGATCAATAAAACAACTAAAAAATATAGCACTTGGTTGAGTTATACATTTAGCACCAACAACTATGATTTTGAAAGTTTTATTCCTGCTACATTCCCTAACAATGTCGATATTCGTCATTCGTTTACGCTAGGATTCAATTACAATATTCTGGATAATTTAAAAATCTCGATTGGAGGAATTTGGCACAACGGATTACCTTATACCAAACCAGTTGAAGGAGATGAAACAGTTCAAAACGGAAACAATACTTTTGTCAATTATGATGCTCCCAATGGCCAAAATTTAGACAATTTCCTTCGTTTAGATACATCTGTAAGCTACACTTTTAATTTTACCCAAAAATTAAAAGCAAGCCTACGTGCCGGAATTATCAATTTAACCAACGAAAAAAACTATATCAATAGGTATTACAAAGTGGATCCAAATAATACCGAAAAAGCAATCGAAGTAAACAATCAATCTTTAGGCTTTACACCAAATGTAAGTTTTAGAGTTAATTTTTAATTAGTATTTCAGAAACTTTTTACAAAAAATTAAGCTACATTTGAGAAAAGGATCATTTTCCTAAAATCAACTATTAACCAACTTAATTTTTTCATTATGGGCTTCTTTACTTTTTTTCCATTTTTAATATTACTTATTTACATCGGTATAATTACTGGAATTCTTTATGTCATCTACAAATGGGTAAATAAATTTCTGATTTTAAAACAAGAGCACAATGACTTGCTAAAAGAAATCATCAAGAAAATGGACAATAAATAAAAAACAAAAGCCCTTTCAAAATCAAATTTGAAAGGGCTTTTTAAATTATGTAAACAGTAATTAAATACCTACTACAGCTTTAATTTCATCAATGATTCGCAATGCTAAAGCATCTGCTTGCGATTGCATAGGTGCTTCTGTATAAATACGAATAATCGGCTCTGTATTTGATTTTCTTAAATGAACCCATTCCTTAGCAAAATCTATTTTAACACCATCAATAGTGGATAGTGAGCCTGTCGAACTATCGTTTTTGTATTTCTCAGTCATTGCAACTAGAATGGCATCTACATCAATTTGTGGAGTCAGTTCAATCTTGTTTTTGCTCATGTAATATTCAGGATAGGATGCACGCAAAGCAGCAACACTCATTTTCTTGTTTGCCAAATGCGTCAGGAACAAAGCCACTCCTACCAAACTATCACGACCATAATGTGACTCAGGATAAATGATTCCACCATTTCCTTCACCACCAATGACTGCATTGTTTTTCTTCATCAATTCCACTACATTCACCTCTCCTACCGCACTGGCTTCATAGCTTCCGTTGTGTGCATTAGTCACATCTCGCAAAGCACGCGAAGAAGACATATTAGAAACTGTATTTCCAGGAGTTTTGCTCAATACATAATCGGCAACAGCTACCAAAGTATATTCTTCACCAAACATTTCTCCGTCATCACTAATAAATGCCAAACGATCCACATCAGGATCAACAACAATTCCAAGATGCGCTTTTTCTTCCACTACTAATTCGCAGATATCCTTTAGATGTTCTTTTAAAGGTTCCGGATTATGAGGGAAATGTCCGTTAGGTTCGCAGTATAATTTTACTACTTCAACACCCATTAATTCTAACAATTTCGGAATAATAATTCCTCCAGATGAATTCACCCCGTCAACAACTACTTTAAATTTAGCTGCTTTCACTGCATCAACATCAACCAATTCCAAGTTTAACACTTCATCGATATGAATATCCATATAAGCATCATTTTCAATGATTTCACCCAAGCTATCCACATCCGAAAAATCAAATGCTTCCGCTTCGGCAATTTGAAGAATTTTTTCGCCTTCAATACCATTCAAAAATTCTCCTTTTTCATTCAGCAATTTCAAGGCATTCCATTGTTTTGGATTGTGAGAAGCAGTCAAAATAATTCCACCATCAGCACTTTCTAAAGGAACAGCAATTTCAACCGTCGGCGTTGTAGAAAGTCCTAAATCAATCACATCAATTCCTAAACCAATTAAAGTATTCACCACTAAGTTGTGAATCATAGGTCCTGAAATTCTGGCATCACGTCCTACAACAACCTTTAAATTCTTATTATCCTTGCCATTGGTATTTTTTAACCAAGTTCCATAAGCCGAAGCAAATTTTACTGCATCAACCGGAGTCAGGTTATCCCCTACTTTTCCGCCAATGGTTCCTCGAATTCCTGATATAGATTTTATTAATGTCATTCTTGTTTTTTTAAAATTTTTGGTGATTTAATATAAACTTGGTCACAAATATAAAAAAGTTGTTGAGTTACTAAGGTGCTGAGACGCTAAGATTTTAAAATAATATTTAAGTCTTAAGTTTATTTAAAGCTAAATTACACATCAAAATGATTAAAAAAAGTTTTAATACATTTACTAAAATAAAATCAGCACCTTAGCTTCTAAGAACCTTAGTAACTTTAAAAGATGAATTTTCTAGCACATATCTATCTTTCGGGAGACAATGATTTTATCAAAATTGGCAATTTTATGGCCGATGGTATCCGTGGAAAACAATTTGAAAATTTCTCTGAGGAAATCCAAAAAGGAATTTTGCTGCACAGAGCAATTGATACTTTTACTGATGCACATCCTATTTTCAGAGAAAGCACCAAGCGTTTGCACGAACGCTACCATCACTATGCTGGCGTAATTGTAGATATTTTTTACGATCATTTCTTGGCAAAAAACTGGGCTAATTATTCGAATGAAAATCTGGAAGAATATGTTAATCGGTTCTACCAATCTATGCACATACACCATGATTTACTTAGCGAAAGAGCCAAAAGAATACTGCCGTATATGGAAAAACAAAATTGGCTTTCAAGTTATCAAAGCATTGAAGGAATTCATCAAATTTTAACTCAAATGGATCGACGAACCAACAATAGTTCCAATATGCGTTTCGCATCAGAAGAGCTTCAAATGTATTATGATGAATTTGAACAAGAATTCAGTCTTTTTTTCGAAGAGATAAAAACCTATTGTGCATCCAAAATAAATACGCTTTAAAATGGTATTTGTAACCCAATTAGAAAATGATTTTCAGGAAAACTCCAATGCCGAAAACGCATTGCCAATGGCAAAATACATGAAAAACAAGTTTCCTTTTTATGGCATTAAAACCACCGAAAGAAGACTGCTTTTTAAAACCATTTGGAAACAAAACCAACAAGAAGTTGCTGAAAAAACCAGAGCAATTGCTTCAGCTCTCTACGCAAAAGAGCAAAGAGAATTGCATTATTGTGCCATTGAAATTCTAATAAAAGAACTCAAAGGAAATTACAAAAAAGACGATATTGAATTTATCGAAAAGCTGATTATAACAAATTCCTGGTGGGACAGCGTGGATACTATTTCGAAATATATTTTAGGTCAGTACCTTCTAGAATTTACGGAAACTATTGAAAACACCATCGAGAAATTTTCAAATTCTAATAATATGTGGCTCAACCGAAGCGCTATTTTATTCCAATTGGGTTATAAAAAAGAAACCGATTTCGAATTACTGAAAGCCATTTGCACTCAACATCAATCGTCTACAGAATTTTTTATCCAAAAAGCCATTGGATGGGCTTTGCGTGAATATGCAAAAACAGATTCTGAGGCCGTGAAAAATTTTGTTTTAGTTAATAACTTAAAGCCTTTAAGCCGAAAAGAAGCCCTCAAAAATTTATCCGATGCTTGAAATAATAGTAATTTAGCACTTTCAAAAAAGACAAAATGTTCAAAAAATATATTTCTAAATTAGACACTATTATAGTATGGTCACAATCCATTTTGACCGGAAAACAGTTTATTTTTCTGTCCAGTGTTTTAGTAGGTATTAGTGCAGCATTTGCCGTAATTGTTTTAAAATCATTTGCTCACTGGGTTTTTTCTTTTGCTACTTATATTAATGGTATTCTAAAATTGAGTTTTATCAATAGTATTCTGCCTATTGCAGGACTTTTGTTAACCGTATTTGTCATCAAAAAAGTATTGGGAGGAACGATCGAAAAAGGAACTTCTCAAATTTTGTATGCCGTTGCCAAAAAGGCCAGCATCATTCCCGAAAAACAAATGTATGCCCATATCATCACCAGTTCCTTAACTGTTGGTTTGGGTGGTTCTGCGGGTTTAGAAAGCCCAATTGTGGTTACTGGAGCAGCCTTTGGTTCTAATTATGCTCAAAAATACAAGTTAAGTTATAAAGACCGAACACTTCTTATAGGCTGTGGCGTTTCTGCCGGAATTGGAGCTGCCTTTAACGCCCCTATTGCCGGAGTTTTGTTTGCCATTGAATTTTTACTGGTCGATGTAAGTATATCTGCTTTCACCCCAATTATGATTTCTGCTGCCACAGGCGCTATTGTATCAGCGATTACCTTAGACGAAACTGTTTTATTGAATTTCAAACAGCAACAGCTTTTTAATTATCACAATATCCCTTTTTATGTCCTGCTTGGTGTGCTAACCGGTTTTATTTCTATTTATTACACCCGAAATTTTCAAAGAACTGAACACTTTTTTCACCGGCTAAAATTAACGCCATATAAAAAAGCAATGTTTGGTGCTGCTCTGCTAGCAGTATTAATTTTTATTTTTCCAAAACTTTTTGGAGAAGGATATGAAAGTATCAAAATCTTAGCTGAAAATCATCCTGAAGAAATGCTTGAAAACACGCTGTTTGAAAGCTTTAAAAGCAACCGTTGGGTTTTACTTGCTTTTGTAGCAGCCACAATGATGATGAAAGTTTTTGCAACCTCCATAACTTTGGGCTCCGGAGGAAATGGAGGAAATTTTGCTCCTTCCCTTTTTGTAGGCTCTTATGTTGGTTTTGTATTTTCAAAATTCATCAATTTAATAGGATTATCACATTTGCCTGTAAGTAATTTTACCATGGTAGGTATGGCCGGAATCTTGAGTGGATTATTTCATGCACCACTTACCGCTATTTTCCTTATCGCCGAAATTACAGGTGGTTACAGCCTGATGGTTCCGCTGATGATTGTCGCTTCGATAAGTTTTGCAATTTCAAAACGTTTTGAAAAACATTCTATGGATGTGAAAAATCTGGCCGAAAAAGGACATGTTTTCACTAACAATAAAGACACTAATGTACTTTCGACCTTAAATACCAATTCCATTATTCATACCGATTTTTTAACCCTTTCACCTAACGAAAATCTTGAAAAATTAGTGGATTTGATTTCGCATTCCAATCAATCTGTTTTTGCTGTGGTTGACAAAGAACAGCATTTATTAGGTGTAGTCCATTTTAATGATATACGTGAAATCATTTTTAATAAATATCGTGTAAAATATACTTTGGTTAAAGATATCATGACACCACCAGCCGATATTATTTATCCATTTCATAGCATGGAAGTGGTTATGGATAAATTTGAAAAAACAAAACGAACTTTTTTACCCGTCATCAAAGACGAGAAGTACTTTGGTTTTATCTCAAAATCTGAAGCACTAGAAGCCTATCGGGCTAAATTAAAATCGATGACTATCGAATAAATTTAAGCTCATTATAATAAAGAGAAAGTGCCAACCTAAGTTAGCGTTTTCGCTTTATTATTTATATTACAAAACTTCTGAAGTTTATAAGTAATTGTGTTTTATATCAAAAAAAATATTAGATTTGAGTTTAAATATTTTTAACATGAAAAAACACATACTTACCTGCTTATTCATTTTCTTTTATTCTTTTATTTATTCCCAAAATAAAAACACAACTTTTGACAGTAATCAATTTTTAAAGGAATTATCAGATCAAGCCTGTCTTTGTATTGATTCTATTCCAACAAAAAATCTTAGAACGAAAATTATAGCTTCTAAGATCAATAGATGTATCGATAATGTGGTTGGTGCATATCAAATTGGTTTAAATCTTAAAAACATAAACCTTTCTGATAATGATAAAAATAAGCAGATAAACATCAACCTCAATACCGATAAAAATTCAACCGAATATAAAAAAAACTATATAATCATTGAAGAATATTTAATGGCTAATTGCTATGCTTTAAAAGAAACAATCGCAGCTAATGATGTTATAAGAGAAAAATCGGTTTCTAAAAATGAGGAAGCAATGAAAGCTTATCACCTTGGAATTGCTGCTGCAAGAAAAGAAAATAACAAAGAAGCAATTGACTATTACAAAAAAGCAGTCGCTATAGACCCCGAATTTGCATTTGCTTATGACAACATGGGACTATGCTATCGTAAATTAGAAGATTTTGACAATGCAATTATTGCCTACCAAAAATCATTAGAAATTGATCCTAATGGTACAATGCCTCTCCAAAATATTGCAGTTGTTTACCAATATAAAAAAGAGTTTAACAAAGCTATTGAAACCTATAAAAAATTATCAGAATTAGATTCAAAAGATCCTGAAATATATTATGGAATAGGTAACGTATATGCTTTTAACCTTAATGATCTTGAGAATGGATTGGATAATTTATGCAAAGCTTACAAAATATATTCTGATATGAAATCGCCTTATAGAACTGATGCACAAACTTTAATCCAAAGAATTTATGTTAACTTAAAAAAAGAAGGTAAAGAAGATAAATTTTTCGAAATTTTAAAAAACAACAACATCAACATTAATAAATAACTATTAAAATTAAAACCCTCAATTAAAGTCCTTGATTTAACAAAAACTTCTAAACTGTTGTATCGAAAGAACAAACCAAAATGGTAACTTTGCTTTTTTGCTAAAATTATGTTAGAAAAAGACAATACTATTGAAGTTCTTGGTGCACGCGTTCACAATCTAAAAAACATAGACATTTCGATTCCGAGGGAAAAACTGGTGGTTATTACCGGTCTTTCCGGCTCCGGAAAATCGTCTTTGGCATTCGACACTATTTATGCCGAAGGGCAACGTCGTTATGTGGAAACTTTTTCGGCTTATGCCCGACAATTTCTGGGCGGTTTAGAACGTCCTGATGTGGATAAAATTGACGGACTTTCGCCAGTAATTGCCATCGAACAAAAAACGACCAGTAAAAGTCCTCGTTCTACCGTGGGGACTATTACCGAAATTTATGATTTCCTGCGATTGCTATATGCCCGTGGCGCCGATGCCTACAGCTACAATACGGGAGAAAAAATGGTTTCTTATTCAGACGAGCAAATCAAAGACCTGATTATACAGGATTTCGCCAATAAACGCATCAATATCCTCGCTCCGGTAATTAAAGCCAGAAAAGGACATTATGGTGAATTGTTCCAACAAATAACCAAACAAGGTTTTCTAAAAGTACGCGTCAATGGAGACATTCTGGATATCACGCCCGGAATGAAATTAGACCGTTATAAAACCCATGATATCGAAATTGTCGTAGACCGAATGCAGATTGAAGATACGGCTGACAATCAAAAACGATTATCTGAAAGCATTAATACTGCTATGCATCATGGCGAAAACGTATTGATGGTTTTAGATCAGGATACAAAGGAAGTACGTTATTTCAGTAGGAATTTAATGTGTCCAAGTACTGGTATATCCTACCAAAATCCGGAGCCTAATTTATTCTCGTTCAACTCGCCAAAAGGTGCCTGCGAACATTGCAACGGCTTGGGAACAGTCAATGAAATCAATGTCAAGAAAATAATTCCAAATCCTAAATTATCCATCAAAGCGGGTGGTTTTGCACCATTAGGCGAATACAAATCATCTTGGATTTTCAAACAATTGGAGATTATTGGAGAAAAATACGGTTTTAAAATCACCGATGCCATAGAGAAAATTCCAGCCGAAGCGATGGAAATGATTTTAAATGGCGGGAAAGAAAAATTCACGATCAACTCTAAAGATTTGGGCGTTGCCCGAGATTATAAAATAGATTTTGAAGGTATTTCGCATTTTATCAAAAACCAACACGACGAAAGCGGTTCTACCACTATAAAACGTTGGGCAAAGGAATTCATGGATGAACTGGGATGCCCCGTTTGCGAAGGTTCCCGCTTGAAGAAGGAAGCGCTTTTTTTCAAAATCAACGAGAAAAATATTAGTGAATTATGCAATTTAGATATTTCTGATTTAACAGCTTGGTTCCAAGATTTGAATATTCATTTATCTGATAAACAACGCCGCATTGCTACCGAAGTCATCAAAGAAATTAAGGATAGATTAAACTTTTTGATGAACGTAGGTTTGGATTATTTGGCTTTAAGCCGAAGCTCTAAATCGCTTTCTGGTGGTGAAGCGCAACGTATCCGACTGGCTACTCAAATTGGTTCGCAGCTCGTGGGTGTGCTTTATATTTTGGATGAACCAAGTATTGGTTTACATCAAAGAGACAACGAAAAACTGATTCATTCTTTGGAGCAATTACGTGATATTGGTAACTCAGTAATCGTAGTAGAACACGACAAAGACATGATTGAGCGAGCTGATTATGTAATTGATATTGGCCCAAAAGCGGGGAAATACGGAGGGGAAATTATCAGCAAAGGAACTCCTGCTGAAACATTGAAATCCAATACTATTACAGCTCAGTACCTCAATGGAAAAATGAAGTTCGAAATTCCGAAAAAACGTCGTGAGGGTAATGGAAAATCCTTGAAACTGAGTGGCGCTACAGGAAACAATCTAAAGAATGTTTCGATAGAAATTCCGCTTGGGAAAATGATTTGTGTGACTGGAGTTTCAGGAAGTGGAAAATCGACTTTAATCAACGAAACGCTGTACCCGATTTTAAACGCCTATTATTTCAACGGCGTAAAAAAACCACAGCAATACAAAAAAATTGAAGGACTCGAACATATTGATAAAGTGATTGATATTGACCAAAGTCCAATTGGTAGAACGCCTCGATCGAATCCGGCTACTTATACCGAAGTATTTACCGAAATCAGAAATCTGTTCACGATGACTTCCGAGAGCATGATTCGCGGTTACAAAGCTGGTCGTTTTAGTTTTAACGTAAAAGGAGGTCGTTGCGAAACCTGCCAGGGATCTGGAGTTCGAACGATAGAAATGAACTTTTTACCCGATGTGTATGTCGAATGCGAAAGCTGTCAGGGGAAGCGTTTTAACCGCGAAACACTTGAAATTCGATACAAAGGAAAATCCATTTCGGATGTGTTAGACATGACAATTGACGAAGCAGTTCCGTTTTTTGAGAATATTCCAAAAATCTATCGAAAAGTAAAAACCCTGCAAGATGTTGGTTTGGGTTATATCACCCTTGGACAACAAAGTACCACTCTTTCCGGAGGTGAGGCGCAACGCATCAAACTGGCGGGAGAATTATCTAAAAAAGATACTGGAAATACTTTTTACATCCTCGACGAACCGACCACAGGATTGCATTTTGAGGACATTCGCGTATTTATGGAAGTAATTAATAAATTGGTCGATAAAGGCAATACCATCCTGATTATCGAACACAATATGGACGTCATCAAACTTGCCGATTACATCATCGATATTGGTCCCGAAGGTGGAAAAGGCGGTGGAACCGTTGTTGCTAAAGGAACTCCAGAAGAAATAATGAATAACAAGAAAAGTTATACCGCTAAGTTTTTGAAAAAAGAATTGGTTTAATATTCTGAATGATATAAACCGAACCTACAGCTCTTTATTATGATTTCGTATCATTTGGATGGATTAAAATCCATCCCTACAAAATTAACCGAGCCTACGGCTCTTTGAAGTTAAAATCAATTAGCCTAGTTCGGTAAGATCGAAACATTTTGTAAAAAACTAAAATTCATCTCTACAAAATCAACCGAGTCTACGGCTCTTTGATGTTGAAATCAATTAGCCTAGTTCCGTAGGAACGAAACATTTTATAGGAACGGATTTTAATCCGTTTTAAAAACACACCACAATCTAATATGAAGTTCCGTAGGAACGATTCATATAAATAAAAACAGTTTAAAAATCTGACTCAAATCTTTGTCAAAATTTTGAAATAATATTTTTATATATTCGATTTTAAATTTGATAATACAATGTATATCAAACGGTAAGAACAATACATTCAACCAACCCATTTAACCAAAAATTATTTTAACCATGAACAAAATTAAATCCTCATTATTATTCCTCATTCTTTTACAAAGCATTTTGGTTTTAAGTCAAATACCTAAAGAAATTCCTTTATATCCAAACGGAATAAAAGACAATCCAATTGTACATGAGCAAAAAGAAAACTTTGTCGATTCGATTGCAAAACCGGGTTCTCTATCACAAAAAAATCGTGTTTTCAGCAATATATCCGAACCAACATACATGATTTTCCCTGCAGCCGAAGCAAACAACAAACACATAGCGACAATCATTTTCCCAGGCGGTGGTTTTGTCACTAATTGGGTCGATAAAGAAGGAACTGATTTAGCATTATGGCTTTCCAGTCAAGGAATTACTTGTATGGTTGTGAAGTATCGAACGAACACAAAAGACAAGAATGGGAAATTTGAAATACCAATGGAAACAACCTATTTCAATGCACTTTATAGTGATGTTAGTGCAAGTATCATGAACATGATTGGACTGGCGGACAAATTAAAATTTGATAAAGACAAAGTAGGAATACTCGGTTTTTCGGCTGGGGGTTATATAGCTGAGCAATTGACATTCAAAACTAATAGTGATAAATCAGGATGGAAACCTGCTTTTGTGGGCTTAATTTATGCAGGAGATAAAATAAAATACTTAGAAAGTGTTAAGGACAAAAGTACTTTACCTCCATTTTTTATGGCTATAGCCAGAGATGATAAAAAATGGACTTTAAAACGAGCACTTCCGTTTTTGTCGGCTGTTGTAGCCGAAGTTGATAAATCTGAATTACATATTTACTCTAAAGGGGATCATGGATTTGGATTAGCTTACAATGAAGGACATTCAGTAGCATTATGGAAAAACAGCTTTAATAACTGGCTATTAGATATTTATAAAAAATAAATAAAATTCAAACTAAAAAAGCAGTGGCTAATAAATTGGGAAATCCTTTTTATTAGCCACTTTTATCATTTTTCAGGGAAAATATACAGCTGTTTTATGCGTTTTGTACGCAAAAAATCTTACTTTAGTAACAAGTCACCCTAACACCGTTAGAAGCGAATATAAGGTCCAAATAAAAAATAGTACTAAAACGTATAAGAAGATGAGACTAGAAGATTTCGACAATGATGAAGAAAAAATAATCCAAGACAGACTGAAACAAAAAACATGGAATGAAATTCGAACCAATGACAGTTGGGCGATTTTTAAAATCATGTCAGAGTTTGTTAATGGATATGAAAACATGGGACGTATTGGTCCTTGTGTTTCTATTTTTGGATCAGCACGTACCAAACCAGAAGACAAATTCTATCAATTGGCTGAAAAAATTGCTTATAAAATCAGCAAAGCCGGTTATGGTGTTATCACAGGCGGCGGACCTGGAATTATGGAAGCGGGAAATAAAGGAGCACATTTGGGCGGAGGGATTTCTGTGGGTCTAAACATCGAATTGCCTTTTGAGCAGCATTTCAACCCTTACATTGACCATGATAAAAACTTAAATTTCGACTACTTTTTTGTTCGAAAAGTAATGTTTGTAAAATACTCCCAAGGTTTTGTGGTGATGCCTGGAGGTTTTGGAACGTTAGACGAAATGTTTGAAGCTATCACTTTAATTCAAACCAAAAAAATTGCGCGTTTCCCCATTATACTGGTCGGAAGTAGTTATTGGTCTGGATTAATTGATTGGATTAAAACCGTTTTGGTAGAACAAGAACAAACTGTAAGTCCTGATGATTTACGTTTAATCAAAATTGTTGATAACGAAGATGAAGTTGTCGAAGTATTAGATAATTTCTATAAAAAGTACACTTTAAAACCCAACTTTTAAGAAGCTGTTTTTTTACAGCTTTTTTTTATTTTATTAACCTTCATAAAATAAAAAAAATGTATCTTGAATTGCTATTTAAACCCCAAATTACCATTGAATACTATTATTAAAATTTCACTCTCGCTTGTTGTTGTTTTTACTTCAATAAATAGCAGTTTTGCGCAACATCGCAATCAGCTTTTTGTGGACGTAGATACCGAAACGCATGTCCTGAACATCAAGCAAGAAATTGATTATTTTAATACTTCTACTGATAGTATTTCGGAAATTGTTCTGAACGATTGGAACAACGCCTATTCAAATGTCAAAACACCTTTAGCAGTGCGGTTTTCGGACGAATTTTATCGCGGCTTTCATTTGGCAAAAGAAGAAGAAAGAGGGAAAACGTCAAACATCAACATTGCCAGCAAAGAATATTTTTTTATCCCATGGGAAAGAACCGATAAAGATCCTGATCTTGTTGTAGTGAAACTGCCTAAAAAACTAGCTTCAAATCAAACAATTAATCTTCAACTTAGTTATACTGTAAAAATTCCGAGTAGTAAGTTTACTAAATTTGGTTATGATGACTTTGGTAATATGAATCTAAAAAATTGGTTCCTTACCCCTGCCCGCTATGAAAGCCATGCATTTGTAAAATACAATAACGAAAATTTAGATGATATAGCCAATGCCATTTCTGATATTGATATTGAAATGAAAGTTGCTAATGGATTTGAAATTAATACTGATTTAGATACTTCCGAAGAAATCAACAATGACGACTATTCTATTTATAAATTAAACGGAAAAAACAGAGTGAATTTTAGTCTTTTTATCGAACCTAAATCTAGTTTTACAAACTTTAAAAGCGAAAGTTTCGAAGTAATAACTAATTTAGATGGAGAAAAAGTAACTCCTATGGCTCAAGCTGAAGCTATTGACTGCGTGGTTCGCTTTGTAAAAAACTTAGTAGGTGAATATCCTTTTAAAAAAATTGTGATTTCTCAAACGGATTACGAAAAAAATCCTTTTTATGGTCTCAATCAATTGCCGTCATTTATTAGACCTTTTACAGATGAATTTACATACGAGTTAAAATTCTTAAAAACCTATCTTAACGTTTATCTTAACAATACTCTTTTTATTGATAATCGAAAAGAAAGTTGGGTTCATGATGGTATTCAAATATACGCCATGATGAAATATATCGAGCAAAATTACCCTAACACCAAAATGATGGGTAATGTTTCTTCTTTCAAATTATTAAAAAGCTTCAATTTAACTAATTTAGATTTTAACGAACAATACAGCTATTTTTATATGTTAATGGCTCGCAAAAATTTAGACCAAGCCCTGGGAGCTCCTAAAAATACTTTAATTAAATTTAACGAACAAATTGCCAGTAAATACCGCGCTGGTTTAAGTTTACGTTTCTTGGATAATTATATTGAAAACCAAGCCGTAGCTAAAAGCATTCATGATTTTTATAGCGACAATAGAGCCAAACAAACAACAGCAATCGATTTTGAGAACAATCTGAAAGGACAAACTGAGAAAGACATCAATTGGTTTTTCAAAACGGTAATCTATTCCAGAGATCTTATCGATTATAAATTTAGTAATGTTGCTAAAACCAATGATAGTGTCTATTTTACATTAAAAAACAAAACAGGAATTAATGTTCCCGTTCCTGTTTACGGTATAAACAAAGGAGAAATTGTGTTTAAAAAATGGCTGGAGCCAACGATAAACGATAGTATTTTTAGTGTCGAAAGAAATAATGCCAGCAAGATTGTTTTGAATTATAAAAATGAAGTACCTGAATATAATCTCAGAAACAACTGGAAATCATTAAAACGATTTTTCCCTAACAACCGCCCTATAAAATTTGTATTTATGAAGGATTTAGAAGATCCTTATTACAATCAAATTTTATATGTTCCTACATTAGAATACAACTTATATGATGGATTTATTTCAGGTATGCGTCTTCACAACAAAACAATATTAGACAAACCTTTCATTTTTGATATTAACCCAGCCTACTCAACCAATGCTAAAACGTTTTCTGGTTCTGGTTCTTTCACTATTAATCAAAATTACAGAAATAGCAGATTATACAATGTAAAATATGCTATGTCAGGATCTTATTTTCATTATGCTCCCGATGCAGCTTATACAAAACTAACTCCAAACGTACAGATAAAAATCAGAGAAGACGATTTTAGAGACAATAGAAAACAACTAATTTCTTTTCGTCAAATATTAGTTAATCGTGAAAAAAGCGCCATAATTACTGATAATGCAACCGAAAACTATTCTGTTTTTAACGCCAAATATTTCAATACAAAAACAGAAGTTACTAAACATTTCAATTTGATGGGTGATATTCAATTTTCTGATAAATTTGGAAAAATTGCTGGCCAAATTGAATATAGAAAACTCTTTGAAGATAACCGTCAAATCAATTTACGCTTTTATGCAGGGAGTTTTTTGTACAAGAACAGCAGTTCTGATTTTTTCAGCTTTGCTTTGGATCGACCTAGTGATTATTTATTTGATTATGGCTACTATGGCCGGTCAGAAAGCACTGGTTTTTATAGCCAACAATTGATTATAGCCGAAGGAGGATTTAAATCTAAATTAAAAAATCCTTTTGCAAATCAATGGATTAGCACCATAAATACAGGCTATACTATTTGGAATTGGATCGAAATGTACGGCGATGTGGGAGTCTTAAAAAACAGATATCAAAATCCAAATTTTGTTTTCGATAGCGGTATTCGCCTGAACTTAGTTACCGATTATTTTGAGCTGTATCTACCCGTTTATTCCTCTAATGGATGGGAAATAAGTCAGAATAAATACAATGAAAAAATCCGATTTATCATTGCATTTTCGCCTAAAATACTTGTCAATTTATTTAATCGAAAATGGTTCTAAACAAATAACTTAAAATATTGAATTGCACAATAACCAAATATTTGCAGTAAAAATTATTTTTCATCAAAAAAACAAGTTTTTTTTTGACGAAAAACATCAATTTATATCTGGTTTTTCTTTTATTCGATTATGATAATAGCCAGTTTTTAAGTAAATTTGCGGCATGAATTATAATCTTTCAATTATGTTAAAAGAAAAAAACAATACTACATTGACTTTTGAGGATTTCAAGACTGAAGTATTGAATGATTATAAGATAGCCGCAACAAGTCGAGAATGCAGTCTTGTAGGGCGCAGAGAAGTATTGACAGGTAAAGCAAAATTTGGGATTTTTGGAGATGGAAAAGAAGTGCCGCAAATAGCAATGGCAAAATTTTTCAAGAATGGAGATTTTCGCTCAGGTTATTACCGTGATCAAACTTTTATGATGGCTATTGGCGAATTTACAATAGCAAATTTCTTTGCTGGATTATACGGTAACACTGATATCAAACAAGAACCCATGTCAGCTGGAAGACAAATGGGAGGACATTTTGTTACACATAGTTTAAATGAAGATGGAAGTTGGAAAAACCTAACAAAGCAAAAAAACTCTAGTTCAGATATATCACCTACAGCAGCTCAAATGCCGCGCCTACTAGGTTTAGCACAAGCATCTAAATTTTATCGCAAAATAAATAATATCCCTAATCAAAGAAATTTCTCTAACGATGGAGACGAAATTGCTTGGGGAACAATTGGTAATGCCAGTACATCTGAAGGTGTTTTTTTTGAAACCATAAACGCTGCCGGAGTATTACAAGTACCAATGCTAATTAGTGTTTGGGATGATGAATACGGTATTTCGGTACATGCAAAACACCAAACTACTAAAGAAAATATTTCTGAAATTCTATCTGGTTTTCAACGCGATAAAAACAATGAAGGAATTGAAATCTTAACAGTAAAAGGCTGGGATTATTCTGATTTGATTTCGACCTATGAAAAAGCCTCGACAATTGCTCGAGAAAAACATATCCCTGTTTTAGTTCACGTAACAGAGCTAACACAACCTCAAGGACATTCAAGTTCAGGCTCTCACGAGAGATACAAAAGTACCGAACGTCTTAATTGGGAAAAAGAATTCGACTGCCTTAGACAGATGCGATTATGGATGATTGCCATAAACATTGCTTCTTCCGAAGAACTTGCTGAGATTGACGATGCTATAAGAAAAGAAGTTTTAGAAGGTAAAAAAGCTGCTTGGAATTCGTTTATAACTCCCATTGCTAAAGAAAAAGACGAACTCGTTAGCTTATTGCAAAAATTAGCTACTTCAAGCAAAAATAAAGATCAAATTCTGAGACTTTCAAATACTCTAAAAGCAATTAAAGATCCTTTAAAAAAGGAAATCCTTGTTGCAGCTAGAAAATCGTTACGCTTAGTTGTAAACGAAGCTGTTGCTGCTGAATTGTCTCTTTGGATACAAAATTATACCCAAAAGAATCAAGCTACTTTTAGCAGCAATCTTTATTCGGAATCAAAAAACGATGTCTTTTCTGTTAAAGAAGTCGCTCCTACTTATCCTATAGACGCCAGAAAAGATACTGACGGAAGAATGATTATCCGTGATAACTTTGATGCCTTATTTGCCAAATATCCTGAAGTCCTCATTTTTGGTGAAGATTCTGGAAATATTGGTGATGTAAACCAAGGTTTAGAAGGAATGCAGGAAAAATATGGAGAAACCCGTGTTGCCGATGTAGGCATTCGTGAAGCAACCATAATTGGTCAAGGAATAGGTCTTGCCTTAAGAGGACTACGCCCTATAGCCGAAATTCAATACCTTGATTACTTACTTTATGCTATACAAATTCTAAGCGACGATTTAGCTTCATTACAATATCGAACAGTAGGAAAGCAAAAAGCACCATTAATCATCAGAACACGTGGACATCGTCTGGAAGGTATTTGGCATTCTGGTTCTCCTATGGGAATGATTATTAACGCTATTAGAGGAATTCATGTTTTGGTACCTAGAAACATGACTAAAGCTGCTGGTTTTTATAATAGTTTGTTAGAATGTGATGAACCGGCCTTAGTTGTCGAATGTTTGAATGGCTATCGTTTGAAAGAAAAAATGCCTTTGAACTATGGTGAATTTAAAACCCCTATAGGTGTTGTAGAAACCATAAAAGAAGGTGCTGATATCACTCTTGTTTCTTACGGCTCTACACTTAGATTAGTAGAACAAGCTGCAAAAGAATTATTGGAAGTTGGTATTGATTGCGAAATAATTGATATTCAATCCCTCCTCCCATTTGACATTAATCAAGATATAGCTAAAAGTATCGAAAAAACCAATCGCCTTTTAGTAATCGACGAGGATGTACCAGGTGGAGCTTCTGCTTATATTTTACAACAAATTATTGAGCAACAAGACGCTTATAAATTTTTAGATAGCAAACCACAAACCTTATCAGCTAAGGAACACCGACCTTCTTATGGAACGGATGGTGATTATTTTTCAAAACCTTCTATCGAAGATATTTACGAAAAAGTATATAGTATTTTTTCTGAGGTTAATCCGGCTAAATATCCAAAACTGTACTAAAAAAAAATCCCATCTCGTTTTTAGACAAGATGGAATTATTATAATCACAAAAAAGTCCCGAATTATCGGGACTTTTTTTATTTAAGCTTTATTTTTAACTACTAATCGGAAACCTTCTCCGTGAATATTTAATATCTCTACATCTTCATCAAGTTTAAGATATTTTCTCAATTTAGCAATATAAACATCCATACTTCTGGAAGTAAAATAGTTATCGTCTCTCCAAATTTTAGTTAATGCCAACTCTCTAGGCATTAAATCATTTTCATGAAGAATTAGCATTTTCAACAATTCATTCTCTTTAGGAGACAATTTTACCGGTTCTTCACCAGCAAAACTTAAGAATCTTAATTTTGAATTCAAATGAAATTTACCAATTATAAATTCAAAAGGAACTTGTTCCGCTTTAACATCAGAGGCTTTTCTTTGAATGATAGCTTTGATTTTCATCAATAAAACTTCTGAATCAAAAGGCTTGTTCAAATAATCATCTGCTCCGGCTTTATATCCTTTTAAAACATCCTCTTTCATTGATTTAGCCGTAAGAAAGATAATAGGCACTTCTGCATTTTTCTCTCTTATTTCTTTAGCTAATGTATAACCATCTTTGTATGGCATCATTACGTCCAGAATACATAGGTCATAAGAATCTTTTTTAAATTTCTCAAAACCTTCCATTCCGTTCTTTGCTAAAGTAACGTCAAAGTCATTCAACATTAAATAATCTTTTAGAACAGCTCCAAAATTTAAGTCGTCTTCTACTAAGAGAATTTTTTTATTTATATTTTCCATATTCTAATTTATTAGAGGTAATTTTATAATGAAGGTACTTCCTTTTCCCTTTTCGCTTTCTACAAATACTTGTCCGTTATGGTCTTCTACAATTCTTTTTACATAAGCTAAACCTAAACCATGCCCTTTTACATTATGCAAATCTCCGGTATGCTCTCTGTAAAATTTCTCAAAAACTCTTTTTTGAGCCACTTTACTCATTCCTAAACCTTGATCTTTAACCTTTATCAGAATCATATCCTTAATATTCTCGGTATAAATATCAATTATTGGTGTATCAGGCGAATATTTTATTGCATTTTCTAATATGTTTACTATCACATTGGTAAAATGCACTTCGTTAATTAAAACGGTTGTTCTTAGAGCTTCAAAATGATTGTTTATTTCTCCTCCTCTATCTTCCAGAATCAAATTCACGTGCTCGATAGCATCATAAATGACTTCTTCAACATTGCTCGAACCTTTTTCTATATCAAGTTCTTTTTTCTCTAATTTAGATATACGCAAAACATTCTCCACCTGAGCGTGCATTCGTTTATTCTCATCTCGAATCATTTGCAAATACTTAAAAACCTTTTCTTTGTCTTCAATAATTTTAGGATTCTTAATAGCATCTAAAGCTAAATTAATAGTAGCAATAGGTGTTTTAAACTCATGCGTCATATTGTTTATAAAATCCGTCTTAATCTCTGAAATTTGACGTTGACGAATTAATTGATTCAATGCACTTGTATAAGCTATTAAAATAATTAACGTAAATACTATTGATAAAACCGTAATACTTACTAATTCTGACAAAAGAAATTTCTTTTTATGCGGAAAAGTAAGCGACAATTTATACTTTTCATTTCCCTCATTATCAGCAAGTATTGGTATGGAATAAGTTGCTTCTTTATCAAAATGAAATCCGTCTGATTTTATTTTTGTCTCCGTTCCATTGCTAAAAATTCCAAATTCAAATTTGGTATTTACACCATATACTTCTAATTCTTTCTTAATTAACTTTTGTAAAGTTTCCTTAGAAATTCTTTCTTCAACAGGCATTGCGGAAGCAATATCTTTAAAGAAAATTTCAAACTGAGCATTATCTAAAACATCTAAACTTCCAGATTTTTCAATTTTTAAATCAGGTACTAAACTCTGTTGCGATTTATCAATGGAATTATTATTGTAAACCTCGGTTACTCTCTTAGAATTAAAATTTTTAAATCGCTCACTACTAAACCTTTTACTAAACAAAGCAGGCGAAATATTGTAATCTTCCGCTATAACACTGTTTGAATAAACAATTGTCTTATTCGTTCTTGGATTTTTTTGAACATAATAAAATTCAAGTAAATCATTCTTTTCAGGAATTTTTCCAGTACTATCTTTGTAACGATTGTATTTATCATAAAAACTAAAAGCCTCTTGTTTTTCAAGTTTTTCTGCAACATTATCAATTACCTGCGTAACATGATATTTAAATTGTTCATCATTATTTTTAAATGACGTATTAAACCAATATACCTGAACAAGTATAATCCCTATTAGAGACATACTCATCAACAAAACAAGAAATCTAAAAAACAATTTATTCATCAAAACAAAATTAACTTTTTAACACTATAGTTGATAATGTATTAACCAAACATTAACATCTAGAACTCCTATTGATTAATCGATAAAATTTTAAGAATTTTATCGATTTTAAGCTTAGTTTTAACAATATCAATATTATCAACAACAAAATCGCTTTTTGAAATGCGTTGTTCATCTGTCCATTGCGAATTAATTCTATTCAATACCTGATCGCGGCTAATTGTCTCTCTTTTTAAAACGCGTTCAATTCTGGTTTCTAAAGGTGCTGTTATTGTCAAGATATAATCAAAATCTTTATAATTCCCACTTTCAAATAAAATTGCCGATTCATAAACTAAAATAGGATCTTTTTGATGTTGAGACAACCAATCCTGATAATCCTTTCTAACAGCAGGATGTACAATAGCATTTAATGCTTTTAATTGATTAGGATTATCAAAAACAATTCCAGCCAATTTTGCTCTATTTAATTGATTTTCGTCAAAAATAGCTGCACCAAACTGTTCTTTTATCGCTTTAAGAATTTCTTTAGTTTGCATTACTTTTTTACCCGCATCATCAGCTATATAAACAGGAATACCTAACGAAGCTAAATAATTAGCAATAGTAGTTTTACCACTTCCAATCCCTCCTGTTAAACCAATAATTTTTGGCATAATTACACTTTAAAAAACAAATTAGGAAAAGCTACTTCTGGCTTTTGCTTCAAGATAATTATTTTAATATAGGATTCTAAAAATCCCAAACCATAACCTGAAAATTGTTTCCAAACTGCAGTTACCGAAAGATAACCTATTTTAATACTTTTATTTTGAAAACTTGACACTAAAAATATTACAAAAAAGTAAACACAATACAATTTTGCTAAAAGATCATAAGTAAATATTAATAAAGCAATCGAAAGTGCTAAACCGATAATAAATACCGATGGAAAAAAGAACGTGAGTTTACTATATTGCGGATACCAACTATTTAAAATTGGTCGCGCTTTACCAAATTTATTAACCTGAATTGAAAATTTTTCCCAATCAATCCTTCTTTTATGATATACGTAAGCTTTTGAAAAAAGTTTTGTTTCAAAGCCTAAATTCCATAATCGAATAGACAAATCAGGATCTTCACCAGGATGAATATTCCCAAAACCATTAGAAGCCTCAAATGCTTTACGGGAAATCCCCATATTAAAGCTTCGTGGTTGGAATTTCCCTATTTTTTCCGAACCTCCTCTAATCCCTCCTGTAGTCAAGAAAGAAGTCATAGCAAAATTAATTGCTTTTTGAATATCCGAAAAACTATCTAACGCCCTGTCAGGACCACCAAAACAGTCTACATAACTTTCTTTTAAAGCGGTATCTACCTCTGTCAAATATTTGGCAGGAATAATACAATCTGAATCAAATATGATGAAATAATCACCTTTGGCTTTTCTCATTCCATAGTTTCTAGAATCTCCAGGACCTGAATTTTCTTTGAAATAATAAGAAATCGTCAATTTGCTTTTGTACTGATTGACAACATCTTCACACCGAATTGTAGAACCATCTTCCACAATTACAATTTCAAAATCTTGTTTATAATCTGATTTTGATAAACTTTCTAAAAGTTCATCGACTTCGTCCGGACGATTATACACGGGAATAATCAAAGAAAAATACATATTCTTAAAAGCGGTATTAATTATACAATATAAATGTAATATTTTAACAAAGATAACCTTTAATCAATAATGCGCCTTAATTTTAAATGCTTTTATACATTTAAAATTAAGGCGCATTACAATAAATTAAATTTTATTTTTTTTCGAAAATAAATTAAGAAATACTTTCAACCTGAACCATTTCGTCAGCCTCAGCTTTATAATCTACTCCAGCTAAATCGAAACCAAATAAATTATGAAAATCTTTTCTATATCCTTCTAAATCACCTATTTCAGCAAGATTCTCTGTAACAGCTTCTTCCCATAACTTAGCCACTTTAGCCTGAATATCTTCACGCATTTCCCAGTCGTCAATTCTGATTCTACCTTTATCATCTACTGGAACTTCAGCTCCTGTAAACAATCTTTGTTGGTACAAACGTTGAATTTGTTCGATACAACCTTCGTGAATTCCTTCTGCTTTCATTGTTTTGTACAATAAAGAAATATACAACGGAATTACCGGAATAGCAGAACTAGCCTGAGTAACCAATGCTTTATTTACCGAAACATACGCTTTTCCATTAATATCAGCTAAACTATCTGAAATAGAAAAAGCTGTAGCTTCTAAATGATCTTTAGCACGACCAATTGTTCCTTTTCTATAAACAGCTTCAGTGATTGATGGCCCAATATAAGAATAAGCAACAGTTGTAGCTCCAGGAGCCAATAAATTTTCAGCTTTTAAAGCATCAATCCACATAGCCCAATCTTCACCGCCCATTACAGCAATTGTATTTTCGATATCGTCACCACTGCATGGCTCAATAGAAACTTCAGAAACTTTTCCTGTATGAAAATCTACTGTTTTATTTGTAAAAGTACTTCCGATAGGTTTTAAAACCGAACGATGTGTCACTCCTGTATTTGGATTTGTACGAACAGGAGAAGCCAAACTATAGATTATTAAATCTACCTGACCTAAATCGGCTTTTATTAAATCTAAAGTTTCTCTTTTTACTTCATTCGAAAAAGCATCTCCATTGATACTTTTTGCATACAAACCTGCTTTATGCGCTTCTTTTTCAAAAGCAGCAGAATTGTACCAACCTGGTGAAGCCGTTTTTCCAGCCATTGGTGGTTTTTCAAAAAACACTCCAATAGTTGCTGCATCAGAACCAAAAGCACTTGAAATTCTTGAAGCCAAACCAAAACCTGTTGAAGCACCAATTACCAATACTTTTTTAGCACCGTTGATTGCTCCTTTTGATTTAACATAATCAATTTGATTTTTAACACTTTGCTTACATCCATCTGGGTGTGATGTCAAGCAAATAAATCCTCTCATTCTAGGTTCTATGATCATAATGTATCAATATTATATTTTTATTTTTTTTTAAGCGAATAAAACAATGACTTTATCAAGAAAAAGCTATCGTTTTTGGAAGGCAAATATAGAGCATTTTTTTAGTTCAACAAGGCTTTTGCATGATTTAGAGCCGAATCTGAAACAATAGTTCCTGATAGCATTTGTGCAATTTCAACAACACGTTCCTCTTCCGAAAGTAATTTTAATTCCGATTGGGTATCCTCTTCAATAGTTGATTTAAACACTTTAAAATGAACGTCTCCTTTAGCGGCTATTTGAGGCAAATGGGTAATGGCAAATATTTGCATTGTCTTACTCATTTCCTTCATGATTTCTCCCATTTTTATGGCAATTTCTCCGGAAACTCCAGTATCAATCTCATCAAAAATTAAGGTTGGTAATTTTGAATATTGCGCTAAAATAGCTTTTACAGCCAGCATAATTCGGGACATTTCTCCTCCTGAAGCCACTTTTTTCAACAATCCAAAATCAGTTCCTTTATTAGCCGAAAACAAAAACTGTAATTCATCTTTTCCATTTGGAAAATAACTTTCGCCTTGCGTAACTTCTATATTAAAACGAACATTTGGCATTCCTAAAGTAGCCAAAATTTCAATCATTTTTTCAGATAAAATCGGAATAGCTTGAATTCTATTATCATGAATAGTGGTAGCCAAAGTATCTAATCTTGCTGATTTTTCTTGAATCGTTACATTCAAAAGAGCTATCTCTTCTTCTATATTTCCTAATTCAACAACCTCATTTTCTAATTTAGCCTGAATAGCTAATAAGTCATCTACAGTGCTAACCTGATGCTTTTTTTGCAAATTATAAATCAATTGCAACTTTTGATTAATTTGCTCTAATTGCTCTGGATCATGAGTTATTTTTTCCGAACAACGATTCATTTCAGCCGAAATATCATCAAATTCAATAGTCAAACTATCAATTCTTTCCAGTAATTCTTTGTACTCAGTAGAAAAAGAAGCTATTTTTTGTATGGCCGCTTTAATTTCTTTCAGATTATTTAAAACCCCAAATTGCTCTTCATTAGCGATAGCCAACGATTTATCAATAGCTTCTTTAATAATTTCAACATTATTAAGTTGCTCAAAAACACTTTCAAGTTCTTCTTGTTCGCCTATTTTTAACTGGGCTGCAAGCAATTCATTCAATAAAAAAGTATGGTATTCCTGTTCTTTATTGGATTCGTTTTGTTTTTTAATAAGGGAATTCAATTGCGTCTTATCTGATTTATAACTTTTAAGAAGTGATTGATAATCAGCAATAATTTCCTGATTAGCAGCAATCGCGTCAATTATATCAAACTGAACATTCTCATCAGTAAGTTCTCTGGTTTGTTGTTGCGAATGAATATCGATTAAAAACAATCCTAAGTCCTGAAGTTCTTGAAGATTTACCGGACTATCATTAATAAAAGCACGCGATTTCCCCGAAGGCAAAATTTCTCTTCTAATGATTGTCTCATCTTCGTAATCCAAATCATTGACTTCAAAAAAAGCTGCTAAATTGTATTTCGAAATATCAAATTGGGCTTCAATAATACATTTTTCTTCCTTATTTTTTAAAGAAGTCAAATCGGCACGTTTTCCTAAAACCAGACCTAAAGCCCCTAAAATAATGGATTTTCCCGCACCTGTTTCTCCTGTAATAATCGAAAATCCTTTAGAAAAATCAATAGTTAATTTCTCAATTAAAGCATAGTTTTTTATTGATAGTGCAGTAATCATTAATTGTATTTATTATGAGTTGTATGGAATAATTTTAAAAAAGGTAATAATAACTAATATTTAAAAGCTGCCCATTTACTGGAATTCATAGGCGAAATTCTATTTAAATTATCGACTAAATCGGTAATATTCAAACTTGGTCCTCCTGAAAAGATAGAAACAATTTCGTCTGATTTTGCATCAAAAAAACCACGAGTTAAAAAAGCATTTGGTTTTGAATTATTCAATTTGTTTAAGGCTATCAGCGAATTTTTCACTTTCTCTTTTGCCGATTTAGAATCGGCTGTCATTAAATCCAAAGCTTGATGGTAATCGAATAGTGTTTTTCTTATTTCGCTATAAGTGGGTGACAACAAATCATTAATTAAAAAATAACGATTTTGGTTTCCATCAATCTGACTCCAACCTTTATAACCGCTTTGTTGCGCAACCGTTGCTATAGTTTGTGCGGTTTGATAACTCGAATCTCCTAATTTCAACTCAAATGTATCTTTGTCCATTCCTATAATTACATTACTATAAAAAGAAATAACCGAAACAAGATTGGATTGAAATGAATTAGCATTAAACACTAAATTTTCAAACTCAGTATAAGTAAAACTAAAATCTTTATCATTAAGATTCAATACTGGTGTTTCATAAGAAGAATCATAAACAGGACGAGAAGATTGTACCTGAATTGTTGCTGTAAATTGATCAGAACTATTCGATAACAACGTAATATACATCGAACAATTAATCTTTTCCTGCTGTTTGTAATTTTGTGTAGTCCAATCGGTTTTATTGACAAACTCATTCAAAGAAGTTTCCAATGTTTTATAAAGCTGTTGATTAGGATTACCCATTTTTTGAGCATTAACAGTCACAGTGCAATTCAACTGTTGCCCCTGAACAAAACCAAAGCTTAATACTAAAAAAAAGACAATTATCTTATTCATAAAAATGAGCTATTACTTTATTTAAAATATCATCAGCAACCGCTTCTTTGGATTTTAATTCCATCGGTTCGATCTTAAAATTCTTATCGATAAAAGTGATTTTATTGGTTGATTTTTGGAAACCAGCCCCTTCATCTTGTAAAGAATTTAAAACAATCAAATCTAAGTTTTTTTTCTGAATTTTAGCCTTAGCATTCTCAATTTCATTTTCAGTTTCTAAAGCAAAACCGATTAAAAATTGCTCTTTTTTATTTTCTCCCAATGAAAACAAGATGTCTTTTGTTTTTTCGAGTTCGATAACAAAATTATCAGCGGCTTTTTTAATCTTTTGGTCAGCAACTATTTTTGGTCTGTAATCAGCTACCGCTGCGGCGGCAATTGCTACATCAACATCAGCATAATATTGATGGCAAACATCATACATTTCTTGTGCCGAAACTACTTTGATTACTTTTATCAAAGAATGATTCGCCACACAATGCGTAGGGCCAGTTACTAAAATAACTGAAGCACCTAGATTAGCCGCACTTTTTGCAATATCAAATCCCATTTTTCCAGAAGAATGATTACCAACAAAACGCACCGGATCGATAGCTTCGTAGGTAGGACCAGCTGTGATTAAGATTTTTTTTCCTTTTAAAGGCAATTTACTTTCTAAATCGGCTTCGAGGAAAGCAATAATATTTTCGGGTTCAGCCATTCTGCCTTCGCCTGATAAACCACTGGCTAATTCTCCACTTTCGGCAGGAATTATGGTATTACCAAATTGTTCTAAGGCTTTAAAACTAGCTATTGTAGAAGGATGCTTGTACATATCTAAATCCATTGCAGGCGCAAAATAAACTGGACATTTTGCAGATAGATAGGTTGCAATAAGCAGATTATCACAACTGCCATTTGCCATCTTAGACAAGGTATTTGCAGTTGCAGGCGCAACAATCATCAAATCAGCCCAAAGACCTAATTCTACATGATTATTCCATTTTTCATCTTCTTCGTCTTGATTAAAGAATGTGGAATAAACCGGATTTTTAGATAAGGTGGATAAAGTAAGTGGGGTTACAAAATCCTTAGAAGCAGGTGTCATTATCACTTGGACATGTGCACCTGCTTTTATAAAAAGTCGTACTAAAGACGCTGTTTTATAGGCGGCAATTCCGCCAGAAACTCCTAGCAAAATCTTTTTACCGCTTAAAACTGACATAGTATTTTATTTATTTGATTCTCTGTGATAAATTTTACCATCTAACCATTCTTGAACAGCTAAAGCGTGTGGTTTTGGTAATTTTTCATAGAATTTAGAAACCTCGATTTGCTCTTTGTTTTCAAAAACTTCTTCAAGACTGTCATTATATGTAGCAAACTCTTCCAATTTCTCTGTTAATTCTTTTTTGATTTCAGAATTAATTTGGTTTGCTCTTTTAGCCATAATGGTAATCGCTTCATACACATTTCCAGTAGGTTGTTCAATAAGCGTTTTGTTGTACGTTATTGTATTTACTGGAGCATTCGTCTTTTTTAAATCCATGACTTTAGTTTATTTAGTATATTTTTGTAATTCTTGTTCAACACGAGCATACATCTCGTCTGCTTTTTCTTTATATTTTGTATCTGCTTTAAACTTAAACAAGTTTTGATACGATACTTTAGCTACATTCAATCTTTCTTGCATTTTTGCAGGTACACTATTGATCCCTAATTGATAAGCTGAATCAAATTTATAATACAAAGCATCTTCTTTAAATTTAGTTCCCGGATAATCAGCAACAAAATTATCAAAAGCAACTAATGCTGATTTGAAATCAGAAATAGTATTGTAAGCTTTAGCGTTTTCGTACACTTTTTGTTCTATTTTTTCAGATAACAACTTAGTCAATCCATTTGCTTCTGTCAAATACTGTGAATTTGGGTATCTGTCTATAAAAGACTGCATTTTTTCAATTGCTTTAAAAGTATCTGCCTGATCTAAACTATATGTTGGCGACAAAATAGCATAACTTTTAGCTCCTAAAAAGGCTCCTTCTTCTGCCTTTACACTTTTTGGATATCCTGAAACAAAACTTTCAAATTGATATGCTGCCAAATGGTATTGTTTCGTTTTATAATAAGCCTGTGCATACATATAAAACAGTTTTTCTGCCTGAGGCTTCCCTCTGTATTCTGGAGCAATTTGCTCAAAAAGACGCAGTGCTTTAGTGTATTTAGCTTGTGCATATAACGTATCAGCCATTGCAAATTTTTTCGAAACATCTTCGCTTTTCAAGGCTTTTTGATATTCATTACATGAACTAAAAAGAACTACAAGAAGCAATAAGGATACAATTTTCTTCATTTTTTTATTTTTATCTTTAAAATACAGACTGTTTCAGTCTATAAAAAATCATACCGAAGTTTCGGTTGCAAATTTAGTTATTAATTTAGCGACTACAAAATATTTCTTAGCTTAAATAAAACAGGTGAAAACTACTTATTTATCTATTCTTTTTACAAATTCAGCTATTCTTTCTTGTAAGGATTCATCCACACTTACTAATGGAAGTCGAACTGTATTTTCTGCTATTCCTAAAGCTTGAAAAACTTGCTTGATTCCGGCAGGATTCCCTTGTTCAAAAATCATATCGATACAATCAAACAATAAATATTGCGATTTGAATGCTTCATCTACTTTACGATTCAAACCCAAACGAATCATCTCCGAAAATTCTTTTGGAAAACCTTGGCCAATAACCGAAATCACGCCTGAACCTCCTGCTAGCACAGTTGCTAAGGCTGTCATATCATCCCCTGAAATCACATGAAAATCTGCTGGTTTGTCTTTCAACAATTGCATTGCTTGAACAATATCACCAGCTGCTTCTTTAATAGCAACAATGTTTTTGAAATCATTTGCTAAACGCAAAACTGTTTTTGGCAACATATTACTTGATGTTCTTCCAGGAACATTGTAAACAATTATCGGAATTGGAGAAGCCTCTGAAATAGCTTTAAAATGCTGATAAATCCCCTCTTGTGAAGGTTTATTATAATAAGGAGAAACAGAAAGTATTGCCACATAAGGAGACAAATCTCTTGTTTTTAATTCCTCAACAACTTTCATAGTGTTATTTCCACCCACACCTAAAACTAACGGCAAACGACCATTATTAGCCTCTACAACGGTTTGAATTACTAATTCTTTTTCGTCTTGAGTAAGCGTTGCGTTTTCTGCTGTTGTTCCTAAAATAACTAGATATTCAATTCCTCCGTCTACAGAAAAATTTACAATTCTTTTTAATGCTTCTGTATCAATTGAAAAATCTTCTCTGAAAGGAGTCACAAGGGCAACACCAGTTCCTATTAATGATTGCATGTTTTTGATTATATTTTGTTTAATATTTTTAAATACCTAAATAATTCCTGAACAAAGACCTTATAATTCTCTGGATTAACATTAATCATAAAATTATTCAATCGTTTGTCTATTGTTGAAAAACCAACTTTAAATTTAGCCTTTGATTCGTGAGTTGCAACAAGTAAAACAGCTTTATCAACATCATAATAATTCACTAACAAATCAAAATCTTTAGCTAAAAATGCATTTACAGCCTCGTTTTTAATTTGAGCTTTCCAATTTAAATGACTTGTTTCTAATTTAGTAACAGAAGAAGCTAAATTGACATTTAATTTACTTTTATAAAGCAATAATTCTATATTTTCTTCTGCAATTCCACTTATCACTAACTCCTTAATCAACAATTGCGTATGATTAAAATAACCCTCATCTACTATTAATCCTACTGTTTTTATAGCACTGGAAAAAGAGCCAATCTTTACATTAAGTAAGCTGTTTTTTAATATTTTCTTTACCAAAAACTCTTTTAAGTAATTTAAAAACATAACTTATCTTTATCTGTAAACAAAATTAATTAATTAAGTCACACTATAAGTGGCAAATCTAAAAAAGTATAACGACGATTTGAAACTTTTTGTTAAATTCTTAACACTTATTTTTTAACTCAAATTGAATTTATAACTGAAACCCAAATATCAATTCGAATTTAACATACCCATAAAATCCGTTTCAGAAATAATAGGAATATTTAACTTATTGGCTTTATCTAATTTAGCAGGCCCCATATTATCTCCGGCAACTACATAATCGGTTTTTGAAGAGATGGAACTCCCTACTTTTCCACCATTATCTTCAATGGCTTTTTTTAATTCATCTCTCGAAAATTCAGCAAAAACTCCTGAAACAACAAAGGTTTTACCTGATAATTTATCGGTTGCATTTAGATTTACTTTTTCAATAATTTCAAATTGAACACCATAGCTTTTTAAACGCTCAATAATCGTTTTATTTTCTTCATTCTCAAAAAAATCAACAACACTTTGGGCAATTCGCTCTCCAATTTCATCAACCAAAACCAAATCCATCAAAGTCGCTTTGCTTAAAGCATAAATATTTTTATAATGTTTTGCCAACTTTTTAGCAACTGTTTCTCCTACATAACGAATCCCCAACGCATACAACACGCTTTCAAAAGGAATAGCAGTCGATTTCTTAACTCCATTTACCAAATTCTCCGCCGATTTTTGTGCCATTCGCTCCAAAGGTAAAATTTGCTCTACCGTTAATTCGTACAAATCAGCATAGTTTTGTACCAAATGATTATTATAAAGCAAAGCCACTGTTTCTCCGCCTAAACCTTCAATATCCATCGCTTTACGCGAAATAAAATGCTGAATTCTTCCAATAATCTGCGGTGGACAACCATAAAAATTTGGACAATAATGATTTGCTTCGCCTTCATTCCTAACTAATTGGGTTTGACATTCCGGACAATGTGTAATATATTCGGTAGGTACAGAATTATCAGGGCGCTTAGTCAAATCAACTGCAATAATCTTAGGAATAATTTCTCCTCCTTTTTCAACAAATACACTATCTCCTATTCGAATATCTAATTTTTCAATTTGATCCGCATTGTGTAACGAAGCACGTTTTACAATAGTCCCCGCCAACTGTACCGGTTCTAAATTAGCTACCGGAGTAATTGATCCCGTTCGTCCCACTTGGTAGGAAATAGAATTTAATCGTGTCGCAACCTGCTCCGATTTAAATTTATAGGCTATCGCCCAACGAGGCGATTTAGCAGTATAACCCAACTCCTCTTGATGCTGAATTCGATTTACCTTCACCACCACTCCATCGGTTTCATAAGGTAAATTATGTCGGTGTATATCCCAATAATCTATAAATTCAAAAACCTCCTGCAAACTATTCACTAATTTTGCTTCGTTAGGAACTTTGAATCCCCAATTTCGAGCAGCAGTCAAACCGTCAAATTGAGAAGAAAAAGGCAATTTCTCTCCAGTAACAAAATACAACAGACATTCTAAAGGACGCTTAGCCACTTCAGTACTATCCTGCAATTTCAAACTACCCGAAGCCGTGTTTCTAGGATTAGAATAAGGCGTTTCTCCAATTTCAATCAATTCCTGATTCATTTTTTCGAAACCAGCAAAAGGCAAGATGATTTCACCACGGATATCGAATTTATCAGGATGATTCTCCCCTTTTAAAGTCAACGGAATGGATTTTATGGTTTTAATATTATTCGTCACATCATCGCCTTGAAAACCATCTCCGCGAGTTACTGCACGAACTAATTTTCCATTTTCATAAGTAATACTAATTGATGCGCCGTCATATTTTAATTCGCAAGTATATTCCAAATCAACATCACCCAAAACTTTTTGAATTCGGACTTCCCAATCCTGCAAATCTTCTTTAGAATACGAATTATCCAAAGAATACATCCGTTGTGTATGCGCTACCGTTTGAAAATTTTTAGTGATTGCCCCCCCCACTCTTTGCGTTGGAGAATGAGCATCAAAATATTCAGGATGCGCATTTTCTAAATCTTGAAGTTCCTTTAGTTTTGTATCAAACTCATAATCAGTTATTGTTGCATTATCTAACACATAATAATTATAATTATGAAGATTAAGTTCTTCTCTTAATTTTTGAATCGTATTTAGCACATCCATATAAAAAAATTGGTCATTTTAGTTTCTGTAAACAGCGTACTAAAATAACCAATTTAAAAGAAACCCACATTAAAAAAACACTTTTTCCTAATTAAATATAACGGGTTCCTGATAGCCAAAATTTAAATATTTTGAGTTAGTCATTTAGTTTCTGTATTTTTATGTCTTTAAAAACAGTCGTTATGGAAGTATTTGAAGGACAAAGCATACTAAACTTTATAAAAGAATTGCCAAATGATGAAGCTTGCAAAGCTTA
>NZ_JAAAPM020000090.1 GCF_009909155.2 Flavobacterium undicola
CACTGCTTGTTAATCCTGCGGTTGGCAAAGCATTAACTGTATTGGCTATTCCTGAACTGGTCGCAATACATCCAGAAGAATTTGTCACAATCACATCAACTACTTGTCCATTAGTTAAAGCTGTTGTACTATAAGTAGCAATAGCACTATTCTGAACACTTGATCCTCCAACTCTAAAATTATAATTCGTTCCTCCTGAAGCTGTAAAAGTTACAGATG